>NZ_FULE01000005.1 GCF_900163965.1 Vibrio ruber DSM 16370
ATCGCATTGCCCGGTAGCTAAGTTCGGAATCGATAACCGCTGAAAGCATCTAAGCGGGAAGCGAGCCTTGAGATGAGTTCTCCCTGGCGCTTAAAGCGTCCTGAAGGGTTGTTCGAGACTAGAACGTTGATAGGCAGGGTGTGTAAGCGCTGTGAGGCGTTGAGCTAACCTGTACTAATTGCCCGTGAGACTTAACCATACAACACCGAAGGGGTTTTGTGGCTCATTAAGAACGATTTGATTGTGTAGAGAACAGAAAGACAGCTTTCCGAATTAAAGAATTTGCTTGGCGACCATAGCGTTTTGGACCCACCTGACTCCATGCCGAACTCAGTCGTGAAACGAAACAGCGCCGATGGTAGTGTGGGGTCTCCCCATGTGAGAGTAGGACATCGCCAGGCTTTAATTTGCAGTTTGTCTACTGAAGCTTGATGCTTTTGATAGCTGCGATGCTCATGTGCGTTTGCACACTGCGCGTCTCGCTTCAAAATCCTCATCGCACAGCGACAAACTTCTAAATAAAGCGGTTGATTGTAAGACTTTATTTAAAGAAACATCTAAGTGGAGCTGTTCAGCGTAATACTCTATTTAGCAAATGTCTGTAGAGACAAGCTATTACCCAATTTGCTGATATAGCTCAGGTGGTAGAGCGCATCCTTGGTAAGGATGAGGTCCCCAGTTCGAGTCTGGGTATCAGCACCATTATATAGATAAAAATCAAATTTTGTTTAGCGGCCATAGCGTTTTGGACCCACCTGATTCCATGCCGAACTCAGAAGTGAAACGAAACTGCGCCAATGGTAGTGTGGGGTCTCCCCATGTGAGAGTAGGTCACTGCTAGACACTCATTTTAAAGCCCTGACATTGTCAGGGCTTTTTTCGTCTGGTGATTGGTGATACAGATGTAAGAGCGGCAATAAAGAAAAAGCTGATGTATACATCAGCTTTTTATCACTTCCATAAATGGCTTTGTTTTTGGGCTAACTTAAGAAGCTTGGGATTTTCGCTTCATACTCGGCAATTTTATCTTCGTGTTGCAGTGTCAGGCCGATATTATCCAGCCCGTTCAGAAGACAGTGGCGACGAAATTCATCAATTTCAAAGCTGTATTCTTGACCGTTTGCCGAAACTTTCATTGCTTCCAGATCAACGGTAATTTCAGCCCCTTCGTTAGCTTCAACGTACCGGAACAGCGCATCAACTTCGCTCTCTTTCAGGCGAACCGGCACCATCTGGTTGTTGATTGAATTACCGTAAAAAATATCAGCAAAGCTTGGTGCGATCATGACTCGAATACCGTAATCAGCCAAGGCCCATGGGGCATGTTCACGTGATGAACCACAACCAAAGTTTTCCCGAGCCAGCAGAATACTTGCGCCCTGATAACGGGGAGCATTCATCACAAAGTCAGGATTGGGCTGTTGGCCGGCATCGTCAAGAAAGCGCCAGTCATGAAAAAGGTGTTTACCGAAACCGATACGGTTTACTTTTTGTAGAAACTGCTTCGGGATAATCGCATCAGTATCGACGTTCGCTGCATCCAGCGGAACGACTAAACCTGTATGTTTTTTAAATCCTGACATCATTATTCCCCTTGCTCTAGTGTACGAATGTCGACAAAGTGTCCCGCGATTGCTGCCGCTGCTGCCATTGCAGGACTGACAAGGTGCGTGCGGCCATCCCGGCCTTGACGTCCTTCAAAGTTTCGGTTTGATGTCGATGCACAGCGTTCCCCCGGCCCTAAACGATCATTATTCATCGCCAGACACATGGAACATCCCGGTAAGCGCCATTCAAACCCGGCATCGGTAAAGATTTTATCCAACCCTTCAGACTCTGCTTGTGCTTTAACTTGTTCAGACCCCGGTACAACAATTGCCTGCACGTGCGGTGCGACTTGTTTACCCTGAGCAATTTTTGCCGCAGCGCGCATGTCTTCGATTCGGGAATTGGTACAAGAACCGATGAACACTTTATCGACGTTATAGTCAGAAAGGAGTTTTCCACCTTCAAGCCCCATGTAGTTCAGCGCTTTGATTGCAGATGATTGCTCAATTAAATCGCTAAAACTTTCCGGAGTCGGAATAGGTGCATCAATCGAAATCACTTGTCCCGGATTGGTGCCCCATGTGACCTGAGGTTTAATCTCGGCTGCATCTAATGTCACCACAGCATCGTATTCTGCACCGTCGTCAGATTTTAAGGTCTGCCAGTATTCGACGGCTTTATCCCAGTTCTCACCGGTTGGGGCAAATTTACGACCTTTAATATAGTCAAAAGTGGTTTGATCCGGTGCTATCAGGCCTGCTTTGGCGCCTAGTTCTATCGCCATATTACAGACCGTCATACGACCTTCCATTGACAGATCCCGAATCGCCTGACCACAGAATTCAACGACATATCCGGTTCCGCCTGCGGCCGTAGTTTTTCCGATGATCGCCAGCACGATATCTTTGGCAGTAATGCCGTCCGCAACCTTGCCTTGGACTTCAATTTTCATGGTTTTAGCACGCGCTTGCTTGAGGGTCTGAGTGGCAAGTACGTGTTCAACTTCGGAAGTTCCGATACCAAAGGCCAATGAGCCGAATGCGCCATGGGTTGCCGTATGGGAGTCACCGCAAACAATGGTCATCCCCGGTAGGGTGATCCCTAATTCTGGCCCCATAACGTGTACGATACCCTGATATTTGTGATTGATATCGTAGAGTGTGACACCGAATTCTTCGCAGTTTTTCAAGAGCGTTTCCATTTGGATCCGAGCCATTTCACCGGAAGCACTGATGTCTTTTGTGGTTGTTGAGACGTTATGATCCATCGTGGCAAAGGTTTTGTTGACCTGACGGACTGAACGACCTTTTTCCCTGAGTCCGTCGAAAGCTTGCGGAGACGTGACTTCATGAACTAAATGACGATCGATATACAAAATCGGGTTTTCACCTTCAGCGGCAACCACGACATGTGCATCGTAGACTTTTTCGTATAATGTTTTTGCTTTTGACATTGCTTCTACCTTGAGCTTGTTCGTGGAGCGAGAGTCCTCTCGGTCTCATGCTTATGCACTTAAGCTTTTTCACTTAATATATAGGCAGCGATTTTGTCGCCCATTTCAGTGGTTGTCAGTGCCGGTTTATTTGTCGCCAGATCTGCAGTTAGTTCACCAGCGGACAAAGCTTTGCTGACCGCGGCCTCAATATCTTGAGCCGCAGCTTCTTCACCGAGGCTGTAACGAAGCATCAGTGCTGCCGATAAAATCTGAGCAACCGGATTGGCAATATTTTTCCCTGCAATATCCGGAGCACTGCCACCTGCGGGTTCGTATAGCCCGAAATTACTTTCATTCAGACTGGCTGAAGGAAGCATTCCCATTGAGCCGGTGATCATTGCACACTCATCAGAGAGAATATCACCAAAGATATTTGAACATAACATGACATCGAACTGAGCGGGATCTTTAATCAGCTGCATGGTTGCGTTATCGATGTACATATGGGACAGCTCAACATCCGGATAGTCCTTGGCAATTTCATTGACGACTTCTCGCCATAAGATCGAGCTTTGTAGAACGTTCGCTTTGTCAATTGAGCACACTTTCTTCCGGCGTAAACGGGCAGACTCAAAAGCAATTTTGGCAATCCGTTCTATCTCGTAACGATGATAGACTTCGGTATCAAATGCTTTCTCATTGGCACCTTCTCCTTCGCGACCCTTGGGTTGACCAAAGTAGATCCCCCCCGTGAGTTCACGCACAACCACGATATCAAAACCATTGGCGGAGATATCGGCACGAAGTGGTGAAAACGCTTCAAGTCCCTGATGGATTTGTGCCGGGCGTAAGTTACAGAACAGCTGAAAATGCTTGCGCAATGGTAATAAAGCACCGCGTTCAGGCTGTTCATTTGGTGGCAGATGTTCCCACTTTGGTCCGCCAACTGAGCCAAACAGAACCGCTTGCGCCTGTTCACATCCTTTCAGGGTTTGTTCCGGAAGCGGGCTACCGTGATTATCAATTGCAATTCCACCCACGTCGTACTCGGTACGGTCAAACGTGATGTTGTGTTTGGTTTGAATCGCATCCAGTACTTTATGAGCCTGTTGCATGACTTCCGGGCCGATACCGTCACCGGGCAGTACTGCAATTTTATAAGTCTTGTCTGTCATGTGAGTCCTTGTTCACTCTCGTATTTATTGATTTGGTTGCCTACTTCGGTCTATGTGACACAACGAGACTGACGCGTAGGCAACTTATATTGTTGTATTATACTGTGGCTATTTTTTTCTTTTTGATGACTTCAATCTGATCGGCACGTTGAATACTGTTGATCACATGCAGCAATGCTTCTCCTGAAGCTTCAACGATATCGGTCGAGATACCTGTTCCATGATACTTGCGGCCTTTGTAGTTGGCGATAATATCCGCTTGTCCCAGACCATCTTCTCCTTCACCTTTCGCCGTCAGATCGAATTTATCGAGGACGATATCGTAACCGGTCACACGATAGATACATTGATATAATGCGTCTACCGGGCCGTTACCGACTGCCGCTTCACATTTTTCTTCATCACCACATTGTAACTTAATCGTGGTGGTTGCCATGACACTGCCCGATTGAACGCTCAGATAGTTCAGTTTGTAGAAATCGTCTTCTTCACGTAAGTTAGAGAAGAACATTAAAGATTCTAAGTCATAATCGAACACCTGACCCTTACGGTCTGCAAGTTTCAGGAAGTCTTCATAAAGTGCATCCAAGCTGTACTCATCTTCTTGATAGCCCATTGCATCCATATGGCTCTTCACCGCAGCTCTGCCACTACGACTGGTCAGATTCAATGCCTGATTTTTCAGACCTATCGACTCCGGCGTCATAATTTCATAGGTATTTTTATTTTTCAGCATACCATCTTGGTGAATGCCTGAAGAATGGCTGAATGCATTGGCGCCAACGATTGCTTTGTTGCTTTGGATTGGCATATTACATATTTGGCTGACTAATTTACTTGTCCGGTGAATTTCATCGTGCTTGATTCCCGTATGAACACCTAACAGCTCTTGGCGAGTTTTGATGATCATGGCGATTTCTTCTAGAGCACAGTTTCCGGCGCGCTCACCGATACCGTTGATTGTTCCTTCAACCTGACGCGCTCCGGCTTGAATTGCACTGATGGAATTCGCAACGGACATCCCCAAATCATCGTGGCAGTGGACAGAAATGATTGCTTTATCAATGTTGGGGACTCGATTGAACAATGTCTGAATGATACCACCAAATTCTCCCGGGACAGTATAACCGACTGTATCAGGGATATTAATTGTTCTTGCTCCGGCATCAATTGCTGCTTCAACCATCTGACATAAGTTGTCGATAGGGGTTCGGCCTGCATCCTCACAAGAGAACTCAACATCATCCGTATACCGACGTGCATGTTTGATTGCCTTCACGCCCATTTCTACTACTTGTTCATAGCTACGACGCAGTTTGTCCTGGACATGGATTGTTGATGTTGAAATGAAGGTGTGAATACGGAATGCTTCGGCAATTTTCAAGGCTTCCGCAGCAGCATCGATATCTTTTTCTACCGCACGTGCCAAGGCACAGACTCGGATATTTTTAATGTTCTTTGCTATGGTTTGTACCGATTCGAAATCCCCCGGCGAGGAGACGGGAAACCCTGCTTCAATGACATCCACTCCCAGTCGCTCCAGAGCATAGGCTATTTGTAATTTTTCTCTCACCGTTAAACTTGCAGATAATGCTTGTTCTCCGTCCCGTAAGGTTGTATCGAAGATAATGACCTGATCGTTCATATTGGCTGGCTCCTAGACCGGTAAGTAGTTGTGTTTGCTCACTGATATTTTCTTTTGTAAAGTGCTTTCAGCTATAAAAAAACCCGCATTTCGATGCGGGTTTTTGTGATTCTTTGTGGTGTCTTCTGTCCACAGGCTACCCGCGCGATTGATACACGATAAGGAGGAGGCCTAGTAGGAGAGAAGTTTTCAATGTCATATTCATTTACTTTCCACAAAATTCAATAACAAATTAGTACCGCACCTGATACATTACGTCAACCCAAAATTGTATATTTATTGGTAATACCTGTTTAGGGGACAAATGATATTCGGTGTATCACGATGGTCGGATGTGATCTTACATGGGACATGGGGGTAACGCTGGCCGGAAATCGTCGTGTAAGTCTCTGTGTCTGATCCAAATTAGCTTTCCGCTTTGAGTTTTTCGGTATACGACACCGATAATGCTATTCCTTGTTGATTATCCCTTCACTCTGATGACCCGTTCAGAATTGATTCTATCCAACAACATTTATGGTTTCGATAATAAATTCATGGTTCCGACAATAAATTCATGGTTCCGACAATAAATAGTCACACCGCTGTCATCTGGACTGATTAGTGTCTTGGGTATAAAGGGGTTGAACTATAGGAATTCAATCATGAGAGTTATTGAACCAATTGTGAAATTTGATCTGGCCTTGTCGCTGTTCTGCCTGCAACATCGATTCAGTTACCCGTTGGCGCGTATCAGCCGAGCGATATCTCATACCGGGGACGGTCATTTATATATTGTGATCGGTGGTATCGCTTTTTTGGTTGATGGGATTGCAGGTCAGGCATTGCTCATTACCGGATTGATCTCATTCCTGATTGAGTTACCCCTCTACTGGTTGTTTAAAAATATTTTCCAGCGACGTCGACCTCAAGAATTTTCTTCAAGGGTGATTGCTTATATTACACCTTCTGATCGGTTTAGCTTACCCTCCGGGCATACCAGTGCCGCTTTTCTGATGGCGACACTCATCGCTTCTTTCTATCCCTCATTGTCAATCATGGTGTTTCTCTGGGCGGGATGTATTGGTGCTGCCCGTATTTTGTTAGGCGTTCACTTTTTCACCGATGTGTTGATTGGTGCTTTGTTAGGGATTAGCTGTGCGCAAGCCGGCCAACTCGTCACGGAGTGGATGATTTGAAAATTCTCTATGGTGTTCAGGGAACAGGAAATGGTCATACGGCACGAGCCAGAGCGATGAGTCATGCACTCCGGCAATATCATGTTGATGTCGATTTTATTTTCAGTGGCAGGGAAAAAGATAAATATTTTTCAATGGACTGCTTCGGCAATTATCAAACCCGTCGCGGGTTGACTTTTATCACCGAAAAAGGCCGGGTCAATTATTTAAGAACAGCCAGAGAGAATCATTTCAGCCAATTGATTTCCGATATCCGTCAGCTCGATCTCAGCACTTATGATTTAGTGATCAGTGATTTTGAACCCATTACCTCATGGGCAGCAAAATTACAGCACAAACCCTGTATTAGTTTGAGTCATCAGAATGCTTTTCGTTATCCGGTACCATTGAAGGGAGCAAATTGGCTTGATAAGAAAATCATTACCAATTTTGCACCGGCAGACCATTATCTAGGCTTGCACTGGTATCACTTTGAACATCCGCTCTTACCGCCGATTATCCATACTGAGGGGGCAGCAGCAGAAAACCAATCTTTCATTTTAATCTATCTGCCATTCGAATCACTGGAATCCATTATGGAACTGTTTTTTCGTTTCGGTCACTATCGGTTTGTCTGTTATCACCCGATGGTTGAGGAAGTGAAGCAGACAGAAAACATGATGTTTCATCCATTATCTCATGAGCATTTCCAAGAGCATTTGCGCTGTTGTGCCGGTGTGATTGCCAATGGTGGTTTTGAACTTCCTTCTGAAGCCATGTCATATGGCAAAAAATTACTACTCAAACCTTTGATGGGCCAATTTGAGCAACAGAGTAACGTGGCAACTCTTGAAATTCTGGGGCTTGCTTCTGCGATGGAATCGCTGGATGTCGCTGTGATTCGCCAGTGGCTCGAGGAGCCGAACGCAGAGCGCGTTGTTTATCCCGATGTTGCCCAAGCGATTGCTGAGTGGGTGGTTCAAGGGGGATGGGATGACCATCGGCAACTGTGTCATTCACTCTGGAAGCAAGTCAACTTTCCGGACTATGTGATGGTTTAACCCCGCCTGAATTATTGATCAAAATAAATTCATTTTACTTGTTATATATGATGTGAATGATTGTCGGTTTTTTGTCGTAAACCTATAACTCGCGTCAATTAATTTTGTAAATCTGATAAAATGCGCGATTTGATGTTTTTTGATGTTTTTTTAACTTGTTGTTTTTTATCGTTATTTTTACAAATCAGGTAAAATAAACTGACTTTTTATCAATCCAGTTGCCTTTTGTATATCAATTAAAAGATAGTTAATTGCACAGCCTACTTATACGATTTATCAATAGGTTGTTCAAAAGAGAATCACGTTGAGTCACTTTATCTGATGTATGTCACTTTACCTGACAAGAGTGCTATCCCACGAGGGATAACGAAAGTGATGACTGAAGCAAAACAAAGAGGCATTCTGATGTTAGAAAAAAAAGAAGTTATCCAACCTGTCGCCAGCTATCGGATGGAAAGTACGTTACGAGGCGTTGATTTGAATTTGCTCACGGTGTTTGATGCGGTGATGCAAGAACAAAATATCACTCGGGCAGCGCATAATTTAGGGATGTCTCAGCCTGCAGTCAGTAACGCTGTGGCACGGCTGAAAGTGATGTTTAATGATGAACTTTTCATGCGTCAGGGGCGGGGGATTCAGCCGACTCAGCGCGCCCGGCAGCTTTTTGGCCCGATCCGCCAGGCATTGCAGTTAATTCGTAATGAACTGCCGAATTCAGTCTTTACGCCTGAATCTTCAACCAGACAGTTCAATTTGGCCATTTGTAGTCCGAATGATTTGCGCTTTGCACCGAAGATTTTCTCGTCGATTCACGATCAGGCACCTCAAGTGCAACTGCATTTAGAGGCCGACTCGAATCAGCAACTTGCCGAACGGTTACGGTATCAGGAAGTTGATTTTGTCATTGACTATGCTCGTTTTGACGAATCCGGATTTTGTAGCACCGAAATTTTCCAAGATGAACTGGTGATTGTTGCCTCTAAGCAACATCCCCGTATCCAAGGGACAATCACGCCGGCACAAGTGATTGAAGAGCAACACGCGAAGTTGTCTCAGGCGCACGGTATCCGGAGTTTTAGTGAACAGGCTTACCGGGATATCGATTGTCACTCTCATTATGAGGGGACGAGTTTAAGTAATGTACTTTATGTCGTGAGTCAGTCAGAGCTGATTACCATTGCACCACGCTGGTTGGTGGAAGCATCACCGAATAGCGAACAACTTCAAACCATCGCCTTACCGTTTGAACGCAAGCAGATCAGTGGTTATTTGAGCTGGCACGAATCGAATGAGAAAGATAAAGGACATGGCTGGTTAAGAGAACAGCTGATGATGATTTGTGGTGAAATCGTCGGTGTACCGATGAGCAACTAACCCGTGTTTGATGTTGCCGACCCTGCTGCGGAAGGCAACATCGATTTGTTCTGCTTCGCGCTTATCTCCTGCCATATTATCACCCTTCTTTTTTACCTGTTGTTAGTCAGGCTTGTTTACTTTATATCAACAGATTTGTTTCTTCTTTAGCATCTTGGTGACTTTTTTTACATGAGATGAATATTTTATGTCTTTTTTGATAGTTTATTTGACATAGTTATCTGATTTTTGGTGGATTTGCCGTAGAGAAAACTCCAATACCCTCTGTGTGCAATATTTTCCGTAAAATGCGACGAGAAACCGAATAGACCAACCTTTCAGAAGCGAGTAAAGTTGCTCTATCCCTTGTGGTGTTATGACCCTGCAAGGACATAGCCATTAGCGAATCGAATTCGATTAGGCTACGAATAAGCCCTAGACTATGTAACCACCAGACTGTTGAACTGACCTCGGGATACAGTGACTGGTAAGGAGAATAATATGGTAATGCTATCCGGTGCAGAGATGGTAGTTCAGTCTCTGATCGAAGAAGGTGTCGAGCAGATTTTTGGTTATCCCGGCGGCTCGGTGCTTGATATCTATGATGCCCTTCATGAAAAAACCGATCAAATCAAACATGTCCTCGTTCGTCATGAGCAAGCGGCAACACATATGGCTGACGGTTACGCACGCTCAACCGGTAAACCCGGCGTTGTGCTGGTCTGTTCCGGCCCGGGTGCCACGAATACCGTAACGGGTATTGCGACCGCTTACATGGATTCTATTCCCATGATCGTTATCTCAGGCAATGTACCTAACAGTCTGATTGGTAATGATGCATTTCAGGAGTGCGATATTGTCGGGGTCTCCCGACCGATTGTGAAACATAGTTTTTTGGTCAAAAAAGCTGAAGATATTCCCGAAACAATTAAAAAAGCGTTCTATATTGCTTCGACGGGGCGCCCCGGCCCGGTCGTGATTGATTTGCCGAAGGATGTCATGAATCCTCAGATCAAATTGCCTTATCAATATCCGAAAACCATCAAGATGCGCTCTTATAATCCGACCACCAGTGGTCATAAAGGGCAGATTAAGAAAGCACTCAAAGCACTGTTAGATGCGAAAAAACCCGTTTTATATGTTGGTGGTGGTGCGGTTATTTCTGAGGCGGATAAGCAGCTCCTTCAGTTAGCGGAAACCTTGAATTTGCCGGTGGTCAGTACACTAATGGGATTAGGTGCCTTTCCCGGAACCCATGCGAATGCATTGGGGATGCTGGGAATGCACGGTGTTTATGAAGCAAACATGGCGATGCACCATGCCGATTTGATCTTTGGTATTGGTGTCAGGTTTGATGACCGAACGACCAATAATCTGGAAAAATACTGTCCCAACGCCAAAATCATGCACATTGATATTGATCCGTCTTCGATTTCCAAAAACGTCCCGGCGGATTTACCGATTGTCGGCTCAGCAGAAAAAGTATTGGAAACCATGTTGAAGTTGCTGGTTGAACAAGGCGGTTCGAATGATGAAGAGGCTTTGGCACAGTGGTGGAAAGATATTCAGGGGTGGCGTGACCGTCAGTGTCTTGCTTATCAGAAGTCCAGTGACCGGATTAAACCCCAGCAAGTGATCGAAACGCTCCATCGCTTGACGGAAGGCAATGCTTACGTTGCTTCTGATGTCGGCCAGCACCAAATGTTTGCCGCACTGTATTACCCGTTTAATAAGCCACGCCGCTGGATCAACTCCGGTGGGCTGGGTACGATGGGGTTCGGTCTGCCTGCGGGAATGGGGGTCAAGTTCTCTCATCCGGAAGAGGAAGTAATCGTCGTGACCGGAGACGGCAGTATTCAGATGAATATTCAAGAGCTGTCAACCGCGCTTCAATATGATATTCCGGTCAAAATTATCAACCTGAATAACCGTTTCTTGGGAATGGTAAAACAGTGGCAGGATATCATCTATCAGGGACGCCATTCGAATTCGTATATGAGTTCTGTGCCGGACTTTGCTGCAATTGCTGAAGCTTACGGGCATGTCGGTATTCGTATTTCGACACCGGATGAATTAGAGGCCGGGTTGAAAAAAGCACTGGATCTGAAAGATCGTCTGGTGTTTGTGGATATCAATGTCGATGAAACTGAGCATGTTTATCCGATGCAGATAAAAGGCGAAGGGATGGACAAAATGTGGTTGAGCAAAACGGAGAGAACCTGATGAGACACATTATTTCTGTATTAATGGAGAACCAACCCGGTGCTTTGTCTCGTGTGGTCGGCTTGTTCTCCCAGCGTGGTTTCAATATTGAAACGTTAAATGTATCCCCGACTGACGATGAGACCCTGTCTCGCCTTAATATTACGACCAAAACCAACGCTATGGAACTGGAACAGATTCAGAAGCAGCTCCATAAGTTGATTGATGTATTGAAAGTTCAGGAAGTGTCAGAATTTGAACATATTGAACGAGAGTTGATGTTGGTGAAAGTCAGAGCCAGTGGCGCTGTCAGAGCAGAAGTGCAGCGGACGACTGACATTTTCAGAGGTCAAATCGTCGATGTTACCAGTAGTCAATATACGGTTCAGATAGCCGGAACAACCGAAAAACTGGATGCGTTTATTGAGGCCGTTTCAGAAGTGACGGAAGTGCTGGAGGTCGCCCGCAGTGGTGTCGTCGGTATTGCTCGTCGTGAACGGGCACTCCGCGCGTAATATCTTGTGGTTACCCTGAATGAAACCGGCTGATGCCGGTTTTTTTACATCATCTGATTGGATACCAGTTGCGCTTCGCCAATAAAATAGCCGTCTTCGTCGAAGCGTTTGATTTCACCGTTCTCCACCACGATGGTGATTTTGCGGATATCTGAGAACTGCCAGTTTCGCCATTGATAGACAAACTGGTCATGTTCGACCCACCAGTAGCCTTCATCCATATCATTAGGGCGTTCGGAAACTCCCGTCATTTTACCATCAGCCTGAAAAGTGATCCGGTAAGGAATATTGAAGCAGTCTTTGGTTAAGAGCGTTTGATTCTTCAGCAGGTGGCGGATGGCTCTACTACTGAGTGGTGGTTGCTGACATTCTTGTAGGGTTTCGATCGGCATCACCTGTTTGGCAATTTGGGAAAGCAGCGCAATTCCCTCACGGATCTGCTCCGTTCTGATCGATTGAAAGCACAGCCGGAAGCTATTGATCCGCTCATCACAGTAATAGTATTTGGCACCGTTGTTGATCAGAATACCATGCTGTTCAGCCAGTTGTTCAAATCTCGCGGCATCAAAACCCTGCTTATAGTCGATCCAAAAAGCTGTTCCGGCCAACGAGGGGGTTACACCTGACTGGGGAAAATAGTAATTCAGCGCTTTTTCCATCGTCAGCCACTTTTCCCGATAACGTTTGAGCATTTTTTGTGCTAATGCATCGTAATACCCGAGGCTCAGAAACAGGGCGAGCGTTTGACAATTATTCTTCGGCGGCAAGCTATGTGTTCTGAACTGAAGTGCTTTGATTTGTGAGATCAACGGCGCGGGTGCCACGATATACCCGAGCCGTAACCCCGGTGCAATCGTCGAAGAAAAGCTGGAGATATAGATAATACGCTCACTGGATGATTCACTTTTCAGGGGCGGACAGGTGTCTTCAATGAAGTTAATATCATGTTCAAAGTCATCTTCAATAATCAATAAGTCATGCTCTTCAGCCAGCGCGAGAAGTTGACGGCGACGATTGGCAGACAGGCGTACCGTGGTCGGAAATTGATTACTCGGGGTGGTATAAACCAATTGGCAGTCAGTGAGACGCTCATCAATCACCATGCCTTCTTGATCGACGTTGATCGGTACGATCTGAGCACGTCTGGCCTGAAACTGATGTAATGCTTCGGGATAACCGGGGTTCTCAATGGCAATCGCTGAGTCTGCCGAGAGGAGGAGTTTGGACAGATAATAAAGACTGTTCTGACACCCGAGCGTAATGGCGATATTGTCCCGGTTGACGAATATGCCCCGTTTGGTCAGCACACGAGTCCGGATCTGTTCAATCAGATCATCATAGTCTGAGTCATTCGATGTCCACGTGCGATGATTAATGCGATTGAGTGACTGAATGCTACATTTGCGCCACTCGGAAACGGGGAATAAATCCTCATCCACAACGCCGCTGACAAAGAGATAGGGATAATTTTTGAGGTCTTTGGCTTCGCGTTCAGAGACGCTATTCTCCGCGTTCAGATAACGGCTCCAATCGAGTTGGGGCGATTGTTCTTGTGGTGTTGAAGAGGTGAGCGGTGTGACGGAAATCGTCAGTGCCGGGTTGACAAAATAGCCTTTGCGCTCAATGGAGACAAGGATCCCTTCTTCGGTCAGTTGTTCATAAACGCGCAAAATGGTGTTTCTGGAAACATTGAGATCTTTTGCCAGCTTTCGCGAAGAGGCCAGAGGGGATTGCTTAGGAATGAAGCCATCAAATATTGCTTTGGCAAGACTGCTTTTGATTTGATCCTGCAAGGTCTTCGAATCCTGCGGATCAAGGTGGATATACTGGCTTAGCATACGGCTCCTACAACGAGTTCTTGCTCCGCTGACTAATCCGGTTTAAGCAGCGAAGATACGAATATGAACGGTGATCGTATCTTCGCTGGATATATTTAGTGAGCGAGCAACGCTTGTAATTCTGCTTTGATGATTTCAAGCCCTTTGACAATCAGTTCTGGTTCGATGGTCAATGGTGGCAGGAAGCGAATCACATTTCCCTTTACACCACAAGATAACAGAATCACTCCGGCATGGTTACTTTTTACTACGAGCTGTTTGGTCAAATCAGCAAGTGGCGCACCATTTTCAGGATTATTGAGCTCGATTGCAATCATGGCTCCCACTTGGCGGATATCACCAATCTGGGGGATTTCTTTTTGCAATTCAGTCAATTGTTCCTTAAATTGCAAGCCAATATGTTGCGCTCTTTCACAGAGATTTTCTTTCTCAATGATATCGAGCACTTCTAATGCCGCGACACAAGCGAGTGGTGAGCCGGCATAAGTTCCGCCAACGCCACCGGGATTGGCAGCATCCATAATCTCTGCCTTACCGACTACACCGGAGAGCGGGAATCCACCTGCAATCCCTTTGGCCATAGTGATCAGATCAGCTTCAATACCGAGGTATTCTGTGGCAAACATTTTGCCGGTACGGGCAAAACCGGTCTGAATTTCATCGCAGATCAGCACAATACCGTGTTTATCACATATTTCGCGGATTTTTTGTGCCCATGATGCGGGTGCCTGATAGAAGCCACCTTCTCCCTGAATCGGTTCGAAAATGATCGCTGCGATACGACTTGGCTCGATATCACATGCGAATAAATCGTCCAAGGCATTCAGGCTTTGTGCTTCACTTACCCCATGATATTTATTCGGGAATGGCAGATGATAGATTTCATTTGGAAACGGCCCGAAACCAGCTTTATAAGGCGCAACTTTTCCAGTGAGACCCATACACATGTTTGTCCGACCGTGAAAGCCGCCTTTAAAGGCAATAATGCCAGAACGGCCGGTATGTGCCCGCGCAATTTTTACCGCATTCTCAACCGCTTCAGCGCCAGTGGTTACAAATGCCGCTTTTTTCTCAAAATTCCCCGGTGTTTTTGCCACGATCTTTTCAGCCAGTTCAACAAAGCTGGTGTAAGGCGTGACCATTGAACAGGTGTGGCTGAAATTATCCAGCTGCTTTTTCACCGCTTCAATAATCTGTGGGTGAGAGTGTCCGGTATTATTGACGGCAATCCCGGCGGCAAAGTCGATATACGTTTTACCGTCGATATCCGTGATGATCGCATTTTTAGCACTCGCCGCGTAAATCGGTGCCAGATTCGCCATTCCTTTAGCGACTACTTTTTCTTTACGGGCTTGCCATTCCATATTCGTCATGAGTTTTTATTCCTTCACATTGAAACCGTCGTTATTGGGAGCTATCAGAAGCCACCAAAGCAGAGATATTTGACATTGAGATATTCATCAATCCCTTGTTTGGCTCCTTCCCGGCCAAATCCGGATTGTTTTACACCACCGAATGGTGCGACTTCAGTGGAGATAATGCCTTCATTAATTCCAACCATGCCGTATTCAAGCTGCTCGGCAATCCGAAAGGCGCGATTCAGCGTACTGGTGTAGAAGTAACTGGCGAGTCCGTAAATGGTATCGTTGGCTTTCTCAACCAGTTCATCATCGTCGCTAAAGCGGACTATCGGAGCAACCGGACCGAATAACTCGGTTTGCACGATCTCCATCTTCTGAGTGACTTCGGTCAGAATGGTGGGTTCAACAAACAGACCTTCCAGAGAGCGGCCACCAAATGCAATTTTTGCCCCTTGTTCGACGGCCGTATTGATGTAACCCAACACGCTATTTTTCGCTTTCATATCGATCAGCGGGCCAATCACTACGCCGGGTTCTACGCCATTACCGACTTTCAAATCTGCAACGGCCGCGGCAAATTTTTCAACGAATTGATCGTAAACGCTGTCCTGAACATAGAAGCGGTTTGCACAGACACAGGTTTGTCCGGCATTCCGGAATTTTGAGGCAATCGCGCCTTTGACGGCTTCATCGATATCAGCGTCATCAAAGACGATGAATGGCGCATTGCCGCCTAATTCCATTGAGGTGCGCTTGATCGTTTCTGCACACTGCTTGATGAGGTGGCTTCCGACCTGAGTTGATCCGGTGAAAGACAACTTTTTGATATCATCGTGACTACAGAAAATATCACCGACGGCCACTGAAGAGTGGTTATTGACCACGATGAGAAGCTCTTTTGGCAATCCTGCTTCATATGCTAATTCTGCAATCGCATAGGCAGACAGTGGGGTTTGGTTGGCGGGTTTAACAATAAAACTACATCCTGCCGCCAGAGCAGGGGCTGCTTTACGGGTGATCATTGCGATGGGGAAGTTCCAAGGCGTGATCGCAGCAGCAACACCAACCGGCTGTTTAATGGTCATCAAACGTTTGTTCGACGCAGGTGCAGGAATGGTATCACCGTAAGTCCGTTTTCCTTCTTCGGCAAACCACTGAATGAACGATGCTCCATACATGACTTCACCTTTGGCTTCTGCCAAGGGCTTCCCTTGTTCGAGCGTCATAATTCGAGCCAGATCATCACTGTTTTCAACCACCAGATCATACCAGCGCTTTAAAATAGCAGATCGTTCTGCGGCAGAACGTTGTTGCCATGCTTGTTGAGCCAGCTTTGATTTCTCAATCAAAGTGAGGATATCCGTTGTCTGAACCGAAGGGATGTAAGTCAGCGTTTCATCGGTTGCCGGGTTGATAACTGCAATCGCATCTTCACTGAAAGGACACGTTGCTTTGAGTAAGTTTTTGTTAACAATTTTGTCCATCATTGTGTCTCTTTTGTTAGCTGTAAGAAGAATGGTAGATCTAAAAATGACACCACCCGAAGTACCAGTTAGCTCAATTATGTGGTACCAGCAATCAGTCGCTGGCTGGTACCATACAAATTGTCTTTCTGGTTCTATTGCTTTGGTTTTGCTTTCTTCATATTAACCTGTGAAACAAATCAGTAACAAACAAGTAACGACACAGGAAGAGGAATTTCTATGTTTGGGTTAAAGGGAAAGAAGCTGGCGAAGACATTATTGGCAGTCACGCTGGGTGTCAGCGCACTTGCGAGTTCTACGGTCAGTTTTGCCGCTGAATATAACTGGCGTTTTGCAAATCTATATGGCCGCGGTACCGCGTTTGGTACCGTTTATGAAGATTTGGCTAAAAATATCGAAACCATGTCGAATGGTCGTATTGCTGTGCAAGTTCTGTACTCCGGTGAAGGCGTCGGTACCAGTGGTATCTTAGGGGCTGTCCGTTCCGGTCTGATTACAATGGGCGCACCTTTCCAACCCATGCACGCGGGTGAGTTTCCGGCTGGGGTGGTTGAGGTCGGTTTACCCGGCGGAACGTCAGATGCCAGTGAACTGATGACATTATTTCATGAGCGGGGTTGGGGTGATGTCCTGAAAAAAGCTTATGCATCTCAAGGAATTGTCTGGCTGGAACCTTATATTCAGCCCCCGGTTTATATCATTACCAAACAACCGATCAACTCGATTGCCGACTTTAAAGGCATGAAAATCCGAGCTCCGGGCGCTTATGGTAAGTTCCTGCGTAACCTCGGGGCTGCACCGGTTTCTCTGTCTTGGAGTGAAATTTATACCTCACTGGCAACGGGGGTCATCGATGGTTCTATCGGTTCCAATATGATTGACCACCGCGATGGTAACCATGTGGAAGTTGCCAAGTACATGTACCCGCTGCCGATTGCCGGTGCTCAGGTGCTGCCGATTATTGTTAACCAAAAAGCATGGAATAAACTGCCGAAAGATCTGCAAGCCATTGTCAAAGGTGCGACAGCTGAACATGCTATTGAGCAGCTGACGAAATCGAAATTGTGGGAATCTCAGGCTGTGGCTGAGATGGAAGCAAAAGGGCTGAAATGGAGTCCTGAGCCGTCTGAAGCAGATAAAGAAGCCTGGAAAGCTGCGGGAATGTCACTTGCGCAGGAATATGCCAGTGCCGACCCTTATTCAAAACAGCTTGTTGAAATCCTGAACAAGCAGTAACAAGGAATAATCAAGGTGAGTCTGATGATTCACCTTGATTGGTTTGGGAGTTTATATGGTTGAACCAATTTTAAGAGGATATTGCCAGTTAGTCAGATATGTTGTTGGCCTAATCGGGCGTTCGGTTTCCTATCTGCTTCCTGTATTAGCCAGTATTGTTGCCTACGAAGTCTTTGCACGTTATGTCATTGATAAACCAACAATCTGGGGATATGACACTTCACTTTTCCTGTTCGGGTATATTGCCGCCTTAGGCGGAGCATACGCACAGCAGCGTGAAGCGCATATCAATGTTGATATCGTCCACGGTAAAGTCTCGGAAAAAACACGTCGGATTTTTGACCTGATTACTGCGGTTCTGGCAATCGGATTTTTAGTGGTCATGATCAAAACTTGCTACGGCATGTTTCTGGAGAGTCTTGAATATAATTATAAAACCCAGAGTGAATGGGCCCCGCCGATGCACCATTTCTGGCTGATGATTACCGTCTCTGCGAGTATTTTTGTTGCACAATATTCAACTGAATTGATCAGCAATCTGTTTTTCCTCGTGACAGGACGTGAACTGAGCGGAACTGTACATTCCCATGTTAGCTTAGATGATCAGCCTTTCCATGTCAGTTTGGATGATGAGCCGTTCCGTGATGAGCATCATCAGGCAGAGCAGTCGGGTTTTGACAAGGAGAATTCAAATGGGCATTGAGATGTTAACCCTTGTTTTACTGGCCTGTATCCTGACCGCTTTTGTGTTAGGTGCACAAGTAGGACTGGCATTGGGTGGTATTGCCATGGGCGTCGGCTATTTGGTCTGGGGAGAGGCATTGTTTAATATTGTGCCGACGACCGTTGAGAGCACATTTTTTAATTTTATCTTATTAGCGATCCCACTTTATATTTATATGGGACAGATCCTGACCCGCTCCGGGATTGGGGATGCCATGTTTAATGCCAGTCAATTGGTGATCGGCCGGTTGCGCGGTTCTTTGGCGATTAGTGTGATTGGGGTTTGCTCGATGATTGGTGCCATGGTCGGTATTATCGGTGCCGGTATCATGACTTCCAGTAGTATTGCTCTCAAACCGATGCTTGAGCGTGGTTATGATAAAAAGCTGGCACTTGGGGTCATTATGGCTGGTGGCTCTCTGGGGATTTTGATTCCACCGAGTATCCCCATGATTATGTTCGCTTCTGCAACCCAAAACTCAGTGGGCAAAATGTTCTTGGGAGCGATGATCCCGGCGCTGATCACCATCGTCCTGTTGATTACTTACGTAATTATCTCCTGTAAATTGCATCCGGAACGGGCACCGCTTGATTCTGATAACGATATTCAGGTCCCAAAAGGGTATGAGTTATTTAAGACGATCCGCGATGGTGCGTCGTCACTCGCCCTGATCGTGGTGGTTCTTGGTAGTATTATTGCCGGGATCGCGACACCGACCGAGTCCGGTGCTTTAGGCGTGATGGGCGCCATCCTCTTATCGATTCTGTTTAAGCGCTTTAAACCGGAGATGTTAAGACGCTCGGGGATGCAGACTGCAATGCTGGTGAGCGTGGCAATGTGGATTATTCTCGGTGCATCGGTTTTCAGTAATTTCCATTTATTGATGGGAATTCAGGGCATGGTGTCCGGGTTTACCCAAGGGTTGGACTTACCACCGATCATGATCATCATTATGTTCCAGCTGATCATGTTGCTATTGGGGTTCATCATCGATGAATTCATCATTGTGCTGATGTGTGCTCCGATCTTTACCCCGGTTGCTGTATCACTTGGCTATGATCCGATTTGGTTCGGCGTGCTGATGATTCTGAATATTGTGATTGCTGTTCAGACTCCGCCTTATGGTTTTGCGCTGTTCTATCTGAAGGGGATTGCGCCGAAAGGGGTGACCATGATGGATCTGTATAAATCGGTATTACCGTTTATTACGGTGCAGTTTATTGTGCTGGTTATCTGTATGGTTTTTCCTGATCTGGTGACTTGGTTACCCAATCTGGTGATTCATTAATATCAGTCTGTTTCTATCGATGCTCATCGATGAAGAAAAACCTGCCATCAGGCAGGTTTTTTTTATATCGGTGCGATGGAATGCATGACGGCAGATAAAGCAAAGCCCTTGCTTTGAAACAAGGGCTTTGGTCTTGAAAATTAATCTGAGATTAATGAAGAATTCGGGCGCGGATTGTGCCTTCGATTTTCTTCAGTTTTTGTAGTGCTTCTTCAGAGCGGGCGGTCTCAACATCAATGACAACATAACCGACATCAGCAGATGTTTGTAGATACTGTGCGGCAATGTTGATGCCATCCTGAGCAAAAATCGTGTTGATTTGATTCAGAATACCCGGACGGTTTTGGTGAATATGCAGCAGACGAGAACACTCTCTGAGTTCGGGGAGCGATACTTCGGGTAAATTGACACTGGAAACCGTTGAACCATTGTCAGAATATTTGACGATTTTGCCAGCCACTTCGCTGCCGATATTTTCTTGTGCTTCTTGCGTTGAGCCTCCGACATGGGGTGTCAGAATGACGTTATCGTACTGAAGCAGCTGTGACTCGAACGGGTCAGCATTGGTTTTCGGTTCAACAGGGAACACATCAATTGCAGCACCGTTAACCTGTCCTGATTCTAATGCAGCACATAAAGCGTCGATATCGACAACTGTGCCGCGGGAAGCGTTGATAAAGATAGAATTTGGTCTCATTTGAGAAAATTCTTTACTGGAAATCATATTTTTGGTGTCTGGTGTTTCAGGCACGTGAAGTGAGATAACATCACATTTACCCAGCAGTTCTGCCAGAGAAGAAACTTGGATGGCATTGCCAAGTGAAAGTTTATTCTCAATATCGTAGTAATAAACTCTCATCCCTAAGTTTTCAGCAATAATTCCTAGCTGAGTACCGATATGGCCATAACCGATAATACCGAGGTTCTTACCTCGCGCTTCGAAGCTTTGATCGGCACTTTTTTTCCAGATACCGCGGTGTGCTAAGGCATTTTTCTCTGGGATGCCCCGTAACAGCAGTAAGATTTCGCCCATGACTAATTCGGCAACGCTGCGGGTATTTGAGAATGGGGCATTGAATACAGGAATCCCGAGTTTGGCAGCAGCACTTAGGTCGACTTGGTTTGTACCGATACAGAAACAACCAATACCAACTAGTTTTTTTGCAGCATTAATGACATTCTCATTCAGGTTGGTACGGGAACGAATACCGACAAAATGCGCATCCTGGATAGATTCTAATAATTCGGCTTCTGATAATGAGCCTTTGTGATATTCGATATTGGTATAGCCGGCTTCCTGAAGCACTTCTACCGCAGAGTTATGAACACCTTCAAGAAGTAAAATTTTAATTTTGTTTTTTTCCAATGAAACCTTGGCCATTATTTTTGTCCTTAACGATGGAAAGATAAAGAAATGAGCTGCACAGTGGCCAAAACGGAGAATTTAGCATTTTTTTAACAAGCAAACGTTTGCCTTGTGCATCTTCTCGCCATAAAGTAACAAAAAAAAGCCTTAAATGGTAAGAAATTTCCGTCATAAGGAATAATTTTTCTATAGCTAATAAAAAAACGGTACGCAATGCACCGTTTTTCATGATTTGTTGATATTGGCACTGATAATATTGATGATCTACTCGATAAATTGGGTACCTTCGGGTGTCCCGATAATCACAATATCTGCCCCTCGATGTGCAAACAAACCATTGGTGACCACACCGGGGATGTTGTTGAGGGTTGATTCTAAGGCTTTCGGATCCGTTATCTGCATATTGTGAACGTCAAGGATGATATTGCCATTGTCGGTCAGTACACCTTCGCGATACACCGGGTCTCCGCCCAGTTTTTTCAGCTCCCGGGAAACCTGTTCCCGAGCCATTGGAATGACTTCAATCGGCAGCGGAAACTTACCCAATACATCAACTGTTTTGGTTCCGTCAACAATACATACAAATGTATCGGAGATCGCGGCAACGATTTTTTCCCGCGTGAGAGCCGCGCCTCCGCCTTTGATCATATCCCGCGTTGGATTGATTTCATCAGCACCATCAATATAGACATCCAGTTTTTCAACATCATTACAGTCGAATACTTGAATCCCTAATGCTTCAAGTTTTTCCGTTGATGCTTTTGAGCTGGAGACAGCACCTTTAATCTCATCTTTGACTGACCCTAAAGCATCGATAAAGTGATTGACGGTTGAGCCGGTGCCTACCCCGATGATGCCACCTTTGATGACATATTTGAGTGCAGCCCATCCCGCCTCTTTTTTCATTTCGTCTTGGGTCATGTATTGTCTCCTGCTGATTGCGCGTGAATACGGTCTGAAGTAAATCGTATCTGAAGTAAATAATCTCTGAATATGTAATCGATATTGCAGCGGAGGATTATATACTCATCTTCACCGGAGTTGCAGCGTCAATCTATCTTTTCCTGTACCTAGGGGCTGTTGATCTTTCGTGGTTGAATTTTGTTCAACCTGAACGGGTATTGATCGCGACGCGGGGCATGCCGCTTAGCTATCCTAAGCAAATGACCCCTTGCATCACACAGTTTTTGGCGCTATGCGTCCGATTGTTCCCAGCTCCAGATTTTGTCGGGTGTCACTATCTTTGGCAGCGGGACATCCCAGGATTCAACCGGTAGTTGTTCAACAAACTGACATGAGTGCGCTAAACCGATAGGCTTGGCACCACTGCGGTTGTGAAACCAAGGCACCAGTGTTCGATCATAATAGCCGCCGCCCATGCCAAGACGATGTCCTGATGCATCAAAGCCAACCAGTGGTGTAAAAATGAGATCGAGCTGACGTGTCGGAATAATCAGTTGTTTATTCAGGCGAGGTTCGGCAATCCCGTAGCGATTGGGAGCCATTTCGGTATCGGGGGTATAGTGCAAAAAAAGCAGGTGGCCGGCTGAAAAAGGATGAATGACAGGGAGATAAATCGATTTGCCTTGCTGCCAGAGCCATTCAATCATTGCACTGGTGGAGAGCTCTCCGTCAGCCGATAAATAAACAGCGATGTGCTGGCTGGCGTCCAGTTCGGGTAAGCGGGAAAGCTGGTGAATGAGCTGCTGACTGGCAGATTGTTGAAACGCGTCGGAGAGTTGTTTTCTTTTTGTGCGGATCTGTTTTCGAAAATCAGCGCGTGTCATTTTGTCTTGGTGCATAGGGAACCCCAAAGTGCCGTTGCAGATGTTTGACCCTTGAACCAGCTGGTTCAAGGCGGATCAGTAATGTTGACCGTAGGCTTCTCGGTGCGTGCCGAGCTTGCTCAATAGCCAGCAAGTACCAACCCTTATGTATTGCTTATCGGCTCAGGGACGTAATCCGCTGACGAACACTTCAGGGTAAATTTTGCGGCGTAGAGTTACGATTTTTCTTGCTCGACTTGATGAATCACACTATCCAGCGATATGGAGAGTTGCTCCATACGTGTCGCGAGATGATCCGTCGTTTGTTGATTCTCTTTTATCTTGCTTTGTAACTCATAACAAATATTTAAAGCAGCAATCGTGAGTAACTTCACTTCATTAGTCACCTTAGTTCTTTCCGCCATTTCTTTCAAACGATCATCCAGCTCTTTTGCTGCCTGAATGAGCGAATCCTCCTGACCCGGAGGGCAATTCACTCGTGTGATCTTTCCTAAAATCTCAACATCGACCGCTTGATTACTCATGACTTATGAACTCGCAACATGCCACTGTGAATGATACGTTGACGGTATCATCAAGACGGAAACTATAGGAAAAGCGTCGATAAGATTCAAGTCTTTCCCTTGATATCAAGGTCAATGATTGGTTAAAAACACAGATCTTAGACAATTCGGACAAAACCTGGTCGATTGTTCAGGACAGTTTAACAGATTTGATGTTTCGAACATTTCAGCAACGAGACTGAGGTGGTAGGATTAGTTTTATTTTTCTTTAGGCAGCCCTATGAGTGACAATAAGTTTCCTAAGTATGAGGCTTTTGCTGATACGCTAAAGTCTGTTTCCCTTTCCGTAACACCAGCCGAGTTGCATGGTTTTTTAACTGGGATGCTAGCCGGTGGTTTGAGCCCGGAAGATGGGCGCTGGCAACCGTTATTATTTGACTATACCAATGATGGCATGGGCTGGCCGATGGCTGCATTGGGTTTGGCGAGTGAGCTAATGGCTCATACCGCTGCAGAGTTGACACAAAATCATTTTCAGTTATGGCTGCTGCTGCCGCCGGACGATGGTGAACATAGTTTGTTTGAATTAGCCGATGGCGTATCTGAGTGGGTGAATCATTTTATCTCCGGACTGGGGCTGGCCTATCAGAATGTCAATAAGCTATCGAATGATGCCAAAGAAGCCTTGAAGGATCTGGAAGAGATTGCCCGGCTTGGGATCGACGAAGATGATGATCTTAAGGAACAGGCACTACTGCTGGAACAGGTGATCGAACATGTCAAAGCCTGTGCTCTGGCGCTCCATGCTGAATGTGGTATTCAGACTAAAACCGAGAATAAGCGCCCCACCATCCATTAAATTGGTTTGATTGCGCAGGCCTCGTGTGCATGGTCGGCAAACATATAACAACGGAAAACAGTCGAATGAAAATGTTTGATGTCATTATCTCTGGTGGTGCAATGGCCGGAGCGACACTGGCGCTGGCATTAGATGCCAGTTTTGGTGGAAAACTGCGGATCGCTGTGGTTGAGTCATGTGATTTTACGGCTCAGGCACATCCCGGATTTGACGCGCGATCCATTGCTCTTTCTGACGGGACTGTGCAAATACTCCGTGCATACCAGCTTTGGGATGCTATTGAACCTTACGCCACACCGATCTCACGGATTCATGTCTCTGACCGTGGACATGCCGGGATGACTGATCTTGAAGCCGGTCGCCTTGGGATGTCAGCGCTGGGGTATGTGGTTGAGTTGGCCGATGTGGGGCAGGTTTATCATCGTCTGTTGCAAGAACGTCCTGCAATATCTCTGTTTTGTCCGGCAACCATTCACAGTGTTGAGCGTACGACCGATGAAGTGCGGGTAAGACTCGATGAACAATCAATTCTTCATGGCAAGCTCTTAATTGCCGCAGATGGTAATGCATCGACTTGTTGCCGCCAGTTGGGGATCGACCCTGAAATCCATGATTTTGAACAAGTTGCCGTGATTGCTAACGTTGAATTGAGTCAGCCCCATCAAGGGCAGGCTTTTGAACGTTTTACGTCGTGTGGGCCATTGGCATTGTTACCAATGACGCGTCAACGGATGTCAATGGTGTGGTGTGTCAGGCCTGATTCTCTGGCGGACATGACAGACCAAGACGATGAGACATTTTTAGCCCGGCTTCAGCAGACATTTGGTTGGCGGTTGGGCAAAATGAATCGTGTCGGTACGCGGGTGGCTTATCCGCTAAAACTGACTTATCGCTCTCGCGCGGTTTCTCATCGTTTTGCCATTATCGGTAATGCCGCTCAAACACTCCATCCGATTGCAGGGCAGGGGTTTAATTTGGGGATCCGGGATATCGCCACATTGGTTGAAGAAGTGCGACGACACCCGGATGATGTCGGGTGTTATGCCGCATTGTCTGCATTTCAACATCGCCGAACCCCTGATCGACAAAAAACCATGGCAATGACTTCCGGTTTGGTTCACATTTTTTCCAATGAGTGGTTCCCTGCGGTTGTGGGAAGAAATTTAGGCTTGATGGCTATTGATAATCTCCCCGTGCTCAAACAACCGTTGTTGACTCGGACGCTGGGACATGTATCTCGTTAGAAGGTTTTTATATGATGCAAAGTTTTGATATTGCCATTATCGGTGGCGGTATGGTTGGGTTGACATTGGCCGCTGCATTGCAAAATACAGATTTAAGAATTGCGGTGATTGAAGGGTATCAACCGGTATCAACATTAGAGGATGTTCCGGATATCCGCGTTTCAGCATTAAGCCGGGCCAGTGAACATATCTTGAAGAATGTCGGGATCTGGGACGGCATTGTCCGCCGCCGCGCTTCACCCTATGGGGAAATGCATGTTTGGGAAAAAGACAGCTTTGCCCGGATTGAGTTTGATTGTCAGCAACTGTCTCAGCCCGATTTAGGGCATATTGTTGAGAACCGAGTAGTTCAACTGGCCGCTTTGGATGTGGTGCAATCTCAGCAAAATGTCACCTTTTTTATGCCGGCCCATTGCCAGAGTATGGTGGTCGGAGAAAGCGAAGTCTGGTTGACACTCGATAATGGCAGTGCTTTGACAGCCAAGCTGATTGTAGGGGCTGATGGTGCAAACTCTTGGGTTCGTCAGCAGCAGGATATTCCGTTGACGCATTGGGATTACGGTCATACAGCTTTGGTTGCCACGGTGATGACAGAAGAGCCTCATCGGCAAATTGCACGACAGATCTTTACACCTCAGGGGCCGCTGGCATTTTTGCCTCTGGCCGACCCGCATATGTGTTCTATTGTTTGGTCTACGGAACCGCAGCGAGCAGAAACGTTGCTGAATATGCCGACAGAACAGTTTAACCGTTCTCTTTGTGCTGAATTTGACCGACATCTTGGTTTATGCCAATTAGTGAGTGAGCGAGCTATCTTCCCTTTGAAAATGCGTTATGCCCGGGATTTTGTCTGTGAGCGTATCGCTCTCGCTGGCGATGCTGCCCATACTATCCATCCACTGGCAGGGCAGGGGGTCAATCTTGGGCTGCTTGATGCCGCATCGTTAGCACAAGAACTCAAGACATTATGGCAGCAGGGTAAAGACATCGGGTACCAGCGTAACCTGCGCCAATATGAACGCTGGAGAAAAGCCGAAGCGGCCAAGATGATTACGGCAATGCAGGGATTTAAGACCTTATTTTCCGGTGATTTCCCGGTGAAAAAATTAGTCCGGGGTCTGGGGATGTCGGTATTGAATCAAGTGCCGAATGTCAAAAATGAAATGATGATGCAGGCTTTGGGTGTTCGGGGGAATTTGCCGGAACTCGCAAAAACACAGAGTATCGATTGACCTATTGTCTGAGTCCTGAACTGAAGGGCAACGTATCTCGTTGCCCGATTCTGTTTTGCTTATGCGTGTACGTATTTGAGCCGCATAATTTCCTGATTAATTTCTTTGACCGTTCGATAATGGCGTGGTTCTGCTTGTTCGGGAAGCATCAGTTTCCCCTGATCGAACTCAAATTTACCGATACCGTCAATGTAGATTCTGCCTTTAAATAGCCGACTAATATGTTTAGCAATCATACTCGGTGTATAGCGCTTAAACAGTCTCATATTATCGTCCTTTCCTGAATATCTGAGTTGCTCATCAGCTTGATGGCTCAGAGCCAGCAAACCTCTGTATCAACTTTGTGAGAACCCAATCCACTCCAACGATTCTATTTTGTTTCGTACTTCATGCTGTGATATTTGTAGTGAAATAATCATAACATGATGAGTCAATTGAATTTTTGTGCTGTCATCTACATATTTAACAGAATGAAATGAATCGTTTGTATCGGTTCTGTTAACTCTGAGACAGCTTATGCACATCTTCTGCAATGATGTGCTGTCCCCGTTCTCGGTGGACTATTAGGCCGGATTAGTGTGACACTTTTATAACAAAATTGCTGAATCATTGTTAAATTTTATGATGTTTACCCATCAATATAGTGTTTGACTCGTGCCTGTCAAAAAAATCCCTGACCTTCATGAAAAAAAAGCCCGCATCTGTCTGGATACGGGCGAAATAGTCACAGATGCATTACACAAAAAGTGGATGTACTGACATGAATCAGTTTCACTTTTTAGTCGATTTAGTCGCGATTGTGTTAAAAGTGCGTGACTGAACCAACCCCGACAGACTACGTGAAAAAATAGCAAATGACTATTTATGTTTTATTTTTGATTAATAATTCACTTGTGGATTTAATTATGTTTGATTGAGGTCACATTTTTTTGCAATCAATTGGATTAGTTAACAGAAAATTCGCGATGAACTGAAAGGATAGTGGGTTGAACTAAGGTGATTAAATTTTGGGTTTGTATTGCGATACCGGCATGAAGAGAACCACTACTGATAGTCACTTCTGGTTCTTGGGAGATTGCAGGATCAAATAGGATTGGCATGTCGGTTTTAAGCAATAATGGTGTGACGGCACCGACAGGATAACCGGTCACCTGTAAAACTTGCTCGCTGGTGGCACATGTCATCCTTCGCCAGCCGAGATAAGATCTGACTTTTTGGGGGGCAACTGACAGGTGCCCCGGTACACAAGCCAATGCATAACGATCACTCATATCTCTCAGGAGTACACATTTGACCATTTGCGCAGGGCGAACACCACGCAAACGAGCCGTAGCTTCGATCGTGACGGCTGTTTGTGACTGTAACAGCAGCCAGTGTGGCACCTGCTGCTGGCGAAGGAATTCAAGTACTTGAGTATTCAGTTCAGGATTCATCATCCAAACTATACGGGAGGGGTTGAATCGTCCACTCTGTTTGCGGCGCATCCTTGATTCTGAATCGGGTTTCTTCATCGAGATTGTTTGGCAAAATGATCAGACCGATTGCGCAATGGTCACTAAATCGATAGAGAGCAAGGAAGCGACCGACGCTACGCCAGTTTTCTCCGACGGAACGTTCCAATTCGAGTGGTTGCTCATGGTTGAGTGTGGCGTCGATGTTTCCTTTGAGGATGTACATTGCCCGTTTGTTGGTGCCACGGTATTTTGCCCGGGCCACGATTTCCTGACCGGTATAGCAGCCTTTGGTAAAATCAATCCCGCCGAGCGCCTGAAGGTTGAGTGCTTGAGGAATGTGTTGTTCCTGTTCACCCGCAGTGACAAGAGGGAGCGCTTCTTCAATATCAAAACGGGTCCATAAACTTTCCGTGACTTTCTCGCCCTGAAAAGCGGCGACCAATGATTGTGCCGTTGATTGGTCTGTTATGAGTAACCAGCGTTGAGCCGAGATTTTTACCGCTGTTCCGCCCTCAATATCACGGACATCACCCTGAGTGTTACTGAGCGTGTTGATATAACTTTCAGCATCTTTACCCATCACGCCAAGGGCAATATTATCGCCTTGTGTCAGTTCGATTTTAGAAAATACTGCGTATTTTTTGAGTGCTTTGAGTTCTGCATCGATTGCACTGAAAGGCTGGAACATCGCGTAGCCATCTTTGTGGCGGAAAAGTCGAAATACCGACCAGACTTTTCCTTTCGGATCGCAATGGGCCCCGAATGTTGATTGATCGTGTGCGAGCGAAACAATGTTACAGGTAATCTGACCTTGCAGATAAGATGTCTGATCCGCGCCTGTGGCGTAAATATAACCCCATGATGAGAGATGAGTGAGGAGTAAATTCGGTAATGGGGTCTCTGGCGTATGTTCGAAAGGGTGAAAATTGTTTTCCCAGTTCATATCTGTATCACCTTTTGCCGATTGAATGGAGACATTCTATACGTAAATCTTTTGATTCCCAAATACCGTTAGTGTGTGTTTGAATTGTATTGAAAGGTAGGAGCGCGATAGTATTTTTTGGCTGACATCTCTCAACAAATACGGGCGAGTTCAAATCATATAATCGTTTTCAGATAAATCTTTTGCTAATCGTCAGGAAGGTATGTTAAATCGGATAGGTTTTGTTGCTTAGATTGGACTGTGACCCAGTTAGTAGCGGGTAGCATATTCCCTTGATACACTGATAAAAATTAAATCAATGAGGTTTTAGAATGTATACCGACGAAGAGAAAGCCCGTATTAAATGGGCATGCCGACGTGGTATGTTGGAACTAGATGTGGTGATTATGTCATTCTTTGAGGAATGTTTTGAACAATTGAGTGAGTCCGAACAGCAGGATTTTGTTTCTCTGCTTGAATGTGATGATCCGGATCTTTTTTCTTGGCTGATGGGGCATAAGCGGAGTGAAAATCTCAGTCATGCTTCGATGGTCGATAAGATAGTTGCTTATAACCTTGGTAAAGTTCGTTAATCTTTACACCTCTGTCTCTTTGAATGCCTATATGGTGCAATGGTTGGTTGTTCAACTTTCCATCTGGGCATTAATCTCTACTGATTTACCTCTTGTTTCCTCACTTATTTGTATCTGCTGGTTATTGAATATCTGGCATGAGCAACAACTTTTATTACCTGTGATTTCAGAACCATGCCGATATACGGATGCGGGGATATTGCACGTTGGCAGTCAGCAACATCAGGTTGAGCGAGTTGAGCTTTCATTTGCGATATGGTTCGTGATTTTTGTCGGAGTGTGCGGTAAGCGACAGATACTGTGGCGAGACAGTTGCCGGGATCATACATACCGACAGCTGTTAGTGATGGAAAAACGGAGGCGTTATCACCTCCGTTGACGAGCTGTGTACTCCAATGTGCTTTGAGACGTTTTAGCTCAAGATAAATCTTTCGGATCCAGAACTGTCGGACCACTGTTCTCCAATTGTTCAGGATAATCCAGAGTGTAATGTAACCCGCGGCTCTCCTTGCGTTGCATCGCACAACAGATCATCAATTCTGCAACCTGAAGTAAGTTTCTGAGTTCGATTAGGTTATTGGAAACCCGGAAATTACTATAGTATTCATGAGTTTCCTGTTGCAGCAGGTGGATCCGTCTCAGCGCGCGTTCTAAGCGTTTATCGGTGCGAACAATCCCCATATAATCCCACATAAACAGCCGTAGCTCATGCCAGTTATGTTGAATGACGACCTCTTCATCCGAGCAGGTCACTTGGCTTTCATCCCAAGGGGGAAGCGACTCGGCAAGTTGGGCATGTTCGTGTTTACTGAGGATATCCCGCGCCGCAGAACGGGCATAAACCACACATTCAAGTAATGAGTTAGATGCCATTCTGTTTGCCCCGTGTAAGCCGGTGTAACTGACTTCACCAATGGCGTAAAGTTGCTTCAGATCGGTTTCTCCTTGTCGATTGACCATCACGCCACCGCAGGTATAGTGTGCTGCCGGAACTATCGGGATCGGCTCCTTGGTCATATCGATTCCCAGCCCCTGAAGACGGGTGTAAATCGTCGGAAAATGTTTCTCAATGAAGTCCGCCGGTTTATGGCTGATATCCAGATACATACAATCCGCACCAATACGTTTCATCTCATAGTCGATCGCTCTGGCGACGACATCCCGCGGTGCAAGCTCCGCCCGCTCGTCGAAGTCCGGCATAAACCGAGAACCATCAGGGCGGCGTAAGAAAGCACCTTCTCCCCGCAAAGCTTCGGTTAGCAAAAAGTTACGTGAATCCGGATGATACAGGCAAGTCGGGTGAAACTGGTTGAACTCTAGATTGGCAACCCGGCAGCCGGCCCGCCAAGCCATGGCAATCCCGTCTCCTGATGAAACATCGGGATTTGACGTATATTGGTATACTTTGGATGCCCCACCGGTCGCCAGAACGATAAATTTGGCTTTAATGGTTTCGACATGCTCATCGTTGCGGTTCCAGACATAGGCACCAATCACTTTCTTCGGATCACCACCGATTTTATCTTCGGTGATCAGATCGAGTGCGTTGTGACGTTCCAGCACTTTGATATTCGGATGATGGATGACGTTATCTTGTAAAGAGGTCTGCATTGCCATGCCTGTTGCATCTGCGGCATGGAGGATTCTTCGGTGGCTGTGACCGCCTTCCCGGGTCAGATGATATTTAGGATGATCTTGCTGGCTGCCTTCGTCCAGATCAAATGGCACGCCACCATCAATCAGCCACTGCACACATTTTTTAGCATTTTCAGCAATAAAGCGAACCGTCTCTTCTTCGCAGATGCCGCCGCCGGCAATGAGTGTATCCTGAACATGTGATTCAATACTATCGGATTCATCGAATACAGCAGCAATGCCTCCCTGAGCATAATAGGTTGCCCCTTCACTCCAGGCGCCTTTGCTCAGGACGATAACACGACATTGGTTTGCCACGCGTAGTGCGAGTGAAAGCCCGGCTGCACCGCTTCCGATAACGAGTACATCACACTGATGTTCTTGATTTACGTGCATAGTTTTATCTTTTCCCAATAATTCCTAATCTATTTTTCTTCCGTTCATGTGGTTCTCAGTCATGAACCCGTTCCTTGAAGCGACAATTGGAGCTTAAGTATTGAAACACCGCGGCGATATAATCAATCAGACAGGTAAAAATGAATGAATTCCCGATTTCGCTTGTTTTTCTCTTTCACTACATGCAATGCTTGAGTAAACACGGTTGACATCGATGAAATTTTACCTCATTTAAAGAAAGTCACGAAGTGCTGATTTGTGTATCAACGGATTCATCTTTAAGATGGAGAAAAATTTCATCGCAGGCAGGGGAACTATTTTTCTGTACATGAGTCTCACTATACTGCTCATGTAAGCGGTGGTGTCAATACTACATTTTGAAGTATTAATACCCATATCTGAGAAGGTAAGGGATGAACGATAGGAGTATACGCTCGAATGCACGAGCAGTTAACTGATCAAGTATTGATTGAGCGCGTTCAGAGTGGAGATAAGCAAGCCTTTAATCTTTTGGTGGTTAAGTACCAGAATAAAGTTTGCAACCTCATCGCCAGATATGTAAATAACAGCGGTGATGTCGCTGATGTCGCTCAGGATACTTTTATTAAAGCCTACCGGGCTATTCCTTCATTTCGGGGTGAAAGTGCATTTTATACATGGCTCTACAGAATTGCTGTGAATACAGCAAAGAACCATATCGTTGCACAAAGCAGACGTCCTCCTGCAAATGATGTGGATGCCGAAGAGGCTGAATATTATGAAAGTGGCAATGTTTTAAAAGAAATTTCGAACCCAGAGAATATTACGCTGTCGAAAGAATTGAAACATGCTGTATTTGCGGCAATTGAAGCGTTGCCTGAAGATTTGAAGACCGCAATGACTTTGAGAGAGCTGGAAGGATTGAGCTATGAAGAAATTGCGGTAGTGATGAACTGTCCTGTCGGGACGGTGAGATCACGAATATTTCGAGCACGAGAAGCGGTAGAAAAGCGGATTGGTTCGCTTTTGTAATGTCTGGAGTTGTCTAGATAATGGTGAATATAATGGCTGATAAAGAGAAACTTTCGGCGCTTATGGATGGCGAGTTGATCGATAAATCGTTGATTAGCGATCTATCACAAGATCATGAAGGTTTAGAAACATGGCGCAACTATCACATGATTGGTGATGTGATGCGTGGTGATACACCTCAGGGGGAATGGGATATTGCCGCCCGGGTTGCGTTAGCGCTGGAAGATGAACCTGTCCATCGTAAAGATTTTGCTCATGAATCAAGTATTTATGAACAACATAATACTGAGAATCCGGACACTTTAAACATTACACCTTTGGAATCTCAGCCATTGCCAAAACAGTCAAGAAGACAGTTACCTGCATGGTTAGGTCAATTGGGGCAGGTGGCCGTTGCTGCGTGCGTTTCACTGGTCGTCATTGTGGGCGTACAACAGTATCACTCCGGTAATGGGGTTGACGGAGAGCGTGCCGCTGATAATGGACAGCTTCCAGTGTTACAGACGATCCCTCTGGCTGGAACGGCTGAACCGGTTAGTCTGACGCGTGACTCGATGATGAGACATACGACAGAAAATAATGCTCAGGAACAGCGTCGTCGTGTCAATGCGATGCTGCAGGATTATGAGCTACAATTAAAACTTTATAGCGAACAAAAACGGGAATCATCTCAACGTTCAGATGAAAACCAAGAGTTAGTTGTTGAATGAAAAAATTTCTGGTCAGTGTTGTAACTGCGCTGTTCAGCTTGAATGTATCACTAGCCTTTGCAGATGAACCCTCTGCAGAGGCTTTGTTGCATCAAATGAGCCGCGCCAGCCAAAAATTGAATTATGAGCTTTCCTATATTCTGATAAAAAAGAATGGGATTGAGCCTCTGTTATATCGTCATGCTGTCGAAAAGGGGTATTCTTTAGCCCATCTGGTCTACCTGAGTGGGCCGGTTCGAGAAGTGATCCGGCGTGGTCACGAGGTGAGCTATATCGAACCGGGAATTGAACCGTTTACCATTGAATCCGACAAAATGGTGGCGCCGGTTATCCCACTACTCCACGGCGACATGACCCAGCTGAGTCATTATTATGATTTTGTAAAAATCGGTCGTGGGAGAGAAGCCGGTGCAGCGTGTCAGGTCATTCGTGTGGTTCCGAAAGATGGGCTGCGTTATTCCTATGTCCTGTGGATCGATGAACGTAGTCATCTGCCGCTCCGTGCTGATTTGGTTGATCGCGATGGTGAAGTGTTAGAGCAGTACCGGACAATTTCTTATTCCCTGAGTGATAAATTGGCTGAGCTGATGCTGAGTTTGAATAAAGCGCAATTACCCCATGTACTTTCATTGCCGGAAAACCCGGTGAAGAAAACATTCTGGAGCGTTGGTTGGGTTCCCAATGGGTTCTCTTCTAAAGAGTTGAATCGTTACCGGATGGCGATCACGGATCGTTTGGTGGAAAGCCAGATTTACACAGATGGTCTGTTTAGCTTTTCAGTTTATGTTGCCGATAGTGACAATCTTTCGTTGAAAAATCAGTTGATTCGTCAAGGACGCCGGACATTACAGACGGTTGTGAAAGGGAATACTGAAATTTCGGTGATTGGTGATATCCCACCGTCGACAGCCAAAAGAATTGCACAATCCGTCAAATTTGAATTGCATTCGAAAGCTAAATCAGAGGAAAGTCAGCCATGATGACGGCTTTGGCAACAGTGGATCGCGTACATGAAACTGCGGGCGATTATCAGGTTGAACTGAGTTGTCAGCAGCAGACCAGTTGTAGCCAATGTGCTTCTTCTTCCAGTTGCAGCACCGGAGTGGTCTCTAAAGCCATCGGTAAGAAAGTGCTGACATGGCAGTTGCATACCTCTCAGCCGATTCAAACCGGTCAGATGGTCGAAATCGGATTCCCTGAAAAAAGCCTCTTGCAGTCTGCCGCCATTGTTTATCTTTTGCCTTTGTTTATGATGATCTTCGGTTGTGGGATCGGGCAACTTTGGCTGGCACCGTTGGTTGGTGGCGGAGAGCCATGGGTGATTGCTTGTACGATATTATTCACCGCAGGTGGCGTATGGCTGGCCAAAATATTAGCTCGTCGGATGGAACAGGTTTCTCTGGAAGAAGTTGTTTTACTCCGGGTTTTAGGAGAGCCGATTGTCAGACATGATGCCTCGAAGTGATTTATGATGCGAATCCCTTTTAAATTGGGTAGAATCTGCCAACTTAAATGGAATAGAACCTGTATCTTTGAGACGGTTTGTTCTTTTTCTTCTAAATATTAAAAGAGTTTAATCATCCCAAACCTATGAAGCACATTCGTAACTTTTCGATTATCGCCCATATCGACCACGGTAAATCCACCCTTTCCGATCGCCTGATTCAGGTGTGTGGCGGCTTAACTGACCGTGAAATGGCAGAACAGGTTCTAGATTCGATGGATCTTGAGCGTGAACGTGGCATCACCATTAAAGCTCAGAGTGTGACTCTGGACTACCTTGCTAAGGATGGACAAACCTACCAGCTCAATTTTATCGATACTCCCGGACACGTTGACTTTTCCTATGAAGTCTCTCGTTCTCTCGCTTCGTGTGAGGGCGCGCTGTTAGTCGTCGATGCCGGACAAGGCGTTGAAGCGCAAACCCTCGCTAACTGCTATACCGCGATTGAGATGGATCTGGAAGTTGTTCCTGTCCTGAACAAGATCGACTTACCAGCGGCAGAACCGGAACGGGTTGCTGAAGAAATCGAAGATATTGTCGGCATTGATGCGATTGATGCTGTACGTTGTTCTGCGAAGACAGGACTCGGTGTTGATGATGTGCTGGAGCGTATTGTTTCAGATATTCCACCGCCGGAAGGGGATGAAAACGCACCCCTGCAAGCATTGATCATCGATTCTTGGTTTGATAATTACCTCGGCGTTGTTTCTTTGGTTCGGGTCAAAAATGGGATCCTGAAAAAGAACGACAAGATCAAAGTTATGAGCACCGGGCAAACCTGGGGTGTTGACCGTATCGGGATCTTCACTCCGAAACAAGTTGATACCGAGAAATTGGGTACCGGTGAAGTGGGCTGGGTTGTCTGTGGGATTAAAGATATTCTTGGTGCTCCGGTCGGGGATACATTAACCCATGCAAAAAACGGGTGTGACAAACCGCTCCCCGGATTTAAAAAAGTGAAGCCGCAAGTCTATGCCGGATTATTCCCGGTATCGTCGGATGACTATGAAAATTTCCGTGATGCTCTCGGAAAACTCAGTCTCAATGATGCGTCGTTATTTTATGAGCCGGAGACATCAGCTGCGCTTGGTTTTGGTTTCCGTTGTGGCTTTCTCGGGATGCTGCACATGGAGATTATTCAGGAGCGTCTGGAGCGGGAGTATGATCTTGATTTGATTACAACCGCACCGACGGTGGTTTATCAGGTCGAGCAAACCGATGGTGAAGTCATTCATATTGATAGCCCAGCTAAATTACCTGCGATCAATGATATTCATGAAATCCGTGAACCGATCAGTCGGTGTAACATTCTCGTGCCTTCAGAATATTTGGGGAATGTGATTACACTCTGCGTCGAAAAGCGTGGGGTGCAGGTTGATATGATTTACCACGGCAATCAGGTTGCTTTGACTTACGATATCCCGATGGCTGAAGTGGTACTGGACTTTTTTGACCGCTTGAAATCAACTTCACGTGGTTACGCTTCTCTGGACTATGCTTTTCAACGGTTTGAAACATCAAATATGGTGCGTGTTGACGTACTGCTCAATAGTGAAAAAGTGGATGCTTTAGCGATTATTACCCACAAAGAGCAGGCTCAGACGCGTGGACGTCAGCTGGTTGAAAAAATGAAAGAATTTATTCCTCGCCAGATGTTCGATATTGCCATTCAGGCTGCCATTGGTAACCACATCATTGCGCGTTCAACGGTGAAACAATTACGCAAAAACGTATTGGCAAAATGTTACGGTGGCGACGTCAGCCGGAAGAAAAAACTGTTGAAGAAACAGAAAGAAGGTAAAAAACGCATGAAGCAGATTGGTAATGTCGAGTTACCTCAAGAAGCGTTTTTAGCGATTCTCCATGTGGGTAAAGATTAATTGAAGTGCAATTTGTTAGGCATGATACCCCACAAGCTTAAGATGTTTTGTTTGCATATTGAGTGATTTGGAGAGGCATAACTCAAGTGAAAGAGTCTCGGTTCTTTCACTTTCGTATTTTTAACAAAGGGAAGTTCATGGCGAATACATTTTCACTCATACTAGTCATTGTGACGCTTGTTACCGGGATTATCTGGACTCTCGAAAAGTTGGTTTGGGCGAAAAATCGCCAGCAGAAACGCGCTGACATTCTGGCTCAGACGAACGAGGTCGATCCATCCCTACAGAGTAAGGTTTTACCGCAGCCGTGGTGGGTGGAAAATAGCGTGTCTATTTTTCCTGTCATTGCGTTGGTTCTGATTGTCCGCTCATTTATTTTTGAGCCGTTTCAGATTCCATCGGGGTCGATGAAACCGACCTTACTCATCGGTGATTTTATTCTGGTTGAGAAATTTGCGTATGGTCTGAAAGATCCGGTGACACATACCGAGTTTTTGGCAACGAATAAACCGGAGCGTGGTGACATTGCCGTGTTCCGTTATCCGCCGGATCCTAGCGTTGATTATATTAAACGTGTTGTCGGATTACCGGGAGACATTATCCGCTATAGTCCGGATAAGCGTCTTTGCATTCAGCCCAAAGGGACGACTGAATGTAAGATTGTGTCGCAGACAAACCGCGTCCACAGTGACCTGAAATCGAACGCTACACCTATGTATCAACTGGATGAACAACTTGGTCAGGTGAAACACCATATTTTGATTAGTCCATGGCGGATGGATAACCCGATGAATTATAAACCTCGCCCGGGAGTCAATGAATGGGTTGTGCCGGAAGGTCATTATTTTATGATGGGTGATAATCGGGATAACAGTGCCGATAGCCGTTACTGGGGATTTGTTCCTGAAGCCAATCTGGTCGGTAAGGCGGTTGCGATATGGATTAGCTTTGAGTTTAATCGTTCGCCTGACAGCGTGTTACCATCATGGATTCCAACCGGAGTCCGCTTGAATCGGATTGGTCAGATTCATTAATCTTTACCGGATAATTGCGATTATCGGGGTATTTATTTAACCAGGCTGGTCAACCGATCAGCCTTTCAATATTGAGAAATCATGAATTCTCCAACACATCAACTTGAGAAAAAAATAGGATATCAGTTCAGCGATGGCGCTGTACTGGAACTGGCACTGACACATCGAAGTGCCAATGGTCATCATAACGAGCGTCTTGAATTTCTGGGCGATTCAATTTTAAGTTTTGTCATCGCAGATGAGCTTTATCACCGTTTTCCGAAGAGTAATGAGGGAGACATGAGCCGGATGCGTGCGACGCTTGTCCGGGGGAATACTCTGTCTGAGCTGGCTCGGGAATTCGGGCTGGGAGATTACTTAAAATTAGGTCCAGGGGAATTAAAAAGTGGTGGTTTCCGCCGCGATTCAATTCTTGCTGATGCTGTTGAAGCGATTATTGGCGCGATTTATTTAGATAGTGATATCGAGTCGATCCGACGGATCATTTTAAACTGGTATCAGACACGCTTGGATGCAATTCAGCCCGGCGTGTCGCAAAAAGATCCCAAAACCCGGCTGCAAGAGTACCTGCAAGGCAGAAGAAAACCACTTCCTGCCTATACAGTGACTAATATTAAAGGTGAAGCACACAACCAAGAATTTACGGTGTCGTGTGAAGTGGCGGGTATCGGAATGCCTGTTATCGGAAAAGGCACCAGCCGCCGCAAGGCAGAACAAGCGGCTGCAGAGCTAGCACTAGAGCAATTGAATAATGGCTGATAAAGAATTTGATATCGATGCTTTCTTTGCATCAGAAAGTCACGAAGAGAGTAAACCGGAGAACCAACATTGTGGTTTTGTCGCGATTGTCGGACGACCCAACGTCGGTAAATCCACGCTACTGAACCAGCTGTTGGGGCAGAAAATTTCGATTACATCGCGTAAGCCTCAGACGACAAGGCACCGAATTATGGGTGTTGATACGGACGGGGACTATCAGGCCATATACGTTGATACTCCGGGACTGCATATAGAGGAAAAGCGGGCGATTAACCGGCTCATGAACCGTGCAGCCAGCAGCTCACTCAGTGATGTCAATCTGGTACTGTTTCTGGTCGAAGGTACACACTGGACCAAAGATGACGAAATGGTGTTTAACAAGCTGAATAAAGCGGGTTTCCCGGTCATTCTTTGTGTCAATAAAGTCGATCATGTCAAAGATCGTAATGAAGTGATGTTGCATATGTACGAACTGTCTAACAAGATGGATTTTGTTGATGTGATTCCCATTTCTGCAAAACACGGTAAAAATATTGATGCGATTCGTCAGCATGTCCGCAACCACCTTCCCAAAACGGTTCATCATTTCCCGAGTGAATATGTGACGGATCGGTCGCAACGCTTTATGGCGTCAGAGATCCTCCGGGAAAAGATCATGCGCTTTACCGGTGAAGAATTACCTTATTCAGTAACGGTTGATATCGAACGTTTTGATTACAACCCGGAAACCGATGGCTTTCATATCAACGGCTTGATTTTAGTCGAGCGGATCGGTCAGAAGAAAATGATCATCGGTAAAGGTGGCGAGAAAATTAAAACCATTGGCCGGGAAGCGCGGCTTGATATGGAAGCGTTATTTGGTCGTAAAGTCTTTCTGGAAACTTGGGTCAAAGTCAAATCGGGCTGGGCTGATGATGAAAGAGCACTGAGAAGTCTGGGATATATCGACGATCTATAGGGATATGGCTTTCTCTTGTCGCAGAGGCGACTGATGAGCGTTATTGTGGATAAATCCAACAAGCCCCTGTGAGGTTGTTACCTCAGAGAGATAGGGAATGATGTCAGAGAACCAACTTCAGCGCTGTTTTGTTTTACATCGACGCTCATATAGTGAGAGTAGCCTGATTATTGATGTTTTCAGTGAAGAGTTCGGGAGAATGACTTTACTGTCTAAAGGCGCGCGACGAATTCGCTCTCCGCTAAAAGGTGTGCTGCAACCCTTTATACCACTGTTATTGAAATGGTCGGGAAAAGGCTCAATGCGAACCCTGCGTCAGGCCGAGCCGATTAGTCTGGGTTTACCTTTGACCGGCATTCATTTATATTCAGCGTTGTATGTCAATGAATTACTGGCACGACTCATCCCTTCAGAAGTTCCCTTACCGGGGCTTTTTTATGATTATCTGCAAGTATTGACCGAACTGGCACAATCATCGAATCCAGAGCCTGCTTTACGACGTTTTGAACTCTCGCTATTGGCTTGTTTGGGTTATGGCGTTGATTTTTTGCATTGTGCCGGCAGCGGAGAACCCGTTGTCCCGACGATGACTTATCTGTATCGGGAACAAAAAGGATTTATCGCTTCCGTTCGCAAAGATAATCTGACATTTGTGGGAGAAGAGTTGATTGCAATCAGTGAGCGACGTTTCACAACACAAGCACAGTTAAAAGCTGCCAAACGGTTTACCCGGATCGCCCTCAAACCTTATCTGGGGGCAAAACCATTAAAAAGCCGGGAGCTTTTCATTTCTCAAATTGGTATTTCGAGAGCACGGAGTAAAGGAACATGAGCGCAATTCTTTTAGGCGTTAATATCGATCATATTGCAACATTACGGAATGCACGTGGGACAAAATACCCCGATCCTGTCCATGCAGCAGAGGTCGCAGAACGTGCCGGTGCAGATGGGATTACGATCCATTTGAGAGAAGATCGTCGCCATATTCTTGATCGTGATGTGAAAATTTTAAGAGAGACGCTACAAACCCGGATGAATTTAGAAATGGCCGTCACGGATGAAATGGTCACTATCGCCTTAGAGGTTTGCCCGGACTATGTCTGTCTCGTTCCCGAGAAGCGTGAAGAATTGACCACTGAAGGTGGTCTGGACGTTTTAGGGCAACTGGAGAAAATTAAATCTGCTACGCAGAAATTAACCGATGCCGGTATCAAAGTATCGCTTTTCATTGATGCTGATAAAGAGCAGATTGATGCTGCCAAAGCATGTGGCGCCCCTTATGTTGAGCTACATACCGGTCATTATGCAGATGCTGAAACGACTGCGGCTCAGCAAGATGAGTTGAAGAAAATTTCAGCGGCAGCCAGTTATGCCAGTGATATTGGTCTGATCGTCAATGCCGGTCATGGTCTGACTTACCATAATGTTGCTGCTATTGCCTCAATGCCGGAAATCCACGAACTGAATATCGGTCACTCGATCATCGGGCGTTCTGTCTTTGACGGGCTGGCTAAAGCTGTGGCGGATATGAAGTCATTAATGATAGAGGCCAGACGTTAATTTATGGCAATTGTCGGCTTTGGCACTGATATTGTTGAAATCGAGCGGATCGCAGCTGCGATTTCCCGCAACGGTGATGCTTTTGCTCAGCGGATTCTGAGTGAAAGTGAGTTTGCAATTTATGCTCAGAGTAAAAAGCCGGAGCGATTCCTGGCGAAGCGTTTTGCGGTCAAAGAGGCCGCATCGAAAGCTTTAGGAACCGGGATCGCATTGGGCGTCTCACTCCAAGATTTTACCGTGTTGAACGATGAGCATGGTAAACCATGGTTACATTTGAGCGGTAAAGCTGAAGAATTTGCACAATCATCTGGCGTCAATGCCATTCATCTGTCGATATCGGATGAGCGACGTTACGCAGTTGCTTCTGTGATTCTTGAAACTTAACGCCTCCATCCCTTAGCCAATTAGCTGTTGCGCAGTATCAGCCACCTTTGCCATCTCATCCTGTAATTCGAACAGTTCAGGCTCAAGGTCTTTGATGGCCGCATCTGAACGTAGCGATTGTTCCAGCGTCGCGCAGATTTTTCTTAATCTGGGAACGCCACTATAGGAACAACTACCGTGGAGCTTATGGATATGATGGAGTAATGTTGCCTGATCAGATTCGCCATTCAAAGCCAATTCAATGGTTTGATTGATGTCAGGGATAGAATTAACCAACATTGTCAGCATATCTTTGGCTAAATCTTCTTTATTCGCTGCCTGTTTTAAAGCCATATGCCAGTCAATCACTGAGGGCTGCGAGGAGACTGGCTGCGCGGTGCTATCATCAACCGATGGTGAAAGAACCACAGTTGACGTATCTTGTTGTGAGCGTTGTGGCTGCGGGTTCCAGTGAACTAAAACTTGCTGTAGTACATGTTCTTCTATCGGTTTAGTCAGATAATCGTCCATGCCTTCGCTGAGCAGGCGATCCCGTTCTCCGACCATGGCATGAGCCGTGACAGCAATGACCGGCGTGGTGGTATTGATCGGTAATTTTTTGATCTCCTGACAGGCGGTCACCCCATCCATTTTAGGCATCTGAATATCCATGAAGATGATATCAAACTTTTGATGGCTGGCGATCTCGACGGCTTCTTCTCCATTGGTACAGCTAATCACCGTATCAACCCTTTCTTGCAATAGCGCAGTGATCAGCTTCAGGTTAGCAGGGTTGTCATCGACAGCCATGACCGTTAACGGCATCTTCTCAATCGATGTCGAATGGGTGGACTCTTCGCGGAAAGAAGTCAGCTCAGGATGAATATCCAGCATGAGCTGTAGCAGCTTCTTACGTGCGAGCGGTTTCGTGAGACATTTGATCGGATAGTGCGTCATCAGATGATCAGCCAGTGCCAGCTCGGTACTCGGGATCCCGATCAACACATGGTCAGAACAAGCCACCACTTTTTTGACCAGTGCTTCCGCTTCTTCCGAAATCAGTTTTTGTGTCGGTGAGAAATTGAGAATCACGTAGTCTGACTGAGGCGGATTGTCAGGCAGAGTGGTCATATAGTTAACGCGTAAACCCGACTGAGTCAGGGTTTGCTGTAAGATCGAAGCGGACTGCATGTGTGACTCGATCAACAGCACTTCTTTACCCGATAATTGTTTCTGTGTGTACCACTCGCCCATCATAATATCGGTCGGGTGGAGGCGAATGGTGAACCAGAACGTTGAACCGCGGTGTAAACGGCTGGTCAGACTGATTTCACCGCCCATCTGACTGACGAGTTTTTGGGTGATCACCAATCCGAGTCCCGTGCCGCCATAACGACGGGAGATACTGGCATCCGCCTGACTAAATGCCTGGAATAACTGTGCCTGTTGTCGCTCAGAAATACCAATCCCCGTATCCCGGACCATAAACTGCAACTCAACTAAGTCGTCCCGGACGGAGCGAAGTTCGACGCTGATATCAATATTACCTCGCTCGGTAAACTTAATCGAGTTACCGACAAGGTTAGTGATGACTTGCTGGATCCGGAGTGGATCTCCGACCAGGCCGACCGGGATCTTCGGATCAACTTTAAGATTGATTTCCAGCCCTTTTTCGTGCGCGCTGGTGGCCAGCAGATCAACCACTTCTTCAAGATTTTCCTGCAACTCAAACGGCACATTTTCAAGCGCCAGTTTACCTGCTTCCAGTTTGGAGAAGTCCAATATGTCATTAATGATCGTTAAGAGATTATTCGCTGAACGTTCAATGGTTTGCAGGTAATCTTTCTGACTATTGGTAAGCTGGGTTTTCAGAATTTGTCGGGTAAAGCCGATCACACCATTCAATGGTGTTCTTAATTCGTGAGACATATTGGCCAAGAATTCAGATTTGACCCGGGCGGCTTCCTGAGCCCGCTTTTTGGCGATATCCAGCTCAACGTTTTGGATTTCAAGTTGTTCGAGCGTCTCTCTGATCTCTGAGATCTGAGGTCGCCTGATCAATGCTATGTTGCATCTCGACATGGTATTCCGACAGCGAAACCGCCATCGCATTGATACCTTTTTCAGTTCATCCAGCTCACCATGCATTTCTCCTTCAATCCGCACATCCAGATGCCCGCGTCGAATCCGGTCCAGCATATTTTTCATATGGGTAATCGGTCGGGTCACATCATGGAGTAAACGAAACGCAAAGACCCCGGAAAGTGCCAAGCCCAGAATCAACACTAAAATCGCGGAAAAAATTTCCTGATACTGTTGTAGCCTCAGGGATGACAGGTCGAGTTCGATCACGATATAGCCAAGAACCGGTAAGGTCTCGGCATTCGCCGTGCCGTCAATCAGCCGGCTTTCCGCCAGAATCGGGGAACGAAGAATTAAGGTATTGTTATCCTTCATTTCTGAGCTGCCCAGAATCGGAATAGGTTTGTTTTTCGGATAAGTCAGCGATTCAAAATCAGGATGGAAGTTAGAGGTGACGAATAGTTCATGATGCTTGTCGAAAACAGCGATACTGCGGACAAACTGAGAATTTTTGCGGTGTGCATAACTGATAATGCGTCTGACCGATTCCCGACTGTGTTTCTCCAGCCCTTCTTCACTGGCTATCGCCAGCGGTTCAATGATATTTGAGCCCGCATTAATGACCTGAGACTCAAGATCGTGGTAACGATTATAAGAAAAAAAAGCACTTAACAGCAGTCCGATAATCAGTGTCGGTGCCAGCGTGAGTGTGATGACGCGAGTGCGCAAGCCATATTTGGTGGTCATGAGTCTCTAATTATCATAATGAAGATCAGAAATAACGCATCCAGTCATGCACTTTTCTGCTTTCGGTTGAGGTTTTTTCCGCCACGGAGACGCTTTATCTGAGCTGCTAGCTTAATCAAGTCATCGGCAATTCACAATTTATTCTTAATCAGAATAGTGACGATTTCACGAAATTTAATCCACTTTTATGACCCGTTTTTTTCTGAGCGGATTATTTACTAAACATCATGATGTGGATATGGGAAAATAGTAAAAATTTGCAAACTTCAGCTGTTATATCGGCCGCTTAAAATGGCAGGCGTAGTATAAGATATTCGGCAACTTCACAAGCGGTAACAGATTCATATGGCTCGTTTTTTCCAACCTAAAAAACAATCAACAATCAATAAAAAGCATCAATTGGTTCAGGTGACGCGCATGGATCACCATGGTGAAGGGATTGCCTATCTGGAAGGGAAGCCGGTTTTTATCGAAGGTGCTTTGCCGACTGAGCAGGTGTTGATTCAACTGACCGAGAAGAAAAGTAAATATGCCCGGGCGAACTTGATCCAAGTGCAGCAGCGCAGTGCCGAGCGGACTAAGCCGTTTTGCCCGCATTATCATCGTTGTGGTGGTTGCAACCTGCAACATCTCAGTCACCGGGAACAATTAAGATACAAGCAACAATCGTTATCCCAGTTGCTGCATAAATTTGCCGGATTATCCGTGCCGCTCTCTCCGGTGATGTCTGACGTTGATTTGGGATATCGGCGCCGAGCGCGTTTCAGTTTAAAGTGGGACACTCAAGCGAAGCGTCTGGCATTCGGTTTTCGTCAGAAAAACAGTAATCATATTGTCGATATTGAGCAGTGTGCGGTATTGGCGCCCGGTTTAGAGTCATTGATTGCACCGCTCAGGGCGTTATTTGAGTCGCTTTCACACCCCGAAAAGCTTGGACATTTAGAGTTGATTGCCGCTGATAACGAGCCTGTCATGCTATTGCGTATCTTAGGCGCGTTGCCCGAGTCTGATCAGGCTGATCTCGTTCATTTTGCACAGCAACGGCATCTTTCACTCTATGTGATGAGTGAAGCCGGTAATCCCCGTTTGCAGTATGGCGATAAACCGGTTTATCGCGAGACAGGGATTGAAATTGCTTTCCAACCACACCATTTCATACAGATAAATCGACACATTAATCAAAAAATGGTTGAACAGGCACTGTCTTGGCTGGCACTCGGTGAAGAAGATCGTGTGCTAGATTTATTTTGTGGTGTCGGTAATTTTAGTCTGCCGATCGCGCAACAAGTGAAGTCACTGGTCGGGGTTGAAGGGATTGAAGAAATGGTGGTTCAGGCGCGCGAGAATGCTGCGCACAACCAGATTCTCAATGCAGATTTTTATCAGGCAAATCTTGAGAAAACCTTGACCGGAATCGAGTGGGCACAGGATAAATTTGATAAAGTGTTACTCGACCCGGCCAGAGCCGGTGCAAAAGGCGTTATTGAGCGGCTGTCAGATTTTGGTGCTCAGCGCGTGGTATATGTATCCTGTGATCCGGCGACACTGGCCAGAGACACTCAGCACCTGTTACAGCAAGGATACCAGTTAGAGAAAGTGGGGATGCTGGATATGTTTCCTCATACGAGTCATCTCGAATCAATGGCTTTGTTTATCAAAATTTAGCCTTGATCGTGAAACCGTCAGGCGAGATGAACTCATCAATATCGATAGGGTCGAAGTCAAATAATCGGCTCTCAATAAACGAATAGACTAGGACGAAATAGAGAATAATGGTTGCGGTAAGAAGCGCACATCTGAATCCAGACGAACAATTTGAACCTGATAAGTGGATCACCACTATTGTACGAGATCCTAAAACAGCGGATCGACTGAAACTGGTTTACCGGCAGATGGAAAATTTAGTGGTTGATCATCCGGCCGGCCCGCTATTGTTGTGGCGTGGTCGTGAGATGATCGAGATTCTGGTAACGCTATCGATGGATCAGGAGACCTTAGTCGCAGCGTTATTGTTTCCGATTGTGTCTGGTGGATTGCTCGATGCTGAAATCTTACAAGAGCGCTATGGCAAAGACATTATCAAGTTGATTGATGGTGTTGAGGAGATGGCGGCAATCGGTCAGTTAAATGTCACGATGCAAGGCAGCGAAGCGTCAACTCAGGTCGATAATGTGCGGCGGATGCTGCTGGCAATGGTGGATGATTTCCGTTGCGTCGTCATTAAGCTTGCCGAACGAATTTGTAATCTGCGGGAAGTGAAAGATCAGCCTGACGAAATCAGACGTCAGGCGGCAAAAGAGTGTGCCAATATTTATGCACCTTTAGCCAACCGTCTGGGAATCGGTCAGTTAAAGTGGGAAATGGAAGACTACGCATTTCGCTATCAACAGCCGGATACCTATAAACAGATTGCCAAGCAGCTCTCTGAACGACGCATTGTTCGTGAAAAATATATTCAGGATTTTGTTGAAGATCTGCGTGAAGAAATGCTGCTGTCCAATATTCAGGCCGAAGTCAGCGGGCGTCCGAAACATATCTACAGTATCTGGCGCAAGATGCAGAAAAAGAGTCTGGCATTTGATGAATTATTTGATGTTCGGGCGGTGCGGATTATCGCGGAGAAACTACAGGATTGTTATGCCGCTCTTGGGGTGGTGCACACCAAGTATAAGCACCTCCCCAGCGAGTTTGATGATTATGTCGCCAACCCAAAACCGAATGGCTATCAGTCGATTCATACGGTCATTCTCGGCCCGGAAGGGAAAACCATTGAGATTCAGATTCGGACTCGTCAGATGCATGAAGAGTCTGAATTAGGGGTGGCAGCCCACTGGAAATATAAAGAGGGCAGTTCTGCCGGGCATCGAGGCTATGATGAGAAGATCACCTGGTTGCGTAAGCTGCTTGACTGGCAAGAAGAAATGTCTGACTCCGGTGAAATGCTCGACGAGTTACGCAGTCAGGTCTTCGATGATCGGGTTTACGCGTTTACACCCAAAGGGGATGTGGTTGATTTACCGATGGGGGCAACACCGCTGGATTTTGCTTACCACATTCATTCCGAAGTGGGGCACCGGTGTATCGGTGCCAAGGTCGCAGGACGGATTGTGCCGTTTACCCATAAACTGACAATGGGCGATCAAGTTGAAATTATCACCGCCAAAGAACCCAACCCATCCCGGGACTGGCTGAATCCGGCTCTGGGATTTGTTCATTCCGGACGAGCCCGGGCGAAAATTAATGCTTGGTTTCGCAAGCAAAGCCGGGAAAAGAATTTAGAGGCCGGGCGAGAGATTCTGGAAACGGAACTGGCAAAAATCGGTGCGACACTCAAAGATGCCAGCGAGTATGCGCTGAAACGATTTAATGTCAATTCTCCGGACGAGCTGTATGTCGGCATCGGCAGTGGTGACCTACGGATCAACCAGATCGTCAATCACATTAATGCCTTGGTCAATAAGCCGACTGCGGAAGAAGAAGATCAGCTGGTTCTTGAAAAGTTACAAGAGAAAGAGCAAAAGACCACAACGCCGGCACCGAGTAAAGATGCGGTTGTGGTTGAAGGGGTTGATAATTTAATGACCCATTTGGCACGCTGCTGCCGTCCGATTCCCGGGGATGAGATTAAAGGTTACATTACTCAGGGGCGGGGGATTTCCGTTCACCGGAGTGACTGTGAACAGTTGGAAGAGCTGAGCCACCACGCACCGGAGCGAATTATAGATACCGTTTGGGGACGCGGACTGCTGGGCTCTTATGTGCTGACGGTTCGGATTGAAGCGATGGAGCGTGGTGGATTGTTGAAGGACATTACATCGCTACTGGCGAATGAGAAAATCAAAGTGACCAGCATGAAGAGCCGGACTGATCATAAACGTCAGCTCATCTATATGGATTTTGATTTGGAACTGGCAAGTGTTGAAGTGCTCTCCCGAGTGTGTAAGCGGATAGAGCAGACCAAAGATGTCCTGTCGGTCAAACGATTAGGATAACGTGACTGGTACACTTATGCCTGTTTAGGTGCTACAGAAAGCGAGGGGGAGCCCTCGCTTTCTCTTTAGAGTAAAAGAGGGGTTATGTCTCATCCGATTGAACAGTTAAAGCAGATTATGGCTCAGCTCCGGGATCCTGAGAGCGGATGTCCGTGGGATCAAAAGCAGACATTTGACAGTATTGTGCCTCATACCGTGGAAGAAACTTACGAAGTGATCGATGCCATTCATGCGCGGGACTGGGAAAATCTGCAAGAAGAATTAGGTGATTTTGTTTTTCAAGCCATTTTTTACAGTCAGTTGGCTCAAGAGCAGGGACTATTTGACTTTGATGATGTGATTCGCAGTGTTAACGAGAAGCTGATCCGTCGCCATCCACATGTTTTTTCCGATCAGGTTTTTGCCGATGAAGCTGCGATTCGGGCCAATTGGGAAAAAATCAAATCAGAAGAGAAATCCAGCGCTGGTCGTGAAGAACAAAGCATTTTAGATGGTGTGCCTAAGTCGCTTCCGGCATTGAGCCGAGCCTATAAATTGCAAGCCAAGTGCGCCAAGCATGGCTTTGACTGGGATACGCTGACGCCCGTTGTTGATAAAGTTCGTGAAGAGCTGGATGAAGTCATCGAAGCGGTGCATGACACTCCGCCTGATCCGGCTGCAATCGAAGATGAGTTGGGCGATCTGCTGTTTGCCGTAGTGAACCTGACGCGCCATTTGGAATTTCATCCGGAGTCTGCTCTTACGCGAGCAAATCAGAAATTTGCCCGACGTTTTCAAGGGGTTGAAGCACTGGCGAATCAGGAAGGTAAATCACTCGATGACTATACACTCAGTGAATTAGATCGCTTTTGGGAACAGGTTAAGCAGCGGGAGAAAAATCGGGGTTCAGATTGAACTCTGACAGTTGATCACAGTCCTTATAATGTAGCCCAAGCAGAATGAGCTACAATTGTGCGGATTGGATTTGATTTGAAGCAAAAAAGAAAAAGTGAGAGTGTGATAAGTTTCACGTTGTGGCGTTAATGGGGTTCTGGTATATTTACATCCCGTCCAGAAGAAATCTATTTCCCTCATTCAACCAATTTCAGGTTAAACATGACGACAAAGTATATTTTTGTGACTGGCGGGGTCGTATCCTCTCTAGGTAAAGGCATTGCAGCAGCATCGCTTGCAGCGATTTTAGAAGCACGTGGTCTGAAAGTGACCCTCATGAAGCTCGATCCGTATATCAATGTGGATCCGGGGACAATGAGTCCGACTCAGCACGGTGAAGTATTCGTCACTGAAGATGGGGCGGAAACCGATCTGGATTTGGGCCATTACGAGCGCTTTATCCGAACCAAAATGACCAAACGGAACAATTTTACCGCAGGTCGAGTGTATGCTGATGTGTTACGCAAAGAACGTCGTGGTGACTATCTCGGTGCGACCATTCAAGTTATCCCTCATATTACCAATTCGATAAAAGATCGTGTGATTGCCGGTGCAGAAGGCCATGAAGTCGCAATCGTTGAAATTGGTGGTACGGTTGGTGATATCGAGTCTCTACCGTTTATCGAAGCGATTCGCCAGCTTGCTGTCGACATTGGTCGTGAAAATGCAATGTTTATGCATTTAACACTGGTCCCTTATCTGGCAGCCGCCGGAGAAGTGAAGACCAAACCGACTCAGCATTCTGTGAAAGAACTGCTCTCTATCGGTATTCAGCCGGATATTTTGATCTGTCGTTCTGATCGCATCATTCCGGCCAATGAGCGGAAGAAGATTGCGCTGTTCTGTAATGTGGCAGAAAAAGCCGTCATTTCAATGAAAGATGTAGATTCCATCTATAAGATTCCTCAGTTGATTAAGTCGCAGGGTTTGGACGATTTAGTCTGCTCGCGTTTTGGTATTCAAGCACCAGAAGCAGACCTGTCTGAATGGGAACAGGTTATTTATGAAGAAGCCAACCCCACCGGTGAAGTTGTGATTGGCATGGTTGGTAAATATATTGAGTTGCCTGATGCGTATAAATCGGTCAACGAAGCTTTAAAACATGCAGGGCTGAAAAATCGTTTGAGTGTTCAGATCAAGTATGTTGATTCTCAGGATCTGGAGAATAAAGGCGTTGAGTTACTGGAAGGGCTGGACGCAATTCTGGTACCGGGCGGATTTGGTGATCGCGGTATCGAAGGTAAGATCTTAGCTGCGCAGTATGCGCGTGAAAATAAGATCCCTTATCTGGGAATTTGTCTGGGAATGCAGGTTGCTTTAATTGAATATGCACGTCATGTCGCTGGCATGGAAGGGGCGCATTCAACTGAGTTTAATCGTGCCACTCAATACCCGGTTGTTGGTCTGATTACTGAGTGGATTGATTCTGACGGTCAAGTTGAAGAGCGTACCGAGAAATCAGATTTAGGTGGTACGATGCGTTTAGGCGCACAGTTGTGCCATCTTGAAGAAGGCAGTAAAGTTCATGCATTGTATGGCAGTAAAACCATTTATGAACGTCACCGTCATCGTTATGAAGTGAATAACGTGCTTCGTCCGCAAATTGAAGCGGCGGGTCTGAAAGTTTCTGGTTTATCAGCAGATAAAAAACTGGTTGAGGTGATTGAGAATCCGGATCACCCGTGGTTTGTGGCTTCTCAGTACCACCCTGAGTTTACTTCAACACCTCGCGATGGACACCCGCTGTTTACCGGGTTTGTTAAAGCCGCTGGTGAGTACCAGCGTCGCACTATTGAGAAATAAAAGGACACGGGTAACGGTAAGGAATACGGTTACCCTATAGGTTTGACATTTAAATTCAAAGAGAGGAAACATTAATGTCTAAGATCGTTAAAATTCTAGGTCGTGAAATCATCGACTCTCGCGGAAATCCAACTGTAGAAGCTGAAGTCCACCTAGAAGGCGGTTTCGTAGGTATGGCTGCTGCACCATCAGGTGCATCTACTGGCTCTCGTGAAGCGCTCGAGCTTCGTGATGGTGACAAGTCTCGTTTCCTGGGTAAAGGGGTTCTGAAAGCTGTTGAAGCAGTGAATGGCCCAATTGCTGAAGCGCTGATTGGTAAAGATGCAAAAGATCAAGCGGCTATCGACCAAGTCATGATTGATCTGGACGGTACCGAAAACAAATCTAAGTTTGGTGCAAATGCGATTCTGGCTGTTTCTTTGGCAAACGCAAAAGCTGCAGCTGCAGCAAAAGGCATGCCTTTGTACGAGCACATCGCTGAACTAAACGGCACTCCTGGCGTATTCTCTATGCCATTACCAATGATGAACATCATCAATGGTGGTGAACACGCAGACAACAACGTTGATATCCAAGAATTCATGATTCAACCAGTTGGCGCCAGCACACTGAAAGAAGCGCTGCGTATCGGTGCAGAAGTTTTCCATAACCTGGCGAAAGTTCTGAAAGCCAAAGGTTTAAACACTGCTGTTGGTGATGAAGGTGGTTTTGCACCTAACCTTGAATCAAACGCAGCAGCACTGGCAGCGATCAAAGAAGCTGTTGAGCAAGCTGGCTACGTTCTGGGTAAAGACGTGACTCTGGCTATGGACTGTGCAGCATCTGAGTTCTACAACAAAGAGCAAGGCATCTACGACCTGAAAGGCGAAGGTAAAACTTTCTCTTCTGAAGAGTTCTCTAAATATCTGGAAGGCTTGGTTGCAGAATATCCTATCGTTTCTATCGAAGACGGTCTGGATGAGTCTGACTGGGACGGCTTCAAGTTCCAAACTGAACTGCTGGGCGGCAAAATCCAGCTGGTTGGTGACGACCTGTTCGTAACAAATACTAAGATCCTGAAAGAAGGTATCGAGAAAGGCGTTGCTAACTCTATCCTGATCAAGTTCAACCAGATCGGTTCTCTGACTGAAACTCTGGCTGCAATCAAGATGGCAAAAGACGCTGGTTACACTGCAGTTATCTCTCACCGTAGTGGTGAAACTGAAGATGCAACCATTGCTGATCTGGCTGTTGGTACTGCTGCAGGTCAAATCAAAACTGGTTCTATGAGCCGTTCTGATCGTGTTGCTAAATATAACCAACTGATTCGTATCGAAGAAGCGCTGGGTGAACGTGCGCCTTTCAACGGTCTGAAAGAAGTGAAAGGTCAAGCTTAATCACAGCTTGCTCGTCAATTGAAAAACGCCTCTTCTGAGGCGTTTTTTTTGTCTTGATGATTGTTAATTTGTTTGAGGGGGGGATTGTGACTATAAAATCGTTTTGATTGCTGTAATTCTGCGTTTGTCTAATTCATCCCGAATCTCTGCCCCTTTAAATCCTGCGGCAATGATCGATTGAACATCAATCGCGAGGGCAGCCTGATAGGCTGATTCAAATTGCGCTTTTTGTGGATAGGGAATGTCTTCAAAGCCCAGTCGTCCCTGATGATCGGCTTGGCAGCACAACAGCACATGTTCAAGGCGTTCTGGCTTGCGCCACACATCCATTTTATTCAGTATTTTGAGATAAGTTGCCGGTTTCAAAATAGCAGCATTGTGAATATTGGTATGTTGTTCACAGACGATTAATGCTAAATCCCTGTATTCCGCCGGAACTCGAATTCGTTCGCAAAGTGCACGGATACAAGCTAAACCAGTATGTGTATGCATTTTATGGCTCGGCCATTCACTCGGTGGTGTTTTTCCTTTACCGAGATCATGAACCATGGCTGCAAATCTGACCGGCAGCGATGCAGAGAGACGTGTCGATTGACGCATCACCATGAGTGTATGCTCACCGGTATCGATTTCGGGATGCCACTTCTGAGGCTGCGGAACGCCGAATAGACCGTCTATTTCGGGGAAAATGACAGCCAGTGCGCCACATTCTCTCAAGACGGATAAAAAGATGTCAGGATGATCCGTTGCGAGTGCTTGATGGAGTTCTTGCCAAACACGTTCTGCGGTTAAGTGAGCGACTTCTCCGGACTGAACCATTTGGCTCATTAAGGCCATTGTTTCCGGTGCGACGGTAAAACCGAGTGAAGCGAATCGGGCTGCGAACCGGGCAACACGGAGTATTCGCACCGGGTCTTCTGCAAAGGCATTTGATACGTGACGCAGTATTCTCTGCTCTAAATCGGCTTGACCGTGATAGGGATCGATCAGCTGCCCTTGAGGATCTTGTGCGATCGCATTGATGGTTAAATCCCGACGCATGAGATCATCTTCAAGGGTCACTTCCGGTGCAAAAAAACACTCAAACCCATGATAACCAGAACCACTTTTCTTTTCGGTTCTGGCGAGCGCATATTCTTCTTTTGTTTGTGGATGAAGAAATACCGGAAAATCTTTTCCGACGGACGTAAAACCTTGCTCAAGCATCAGTGAGGGGGTGCTGCCAACAACAACCCAATCTCGATCTTTGATAGGAAGACCGAGTAACTGGTCACGAACAGAACCACCGACGAGATAGACTTCCACAGCTTGCCTCTTTTAGAACGGATGGTTGAAATCAGAAGGCCGGGAGCCGGCCTTCTTCATATATCACAGCCAGTTTGAGTGTGACTTTTTCCGTCTCGGAATCAGATGCGGGAGGATGATTCCCAGTAGTATGCCACCGAGAGCGACGCCACCGCCGTACATAAAATATTTCATCAGCAGGTCTTCTTTTTGGGTATCCAGCTTCGCTCTCAGCTCACGAATTTCACTTTGTGCTGTCGCCAGCTTCTCACTGATACCACTATAGTTTTCTTCCAGCTCAGAGATCTGCTTATTACGAACTTCAAGAGACTCTACTAACCCGGCTTTTTCCTGACTGGCGTTCTTTTCTGCATCAGCCAATTGCCCTTTCACATTCTTGAGTTCTTTCTCTAAACGCGGAAGACGGGACGCCATACTCTCTGTGGTGGTAATAAATTTATCTTGCACCCAACCCTGACGACCTTTGTTATCGAGTATTTCACTATAACCTGTTTCTTTATTGGTTTTGAGCAGCTGTACTTTTTCACCTGCATTGATACTGCCAATAATTCGATACTGGTTGCTCGGGCCTGAATGCATATAGGTAAACAAGTCATCTGCTATATAATGTACTTGTGCAAAAACGGGCGTGGTCAGAAGCGAAAGCAGCAACATGAATAACAGTTTTTTCACGATAAATCCTTTAACGATAGGGTTGAAAAGTAAATCTCTCCAAATAGTAAAAAGTTTCTTTATATGGTGCAACAAAGAAGGGAGGCTTGGCCTCCCTTTATGCAGATTTGAGTCAATAATCACATGGTTCTGACAAACGTCTGACGGTTACACACACTATATGAAGAGTTTCTCGAGCATATAATAGAAAATAACAGCCAGTAGTGCACCTGCCGGTAACGTCACGACCCATGAGGCGACAATATTACGTACCACACCGAGGTTTAATGCTGCAATACCACGGGCGAAACCAACCCCGAGAACCGCACCAACCAATGTTTGCGTGGTTGAAATCGGCAAACCAGTTCCTGAAGCCAGTACAACGGTTGAGGCTGTGGCAAGTTGTGCTGCAAAGCCACGACTCGGCGTCAGTTCAGTGATGCCGGTACCGACCGTTTCCATCACCTTATGTCCCAGCGTAGCAAGGCCGACGACAATCCCAAATCCACCTAAGGGTAAGATCCACCATGCGATTTGGGTTTTGCCTGAAATCTGACCAAGATTTTCAACCGTAGAAACAACAGCAGACAATGGACCAATCGCATTCGCGACATCGTTAGAACCGTGAGCGAATGCCATCGCACAGGCGGTTACAACCATCAGCACACTGAAAATACTTTCGACGCCAGAGAAGCTGTGGTCTTCTTCACGCTTTGAGAAGCGCTTTTGGATGTACAGGTAGCCTCCGACCATGACAAGTGCTGAAACAAAAACAGCGGCTAGCCATGCTTCACCGGTAGTCAGATGAAGACCGACGTGTTTCAGGCCTTTCTTAATGGTAACCAACGCGATGACCATGGTGGTGATAAACATATAGACCGGAACAAAGCGTTTGGCATTTTGGAGCGGGTTTTCCGTATCGAATATCAGGCGTTGTGCACTGACGAAAATCACATAGGCGAAGAACCCCGAGATAATCGGTGTGATAATCCAACTGCCGACAATCCCCTGGACTGAATGCCAGTCAACGGCTTCAGTGCCCAGAGTGATACAGGCAAAACCGATAATTGCACCGATAATAGAGTGGGTTGTCGAGACCGGCCATCCCATATATGAGGCTAGTAATAGCCATGTCCCGGCTGCCAGAAGGGATGACATCATGCCATAAACAAGCGTTTCAGGCTGTGCGACAAACAGGTTTGTTTCGATGACGCCTTTACGAATTGTGTCTGTTACTTCTCCACCGGCAAGATAGGCGCCGGCGAACTCAAAAACCATCGCAATAAAGATAGCTTGTTTTACGGTCAGTGCTTTAGAGCCAACTGATGTTCCCATCGCATTTGCTACATCATTTGCACCGATGCCGATCGCCATCAAGAAACCGAAGGCTGCTGCCACAAGAATCAAGATAGATCCGTAACTTACAAGGATATCCATCATAATACCTAGTTGTTGATAACTAGCGGAGCACGCGCGACTATCTATCGTGGCCTATTCTTTAGCCACAATAATCAGATTCAGAGACGCAATGTGTGAGTGCCCTTAGTTATTGTGAAAATCTATAATCTCAGGAACGAGAGAGCATTAGCTCTAAGCGAGCTCCCACACGTTGAGCTTGGTCAGCGATACCGCCCACCCACTCTAGAATTTTGTATAAGAACATCATGTCAATCGGATTATATTTTGACTCGATAGCCATCAACTGTTGGCGCAGGTGAATTTGCATCGTGTCGGTATCATCCTCAATGGCGTCTAGTTGGTTGATCATTTCCGCAACCAGAGTGACTTCCCGGCCCTTAAATCCGGTTTCAAGCAATTCATCCAGTTCTCCGATGACTTTCTGGGCTTGTGTCGCTGCATCAAGACAACGTTTCACATAGGCGATGAAATCTTGTTGAAGTGGTTCTGGTATCATCAGCTCTCGACCATAAACCCGGCCTGAGATATCTTTCGCGAGATTCGCAAGCTTATCTTGTTGGGTCAGGAGTTCGAGCATATCGGTTCGATCAACAGGAAGGAACAATCCGCGTGGCAGTTTCAGGCGGATTTCACGTTTGAGCACGTCGGCTTCTTTTTCCAGATGAGAGATCTGAGCCCGAATTTCGGCTGCTTTTTCCCAGTCTTTCTGGAAAGTGACTTCAAAGAAGCTGATCAAGTAAGAACAGCATTCATTGACACAGACAACGTGTTTCTGCAAAGGCTTTATCGGGGACTTTGCAAATAACCCCATAATTGTATTCACTGGCATGTGACTCAATCCAAAAATATAACCTTAAAAGAACATACAACATTATGATGAAATGTCGAACATTGGCTATAAAGGCGCGCATGGTAACTCATTCGACGGTGCTTTAAAACCATTTTAGCGCATCAATGATATGTTATTTCTCACTTGCTCCTGTCCGAAATAGGCAATATCCTGTCGCTATCTGCCACGAAAGGTATTGTTATGGAAACTGAGATAGAACTGAAGTTTTTCGTTTCTCCTGAATATTCAGATGTTTTGCGTCGTAAGATTGCCCAGACTAAAATTTTACAGCACCGTTGCCGGGAATTAGAGAATACATATTTTGACACGCCGGATAACTGGCTGCGTCAACATGACATTGGTCTGCGTATCCGGTGCAGCGATGGGGTGTATGTACAAACGGTGAAAACCTCAGGGCGGGTTGTTGCTGGTCTTCATCAACGACCGGAATATAATGCTGAACATGACAGTAATACACCTTCTCTTTCTCTTCATCCTCAAGAAATCTGGCCCGAAGGCCGCAGTCCCGAGCAACTCGAAGCAGAGCTTCACCCTCTTTTTTCAACGGATTTCACGCGTGAGCAGTGGCTTGTCGGTATGCCTGACGGCAGTCAGATTGAAGTTGCATTCGATCAGGGAAAAGTACAGGCCGGTGAATTGGAAGATCCGATTTGTGAAGTTGAACTGGAACTGAAATCGGGTCAGACCGATGCTTTATTTTCTTTGGCAAGAACCCTGAGTGATGAAGGCGGTGTTCGCCTTGGCAATTTAAGTAAAGCGGCCAGAGGTTATCGACTGGTTTTCGGATATATGGGCGATGAACCCAAGCCTCTGGCTTTAGTTGAAACGACAGCCAGTGACACGGTTGAATCTTGTTTTATCCATTCATTGGAACATGCATTAGAACATTGGCATTACCATGAGCAGATTTATGTCGAGAAGGCCACGATCGAAGCTTTGCACGAGATTCGTCATGCGATCTGTTTTATTCGTCAGACGCTCGCCGTATACAGTGATATTGTCCCTCGACGTGCCAGTGCCATTCTGCGTCAGGAACTCAAATGGCTGGAAGAGGAACTGTCTTGGTTGAAAACCTCCAATTATCTGGATTATCTCTGTGAAGACAAAGGCCATATTCTACGCAAGCTCGATGCCCGGAAGTTTTTATTAGCAGAGCTGCGGACCCTACAGGACGCCTTACCTTCAACGCAAGATATGCTGAAGCTATTTTATGGCTCCCGCTATGTCGGTTTGATATTGGATTTGAGTCGTTGGATTTTGACCAAAGGCTGGCAGCCTTTTTTGAATGACAAAGCACGAGAGATGATGGCGGAATCGATTGAGCCATTTTCCGCAGAGCAGCTGGAACGAACCTGGAATGAGTTATTGGCTGCCTTCCCGGCGGATAAGTCGTTCTCCAGACAGGATTATCTGATTCAACGGTATTGTCTGATGAGGAATTTATACACCGGGATTGGGTTTGCCAGTCTTTATGATGAAAACGAGCGCCAGTCATTTCGGTTGCCGTGGGCAGATTTGTTGCAAGGGATTGATGATCTTTTAACCCTCGAACCGTTGGAGAAGCAGATTGATAAGCTTGAAGGCGAACAGCAAGAGCAATTAAAACGCTGGTTAATTCGGCAGGAAAACTCGATTCTTCATGCTATGGAGCAAACCCGGAGCATTAGTATGAGTGTGACGCCATATTGGAAACACGCATGATCTGAGGAACATTGAATCGCTGCGTCGGGTTGGTGCAGTCGATATCCTTATTTCTGGTCTTTTGTCATATTTAACAGTAAGAAAAGACTACAGAACAGCTCCGATGAGTCGATATAATCGTTATCATCTGGGCTTCAAATCACTTTATCAGTGTGGATGTCTGAAAATATAAGGGGATCTACGCTGTTCTTGATGACCTTCATAATGTTTGCAGATGAATTTTGATATGCTCTTTCTATTGTTATGGCAATCATAAAAATAAGACTAGTGATCGAACGGGAATGATTGAATTTAAAAAATTAGGAATATTAGGACTTAGTGGAGACGGATCATGACAAAACTGGCTTTTAAGCCTTGGGAACGAGTAATTACGGATATTCGTCTTGTTCCCAAGATGGTGATGCTGATGGTATTCAGTACGATATTAATCGTTGCAAAACAGCTCTGGGATGCCAGTGTGTTTTACTCCGCGTTGTTGGATGCCACCAATAATGTTCAGATTGCACAACACCATTATGAAGCCTATATCACACAGGTTGTCTGGCAGACTTTACTCTTGATTGTTGTGTTCATCGTCCTATTGCTGTTTGCTGCGCGAGTGATGTTAAGGCAAACGCAGTATATCAGTGATGCGATTAAGGTCATGGCAAACCGGGATTTATCCGAACCGGTCATGATGGAATGTAAAGATGAATATGGTGATGTTGCCAGAGAACTTGAGAAAACCCGCCGTCAATTGCAGGACATGATCAAACTTCAAATCAGCAGTTCTCAAGAGTTATCCGGACTGACTGAAGTAATGACACTCAGTATGTCGGAAACGAAAGAGTCGGCACAAGAAGAGTTTAATGAAATTGATCAGTTAGCGACTGCAATGAGTGAAATGTCTTCTACTGTTCATACCGTTGCTGATCACGCACAAAGTGCCTCTTCATTGACTGAACAGGCTTCTTCCCGTGCGAAAACCGGGCAGGAGTTTGTTCAGAGTACGGTTCTGAAAATGCGAGATCTCTCCTCTGATATTTCTGAATCAGCCCAAGCCGTCAATCAGGTTGAGGAACGGGTTGTTGCTATCAGTAGTGTGGTCGGCACAATCCAGAGTATTTCTGAACAGACGAATTTATTGGCACTGAATGCTGCGATTGAAGCCGCTCGTGCCGGTGAAGCCGGCCGGGGCTTTGCTGTGGTTGCCGATGAAGTCCGTAATCTTGCTCAGAGAACCCAGCAGGCCACGGTTGAGATTCAGGAAATGATTTCTCAGCTGCAAAGTAGTGCTAACTCCGCGGTAGGGTTGATGGAAAAAAGTGTCGTTGAAGCTGCCGACGGGGTGGACTTGGTCACCAATGCGGGCAGTGAACTGGACGGTATCGTTGAACAGATTCAGCAAATTAATGATATGAATTTCCAAATCGCCAGTGCTGCCGGTCAGCAGAGTGGTGTTGCCGAGGAAATGAACCAGAACCTGACGAATGTGCGTGAGCTGGTAGAAGCATCAGTCACTGTGGTCAGTGAGTTACTGGAAACATCAGAAATCATGCAGAGTAATGCTGAGGAACTGGATCAGAAGATTACTTCATTCAAAGTATGATCCGGTTTTGAAATTGTAAGCGCTCACTTAGGGGCTTGTGAACTCTCGTGGTCTAATCACGTTGGCGCATTCCTTCAAGTGGGCGTTTTTTTAATCATGTTTCTCAAGTTGCTATGACTCATCACCGTTGTGTGGGGCACCGATAATAAGAGGCTGCAAATGCAATTACCATCCGAACTCCAGACATTATCCGATTTAAATTATCAGCGATTGACGGAAAAACATCCGGTCATCTTATCTTGGTCTGCATCTTTAACTGAACAATTGAAATATGTGTTGGGGTTGAGTGATTTTCTTTATGAAGCGTTGATGCGTGATGCGCAGTTGTGTGAGATCTTTCCGTCAATGATTGCGAGTCAATCCCGGGCTGATGATTACCGGCAGCAGTTACAAAAGCAATTGGTTACAGAGCCGGATGAAGCAACGGGAGAGCATATTCTGCGTACGGTGAGAAACCGGGAAATGTTTTATATTGCCTGGCGTGATTTTCTGGCGGACTGGCCACTTGAAGAAAGTTTGCATCATCTCTCAGAATTGGCGGAAGCATTGATTTTTGAAACATATCAATGGCAATACGCGCTTTGCTGCAAGCTGTGGGGAACACCGGTCAACCAAGCCGGTGAAACCCAGCCCATGTTAATTATCGGGATGGGAAAGCTGGGCGGCGGAGAACTGAATTTTTCATCCGATATCGATTTGATTTTTGCCTACCCGGATAATGGTGAAACGCAAGGGGTGCGCAAAAGTATTGCGAATGCGCAATTTTTTACGCGACTGGGGCAAAGAATCATCAAGAGCCTGGATCAGCAGACAGCCGACGGTTTTTGCTATCGTGTCGATATGCGTCTCAGACCTTTTGGCGATAGCGGCCCGCTGGTGATGAGTTTTGCGGCATTAGAAGACTATTATCAGGAACAGGGAAGAGACTGGGAACGTTATGCGATGGTCAAAGCACGCGTGATGGGGCGCGAAATGTATGCGTGCTATCAGGAGCTGAGACAGATGCTGCGTCCTTTCGTGTTTCGTCGTTATATTGATTTCAGTGCGATTCAGTCGCTGCGCCGGATGAAATCAATGATTCAAAGTGAAGTTCGCCGTCGGGGATTGGTGAATAATATTAAACTCGGTGCCGGTGGGATTCGGGAAATTGAGTTTATTGTCCAGTCATTTCAATTGATTCGGGGAGGACGGGAGCCGAGTTTAAGAAAACGTGGTTTATTAGAAACGCTGCATGCGATTCAGACGTTAGGACTGCTCGGTGAGCATGATGTGACTTCGCTACAACAGGCATATTTATTTTTAAGACGTGTGGAAAACCTGCTGCAAGCCTTGGCGGACAAGCAGACCCAAACCTTACCCGATGATTCGTGTTCTCAGCAGCAACTGGTGACAGCTTTAGGGATGGATTGTTGGGAGACACTCCTTCAGGAGATTCAGGTCCATATGGCTCGGGTGCATCAAATTTTCAGAGATTTGATCGGTGATGAAGACGATAGCGAAGAGGCTCCGGTTGAGTCGGTGTATCAGGAGCTTTGGGATATGGCTCAGAAACCGGAAGTAGTCGCCGATATTCTCCAACAAGATCTCGCTTTAGCACCGGAAAGCAAAGTGGCGGATGTGTTGCTGCAATTTAAAACCGAACTGGCTAAAAAAACCTTGGGACCTCGTGGTCGGGACGTATTGAACCATTTAATGCCGAAAGTGTTTCAGGGCGTTTTCCGACACCCCGATGCGCAGTTCGGTTTCCCCCGGGTTTTGCATCTGTTGCAACGTATTGCAACCCGAACCACCTATCTGGAACTGCTCGATGAGCACCCCGCGGCACTGATGCAGTTAACCCGCTTATGCACGGCGAGCCCGATGATTTCTGAGCAGTTGGCTCGTTATCCCATTTTGCTCGACGAATTACTCGATCCGCATCAGCTTTATCATCCGATTCCGCTTGATCAATACCGTGTGGAGTTACGAGATTTCCTAGCCCGTATTCCTCAGGATGATATGGAACAGCAAATGGAAGGTTTGCGGCAGTTTAAACAGATCTGTCTGCTGCGCATTGCAGCAGCAGACATTGCAGAAGTGCTCCCTGTCATGAAAGTGAGTGATCACCTCACTTATTTGGCTGAGGCGATCGTTGAAGTGGTTGTTCATCAGGCGTGGGAGCAGTTAAAAGAGAAGTATGGAGAGCCGACACATTTGAATCAGCGTGTCGGCAAAGGATTTGCGGTGATCGGTTACGGTAAAGTCGGCGGCTGGGAACTGGGCTATAACTCTGATCTGGATTTGGTTTTCCTGCACGACTGTCCGGCCAATATTAATACCAATGGCAACAAAGAAATTGACGGACGACAATTCTACCTGCGTCTGGCACAACGCATCATTCATATTTTTTCGGTGCGGACGGCTTCCGGTATTTTATATGATGTTGATATGCGCCTCAGACCCTCAGGCGCTTCGGGTTTATTAGTCGCACCGGTCAGTGCTTTTGCTGAATATCAGCATCAGGAGGCATGGACATGGGAGCATCAGGCACTCGTCCGTGCACGAATGATTTATGGCGATGAATTACTGGCAGACGCATTTATGCAAACGCGTCATCAGATATTAAGCCGGGTCAGAGATGCATCCGTTCTGAAACAAGAAGTGATTGAAATGCGGGAAAAAATGCGTCAGCACCTTGCAGAGAAAAAGCCGGGTCGCTTTATGCTTAAACAAGATCGTGGCGGCATCACGGATATTGAATTTTTGGCGCAGTATCTGGTGCTTTGCTATAGCAGCCAGTATCCGGATCTGACGCGATGGTCGGATAATGTCAGAATTTTTGAGTCATTGTTGAGTGTCGGCATGATGTCACAAGAACAGGTGCAGGATTTGATCGAGGCTTATACCGCCATGAGAGATCAAATCCACCATCGTAATCTGCTGAATCTGGATGCGGACGTGAGTCAGGATAAATTCTTAGCAGAGCGTGAGGTTGTGATTCAGGCTTGGCAACAGTGGCTGGGATAATATCTCGGAGAGTGGTTATTCAGCCTGTGATTCGGCTGTGATAAACTCTGGGCAAATCGAAAAACTGGAGATTTCTAATGAAGCCAATTCTACCTGACTATGATCAAGCAGGTGTTTTAATTGTTGGTGATGTCATGCTGGATCGCTACTGGTATGGCCCGACCGGGCGTATTTCACCGGAAGCCCCGGTTCCTGTTGTGAAAGTTGAACATAATGAGGAACGTCCGGGCGGAGCAGCAAACGTTGCTATGAATATTGCATCGCTTGGCGGACAGGCGCATATCGTCGGGTTAACCGGACAAGACGAGCCTGCCGCGGTTTTGGAAGAAAAGCTGACTTCATTAAATGTTCATTGTCACTTTGTGGCCTTGCCTTCTTATCCGACGATTACCAAGCTACGTGTTTTAAGTCGCGGCCAACAACTAATCCGTCTTGATTTTGAAGATAAATTCGAGAATACCGATCCCGAGCTGGTATTGTCCCGCATGGAAAGTGCGCTCCCTCAGGTTCGCTCCGTCATTCTGTCTGATTATGCGAAAGGGGCACTCGAGCATGTACAGCAGTTTATTCAGAAAGCCAAACAGTTCGGTGTGCCGGTCTTCATTGATCCGAAAGGGGCTGATTTCGAACGCTATCGGGGCGCGACGCTGTTAACACCGAATATGGCTGAGTTTGAAATGGTGGTCGGCAAGGTTCATTCAGAAGATGAGTTGGTCGCCAAAGGGTTCGCATTAATTGATAAATATGAACTCGATGCATTGCTCGTGACACGAAGTGAACATGGCATGACCTTGTTGCGCCGCGACCATGAACCTTTCCACTTACCGACGCTGGCTAAAGAAGTTTATGATGTGACGGGGGCCGGTGATACCGTGATTTCCGTTCTGGCAGCTTCTGTTGCCGCAGGGAAACCGTTGGATGAAGCTTGTGCGCTGGCAAATGCCGCTGCCGGTATTGTCGTCGGCAAGGTCGGCACGTCAACGGTCTCGACGATTGAGTTGGCCGAAGCGATTCATGGTAGTCAGGATACCGATTTCGGTGTTATCGGTGAGAAAGCACTGATTGAAGCTGTCAGAAAAGCGCAGGCCCACGGAGAGAAAGTCGTGATGACCAATGGCTGTTTCGATATTCTTCATGCCGGGCACGTCTCTTATCTCAACCATGCCGCTCAATTGGGCGATCGCTTGATTGTCGCTGTAAATACTGATGAATCGGTGAAGCGTCTGAAAGGCCCGGGTCGTCCGGTAAATCCGACTGATCGGCGGATGGCGGTACTGGCTGGTTTAGGCGCAGTCGATTGGGTTGTTCCATTCAGCGAAGATACACCACAGCGTCTGATTGCGACCGTATTACCGGATCTGCTGGTTAAAGGTGGCGATTATCGTCCCGAAGAGATCGCGGGGGGGCAGGAAGTCATTGCCGCCGGCGGAGAAGTTCGGGTGCTTAACTTTGAAGATGGCTGCTCAACTTCTGAAATCATTGAAGCGATCAAAGGTGGCCGTGGTTAAATACTTTTATCAATTGTCGCTCAAATAAATAAAGCCAGCATTTTGCTGGCTTTATTGTCAATGTAACTGGCAGTCTGATGTGTAGGTGACTATTTCAGGCCAGCGTTGATATCAAGAATATCTTGTTCGTTTAACGTGCCGACAGCCTGTTTTAATTGAAGTACATTCAGAATGTAGTCATAACGTGCATCTGACAAATTTCTGTTTGCATCATAGAGGCGACGGGTGGAATCCAATACATCCACAATGGTGCGGGTTCCGACATCAAAACCGGCTTCAGTCGCTTGCAGTGCCGATTTGGCGGATACGACTGCTTGTTGGTAAGCCCGGATCGCTTCGATAGAAGCATTGATATTGTTATTGTATGCACGAACGTTTTTGACGACACTGCGGTAGCTTGCTTCGAGATCCTGACTGGCTTGTGTTAAACCATATTCAGCCCGTTTGGTTTCAGCGGTGATTTTTCCACCGGTATAAAGTGGTACCGAGAGGTTGACACCGACACTGACATTATTAATAGGATCGAAGGCGTTATAGTTCGCATTTGACTGTTCATATTCATGTTTAGTGCTGTAACCCGCATCCAGACTTAGATTGGGCAAATGTCCTGAGCTGGCTAAAGCAATTTTTTCCCGGGCGATATCTTGGGAGATTCTGGCCGTCAAAAGCGATAAATTCTTCTTCTGAGCTTCATTTACCAGTTCAGTCATCGAGCTGCCCATTTTACTGGCCGAGAAACGATTGGTATCTAATGGACTGAGGTGATCGTGTTCCTGACCGGTAATTTCACGAATCGCTTCGTAGCTGTTAGTCAGACTATTTTCCGCTAAAACTTCATCAGCCAGAACACTATCATATTGTGCCTGAGCATCGTGGACATCAGTAATCGCAGATAAACCGACTTCAAATCGTTGTTTCGTCTGTTCCAGTTGACGCGCAACTGCATTCTTTTCAGCACGTACAAAAGCAAGGTTATCTTTGGCTCTCAGTACTTCAAAGTAAGCTTGAGCAACCCGTAAAATGAGGTTTTGCTGCGTTTGTGCATATTGAGAATCAACCTGGCGCGCTGATTTTTCAGCGATACCTAAGTTCAGCCAACTGTTTCTGTCATAAAGCGTCTGAGATAAAGTCACACCCGCTGACCATTGCTTACTATCTGCAATATCTTTATTACTGCTGATGACGTTATAACCTGTTGACAGGTTAATCTGTGGTAATAGTTCTCCCCGGGTTGACTTTATTGCTTCATAGGCTGAGTCACGTTGTGCCGCAGCACTAAGCAACTGGGGATCATTTTGTTTGGCTTGGTCATAGATTTCCGCAAGGGTATCTGCCCAAACGATAGGGGACAGACTTCCCAGAGTGATACTGACGCATAGTGGGAGCAGTTTTTTCATTCTTCCTATTCCTGCAATATTGTCATGAGAGATTGCGCTCGCTAGTTTAACTTAAATTTACTAAGAAGTGCTCAGGCAGTTTGTCATTTTTCTGGTTAATTATCCATCTGTATAGTAAACAAATTACTTAATTTAACTATTTTAGTAATTTTTATATAAAAAATTGAGCTGAATCCTTGGTACGTAAACTCTTACATGGTTAAATTTAAATATTCAAATGGAGAATAGAAAGAATGCGATCATCACAAAAAGAGCCGACCCGGTTTTCTGCTCAAGATTTGCAGGTTGTCAAAAAAGAGACACTTTTTAACGGCTTCTTCAAAATGGTAAAGTATTATTTCAAATATAAGCAGTTTGAAGGTGGCTGGAGTCGGGTTGTTGAGCGGGAGATGTTTGTGCGCGGCCGTGCTGCTGCGGTGCTTCCTTATGATCCGGTGCTTGATCAGGTCGTCTTAATTGAGCAAATCCGTGTTGGCGCACTTGAAAACCAGCACCCATGGCAGTTTGAAGTGGTGGCCGGGATTGTCGAAGAGGGCGAATCCTCGGAAGATGTCGTGCGTCGTGAAGCTGTCGAAGAAGCGGGACTCATCGTTGAACGGATTACGCCGGTAACGTCGTACTATCCTTCATCTGGCGGATGCAATGAAATGATTGATGTCTATGTCGGTGAAGTGGATGCTTCGAAAGCGCATGGGATTCATGGGCTGGATGGGGAAGATGAGGATATTCGTGTCCACGTGTTAAGCCGGGAAATGGCTTATGACTGGGTGAAAACGGGTAAGATTGAAAACGGTGCCTCCATTATTGCGCTGCAATGGTTGGCGTTAAACTGGGAAGAACTGAAGACACAATGGCAGAAGTAGCAATGAAAAAGCCGTATCATGTCGATTTACCGGAGCTGATGCGGGTTTATGAAACCAACTATGCAAAACTGAATGCGTTGTTGCCGTCGTTGCACAGCGCTGAAGATGTGCGTTGTTACCAAGCCTTGCGTATGAATTATCAACTCGAAGTTATAGAAGTAACCAAGTATACGACATTGGTTAAGATCTGTCAGAGTGATGATGTAGCAGTATTTCCGCTGCCGACTATGTCCGTCAGGTTATATCATGATGCGCGTGTTGCCGAGGTGTGCAGCGCCGAACAGATACACCGGTTAAAGCCTCGTTATGACTATCCGAACGATAGCATGGTACAAAAAGATGAAAAAGCTCAGACGAACCGTTTTTTAGGGGATTGGCTGACCTTTTGTTTAAAGCATGGTATTACTCGCGCACCGATTAATATCCGAGATCGATCATCTTCATAAGGTTAAGTAGATTTGGACGTATCGTTTCATACCGAACATCTTGAGAGTATTAAACTGCTTCAGGTGACCGATACTCATTTATTTGCTTCTGATGAGGGCAGTTTGCTCAGTGTCAATACGGCAAATAGTTTTAAGGCGGTCGTACAGGAGGTTATCTCCAGGAATGTCGATTATCAGCTCATTTTGGCGACCGGAGATATTTCTCAGGATCATTCTGAAGCGTCTTATCAGTTGTTTGTAGACAGCATTGCGCCTTTGCTGAAGCCTTGCTTATGTCTGCCGGGCAATCATGATGAGCAGAATGCGATGAAAACCATTCTGGCGAGTGCTCAAATCATCCAGCCGAGGCATGTGACAGTGGGGGCTCACTGGCAGATGATTCTGCTCGATTCACAAGTCTCCGGTGTGCCTTATGGTTATATCAGTCCGGAACAATTGCAGCAGATGGATGATATTTTACGTAAGAGTCAGGCAAAACATACGCTGATCTTACTTCATCATCATCCGCTGTTAGTTGGCAGTCGCTGGTTGGATCAACATACGTTAAAAAACAGCGATGCGTTCTGGGAAGTGCTGTTGAAATACCCGCACGTTAAAGGCGTGCTCTGTGGTCATGTTCATCAAGTGATGGAACGTGATTATCATGGGATTCAGGTGATGTCTACGCCTTCGACTTGTGTGCAGTTTAAGCCGCGTTCTGATGAATTTGCACTGGACTTGGTTTCTCCCGGTTGGCGTGAGCTGACGCTTCATCCCGGAGGGGAATTGACGACACACGTTGGTCGTTTGAAGCAAGGTCTTTTCTTACCTGATTTCTCCGCGAACGGCTACTGATAACAGTGAATTGGCCTGTATAGGCAGCAGATGAGGCAAGCAATGCGTAAACCTTCTTTATTGATCTATATTCACGGCTTTAACAGTTCTCCGTTATCGCATAAAGCGATGATTATGCAGCAATACTGTCGTGATTATCGCCCGGATATGCGGGTGATTGTCCCTCAGCTTCCCAGTTTTCCTGAAGCTGCCGCTCAGATGCTCTCCGGTTTGATTCGCGAGAAACAGCAGGAATATCGCATCGGTCTGATAGGCAGTTCGCTCGGAGGATATCTATCGATCTGGCTGAATGCCCAGTTTGATCTCAAAGCGGTTGTTGTTAACCCGGCTGTACGTCCTTACGAATTGTTACAAGACTACCTTGGTGAACAAGTTAATCCGTATACTCATGAAACGTATACTCTGAAGGCTTGCCATATTGAGGAACTCAAAGCGCTGGATGTTAAGGCTTTAGCTCACCCGGAACAGTTCTGGCTGTTGCAACAAATGGGCGATGAAGTGCTTGATTACCGTCAGGCCGTTGAAAAATTCCGCGATGCGCGGCAAACCGTAGAACAAGGGGGGGATCATAGTTTTATTGGCTTTGAACGCTACGCAGCGGCTATCCTTGAATTTCTGGAACTTTGACATGCATTGAGAAAAGTGTCAGAAACTCATGCTGATGCCTGACAGAAGCTTGACAGGAAGCCTTCTCTTCCAGACTATACCTCAAACGTCGATGGAAACGCGGAGGATTGAAGTCTCCATCGTTTCCCACGTATGATGAGTGCCATACAAATAAACTTTTTCAGTGACAACTGTAAATATTCTCGAAATGTTTACAGATTGAGCGCAAAGTTAGAATCATTGATTGATATAAGCATCCCTAAATATGACTGAACAATATAATGCTGGTGCCATTGAAGTATTAAATGGCTTAGAGCCAGTGCGTCGCAGACCTGGGATGTATACCGATACCGCACGTCCGAACCATTTGGGTCAGGAGGTCATTGATAATAGTGTTGATGAAGCGTTAGCCGGTTATGCATCGAAGGTACAGGTTATTCTTCATTCTGACCAATCTCTGGAAGTGATTGACAACGGGCGAGGTATGCCGGTTGATATCCACCCGGAAGAGAAAGTCTCTGGCGTTGAGCTGATTATGTGTAAGCTTCATGCCGGAGGTAAATTTTCCAATAAGAATTATCAGTTCTCCGGTGGTTTGCACGGGGTGGGTATTTCAGTAGTTAATGCCTTGTCCAAACGGGTTGAAGTTACGGTTCGGCGTGATGGACAGGTTTATGAGATAGCGTTTGAACATGGTGATAAGGTCTCCGATCTGACGGTGACCGGTACCTGTGGGCGTAGAAATACCGGAACCAGTGTGCATTTCTGGCCGGATAGCAGCTACTTTGATTCAGGTAATTTTTCGGTTTCCCGACTGATCAATAACCTGCGTGCCAAAGCTGTATTATGCCCCGGGCTTGAAATCACCTTTGAAGATAAAGTCAATGGCAATGACCATCGTTGGTTCTACGAAGATGGTTTGAAAGACTATCTCGCTGAAGGGGTCAAAGGCTATACGCTCTTGCCCGAAGAACCGTTTACCGGTGAATTCAAAGCGGAAATCGAAGCGGCGAACTGGGCTGTCATCTGGCAACCTGAAGGCGGTGATATGATCACCGAAAGCTACGTCAACTTGATTCCGACCCCATTAGGCGGGACGCATGTCAACGGATTGCGTCAGGGGTTACTCGATGCGATGCGTGAGTTTTGCGAGTTCAGAAACTTGTTACCGCGAGGCGTCAAGCTCACGGGTGAAGACGTATTTGATCGTTGTTCTTATGTCTTGTCCGTCAAGATGCAGGATCCGCAGTTTGCCGGCCAAACCAAAGAGCGGTTGTCATCCCGTCAGACTGCGGCATTTGTTTCCGGTGTCGTCAAAGATGCTTTCAGTCTGTGGCTGAATGAAAAACCACAATTAGCGGAGCAATTGGCGGAAGTCTGTATTGCGAATGCCCATCGGCGGATGAGAGCCAGTAAAAAGGTTGTCCGTAAAAAAGTGGCTTCAGGGCCGGCACTGCCGGGCAAACTGACCGATTGTACCGTTCAGGATTTGAGCCGTACCGAACTATTTCTGGTGGAAGGGGATTCCGCCGGCGGGAGTGCTAAGCAAGCCAGAGATCGTGAGTTTCAGGCGGTGATGCCACTGCGGGGTAAAATTTTGAACACATGGGAAGTTTCAGCCGATCAGGTGTTAGCTTCACAAGAGGTTCATGATATCTCAGTCGCTTTGGGGATCGACCCCGACAACGATGATCTGGATAATCTGCGTTACGGTAAAGTTTGTATTCTTGCGGATGCGGATTCGGATGGTCTGCATATCGCGACTTTGTTATGTGCGCTGTTTACTCGTCACTTTCCTGCATTGGTTCGGGCCGGACATGTCTATGTTGCCATGCCTCCCCTGTATCGGATTGACTGCGGTAAAGAGGTTTATTACGCACTGGATGATCAGGAAAAAGATGGCGTGCTGGAACGCCTGAGTCAGAAAAAAGCCAAAATCAACGTACAGCGTTTTAAAGGACTGGGTGAGATGAATCCACTTCAGTTACGTGAAACAACCATGGATCCGAATACACGTCGTCTTGTACAGCTCACGATTGATGATATTGAAGCAACCGATGAGATGATGGACATGCTGCTTGGTAAGAAACGAGCGGATGACAGACGCTCTTGGTTGCAACACTACGGTGATTTGGCAGAGGTATAAACATGGCAACAGAAATCACTTATGACGGAGTAGAACAGCTGCCGTTACGTAAATTTACGGAAGACGCATACCTGAACTACTCGATGTACGTCATTATGGACCGTGCGCTGCCTTACATTGGGGACGGTCTGAAACCGGTTCAGCGTCGCATTATTTTTGCGATGTCGGAACTTGGGTTATCTGCTTCAGCTAAATATAAAAAATCAGCACGAACCGTCGGGGATGTACTGGGTAAATATCATCCTCATGGTGACTCGGCTTGTTATGAAGCCATGGTTTTAATGGCACAGCCTTTCTCTTACCGCTATCCGCTGGTTGATGGTCAAGGAAACTGGGGGGCGCCGGATGATCCGAAATCTTTTGCAGCGATGCGTTATACCGAAGCCAAGCTGTCTCGTTTTTCGGAGGTTCTGCTTGGTGAGTTAGGACAGGGGACCGTGGAGTGGCAGCCGAACTTTGATGGCACCATGCGTGAACCACAAATGCTGCCCGCGCGTCTGCCGCATATCTTACTCAATGGTGTGACGGGGATTGCTGTCGGGATGGCGACCGATATTCCCCCGCATAATGTCCGGGAAATCGCGAATGCTACGATTCATCTCATCGATAAACCACAGGCTGGTTTAGATGAGATCATGGGATATGTTCAGGGACCGGACTACCCGACGGAAGCCGAGATTGTTTCCCCCCGTACCGATATTGAAAAAATCTACCGGACAGGACGTGGCAGTATCAAAATGCGTGCGCTTTGGCATAAAGAAGGCGGGGAAATTGTTATCACAGCTCTGCCTCATCAGGTTTCCGGCGCCAAGCTGCTGGAGCAAATTGCCAACCAGATGCGTGCGAAAAAGCTACCGATGGTCGAAGATCTGCGCGATGAGTCCGATCATGAGAATCCGACGCGGATCGTCATTGTACCGAGCAAGAAAAAAGTCGATTGTGATGTACTGATGAATCATCTGTTTGCCTCGACCGACTTAGAAAAAAGCTTCCGCGTCAACCTGAATATGATTGGTCTGGATAATCGTCCTCAGGTGAAAGGATTAGTGGAGATCTTGTCGGAATGGCTTGAATTTCGTCGCACGACGGTGAAGCGTCGTTTGCAGCACAGACTGGATAAGGTGCTGGCAAGACTACACATTCTCGAAGGTTTGCTGGTTGCCTATCTCAATCTTGATGAAGTCATTGAGATTATCCGCAACGAAGATGAACCGAAAGCCGTACTGATGGCGCGGTTTGGCATTACTGAAATTCAGGCGGATGCGATTCTGGATACGCGCTTGCGTCATTTAGCGAAGCTGGAAGAGTTCAAAATCCGAGCTGAGCAAGAAGAGCTGGAAAAAGAGCGGGATAAATTAGAGCAACTGCTTGGCTCAGAGCGTCGTTTGAACACGCTGCTGAAAAAAGAGCTTAAAGCTGATGCCGAGAAATATGGTGATGACCGTCGTTCTCCGTTGGTTGAAAGAGCTGAAGCCAAAGCACTTACGGAAAGAGAACTGGTGCCGAGTGAGCCGATTACGGTGATCTTATCGGATAAAGGCTGGATTCGCCATGCCAAAGGTCATGACATCGATTGTCAGGGGCTGAATTACAAATCGGGTGACCAATATCTGGCTCATGCGTGTGGGAAAAGTAATCAGCAGGCGGTTTTCTTCGGCAGTGATGGCCGCAGTTATTCACTTGAAGCGCACACCTTGCCTTCAGCCCGTTCTCAGGGCGAACCGATTACCGGGCGACTGAATGTAGCGGAAGGCACACAAATCCGTCAGGTGGTCATGGGCGATGAAGAGCAACTGTGGCTGGTCGGTTCGGATGCCGGATATGGATTCGTCTGTAAAGGCAGTGATTTTCTTTCCAAGAACCGCAGCGGGAAAGCATTGGTCAATTTGCCGGATAATGCTCTGATCATGACGCCTCAGCCGCTGAATAGTTTGGAATCCGATGAAATTATGGCGATCACCAATCAAGGGCGAATGCTGTTATTCCCGATTAAAGATCTGCCTCAACTCGGTAAAGGCAAAGGTAACAAGATCATTAATATTCCTTCGGCCAAAGCCAAAGAAAGAGAAGAGTTTGTCTCTCATCTGATGGTGTTGCCACAAGGTGCTGCGATCACAATTTATGCCGGCAAACGTAAGCTCGGACTGAAGCCTGATGATCTGGAAAACTTCCGGGGCGAACGAGGCCGCAGAGGTGCTCTGCTGCCGCGTGGTCTGCAACGGGTGACCCGGATTGATATTGAAGGCGTTGCCACAGAGGAAGATGTGCAATCCGGCAGTGATGATGTCTGATTGAACTGACATGTTTCACTGACAATGCAAAATGTACCATCGGGCGATTCAATCGCCCGATTTTTTATGTATCGATATTGATTAGCCTGCCGGGTGATGACGGCGAAAACGCAGTAAATAATCGAATGAAATTGTCCCGGCTCCCTTGTACATGATCCAAGCGCTCAGTGCTAACCATGTCGCATGTGTCGGATAAGCATCCGGGTAAACAAAAATCTGAATCACCAGTGTCATGCCAAAAATTCCCAGCGCAGCAAAGCGACTCATCAGGCCGGTGAGCAATAAAACAGAAAGCAGATGTTCGGCAATCGTAGCAAGGTAAGCGGCGAGCACATAAGAAATAATCGGGAGATTATATTCATATTCGAACAGCGCAAATGTGCTGTCTTTGATGGTCGGCCACTCCAGGTGAATTGAGCCGGAAATCAAATTGAAAGCAAATCCTTCGATTTTGGTTTGCCCGGACAGCCAGAAAATTGCAGCGAGGCCAAAGCGACTCAGCAGTAAAATAATCGATTCTGTCCACGGAGAGACGGAGATTTTCTTGAGTAATAGCAGTGACATAACCAGCTCCTATTGTGGCAAAATCGCTCGGATAATGGGTTTTTGTAAGAGGGTTGAAAATAACTCTGGAAAATGCTCAGGCGCGATGTTTTGGCTTGCTTGTTCCAGCGTGGCACCTTGCTGTAACCGCTGAAGTAAATGGTATTCATCCGCTGAAAGAGAGTAGAAGACACCATAATGCTCTCTCTTGGTCAGTAGTAGGTACTCACTTTTATCCCACTGAATATCCTGAATCATGAGTGTCGAATCGGGCTGGTGAGCCTGATAGATTTGCCCGACAGCACAAGATGGCTGCCATAACAGGCAGGATTCGGCGAGCTGCCAGACCGATTGTGTCGGATCGGCGCATTCTGCCAGATGCTGTTGAATGTCAGTCACGGAGAGCACCGGCATATCTGCTGCATGAGTCAATTGCAGTAACTGATATTCCAGTCGGGCTAATTCAGCAAAATAAGGCAGTGATGAGAGCTGTGGTATTGAGCCGGAAAATTCGGCAAAATCTGCACCGTATTCACTCAAAACAGGCGAAGTCGGCGGGTGACGCTGAATAAAATGTCTTGCCAGCATGGTGAAAAAATCCTCACCGACGACTTGTTTGCAGACCGGGTAGATTTCTGCCAGTGCTTCAGTCAGCGAGTGGTAGACATTGTTGCGGTAAACGGCAAAGCGAGCTTGTTTTTCTGCGGTTGATGCCGCGTCGATTTGGGGTAACACATCATCGCTTTGCATCAGGATCGACTGACTAATTGCTGTTGCATGATCTGCCCCTGACTCTGATTGAAAATGACGCTGAATACGAGTACGTATCTGATCGGCCATAGCGGCCTGCTGCTGTAGTTCGGCGAATTCCGGGAGCTGTCCGTCCCATTCAATCAACGTAGGCTTGTCTCCCCATTGCTGTAGGGTGTATTGATAGAGCTGCCAGACATCTTCAGTCACGGCTCGATCATGACTGTCGATTCTCAGTGGAATTGTTTCGTTGTGGTCAACTGCATAGCCAGCCAGATGAATTTGTCGCACAGCTTGGCCGGGAAATTGATCGATATATTGGTAAGGATCCTGCTGATGGTTAAAACAGGAGACGGCAACATTATTGACGTCAAGTAACAACTGGCATCCGGTACGCTCAATGATAGCTGTAATAAATTCCAGTTCAGTCATGGTGGTTGTTTTGAAACGCAGGTAAGTAGACGGATTCTCCAATAGCATGGGACGTTTCAGCAGTTCCTGAATCTGATCAATGTGGGCACAGACCTGCCGGAGCGTTTTTTCCGTGTATGGGAGCGGAAGCAGATCGTTGAAAAAGTGATTAAAATGACTCGACCAAGCCAAATGTTCTGAGAAAACCAGAGGTTCGATCCACTCAACCAGTTGGGCAACTTTTTTTAAATGTTCCCGGTTTAATGGTGACTCACCACCGATTGATAACCCAACACCATGCACGGTAATCGGGTAGTGCTCGCGGATTTTTTCCAGATAGTAACGACTAGGGCCGCCTGCGGAAAGATAGTTTTCGGCATGGATTTCAAAAAAACCGACAAGGGGTTTTTCTGCCACAATCGCCTGATAATGGCAGGGTTTTAAGCTCACCCCACTCAAGTGTGGAAAGCCCGAAGACGTTTGCACGTCTTCGGCGGATGGGGTTGGACGAAGTTCAATCATCGCGAATTCCCCGACTTAGAATGCTTTGAGCTGTCCATGACCCGTTGGTGAGGTTTCAGAGCTCATATCCATACAAGTCCCTTTCGGCACAAGCTTCCATGCATTTCCTTGATAGTCGGTTTTCGATGTTCCGGCGCAAGATGTTCCGGGACCTGCTTTACAATCATTTTGCCCGGCAAGTGCGACCCCGTAGCATTTTTCTTTACTGGCGGCTTGAGCCGGTAGTGTTGCTGCCGAGAGTGCAACTGCGGTTGTCAGAGCGAGAGCCAGAGATGTTTTTGATGTGTTCATCGTGTTTTCCTCACAAGTGTGTTGTCTGATTCCCTTATTCGACGGATGAACAGGGATGGGTATTACACTAAAAATGAAAAAAATTTATTATTCTTTATCTTTTAATTCTGTATACATGTAACTTTTTGATAATAAACGAATATCATCCATCTGTTTGCCAAAGCGACGGCAACTGCTGCACATGCCCGTATGGAGGCGTAGTGCTAATTTTTCTTTGGTGGTGAGTGTTCGTTCCATTCGCTCGGAAAGAAGGCGTGTCGCCTGTTTACAGTTCATCATCGTTCCTCCGACAGATACCAGTTATTTTCTAAACACTCCCTGAGTCTGAGACGAGCACGGTAGAGCGTGACATTGAGATGACTGACCGAGATGTCTTCATGGTGACAAATCTCGGGAGTTTCCAGCTCAAGAAACTCGCGCATCATGAATAATCGGCCATAGCGTTCCGGTAAGGCATTCAGGCAAGCATCGAATACGCGCCAAAAATGTTCATTTTCAATGCAACTATCAGGTTGTTGCCATTTCACCGGGCGTTCATGTTTATGCCAGTGGCCATGTTGATCAAACAGTTTTTCCATCAAGGCATCACCTTGAGTGCAATCTCCCTGTTCAAGCTGGCTGGCGACCGTGGTGCGCTTTTCTTTTCTCAGTAAATCGATCAACTTATTTTTAAGAATGGCAAAAATCCAAGTTTTCAGCGCGGCTTGCTGCTCAAACTTATCGATATGTTGATATGCGGCAATCATTGCTTCCTGGACTGCGTCCTCGGCCAGTTGCTCGTCTTGCACCTGTAACCGGGCAAATTTCAACATCTGCTGCCTTAACGGTTGGATAAACTGCTCATCGTCAAAGAGATGCTGTGAAAAAGTATTGGGTTGAATATCTGAATCGGCTAATGTCATTCAATATCTCGATAGAAAGGAACTCTGTTAGTTTAGACGAATCTTGAATCTATTCCTTACAGGGTATTTTTATTTTTATGAATCGGAGGGCTGCATTGGGTTTTGTTATGACGTTGCTGCTGTTGTGAATGACAAGGGACAACTGATGGGAGACTACCAAATTGGCTGGAACCGGATGTCTTAGCGATGTTCAATTGAAAGAGGAATATCGGTGAGGAGCGATATCCGCTCAATTTGAGCGGATATGCGGATTAATCGAGGTTGTCTTCTGACCAATCATCCGTATCGGATATATCGGTCGCGCTGGGGATGACATTTTCTTCATTCGCCCAACTGCCGAAGTCAATCATTTGGCATTGTTTACTACAAAACGGGCGGAAGGGACTCTGTTCTCCCCAGACAACATCGGTACCACATTGAGGGCATTGAACGGTAGTAATTTGTGGATTCGTCATAATTCTCTATATAGTTCGTTAACAACAAACCGCCAGCTCAAACTGAATATCGCTGGCGCTGGCTTGATTGGTTTCAAATTCAATAAATTTAATCGCAAAACGGTTTTTGTGTCCTGAGATCATCGGATAAACGCCATATTCCAGCGGAATCATCAGGCGAAGAATATTCGCATCTTCAGCATCACTCTGATAGAAGCCTGATTTTGCCGTATAAGCGCGGTACTGGCCTGTTTCCCGGGCAAGTTTAAGCCATAAACTCAGTGCTGATGACAAAGGTTTCAGGGTTTGGAGCCAAGTTAATGCATCCCGCTGTTTTTGTTCGGTCGGGGTATGCAGCCAGTAATGTAAGGCCGGTAGATCAAAACAGCATGAACCACCGGGAAGGTTAAATCGCTGGCGGACAGAGATCAGAAAACGATCTTCTTTGAGTGACACGCCAAAGCGTTCAGCATTCATCAGGTTTGAATGGACTTCATCGACTTCTTTCAGTAACGCCAATAAGGTATTTTGGTCGACACCGTCAACATTCAGCCAATTTCGATACATGATGCGCTGTTTTTCGATATCTTTTGCCAGTTCACTGCGCAGCTGGATCTGTTCAAAGATATCCAACAGATCAAACAATGCCCGGAAAAATAGCTGATATTGGTCACTGTCATCAAATTGAGATGCACGATGAAGTTGGGCCAGCAAGGCTTCGACTCTCAGATAAATTCGAGTCTTTTCATTCAGAGGATGTTCGAATTGATGAATCGTCATTTCGCTAGCCTTTATTTATATCCGTATCATTTTCACAAATTTCTGCCGCTCATGGCTAGGTACTTTTGATGTAATTCTGTGATTTGAGGCAGAAGTTGATGGTTTTCTGTACTATTGTGAATCACATCATCGGCTACGGCAAGACGTTCAGCCCTTGTTGCCTGAGCAGAAAGTATACTCTGGGCGTGCGGATAAGTGATTCCGTCACGAGCCATGGTGCGCTGGATCTGGATTGATTCATCCACATCAACGACTAATATTCGGTCAGCCATCGACTGGAGCTGATTTTCAACCAACAGAGGGATGACTAACAATGCATAGGGAGAAGTGGTATGAGTCAGTGCTGTTTGCATTTTTTGTCTGATCATCGGATGAAGGAGTTGGTTCAGCCATGATTTTTCATCCGCATCGGCAAAGATAATTTCTCTTAGGCGCGCACGGTTTAATGTGCCGTCATCGTTGAGTATATTGTGACCAAAATGTTCTGTAATGGCCGTCAGCCCTGTTGTGCCGATGGCAACCACTTCTCTGGCGATCACGTCGGCATCGACGATATCAATCGCAAAGTGTTGATGAAAGAGCTCGGCTACCGTTGTTTTCCCGCTCGATATGCCTCCTGTTAATCCGACAACGAATGTCATACTACGCTCCTAATACTTATACGCCTAATGCAATAGATGTGTACCAGCTCATGATGGGGGCGCCCCAGATGAGACCGATCCATCCGGCAATTGCCAGAGAAGGGCCGAATGGGAAGGCCTGATTTCCCTGTTTTCTTATCAAAACCTGTTTTCTTATCAAAAGCAGTGTGACCCCTAAAATGATGCCAATCACGGAGGACAATAAAATTACCATTGGTAAGGTTTGCCAGCCGAGCCATGCTCCGATGGCAGCAAGATATTTAAAGTCACCGTATCCCATGCCTTCTTTTTTCGTCAGCAGTTTAAAAATCCAGTAAATCGACCAGAGTGATAAATAGCCGGCAATCGCCCCGATAACTGCATCGGATAGGGGCAGCGGACTGATATGTGTCAGTGATAGTAATAGACCCAGCCAGATCAATGGGATGGTTAAATTGTCGGGGAGTAACATCTGGTTGAGATCGATACATGCTGCGGCAATACTGATGTAAGTAAATATCAGCAAGGCCAGCGTGTAATAGGTCATGCCACCATGAATTGCGATGATGCAGCTTGCCAGTGCTGTCACAAGCTCTACCAGCGGATATTGTATCGATATCCGCTCGCCACAGTCTGCACATTTGCCACCGAGCAGTAACCAGCTAAACAGCGGGATATTATGCCAAATCCGGATTCGGTGATGGCAGTGCGGGCAAAATGAAGCCGGGAGACTGAGTGAAATCTGCTCCTTTCTGGTTGGTGCAGGAATATCGTACTCAGGAAAAGCCTCAGCAAATTCTTGCTTCCAGTTTGTGACCATCATTTGTGGTAAACGATAAATAACCACATTAAGAAAACTGCCGATGATGAGACCGAAGAGGCTCGCAAAAACAGGAAATAACCAAGGATAAATCAAAAATGCATCCATTCAACTGTGCTCAATATTATTCGATAACCCCGTTCGACGAGGTGGTTTCAATTCAGATCAACGACTTAGCGCGCATCCGAGCGTTCAACTGCGGGCATTATACTATCCCATCACCTGCATTAAGTTAAAGACAGGTAAATACATTGCGATGACTAATCCCCCGATCAGGCCGCCAAGCAACAAGATTAATAAAGGTTCTATCATTTCTCCGAGTTGTTCAATGCATTGATCGATGTCTTGTTCGTATTGTCGGGCGACTTTGGTCAGCACCTGACCTAATGTGCCGGACTCTTCTCCGATGAATACCATTTGGGTGACAAACTCAGGAAAGTGGTGGCTGTTCTGCATCGCAATATACAAGCTGTTTCCGGCTGAAACCTGTGCTAAAACGGTTTCCAGCGCGGTTCGATAGCGCAGCGACCCTGCAATATTTTGTGCGCTTTTCAGGCTATCCAATAAAGGAATGCCGCAATCATAGCAGGTTGCCAGAGTGCGACAACAACGAATCATGATTGCTTTGATTCTCAAAGGGCCAATAAGCGGTAATTGCAGTTGGAGTGATTCTGTCACTATCCGAAGCATCGTGATGCGCTGCCAGAAGATTTTCAACAGGCATATCACTGCGATTATGAATACGATCGTCCATTTCCCCCACAAGCGCAGTCCGTCCGATATCGTCAGCACCTGACGAGTTAACCAAGGTAATTCTGCGTGCATATGGGTAAACATTTGCGCGAATTCAGGAATAACTTTCGTTAACATCAGTACAGTGAGCAGCACTGCGCTCAGCAAAACAATGGATGGATACGTTGCCGCTTTGAGCATTTTTGCCCGCAGTTGGGCATGTTTCTCCCGGTAATCGGCAATTTGGAACAGTGTTTCAGCAAGTTTTCCCGTCATTTCTCCGGCATGGAGCATATCCCCATATAAACCATGAAAAGCCGGAGAGCTTTGTTGTAGTGCATCAGTTACCGAGGCACCATTCATCAACGCATCATGTGCTTGTAATACAATAAGTTTTCCGCCAAAACGAGAAAATTGCGTAGTCATTAAAAGGAGCGCCTGAACGATGGGCAGCCCTGCATTCAGCATGATGGCCAGTTGTCGCACAAGATTTGTAATATCCTTCTCGCGAGCGCGATTGAGCCATCGAGTGAGCGGGTTGGGGGGCGCCGGGCGAATAACGTGAATTGCCGTCAGATTTTGTTGTAACTGGCGGAGCGCATCTTCCCGAGAAAACGCCCAGAGATGACCGGTTTTACGGCGTTGATTGAGAAGAATACCTTGCCAGTAATAGCGATGTAGTTCAGGTGTCGCGAGCGGCATGGCGGTCTCCTTTGTCTGTTGCGTGTTGAGATGATGTCGGCTGACCTTGTTGTGGCAGCGATGAGTGTGGCAGCGATGAGTGTGGCAGAGATGATTGTCGCAGAGACGGTGGTGACTGAGATGGTTGTGACTGAGACGGTGTTGCTGAAAAGGTTTTCGTCCGTTCGACCGGCGGCGTTCCCAGCACTCGGACGAGCTCTTCATAAGCCGTCTCGCCCTGGCGGACTTTTTTTAGTCCTTCATACCAGAGGCCTGCTGCGGAGTCGTTTTCGGGGAACAGTCTGTGTTGTTCCGGAGGGGGGAGCTCTTGGTCTGAGAAGGCGGGAAACTGGCCAGGATGATACATGTCATAAATGCTGAAGCGACCTTGGTAGCCGGCAATACACGCGTGACAGCCTTGAGAGGCGGGCTGATAAACCTGTCCGTGATTTAATATTGGCCAGCGTTGGTACAATTCAGGTGGTAGCTGTACAGCGACCTTACAGCGTGGACAAAGTTTACGAAGTAGTCGCTGGGCAACGACTAAACGAATGGTCGGCAGAATATGATAGGTTTCCAGCCCCATGTTGAAGAGTCTGGTCAAGGCTTCATGTGCCGAGTTGGTGTGCAGCGTTGATAACACCAGATGCCCCGTCTGCGCAGCCCGGAAGGCAATCTGCGCCGTTTCCGGATCGCGGATTTCACCAATCATCAGGATGTCTGGATCCTGTCGCAGCATCGCTCTGAGTATATGGCTGAATGTCAGACCGATTTTTTCGTTGACTTGAATCTGATTGACACCGGAAAGCGCAATTTCTATCGGATCTTCCACGGTTGAAATATTACGTGACTCATCGTTGAGCCAAGTGAGGGCGGAATAGAGTGTCACTGTTTTACCACTGCCTGTCGGGCCGGTAATCAGGATTATTCCCTGTGGATGCTGAATAGCCTGTAGAAACCTCTCGTACTGAGCGGCTGAAAATCCCAGTTGATCAGGATGTAGTTCCATTTGATGACTATTGAGCAGTCGAATCACAATCTTCTCCCCCCACTGGGTCGGTAATGTTGAGATTCGGAGATCAATATCGATGGTTAATAAGGCGCCGAGTTTGATCCGTCCGTCTTGCGGTAAACGACGTTCTGCAATGTTTAAATCGGCTAACACTTTCAACCGGGATGCAAGTCTGCGGCTGACTTTATTTGAGGGCGTATGTGTTGTCAGCAGCAATCCGTTAATTCTCATGCGAATACGATAAGTATTCTCATAAGGTTCAAAATGAATGTCTGATGCATGTTTTTGATGGGCTTCCTGAATCAGTTGCAGAATAAATTCTGTGACAGGCGCATCGTTGGGCTGGATATCCGTTGTCTGGTAGTTATCAGAATCTTCCTGAATGACGTATTCATCCAAACGGTTCTGAGCAGGAATACTCTGACTGACGTGGTCGCTGGATTCGTAGTGTGCAATCGCTTCTTGTAATTGTTCAGCATCCGCAACAACCACATCAATATTGAGCCCGGTAGCAAACTGAAAATCTTCCCGGAGATGCGGAATGGTTGGATCTCCGACCGCCAGTGTCAGCCATTCATGCTGGATTGATATGGGCAGAGCTAAGTAAAGCTGCATCAGATCAGGGACATCGAATTGCTGACAGGTTTCTACATAAGCGTAAGCGTAGATGTCTATCTGGCGCATCTTGAGATGTCGGGTAATGAAATCCGCGATCTGTTTTGCTGTCATCAGTTGAGAATCGAGCAGGGCTTTCAGGGGGGCGGTGGCATGATGGCCGCACTGTTCGGTCATCATGGTGAATTGTGCCTGAGTCAGGTGGTGTTCTGAGTGGAGCAGCCGAAGTAATATACTCATCGTTGAGCCTCTGATCGTTTGTCTGTTTTGGCGGGGGCTGGGACTACATCACAGTGCCTTGCTGGCATCCTTTGATTTGTTGTGTGGCATCCTGAATGCATTGCCATCCGGTGGTGATGTTTTTTCGCCACTGCACTTTTTTCCCGGGAACAGATGTTGTGGTATTAAATTCAAACGACAACACTCCTTGTTCTGCAACCTCTGTGTCCGGGAGCAGCGATAGGGTTCCCAGCGTGCTCATCGTGGCACTTGCGCCAATATCACTCAGACCTGTTGCGGACGGGAATCTGCCATTTTCCTGAATGAATAAATCGATATTGGTGGTCAGCGCACTGGTGGTACTGACACCGGCGGTGACTTCAGATTTCTGGATGTAGTTCCGGTAAGCCGGGAGGGCAATAGAAGATAAAATGCCGATAATAGTGACGACAATCATCAATTCAACGAGGGTAAATCCAAGTTGTCGGCTGGTCGTTGAGGTCATAGACAATCTCCGTTGTTAGATAAACGGAGATCATCATAATTTGGTGCCGAGGGATTGAAATGGACGCGATTTCTGCGTGCGGGAGAGCTCCTGAAAGCTCATTTCTGACAGACATATGAATCTCAGAAGATTTCGACAGAGTATGCATTTTGGGGCACGAATATCCCACCCGAGTGGGCTTTCTTAGTCTCTGGACCACTCATATTCACAGGCATCGAAGTGTTTTTTGGTGCAGAAGTAGTGTTTGTTTTTCTGAATGAACTGATCTTTTTTCAGAAATGCCAATGCCCAGTGACTGGGCTGAAAGGTGACTGACTGCCGATCGAAAGTCATAGTTAAGGGGTGAGGTGTCGCCATAACCAGCCGAAAAGAAAGCTCACGACCATTCTCATCGCAGATAAGCGGCTGTTGTGTTGAGCCCTTATCGCTGTTGACGATGACGTGATAAGCCTGATCCGGTGAACACGAATGACGGAAGATGGTGAACAGATCAAAACGGTTGTCCAGCGTAAGCGATGTAAATATAACCGCTTGCTGAAAAGGATAAACGCGGCGAAACAGTAACTGATGGGTATCAGTGGTTCGTGTGACTTGTACACCACCGATATCGTACCATTCCCAGTCCATTTCTTTATTCTGGTAGGTCAGCAGATAATGGGACGCCAGCCAAAGGCTGAGCGTGAGCACCAGCAGAAACAGCAGGAAAACTTTTGTGCCCGTAGCGCGTAACAGGGATTGAACATTGATCATATCGGTTGTGATTTTATCCGGTATCTTATTTCGCAAGGAACTTTCACAAGGAACGTACAGTTTCGCAAGAAACATACAAACTAAATAGACACGCGCCGTGTGTCAGCGTTCAGAATTTTTTTACCCTTTGCTGAACTTTTGATGAGCCGGGAAAGGCCAGCAAAGGGCGCTGCATCAATCCGGAATGTCCTTTATTTTGAAACGCATGAGCTTCGAAATGACCTATCCCTGAAAACGCATCGACAGATCGAGCGCCTGAATATGTTTGGTCAGTGCACCGACAGAAATGTAGTCAACGCCGGTCAGGGCATATTCACGAATCGTTTCCAGCGTCACGTTGCCTGAGGTTTCCAGCGCGGCTCTGCCGGCATTGATGCGAACCGCTTCTCGCATCATCTCGCAGTCGAAATTATCCAACATAATGATATCGGCACCAGCTTCGATTGCTTGTTGCAGCTCTTCGAGCGATTCAGTTTCAACTTCAACCGGTTTGCCGGGGTTGAGTTGTTGTGCGGTTTGGATGGCGGCTGCGATCCCCCCGCAGGCAATAATATGATTCTCTTTGATCAGATAGGCATCAAATACACCGATGCGATGATTCAATCCTCCCCCGCAGGTGACGGCATATTTGAGTGCATGACGCAGACCGGGAACAGTTTTACGCGTATCAAGCAGGCGACACTCAGTGCCTTGCAGCATGGCTGCATACTGCGCAGTTTGGGATGCACAACCGGATAATGTCTGAATAAAGTTCATGGCATTGCGTTCACCGGTCAGCAAAATCCGGGATGGGCCGCGCAGAGTACACAATGTTTGGTCGGGGGCAATGGAATCACCATCTTGCACATGCCATTCAATCGTGACGCTGCCACCGAGTTGCCGAAATACTTCATCTGCCCATGCCTGACCACAAAATATACCTGCTTCTCTGGTGATGATTGTGGCTGTATTATGTTGCTCAGCCGGAATCAGGCTGGCTGTGATATCGGCACTTGGATCAACGGTTCCGCCCAGATCTTCATAAAGGGTTTCTCTGACGACCCGGGTAATATCGAGAGGCAGTTGCTGTTTGAGATAGCTCAGGCGTTCCTGACTGTTATGGCTGTTTTTCATCGACGATCTTTCGCTGTTGGTTAGACATTTTCAGTGATACAGATGCGGCATAATACGATGACCGGATGTGAAATTCAGCCATTGTGTTCGAATTTTCCGGTGATTGGCGTAAAATTCGGGACAACGTTGTGAGAGGATAACAGTGATGATCGATCCGAATGGATGGTACGACAAGTCTCAGCGGGTGATTTCGCCGTTTTATGATCAACGGGAAAGCCCTGATGATATCTCTTTACTGGTCATTCATAATATCAGTCTGCCACCGGGACAATTTGGCGGGCCTTATATCGAACAGCTTTTTCAGGGGAACCTACAAGCGGCACAGCATCCTTTTTTTCAAGTCATTGCTGATTTTCGGGTCTCGGCGCATTGTCTGATTCGACGTGACGGTCAGGTGATTCAGTTTGTTTCTTTTCTGGATCGGGCCTGGCACGCCGGGGTGTCTTCGTTTGCCGGACGGCCGCGATGTAATGATTATTCGATTGGGATTGAGCTGGAAGGCACAGAATTTACCGCCTATACCGATGCGCAGTACCAGTCTCTGGCGATACTGACGCAAGCAATTTTAGCGCGCTACCCGCAGATTTCCCATGAACGCATCACCGGCCACCAGTACATTGCACCGCTGCGCAAAACGGATCCGGGGTTAACCTTTGACTGGCAGCGCTATCGACACATGGTGAAACAATAAGTTGAATCATGCATTGAAGCGGGAGATACATATCATTCGCTAAAGCGCATCATGATATTCAACGAGAATTTGCTCACACCAGCTGGCGATTCGTTCATCACTCAGTTCGTATTGAGAGTCTTCATCTAATGCGAGTCCGACAAAGTAGCGGCCGTCTTCTGTCAGTGCTTTGGAGGCATCAAACTGGTAGCCTTCATTCGGCCAGTAGCCGATAAAATGGACGCCACAATCTTGCAGTTCATCGTGCAGCAGCCCCATGGCATCGAGATACCATTCACCATAGCCTTCCTGATCACCTAAGCCGTAGAGTGCGACATATTTTCCGGCCAGATTTGGCTGTTGAATCTGATCCCAAATGGCTTGCCAGTCTTCTTGAATTTCACCGAAATCCCAAGTCGAGATCCCGAGAATCAACAGATCGTAATCTTGCATTCGCGCAAGTGGTACTTCTTTGACGTTGTATACATCGACGATATCTTCACCGATCATCGCGCGAATTTTTTCGGCTGTCATTTCGGTATAACAGGTGGTGGAACCGTAGAAAAGACCAATCTTCATAACAATTATTCCAGCAAATCAATGTGTGCCAACGTGCTCAAGGTCGTCGGATTCTAACGCTATCCCCCGATGAGCTCAAGATGAGTGATCCGCGATAAAATTGATCGGTTTTTGGTGATGTTTCTTCTGTCGGCAGAGGATTCTATGGTATTAAGGGCAGGTGAAATAAAAGTGAGGTCGATAGTGGCGGAGATTTTTGCAGCGGATCAACGCTGGGTTGAGCAGTTTCTGGATGCGATGTGGATGGAACGTGGGTTATCAGAAAACACGTTGGCGTCTTATCGCCATGATTTGGAAAAACTGTTGCGTTGGATGCAGCGTCACGACTATCGGCTTGCATCTGTTCTGGCGCCTGAATTGCAGGCGTTTCAGGCTTGGCTGGTGGATGAGAATTATAAACAGACATCCCGGGCCAGAATGCTTTCTGCGATTCGTCGTCTGTTTCAATATCTGAATCGTGAAAAAATCAGAACGGATGATCCGAGTGCTTTACTGGTGACCCCCAAGTTACCGAAACGGTTACCGAAGGATTTGAGTGAAGCTCAGGTTGAAGCCTTACTGGATGCCCCAAATCCTGAAGATCCCGTCGAGTTACGTGATAAAGCGATGCTTGAGTTGTTGTACGCGACCGGATTACGGGTGACAGAACTGGTCACGCTGACGATGGAGAATATCAGTCTGAGGCAGGGGGTGGTCAGAGTATTCGGTAAAGGTGGTAAAGAAAGACTGGTACCGATGGGCGAAAATGCCATTGAGTGGATTCAGACATTTTTGCAACAAGGCAGAGGGATTTTGTTGGGTGAGCATTCATCTGATGTGTTGTTTCCCAGTCGCAGAGCGCGTCAGATGACGCGTCAAACGTTTTGGTATCGGATTAAATATTACGCAGTTCAGGCTGGTATCGATACAGACATGTTATCGCCTCATGTGCTACGCCATGCATTTGCAACTCATTTACTGAACTATGGTGCAGATCTCAGAGTCGTACAGATGTTGTTGGGGCATAGTGACTTATCGACAACGCAAATTTATACTCATGTGGCGACTGAAAGATTAAAACAGCTCCACAACGAACATCATCCAAGGGCTTAAGTAAGGTGACAATGATGCGCGCAATCCGCGAATTAGTTTTATTAGGTTTAGTATTTTTCTCTCTGGCAGCGTCTGCCGCTGATTCATTTGATAAACAGGCATTAATGCAGCGATTCCAGTCGTTGGGATTGAGCGTCAAAGATGTTGTCCCTGCGGATATTGATGGTTTAGTTGAAGTTCAGACCACCAGCGGGGTGCTGTTTGCTTCTCCCAAAGGGGATTATTTCATTGCCGGCACTCTGTATAAAATGAAAGGCAACGGTCAGTATGAAGATGTGATTGCGAAGCGTCAGGCACCGATCAATGCCAAGCGAATTGAACAGCTGAAAGATCAGATGATCGTCTATAAAGCTGACCATGAAAAATATGTGGTCACGGTATTTACCGATATTACTTGTGGATATTGCATTCGTCTGCATAGTCAGTTGAAAGCGTATAACGATTTAGGCATTACGATCCGTTATCTGGCGTTCCCGCGTCAGGGGCCAACCGGACAGGTGGCCGAGCAGATGGCTGCAATCTGGTGTGATGCTGATCCGGCCAAAGCGCTCAATAATGCCAAAATTAATCGCGATATTCCTAAGCCTGAAGGCGATATATCGCAATGCAAGAAAGAAGTCGCTAACCATTATCAGCTGGGTCGGGAGCTGGGGATTAGCGGGACGCCGGCAATTTTCCTACCAAACGGAGAAATGATCGGCGGTTATTTACCACCAGAGAAATTACTGGAGCGCTTAAAAGCGATTTAATCGACAGACGCTGTCTTACAACCGACCTGTTGGCCCGATCTTGATCGGGCCATTTATTTTCCCCGGTCACTGACTGATGGTGGTCGAAATCACAATGGCCTGAACAGAAGCTTTGTCCGCATGGTATGATGTCTCGGGGATTCATTGGAACCGAGTATCCGAATCATCTTGCAGTGAACAATAATTGAAGTAAAACATGATTGAAGTAAAAAGAAGACCTGTCGCTGATATTTCCTTACTTCCGGACAGCATTCCTCCGATTTTGAGACGTTTGTATATCGGTCGTGGTGTCCGGCATATCAATCAACTGGAAAAAAGCGCTAAATCCTTACACAGTTATCAGTTGCTTGACGGCATTGAACGTGCGGTGGCTATCTTGTTTGATGCAATACAGCATCAACAGCGAATCGTCGTTGTCGGTGATTTTGATGCTGATGGCGCAACCAGTTCTGCATTGTCTGTTTTGGCATTGCGGATGATGGGCAGTCAGCGGGTTGATTATTTGGTGCCGAATCGATTTGATGACGGTTACGGTTTGAGTCCTGAAGTGGTCGATCAGGCATTGGCGATGAATGCCGAAGTGATCATGACGGTGGATAATGGCGTTTCTTCGATTGAAGGGGTTCGTTATGCCAAACAGCAGGGACTGACTGTGATCGTCACTGATCACCACCTGCCGGGTAATGTGTTACCTGAAGCGGATGCGATGGTGAATCCGAATTTACCCAGTTGCCAGTTTCCTTCGAAATCACTGGCGGGGGTTGGCGTTGCTTTTTATATCATGATGGCACTTTGTGTTGCCATGCGTCGCCACAATTGGTTCGAGCATCAAGCCATTCCGGAACCCAAATTAATGGAACTGCTGGACTTGGTTGCGTTGGGCACCGTTGCGGATGTGGTGCCGCTGGATGAGAATAATCGCGTGTTGGTTCATCAGGGATTGCAACGTATCCGTGCCGGACATGTGCGCCCCGGCATTCAGGCATTGATCGAAGTGGCAAAACGGGATGCACGCCAATTGGTTGCTGCCGATTTCGGCTTTGCTTTAGGGCCGAGAATCAATGCCGCAGGCCGATTGGACGATATGTCTTTCGGTGTTGAACTGTTGTTATGTGACAACATCCATGCGGCGCGCAGAATGGCCAGTGAACTGGATGCGCTCAACCAGACTCGCAAAGAGATCGAATCAGGCATGAAGCAAGAAGCGATGGCATTCTGTGAGCGGCTGAAACTCGGTGCCGGAAGTGAGCTGCCTGTCGGGATCTCTCTGTTTCAACCGGACTGGCATCAAGGGGTGATTGGGATTCTGGCCTCCCGGATTAAAGACGCCTATCACCGCCCCGTCATTGCTTTTGCCGATGCAGGAAACGGTTTGCTCAAAGGGTCTTGTCGTTCAATTCCCGGCTTGCATATGCGCGATACGCTGGATTTGATTGACACCCATCATCCCGGTTTGATTCTGAAATTCGGCGGCCATGCGATGGCTGCGGGACTGTCGATCAGAGCCGGTGATTTTGAACACTTCTCCCGCCAGTTTGATCAGATCGTGCGCGATAATCTTGATGAAGCGGCACTTAAAGGTGTGCTTTTGTCTGACGGAGAACTGCTGCCGGAAGAGTTTTCGATGTATACCGCGGAAATTATCAGAGCCGGAGGGCCTTGGGGGCAGGCATTCCCTGAGCCACTGTTTGATGGTGAATTTAAAGTGCTGGATCAGAAGCTGGTCGCAGAGAAGCATTTGAAATTAATGCTTGAGCCGATTTATCAGGGACATACCACCCATAAAATGATCGATGCGATTGCGTTTAATGTTGATGTGCGTCGCTGGCCGGATCGATCAGTAAAAACTGTTCATATTGTTTATAAGCTGGATATTAACGAGTTTCGCGGCAATCAGTCGCTGCAACTGATAGTCGATCATATTGAAGCGCGTTAACGGATTTATTTTGCTGTGAGATGATTTCGGTTGCGGAATCATCTTCATCCCACCTTGATTTTTTCCGATTCCTTCGCTGTGGATAGCGGCTGCTTGCCCTGGCAAATTGGTCAGATCTGCTAAAATTATTACCTTATGTCACTATGTTTATTAGCAATTATGAATGAATATTGTTGCTAGTATGTTTAATTGTGATGGGTTCTATGATTTGGGTCAATTTTTATCTGGACAGGCAACTTTTGAATATGTTAATTTCTGCACCAGTTGGGAATTGGTATTACCAATTGACTAGATGCCAAAATATAACATAGCAGAATGATCAGTATGGCCTATCAAAGGATTCGTCAGCCGAAACTTGCCGATGTCATAGAGCAAGAGTTAGAACGGTTGATTGTGGAAGGAATATTAGCGCCCGGGCAGCAACTTCCGCCAGAGCGAGAACTCGCCCGACAGTTTGATGTATCCCGTCCATCTGTCCGAGAAGCTATTCAGCGGCTTGAGGCAAAGCGTTTGTTGACTCGCCGTCAGGGGGGAGGAACATTCGTCACTGCAAACATCGGAACAAGTTTTTCGGATCCTTTACTCGATTTACTGTCTAGCCATTCTGAAACTCAATTAGATTTACTTGAAGCCCGCCATGCTTTGGAGGGGATCTCTGCTTATTTTGCAGCCCTGCGTGGTACGGAAGAAGATTTTGTGCGAATTCAGGCCTGTCTGGAAAAGATTAGCGAAAAACAAGCAGCAAAAAATATCGCAGAAGAATCATCCAGCGTCGTCGAATTTTTAATCGCACTGACTGAAGCTGCACATAATGTGGTCTTGCTACATATCGTTCGTAGTCTGGCGCCGCTGCTTGAGCAGAACGTATTACAGAATTTCAAATTATTACACCGCCGCCCTGAAGTGGTGGAGAAAGTGAGTAAACATAGGGCAAGTATCGTAGATGCTATCGTTTCCGGAGAGCCTGAAAAAGCTCGTGAAATGTCGCATTCTCATCTCGCCTATATTGAAGAAACACTGCTGGACCTAACGCGTGAACAGACTCGACGAGAACGTTCGTTACGCCGGATTCAGCAGGGTAATAAGCCGGACTGATTAATTGAAATCGAATGTCCTTTATTACTGATTTGTTTTGATCAAACCAACAAAAGGAAAGATCGCATGTCTGACATGAAGCATGACGTAGATGCACTGGAAACTCAGGAGTGGTTAGAAGCACTTGAGTCAGTTGTCCGTGAAGAAGGCGTTGAACGTGCTCAGTATCTCCTGGAAGAAGTTCTGGAGAAAGCACGTCTCGATGGCGTTGATATGCCAACAGGCGTTACAACAAACTATATCAATACCATTCCTGCCGATCAGGAGCCTGCCTATCCGGGCGACACGACACTTGAGCGTCGTATCCGGTCAATTATTCGCTGGAACGCAATCATGATCGTTCTTCGTGCTTCGAAGAAAGATTTAGAGTTGGGTGGCCACATGGCTTCGTTCCAATCTTCAGCTGCATTTTATGAAACATGCTTTAACCATTTCTTCCGTGCGCCAAACGAGAAAGACGGCGGCGATCTGGTTTACTATCAAGGTCATATCTCTCCGGGAATCTACTCCCGTGCTTTTGTTGAAGGCCGTCTGACTGAAGAGCAACTCGACAACTTCCGTCAAGAAGTTGATGGTAAAGGGATTCCATCTTATCCACACCCTAAATTGATGCCTGAATTCTGGCAATTCCCGACGGTATCAATGGGGCTTGGACCTATCTCTGCTATTTATCAGGCGCGTTTCCTGAAATATCTTGACGGCCGTGGCTTGAAAGATACCTCAGAACAGCGTGTTTATGCCTTCCTTGGGGATGGTGAAATGGACGAGCCGGAATCTCGTGGAGCGATCTCTTTTGCCGCACGTGAAAAACTGGATAACCTTTGCTTCCTGATCAACTGTAACCTGCAACGTCTGGACGGACCGGTCATGGGTAACGGTAAAATCATTCAGGAACTGGAAGGTCTGTTCCGTGGCGCAGGCTGGAACGTGGTTAAAGTCCTGTGGGGCAACAACTGGGATTCGCTGTTGGCAAAAGACACGTCTGGCAAACTGTTACAGTTAATGAATGAAACCATTGACGGTGACTATCAGACATTCAAGTCAAAAGATGGTGCCTACGTCCGTGAGCATTTCTTCGGCAAATATCCTGAAACAGCAGCGCTGGTTGCGGATATGACCGATGATGAAATCTTTGCTCTGAAACGCGGTGGTCACGATACATCGAAGCTGTTTGCTGCATTCAAAAATGCTCAGGACACCAAAGGCCGTCCAACCGTGATTCTTGCCAAGACCGTCAAAGGTTATGGTATGGGTGATGCGGCAGAAGGTAAAAACATTGCGCACCAAGTGAAGAAGATGGATATGACCCATGTTCTGAAAATGCGTGACCGTTTAGGCCTGCAAGATCTGATTTCAGATGAAGACGTAAAATCGCTGCCTTATCTGAAACTTGAAGAAGGTTCAAAAGAACATGAATACCTGCACGCTCGTCGTAAAGCGTTGCATGGCTATACACCACAACGTCTGCCGAAATTTACGCAAGAATTGGTGACGCCTGAACTGGATGAATTCAAGCCGCTGCTGGAAGAACAGAAGCGTGATATTTCTTCAACCATGGCATTTGTGCGTACGCTGAATATTCTGCTGAAAGATAAAAATATCGGTAAGCATATTGTGCCGATCATTGCCGATGAAGCACGTACTTTCGGTATGGAAGGTCTGTTCCGTCAAATTGGTATCTATAACCCGCATGGTCAGACCTATATACCGGAAGACCGCGGCGTTGTTTCTTACTATAAAGAAGATACTTCCGGTCAGGTTCTGCAAGAAGGGATCAATGAGCTGGGCGCGATGTCTTCCTGGGTTGCCGCTGCAACGTCATACAGCACTAACGACCTGCCGATGATTCCGTTCTACATCTATTACTCGATGTTCGGTTTCCAACGTGTCGGTGATATGGCATGGATGGCGGGTGACCAACAAGCTCGCGGTTTCTTGCTCGGTGGAACTGCCGGACGGACAACGCTCAATGGTGAAGGTCTGCAACACGAAGATGGCCACAGCCATATTCAGGCTGGCACGATTCCAAACTGTGTGTCTTATGACCCGACATTTGCCTATGAAGTTGCGGTCATCATTCAGGATGGTATTCGTCGCATGTATGGTGAACAAGAGAATGTTTACTACTACCTCACGCTGATGAATGAAAACTATGCAATGCCTGCGATGCCAGATGGTGCTGAAGAAGGGATTCGCAAAGGGATCTATAAACTGGAAACACATGCTGGTAACAAAGGTAAAGTGCAGTTGATGGGCTCTGGTACGATCATGAATGAAGTGCGTCAAGCTGCAGTGATCCTGAGCGAAGAATATAACATTGCTTCTGATGTTTTCTCCGTGACTTCATTTAATGAACTGACTCGTGATGGTCAGGCATGTGAGCGTGACAACATGCTGCATCCTGAAGCGGAAGAGAAAGTGCCTTATATCGCGACTGTGATGGGTTCTGAGCCTGCAATCGCAGCTACAGATTATATGAAAAACTATGCCGAACAGGTGCGTGCTTATATACCTGCTGCATCTTATAAAGTTCTGGGAACCGATGGTTTCGGTCGTTCTGACAGCCGTGAAAACTTACGTCGTCACTTTGAAGTGAATGCGGGATATGTTGTGGTTGCTGCACTGAATGAACTGGCTAAACGAGGTGATATCGAGAAATCTGTTGTGACCGCAGCGATTAAGAAATTCGATATCGATACAGAAAAAACAAACCCGCTATACGCTTAATTGAGGTAGAAAAGCAATGACAATCGAAATTAATGTACCTGATATCGGTGCGGATGAGGTTGAAGTCACTGAGATTCTGGTAAGCGTTGGTGACAAAGTTGAAGAAGAGCAATCCCTGATCACCGTTGAAGGTGACAAGGCTTCTATGGAAGTCCCTGCATCACAGGGTGGGGTTGTCAGAGAGATCAAAATTGCGGTTGGCGATAAAGTGTCGACTAACTCTCTGATCATGATCTTTGAAGATGAGGGTGCAGCTGATGCTGCACCTGCCGCTGAAGCGAAGTCTGAAGATGCTGCGCCAGCGGCATCTTCAGCAAGCACTGAAGTCAAAGAAGTGCATGTCCCTGATATCGGTGGCGACGAAGTTGAAGTCACTGAGATCATGGTTGCTGTCGGTGATCAAGTTGAAGAAGAGCAATCTCTGCTGACCGTTGAAGGTGATAAAGCTTCTATGGAAGTCCCTGCACCGTTTGCCGGTACAGTCAAAGAGATCAAAGTTGCGACGGGTGACAAAGTGTCGACCAATTCTTTAATTATGGTCTTTGAAGTGGCGGGTTCAGGTTCTGCACCGGCTGCGGCTTCTGAGCAGCAAGCGCCGGCGGCCGCTTCAACAGCATCAGCATCTGAAGACGTACATGTTCCGGATATCGGTGGTGATGAAGTTGAAGTGACTGAAATCATGGTTGCTGTGGGTGATTCGATCACTGAAGAGCAGTCGCTGATTACCGTTGAAGGGGATAAAGCTTCAATGGAAGTGCCTGCACCATTTGCCGGTACGGTCAAAGAAATCAAAATCAAAGTCGGTGACAAAGTATCAACAGACTCTTTGATCATGGTCTTTGAAGTGGCCGGTGCTGCTCCTGCTGAAGCGCCTGCAAAATCAGAGTCTGCACCAGCACCAAAAGCAAATGCTGAAAAACCGGCCGCTGCGAGTGCTGCACCGGCAACGGGTGATTTCCAGGAAAATAACGAATATGCCCACGCATCTCCGGTTGTTCGCCGTCTGGCGCGCGAATTCGGTGTTAATCTGGCAAAAGTCAAAGGGACGGGGCGTAAGAGCCGCATCCTGAAAGAAGATGTGCAGAACTTTGTCAAAGAAGCATTGAAACGACTAGAGTCTGGTGCTGCTTCTGGCAAAGGTGACGGTAGTGCGTTGGGTCTGTTGCCATGGCCAAAAGTGGACTTCAGCAAATTTGGTGAAACTGAAGTTAAGCCGTTATCTCGCATTAAGAAGATCTCCGGTGCCAACCTGGCGCGTAACTGGGTGATGATTCCTCATGTGACCCAGTGGGATAATGCGGATATCACTGAGCTGGAAGCGTTCCGTAAAGAACAGAATGCGATTGAAGCGAAGAAAGATACCGGTATGAAGATCACGCCACTGGTTTTCATTATGAAAGCTGCGGCCAAAGCACTGGAAGCTTTCCCGTCATTTAATGCCTCACTGTCTGAAGATGGTGAAAGCCTGATTGTGAAGAAATACGTCAATATCGGGATCGCAGTTGATACACCAAATGGCCTGGTTGTCCCTGTGTTCAAAGATGTGAACAAGAAAGGGATTTACCAGCTTTCAGAAGAACTGATGGCGGTTTCCAAGAAAGCCCGTGCAGGTAAATTGACAGCATCAGATATGCAAGGTGGTTGTTTTACAATTTCTAGCCTTGGTGGTATCGGTGGTACGGCATTTACACCAATCGTGAATGCACCAGAAGTCGCGATTCTGGGTGTGTCTAAGTCAGAAATGAAACCGGTCTGGAATGGCAAGGACTTTGCGCCTCGTCTGCAACTACCGTTGTCTCTTTCCTATGATCACCGCGTGATCGATGGGGCAGAGGGCGCTCGTTTCATTAGCTATCTGAACGGCTGCCTGAGCGACATTCGTCGTCTGGTACTGTAATCTCGAGAAATGAAAAGGCGGCTGAATAGCCGCCTTAATCGATAGAATCAAAGGGCAATTAAAACCGGAATGTTATTCTTGAGTTTTAATTGTTGACTGGCTCACAGGCTTTGGGGTTTATCTTTTCATATCATTAACATCTCTGTAAACTGAGTTGGTTTTAGGATTCACTCCTCACATGTTTAGACGTATGTTTTTGAAGCCCCGTTAGCCTGTAAGGGATAATGACTACAAGAGGTCAAAATGAGCAAAGAAATCAAAACCCAGGTGGTTGTTCTGGGTGCAGGTCCTGCTGGTTACTCCGCTGCTTTCCGTTGTGCCGACTTAGGTCTGGAAACTGTAATTATTGAGCGTTACAACACCCTTGGTGGTGTATGTTTGAATGTCGGTTGTATTCCATCTAAAGCACTGTTACACGTTGCGAAAGTAATTGAAGAAGCGAAAGCATTATCAGAACACGGCATCGTATTTGGCGAACCGTCAACAGACATCGACAAGATTCGTCTGTGGAAAGAAAAAGTAATCAATCAGTTGACCGGCGGTCTGAGCGGAATGGCGAAGATGCGTAAGGTTAACGTTGTTAACGGTTTTGGTAAATTTACCGGCCCGAACAGCATCGAAGTTGAAGGTGAAGATGGCAAAACAGTCATTAACTTCGACAATGCAATTATTGCGGCGGGTTCTCGTCCGATTGAATTGCCATTTATTCCGCATGAAGATCCACGTATCTGGGATTCAACCGATGCGCTGGAATTGAAAGAAGTGCCGAAGAAAATGCTGATCATGGGTGGCGGTATTATCGGTCTTGAAATGGGTACGGTTTATCACGCACTCGGTTCACAGATTGATGTGGTTGAAATGTTTGATCAGGTGATTCCTGCGGCAGATAAAGATGTCGTGAAAGTTTTCACCAAACGCATCAAAGACAAATTTACCCTGATGCTGGAAACCAAAGTCACGGCTGTTGAAGCGAAAGACGATGGTATCTATGTTTCGATGGAAGGCAAAAATGCCCCGGCAGAAGCTGAGCGCTATGATGCAGTATTGGTTGCAATCGGCCGGACACCAAACGGTAAAATGCTTGATGCTGAGAAAGCGGGTGTGGAAGTTGATGAGCGTGGCTTTATCAATGTTGATAAGCAGATGCGTACGAATATTCCTCATCTGTTTGCGATCGGTGATATTGTCGGTCAGCCAATGCTGGCACACAAAGGTGTTCATGAAGGACACGTTGCTGCTGAAGTAATTGCCGGTAAGAAACATTACTTTGATCCGAAAGTGATCCCATCGATTGCATATACTGAGCCTGAAGTTGCATGGGTTGGTAAGACAGAGAAAGAAGCGAAAGCTGAAGGCATCAACTATGAAGTTGCGACTTTCCCTTGGGCTGCTTCCGGTCGTGCAATTGCATCTGACTGCTCTGACGGTATGACGAAGATGATCTTCGATAAAGATACACACCGTGTAATTGGTGGTGCGATTGTTGGTACCAATGGTGGTGAGTTGCTCGGTGAAATTGGTCTGGCGATTGAAATGGGCTGTGATGCTGAAGATTTGGCTCTCACCATTCATGCGCACCCAACGTTGCATGAGTCTGTCGGCCTGGCTGCTGAAGTCTTTGAAGGAACCATTACCGATCTGCCTAATGCGAAAGCGAAAAAGAAATAATGGCCTGATGCCCTTCAATAAAAAACCGCTGTCATTGACAGCGGTTTTTTTATCTCTGAAATCCTGTTGAATCTCTCACCGGAACGAACACATTTTCCAGTCGAACACAAAGAGAATGGATTTCCGAATAATCAGTTAAGCCCGACGGTTGTTATAAATGCATAACATGTCCAGATAGCTGTTCACCAGATCATCAATCTCTTTTTGATCTTGTAAACGGTTTACTTGAACAAACAGAGAGTAGAAGATCCCGAGGAACAGGGTGACTAAGTGCTCAGAATCATAATGATCGCTGACATCACCGCGTTCGATTGCGTTGACAAACATGTTTTTCACCAGCAGGCGGTTTGTATGGTTGGTCGATACGAATAGCGGCCAGACTTCATCGCGAGTTGATGCACTCCACTCAAACCACACTTTCAGCCAATGACAATCTTCAAATACCAATTTTGTCATTTTATGTGTGAGATGATAGAGGTTATCTTTGATATAACTGTCTACATCAATATTGTCTGCGAGGAAGTTTGAGAATTGGTGAACGACATGAGTGAGCACATCATCAACTAAATCCTCACGCGTTGGGAAATAGTTAAATACTGTTGCAACAGAAACCTGAGCAATCTCAGCGATATCTGCATGTCCACCACGTCCGATACCTCGCTTGGCGAAAACTTCAAGCGCAATTTCCATGAGCTGAAGTTTACGTTTCTGAGGTGATAATCGTGTACGAGGGCGTTTTTCTATTGAAGCGTCCATAGTTTTTTTTCCTTGCCAATTACGTTGAATGAATATGTGTTCTAATGATTATTTTATTATTTTGTGTTCGATATATGAGTGTAATGGTGCATATGTGTCAGGCCAATTCTTTATATGAAGTTTTTGTGCAGTGCCTCAAGTATCATTTGTGATGGAATTTAATCATATTAGTGATAATTATCGTGAAATTATGTCTTTATTTTATAGATGAATTTTATTCATCCAGAAATAGCGTTAATGAGTGTCATTATTTGCTGTTTCGCTGGAGAGAGGCGAGTATTGAGAAGAATAACAAAAGAGGATGAGTGCTCTGTCAGCTCTGTTTAACTCTCGGGTTAGAGGTGATACTATACGCCCCCTTCATTGATAGGCTTATCATCCAAAAATGCCGGATTCAATGAGATGCCCATTTAAAAAGCCCAACCAAAGCAATGAGATTCTTATGAAGCATACCGTTGAAGTCATGATTTCTGAGCAGGATGTCCAGAAACGTGTACAAGCCCTAGGGAAGGAAATTACCGAATATTATCAGCATAGCGAGGAATTGGTTCTTGTCGGGTTACTCCGCGGATCATTCGTATTTATGGCTGATTTAGCCCGCGCGATTCAACTGACGCATCAAGTCGATTTTATGACGGCTTCCAGTTATGGCAACGAAATGCAAAGCTCACGAGATGTCCGTATCCTGAAAGATCTCGATGATGATATTAAAGGCAAAGATGTATTGCTGGTCGAAGATATTATCGATACGGGGAATACCTTAAATAAAGTGAAAGAGATTCTGTCGTTGCGCGAGCCGCGTTCGATCCGTATCTGTACATTGCTGGATAAGCCTTCACGCAGAGAAGTCCCTGTGGATGTAGCGTGGATTGGTTTTGAAATACCGGATGAGTTTGTCGTCGGTGTCGGTATTGACTATGCGCAGAAATATCGCCATTTGCCTTATATTGGGCGAGTCACGCTCCAGGAGTCATAAGAGCGGCATAAAGCGCTGTATAGATGTGAAAATAAGAGCCCGGAAGGGCTTTTATTTTTTAGACACTCAATACGGCGCTCAGCGACAAAGTAGCTTGTAGTCCGGATTGAGAATTTTTTCCATCGCTTGATGGTAGGTATCTTCAACGGTTTGCGGTGAATTGCAGCGAACCCCGAGATATTCTAATTTTCCGTCTTCGATGCCGTAAACCACGCCATGAAGTTCGATCTGCTGTCCGCGTTCCCAAGCACCTTGAAGAATGGTGGAGTTGCCCAGATTATACACCTGCTCTGCGACATTGATTTCTGCCAGCTTATCGGCGCGGTCTTGATCAGACATTTTGTCAAGGTAAGTCCGGTGTTTACAGTAGACATCGTGAATATGCAGCAACCAGTTGTTAATGAGCCCGAGTTTCGGAGTGTCAATTGCAGCATTGACGCCACCACAGTGATAGTGTCCGCAAATAATTACATGTTTCACTTTGAGCACATCAACAGCATACTGGACGACAGAGAGACAATTCAGATCGGTATGAATGACCAGATTAGCGACGTTGCGGTGAACAAATAATTCTCCGGCATAAAGCCCGGTCAGACGCTCTGCCGGCACGCGGCTATCGGAACAACCAATCCACAGGAAATCTGGATTCTGGCCTTCTGCCAGTTTACTGAAATATTCAGGATTCTCTGCTTTAATCGATTGGGTCCATTTCGCATTATTTTCGAATAGTGTTTTGATCTGGGGCATCTTACTTTCCTTACCTGCAATGGGAGGCATTTCCCACAGCCTAAAGATAATCCGATTGTTTGGTCGGCTTAACTGAGAATCAATATACACAATATAGTTGCGAATATATTGCTTTTTTTACTCATCTGATCAGATATGGCAAGATTAGGAAAATTGAGGTGATAAAAGCATCAGTTTTTAAAGACTTGAACGAATCATGCGAATGAGTTGTAAAACGGTGCATTTTCCCTGTAAATACCCGCATTTAAATTAAGTTTTTTTGATTTTTAGCTGCAATTTGGCTATTTCATTTTTTCTGATGTAAGGTTGAAACTTCTTCGTTGAACCTCCATATGAAAACTATTCGTCTACTGGCATCCTTATCATCAGGTTGCGGTTTCAGCCGACGATGTCAATGACATAGGATCTTATTCAATATGAATGCATTAGAACTAACCGATTTACGTAAAACGTATGCCGGTGGATTTGAAGCACTGAAAGGCCTCAATCTGACGGTGAGAAAAGGGGATTTTTACGCTTTACTTGGCCCCAATGGTGCCGGTAAGTCAACCACGATTGGGATTATTTCCTCACTCGTCAATAAAACCTCGGGAAAGGTATCCGTATTCGGCCACGATCTGGACAAAGAAATGGAGCTGGCTAAACTTTCTTTGGGGTTGGTGCCGCAGGAGTTTAACTTCAACCAGTTTGAAACCGTTGAACAAATTGTGATTCAGCAAGCGGGATACTACGGTGTACCACGTGCGCAAGCCAAAGAGCGGGCGAAGAAATATCTCACACAGCTCGACCTATGGGAAAAACGCAAAGAACGTTCCAGAAACCTCTCCGGGGGGATGAAGCGTCGGCTGATGATTGCCCGGGCTTTAATGCATGAACCTCAGTTATTGATTCTTGATGAACCGACGGCTGGCGTCGATATTGAATTGCGCCGCTCGATGTGGGATTACCTTCAGCAGCTCAACCGCCAAGGGATTACGATTATTCTGACCACACATTATCTCGAAGAAGCGGAAATGTTATGCCGTAATATCGGGATTATTCACGGTGGTGAGTTAATTGAAAATACCTCGATGAAGGCGTTACTTGGTCAGCTTAAGGTCGAAACATTTATTCTCGATCTGGCACCGACGGTGACCGACATCCCCGAGCTGACCGGCGTACTGAGTCAGAAACATGCCGATGGCTCTTTGGAGATTGAAATTGAGAAAACCCAAGGCCTGAACCATGTATTTCGCCAGCTAAGTGAGCATGGTATTCCGGTTCTGTCGATGCGCAATAAAGCCAACCGACTGGAAGAACTGTTTGTCCGTATCGTCAATGAATCCACAGCGGGCGGTCGCACCAGCGGCAATCATGATGCGACCACAACACATCATGAGACATCAACGAATTAAAGAATCAAAATGAGAGGAAGCATGTATAAGCTTTATTGGACCGCCTTTTGCAGTCTGCTGGGGAAAGAAGTGGTTCGTTTTTCCCGTATCTGGGTGCAAACCCTTGTACCGCCAGCGATTACCATGACACTCTATTTTATTATTTTCGGTAATTTGATTGGTTCCCGCATCGGGATGATGCACGGTGTCAGTTATATGGCGTACATTGTGCCCGGCCTGATTATGATGTCGGTGATTACCAACTCTTATTCGAATGTCGCCTCTTCGTTCTTTGGTGCCAAAATGCACAAAAATATTGAAGAGTTACTGGTTGCACCGGTGCCGACTTACGTCATCATTGGCGGCTATATTATGGGTGGGGTGGCCCGCGGATTATGTGTCGGCGTGATGGTCACGCTGGTGTCCCTGTTTTTTGTCGATCTTCAGGTCGAACACTGGGGGATCATTGTCGTGACTGTGTTCCTGACATCTGTGGTGTTCTCACTCGGTGGGTTTATCAATGCCATCTATGCCAAAAGCTTCGATGACATCTCGATTGTGCCGACGTTTATCCTGACGCCACTGACTTATCTTGGCGGTGTGTTCTACTCATTATCGCTGCTGCCTGAATTCTGGCAATATGTGTCCAAGGTTAATCCCATTGTGTATATGGTTAATGCATTCCGTTATGGATTTCTGGGGATTTCCGATGTGAGTATTCTGGCATCATTTTCGGTGTTAGGGATCTTCATCGTAGCGCTGTATAGCATATCTTATATCTTGGTGAAAAAGGGGATAGGGCTAAGAACTTAACCACGAACCCGAGTCACTGAATATCTTGCGAACAACACAGTATGATCAACCGGGGCGCATCCATTCGAGATGCGCCCCGGTTTTTATAGCGGCTCATTTTATATGACGTTCTGATATAGTTTTATAAAAACGGCCAGGATGTGGTTAAAACGCTCAACGTGATCAATACACCCATCGTCAAAAAGAATCGTACGGATTTCAGATAGGACATTTCATTTCCCTCAGAACATTCATATTGCCATTGTGCTTATCTTTCTATTTTATCTGAATTCACTCATCTTGATCTGTTTTTGTTGTAATTTTTCTTCATTTTAACGTTTTTTATCTGAATCAAATCTCTTTCAGAGTTTAATTTACTGATTTATCTCTTAATTGTGTATTTATATTTCATTTTTATTCGTTTCGTATAGCGAAACAAAAAATGCCATTTGTTTTGAATTTGAATCATTGGCTCACAAAGTGAGCAATTTGAGATTTTAAAATTCGGAATAAAACGTAGCATCAATTACGTAATATGAAATGAATCGGAGATAAGCAATGCCTCTCGTATCCTTAAATGAACTGCAACATCAATTTGAAAGTGCCTTGCTCAAAAGGGGCATGGCCGCCGACTCAGCAACCAAACTTGCCCAAGGGTTTGTTGAAATGGCGAATGAAGGAACCTACTCGCATGGTATCAACCGATTCCCGGTTTTTATTTCTCAGGTGGATCAAGGGCATATTAAGCTCAATGCCATTCCGGAATGCGTTAACAGTCTGGGTGCCCTGGAGCAGTGGGATTGCCATTTCGGCCCCGGAGTCCTCAATGGATTAATTTGTACTGACCGTGCGATTGAACTGGCGAAACAGTATGGCATCGGCATGGTGGCAATGCGCAATTCAAACCACTGGATGCGCGGCGGAACTTACGTACTCAAAATGGCTCGTGCAGGCTTGGCCGGTATTGCATCCACCAACTCAATTGCCGTAATGCCAGCCTGGGGAGGGAAAGATCATCGCGTGGGCAGTAATCCATTAATTATGGCGGTTGCCGGTGATCCGCCGGTATTGGTGGATTGTTCAATGAGTCAGTATTCCTACGGTCAGCTGCAAAACTATGTGCTGGCGGATAAAGAACTTCCGGTCGTCGGCGGCTTTGATGATGAGGGTCAGTTAACCACCGATCCGCATGTTCTGTGGGAAAACAAACGACTCCTGCCGATGGGATTCTGGAAAGGCTCTTCAATGGCTGTAGTGCTGGACATGCTGCTGACGGCGGTAAGCGGTGGGTATTCCGTCCCTGCATTAACTGAAGATATGCAAGCTGAATTCGGTGTTTCACAGTTTTTGATTGCCATTGATACCAGCAAAACGATGGACGGAGAGCGTCTGATCGAAGAGATGAAGCGCATCCGGGAATATGTGCTTGCCTCCGAGCCTGCCGAGAGCGGCAAGGTGATGATTGCGGGATCTGAGATTCAGTCTTATATCGACAAGCACCGGGAGCAAGGTGGTATCGAAATTCACGATGAGATTTGGCAGCAGATCCTTGCACTTTAGATTGACCGAATCAGTCGAACTGATAACAAAAGTCGATCCATAAAAAGAATGATTCAGACAAGTAAGCACCGCCGGAGAGTTGTATATGCGAACGGTATTGAAATGGGTTTTGGACAGTATTGACATCATCATGGCAGCGATATTGGTCGCCATGTTAGTGCTGGTATTTACCAATGTAGTACTCAGGTATGGATTTTCTTCAGGGCTGAGAGCATCGGTTGAATTGTCGCGTCTGGGGTTAGTCTGGGTGGTGATGTTGGGGGCGGTGATCGTCCTCCAGCGAGATGAGCATCTGGCTGTTAAAGAGTTTACCGAAAAACTCATGCCTCGCTGGGTCCCATTTCTCAGACGGCTCTGTTGGTTGATTATTTTGGTCTCGGTCGGGATGCTGTTTTATGGCGCATTCGGTCAGATGATGGATAACTGGCGTGATATTTCCCCGCTGACAGGCCTGCCATCGGCACTATTTTATCTGGCCGGTGCGATCTCCGGTGGATTAATGGCGATTTTGGCGGCCGTCCGAATATTTTTTCCACAGTGGTTGATAGACAAGTCCGCTGATGAATCCGTTGTGACACAACAGGCTCAGGAGGATCAGGCATGACGCTATTTATCTTCTTAACGGTCTTGATTGTGTCGATCCTTTTAGGTTTGCCCGTCGCCTTTGCTTTATTACTGTCTTCTATTGCGTTGATGGTGCATATGGATCTGTTCAGTGCTGACATTCTGGCTCAGTCACTGGTGAACGGGGTGGATAGTTTTACCTTACTGGCGATTCCGTTTTTCCTGATTGCCGGTGAGGTAATGTCTGCGGGCGGGTTATCTACACGGATTGTCCGGCTGGCAACCTGTTATGTCGGTCACCGCAAAGGTGGATTAGGGTATGTAGCGATCATGACCTCGGTGCTGCTTGCCGGGCTTTCCGGCTCTGCGGTAGCCGATGCTGCAGCGCTGGTCAGTATTCTTTACCCGATGATGAAAGCGGCCAAATATCCGCAAAGCCCGTCAATGGGGCTGCTGGCCGCCGGTGGCATTATCGCTCCTGTTATTCCGCCGTCTCTGCCGTTAATTTTGGTCGGGGTTGCCGGTGGTATTTCCATCAAGAACCTATTTCTCGGTGGGATCGTGCCCGGTATCTTGATGGGACTGACACTGATGTTTGTCTGGGCGTTCACGGTGCGCAGCGAAGATCTGGACGTGCAGCCCAGAGCTTCAAAAACGGAAAAACGTGCCGCACTGAAAGATGGTATCTGGGCGTTATTGTTACCGGTGATCATTATCGGCGGGATTCGCTTTGGCGTGTTCACCCCGACAGAAGCTGCGGTTGTCGCTGCCGTGTATGCCATCTTTGTTGCGGCGGTCATTTACCGGGAAATCAATCTGCGCAGTTTTTATCACATCCTGCTCAATGCCGGGCGCTCAACAGCCATGGTGATGTTTCTGGTCGGTTGTGCCATGGTCGCGGCCTGGCTGATTACCGTGGCTCAGTTGCCCCAACAACTGGCACAGATGCTGGCACCGTTGGTTGACAGTCCGCGTCTGCTGATGGCGGTCATTATGCTGCTGGTTTTGTGTGTCGGGATGGTGATGGATCTCAGCCCGACCATTCTGATTCTGGTGCCGCTCCTGATGCCGGTCGTCAAACTGGCAGGGATCGACCCCACCTATTTTGGACTGATGTTTGTGATCAATTGTTCGATTGGTCTGATTACCCCTCCGGTCGGTACCGTGCTCAATGTTGTGTGTGGTGTAGCTAAAGTACCGATGTCGGCAGCGGTTAAAGGCATCTTTCCATTTATTCTGGCGTACACCGTGTTACTGACGCTGTTCGTCATCTTCCCGAGCATTATAACAATACCAATGAAACTTATTATCGGATAACGGAGAAACAACATGAAATCAATTCTGAAAGTTGCAGGTTTGGTGACAGCACTGGCGATGTTCACCACCCAGTCTTATGCCACCACATTGAAACTTGCTCACGCTGCCCCTGAATCAGATCTACAACAGGACATGTCACTGTTCTTTAAAAAAGAGGTCGAAGCACGTTCTCACGGGGATATCAAAGTCAACATCTTCCCCCAAGGACAATTGGGCAATGATAAACAGATGATTGATGGCACCCGGGCGGGAATCATTGATATCTCAATGGTCGGATTAAATAACTGGTCTGGCTTACTCCCTGAATCGGCTGCTTTCACTCTGCCATTCATTTTTCCGACTCGGGAAGCTGCTTATCAGGTCTTAGACGGTAACGTGGGTCAGGACGTGCTCAAGTCGATGGAAAAATATGGCATCAAAGGGTTGGGATATCCGGAAAACGGCTATCGGAATATGACCAATAATCGTGGGCCAATCCGTAAACCGGCAGATGTCGCCGGGTTGAGAATGCGGGTCAATAATTCCAAAGCACTCAATGATATGTTCAATGCATTACATGCGAACCCGCAACAGATCCCGGTCTCTGAGTTGTATACCGCTTTAGAAACTGGCGTGGTCGATGCTCAGGATCATCCGATTGGTGTCACCCTGTCTTTTAAATTTTATGAAGTACAGAAATATTTGAGCATGACTCAGCACGCGTATTCACCGCTCGTCTTAACCATGAACTTAAAAAGCTTCAAAAAACTCAGTGCCGCTGAACAGAAAATTATCACTGATGTTGCGGCTGAAGCCGTCAAGATGCAGCGCCAAATGAGTATCAAAAAAGAAGATCAGATGATCGCTGAGCTGGAATCTCATGGCATGAAAGTCAACCGGGATGTGGATGGTGCAGCATTTCAGGCGGTAGTTAAACCGGTCTGGAATGAATTTATCAAAGCAAACGGTGACACCATGATCAATCGCATTCTGGCAGCGCAAAAATAACCGTCAGCGATTGAGTAACCCTTCGGTGTGCAGTGGTGCTGGACACCGAAATGGACAGGAGAGGTATCGACAATGCATGTCGATAGGAGCGGCTATGTATTCTGAAATCAAGCAACGCGTATTAGAGGCGAATTTGAGCCTGCCAAAATATGGTTTGGTGACATTCACATGGGGCAATGTTTCTGAGATTGACCGGGCAGCTCATGTGATCGCTATCAAGCCATCCGGCGTGGCGTACGATGACATGACCATCGACGACATTGTTATCGTCGATCTGGATGGCAACATTGTTGAAGGGACACTGAATCCTTCCAGTGATACCAAAACCCATCTTGAACTGTATAAAGCTTTTCCGTCGGTTGGTGGCATTGTGCATACCCATTCTCGCCATGCCACGATCTGGGCACAGGCCGGATTGGATATCCCGGCGCTCGGCACCACCCATGCCGATTATTTTTACGGCAACATCCCTTGCACGCGTCCGCTGACACCGGCAGAGATTCAGGGGGATTATGAGCAAAATACCGGCCTAGTGATCATAGAAGAATTTCAGCGGCGAGCGATTGATCCGGTTGCGGTTCCCAGTGCGATCATTGCCGGTCATGCCCCGTTTAGCTGGGGGAAAAATGCTGATGAAGCGGTGCACAATGCCGTGGTGCTGGAAGAAGTAGCCACGATGGCACTCGGCACCCGGGCACTGAATGCCGGTATTGTGTTACAGCAAGAGCTTTCGGATAAGCATTATTTCCGCAAACACGGGCAAGATGCTTATTACGGACAAAAAAGTAAATCAATCAGCTGATGTACAGATGGCGGAGCAACGTATGGGGCACAACACGATGAGTTACTTTCTGGGCATTGATTCCGGTGGCACGGTGCTGAAAGCGGGCCTGTTTGATTGTCACGGCCGTCAGATTGCGTTGTACCGGGAAAATACCCAAGTGATTCGTGAGAAACAGGGGTGGATCGAACGGGATCTGTCGCTGTACTGGCAAGAAACCTGTCGCGCGATTCAAGGGGTGATTCAGCAGAGTGGTATCCGTGCGGAGCAGATTCGCGGGCTGAGTATTTCTGCTCAGGGGAAAGGGCTCTATTTGCTGGATAAAAACGGCAAAGCCCTGCGTCATGGTATTTTGTCGTCCGACTCCCGTTCGATTGATATTGTCAGACAGTGGCAACATGATGGTATTCCTAAGACGATCTATCCGCTGACCCGGCAGACATTATGGACGGGACATCCCGTCTCCATCCTGCGCTGGGTGAAAGAGCATGAACCGCATCTCTATCGACAGATTGGGACGGTTTTTATGTCACATGACTATTTGCGTTATCGTCTGACCGGTGAGATCCGGGCTGAGGTGACCAATATGTCGGAAAGTAACCTCTACCATGCCAGCAAACAGCAATACGATCCGGCTCTGCTGGCGATATTTGGTATTGAAGAGATCGCCAATGCGCTGCCTGAGCTGATTTATCCTGCGGAATGCTCCGGCACGGTCAGTGAAGCGGCGGCTCAGGCTACCGGGTTAATGGTCGGTACACCGGTTTACGGCGGTTTATTCGATGTCGTCTCGACTGCGATCTGTTCCGGTATTCATGCTGAAAAGCCGATGTTGAATGCTGTGATGGGGACCTGGTCGGTCACCTCCGGGATCACAACCACACTGGAAACCCATACCGATGAGCCGTTTGTTTACGGACATTATGCGATGCCCGGGTCTTATATCGTCCATGAAGCCAGCCCGACATCAGCAAGTAATTATGAATGGTTTGCGCCTTATCTGGGGGGCGAACAGATCGATCATCAGGAGAATGAGCGTTTAGTCAGCTCGCTGAATCCACTCGCCAGTGATGTGCTGTTTGTGCCGTTTCTCTATGGATCTAATGCCGGACTGGGACTGAAAGGATCATTCTATGGATTGCAGGCCTATCACAGCAAAGCCCATCTTATCCAAGCGATCTGGCTGGGCATTGTGTGTTGTCATCATGTTCATCTGCAAAAAATGTTACGCCGTTTCCCTGAGACCCGGGTATTACGCGTAACCGGCGGCACGACACAATCACCGACCTGGATGCAGATGCTGGCGGACTTAACCGGATTATGTCTTGAAATCCCTGCGGTTGAGGAAACCGGTGCACTAGGGGCGGCACTCGTCTCAATGGTTGGCAGCGGGACTTATCCGGATCTCGCCACTGCCTTGGCTGCATCTGATATCCCGATAGAAACGGTTCTTCCTAATCCTGATTTATATGCCAGCTATCAAAGCCGGTTTGAACGTTATCAGCGTTATGTCGAAGCACTGAAAAATTTTGAGGAAATGGTATGAACCAGACACAACCTTATTTGCAAATTGCACTGGACTCAACGGATCTGAGCACCGCATTAAATGATGTTCATCATGTGGCGGATGCGGTGGATGTAATTGAAGTCGGGACGGTACTGGCTTTTTCAGAAGGTATGCATGCGCTCAAAACCCTGCGTCAGCATTATCCTCAGCATATTTTGGTGTGTGACATGAAGCTGCTTGATGCGGGAGAAACACTGGCGGAAATGGCATTTGCCAGCGGTGCAAACTGGGTGACCGTCGGTGCTGCCGCTCATATTGAAACTGTCCGCTCGGCACAGCGGATCGCACAGCAATTTAACGGTGAAATTCAGATAGAACTATTCGGACACTGGACGATTGAGGACGCGAAACTCTGGGTAGAGAGTGGCGTGACGCAGGCGATTTATCACCGCTCCCGGGATGCGCAGGCTGCCGGAGTGGGGTGGGGTGAACATGATTTGCTGTTGATGGAACAATTATCCGAGGTCGGGCTTGAACTCTCGATTACCGGTGGTATTGTTCCGGAAGATATTCATTTATTTAAGAATATCCGTGCAAAATCGTTCATCGCTGGACGCGCACTGGCCAATCACGACGGTAATACTATCCACGACGGTAAGACTATCGCCCGTGAATTTCGCAAACAGATCAACCACTACTGGTAAGGTTTCTTTATGAGTGAGCAGGTAAAATCACTGGTGAAGTCTATGGCTGTGCTGGAATTTCTGAGCCACCACCCCGATGGGGTCGCGTTGCATGAAATTGCGCAGCAGACTGGCATCAACAAAACCTCGGCTTATCGTATGCTCAGTACCTTTGAGGCATTGGGTTATGTCGCCCAACATTCAGCATCGAAGAACTATCGGCTAACCCTGAAGCTATTGCATATCGGTCATTCGGCATTGAGTTCTGATGTTCTGGCGACGACCAGACCGAAGCTGAATGAGCTGGTGAAAGAGCTGAATGAAACGATCAATTTTATTTCCCGTGAGGGGGATAAGATCGTGTTTCGCGACAAGCTGGAACCTCAGCATTCACCGTTCAGAACCCGCACGTTTGTCGGCATGTACTCCGAAATGTATTGCACCGCAGCAGGTAAAGTTTTTCTGGCGTTTTCAACCCAGGAAGATCAAGAGAATTACTGGCAGCGCAATGTCGGACTGATTCAGAGGCTGACTGACAATACCATTACCGACAAAGCTCACTTTCTCAATGAGCTGAAGCAAATCAGAGCACAAGGGTATGCGATTGATAATGAAGAAAATGAAGCCGGGATCTCATGTACTGCTGTCCCGATTTTTGACCGTTCAGGGGTTCCGGCGTATGCCGTCAGCCTCTCAACCCTGACTCCCCGGTTAAGAAATTTCGGGCCGGATAACCTTGCGAAGAAAATTAAACAAACGACAGAAAAGATAGAACAAGAACTGTTTAAGCAGTGATTGAAAAGGATACCAGCGATGAACAACTATACCCTCAAATCTCGCATCGGCTTATATGAAAAGGCGATGCCGGCAACGCTGTCCTGGGAAGAGCGTCTCAGAGAAGCGAAATCACTCGGATTCGATTTTGTCGAAATTTCTGTCGATGAAACCGATGAACGACAACAACGACTGGACTGGGGAGATGATGACATTAATCAGCTTCGTCAGCTCTGTTTTCAGTACGACATCCCCTTACAGAGCATGTGCCTGAGTGCGCATCGTAAATTCCCGTTTGGTTCTGAACATCCACAGGTGCGTGAAAAAGCCCGGGAGATTATGGAAAAGGCGATTAAACTGGCGTATCGATTGGGAATCCGGACGATTCAATTGGCCGGATACGATGTTTACTATGAATCCCAATCGCTACAAACCCACCAGCGCTTCGTTGATGGTATGCGTTGGGCGGCAAAGCGGGCCGAGCAGGCCGGGGTGATGCTGGCCGTAGAAATAATGGATACTCCCTATCTGAATTCGTTATCCAAATTTGAAGTTCTGAAACGGGAAGTCCCATCTCCTTATTTCATGGCGTATCCCGATGTCGGTAATATTACCGGCTGGAATCACGATGTGTGTACCGAGCTGAAGCTGGCCCGCGATCATCTGGTTCAGATTCATCTCAAAGACACGCTGAAAGTCAAACACGGTTTTCCCGGCAAATTTCGTGATTTGGTCATTGGTGAAGGGGAAGTCGATTTCCCGGCCATTTTTACCGCACTCAAAGAGATTCACTACGGTGCACCGTTTGTGATTGAAATGTGGGCCCACGATGAACACTGGCGGGACAATATCATCACCGCCAAACAGCGTTTAACAGCGATGGCCCAGAGCGTCGGGTTTGCGCTCTAAGCGATTCTCTGTTCGCCAGTTTTCCTGAGTCAATCACGGATAGGGCGCGTGTCGACGCGCCCTTTTTTGTATAGAGAAAACCCCCAGCTAGGCTGGGGGTTCCGTAAAGCTTACAGCTATAAGTCAGTTATATAACCCCTTTCAATTTGATAAAAACGTCTTGTGGTCTGGCAACTACAAGAGTTAATTAAGAATTGAAAGGGGGTCCCAATGGGGGACGAAAAGAGCTTAGCGCACACGCGCTGGAACTGTAAATACCACATAGTCTTTGCACCGAAATATAGAAGGCAAGT
>NZ_FULE01000017.1 GCF_900163965.1 Vibrio ruber DSM 16370
TTAACGGAAAGTTCCGCGATGAATGTTTAAACGAACATTGGTTTCGGGATCTGAGTCATGCTCGTGAACTCATCAGTAGCTGGCGTATGGATTACAATGAAAATCGTCCTCACTCAGCACTGGATTATCTGACTCCATCTGAGTTTGCAGCAACCACAAGAACAGTAACGAACAATGGTGATTTAATAAGCATTACTAATGAAATTTTGGATTAATTCTTGGGGGCAGGTCATAAAACCTATTGTGAGAATTTTTAGTGCAGTATTAGTCGCACTAAGTCGGAATGCACCAATTTTTACAGGCAAACCTTTGTGTGTAAAATCTAAACCTTGAAAGTTGAGTGTGAAAGAGGGTTTATTTTTCCCCTCATTTAAAGTTGTAGCAGCCGATAACATGGTAGAGGCTGAGGATGTGGATCCAGAGACGACTCTACTCAGCGGCGATACATTGGAGCTATCTGCATCAGGAAAAGGAGCTTGCTGCATTGGAGGCAATATCAATGTAGTTCCATTTATATCGTGTTCATTCTCAAGTGAAATTGTTGCCGTTTGTTCGACATCTGTATTAGCTACCCAAATCGCCGTAGAGCCGTCTGAATTTACCTTGCGATAAAATGATACACCACCAGAAGTAATGGGACCGTGGTAAATATTGCCAGAATTAGGGCATGTGTATCGATTTGAACTACTTGGTGATAAAGCTTGGCAAATTTTTCCGATTAACATACCACCTGTAGTGAGTGCACTTAAGAAGCTCATTATTATTCCCCATAGCAAGGTTAGCCGACGTTGACTAATTTGAAGAGTAGAAAACATTTATCACATCACAAGACATATCAATTGCATTTTTTACATATGTGCACTATTTCACATTGTCATGTATTATCTGTAGAAGGAAGAATCGAAGTTATGGCGCATGAATATGAAGCTGACCGAAGAAGAAATACCTTTTATTGATACTGATATAAATACTGTTATGATTCATCCCGCAAGGCAATTATCGAGTCTCGAAGGCTCGTTAACTTTGAACGATAGATGAACAGCACAATGATGCTTGAAGAGTCTGACTCGCATTAATAGAACAACCCAAAATAAATTATAAAATTCAATAACTTTTAATAACAAATAAGATATTAAATACTCAAAAGTCACGACTTGTGATTCACAGATCACTCTGCCATATTCCACAATAGCCATATAACGCACTTGCTTAATACAAATGGGCATTTCTCTTCAGTGTAGAATCAGGTAGTCTTAGCGCTATATAAGGTCAAAATTAGACTATCTCACGATTGATATCGTGACCGTTATCTAACAAACAACAAGAAAACAAATTGTTCGGTTTAGGCTAGAAAATCAATGAGTGCTATCAAGAAAATATACCAACATATAGAACCTAACCTTACATTTATTAGTTGTATGGGGGTCATTGGATTCCCACTCTATTACTATATCTGGAATTACCTCTATCCTCAGCCTTACGAGACTCTGGGGTTGCGTTTGTTCTGCTCTATTATCTTTATTCCACTCGTATTCAGGAAATACCTGAATCAACGATTAATGCGTTACCTCCCCCATTATTACCTCGTGACGGTCGGAATATCTTTACCCTTCTTTTTCGGGTATATGCTACTCATGAATAATTGGTCCACGATTTGGGTTATGTCTCTGCTGGCATCCATATTTCTGCATATCCTTGTCGTCTATGAAACCAAGATCATGCTATCTCAAGCCACCATCTCATTCATTTTTGCATATATTGCTGCTTATTATGTTAATGGTCATCAAGTCACGTCCGTGGTTGAGTGGTCGTATGCTCCGATTATTCTATTTGTTTACATATACGGCAGCATATTCTATGTAAAAGGCAAGAATGTACATGAAACCAAAATTTCAATTGCTAAATCTTTTGGCGCTGGGATCGCACATGAAATGCGTAATCCTCTCAGCGCGATCAAATCATCTGTAGAAATCATTCAGTCGCTGCTCCATACCAAACACCCAACCGATTCGGTTCCTCATTACACCATCGAACAACATGATTATCAGATGGTCAACGAACTGCTTGATAATATGCATAATACGGTTGATTCAGCCAATGAGACGATCAATCTGCTACTGACTTCGATTGACCAGAATCGGATCCCGACATCAACGTTCAAAATATATTCTGCCGGTGATATTGCACAACATGCCATCCAATCTTTCAGTTATAAAAATCCCCTCGATCGGCTGGCCGTCAATCTGACAATTGAAAGTGATTTCAGGTTTTTAGGCAGTGATATTCTATTAAAATATGCTTTTTATAATTTACTGAAAAATGCATTTTATTATCAAAATAACGAGAATTTTCATATTGATATTTGTATTACGACACAAGAGAAGTGGAACCAGATTACGGTAAAAGATAATGGTGCGGGAATTGACAAGGAGCATCTTCAAGACATCTTTAAAGATTTTTATACCCATGGAAAGCATGGGGGATACGGTCTGGGGCTGCCATTCTGCCGACGCATTATGAAAGCTTTCGCCGGGAACATTGAATGTGCTTCTGTGTTAGGCCATTGGACTGAGTTTACACTGTTATTCCCGACCGAATCCTCCTCGGAAATGAGAAAACTTAAAGAAGAGCTGGTTAGTACGAAGTCTCTTCTTTACATTGGCAAGGAAGATGATGTTCGTCTTCGACTGAAAAAACAGTCACAACAGATGGGATTTCACATCGAGACAGTCACATTAAATGAAGCGGTCAAACGCAAGGAGTACGAATTTGAGTTTGATGTGATTATGGTCGATCTCAACCAGATTGAGCGTCAATGGGAGCTGCTTACCGTACTCGAATCTCAACTGCACTTCTCTGAAGCACAAATTCATTATCTGTATGATGCCAACAGCCAATATCCGATTCATATTGAACGTCACCTTTCAGTCTATCCGCTGGAAACAAACCGTCTACTTGATCAAAGCGCCCCGATTTTATATCAGTTATTTTTTGAGCTGGCAGAGAAAATTGAAGCGGATAGAAATGTTATTCCGTTCAAACCGGAGCGCACCGAAAAATGCATTCTAATCGTGGATGATAACCATTCAGTTCGAAACCTGACGGCAATCCTCTTAGAGAAACAAGGCTATCATGTTTTACAGGCATCGAATGGTCAAGAGGCTCTGGGAACAATAGAAACATACGACGTTGATCTGATCCTGATGGATATTGAGATGCCTGTTCTTGATGGCATCGAAACAACCAGTACGATTCGCAGTTCCCAGAAACCTTATCGCCATATTCCAATTCTTGGCCACACGGGTGATACCAATACACCGACACTGAAGCGCATTCGAAATTCAGGCATGAATGATTACATTATTAAGCCAGCAGATAAGAATAACTTACTGGATAAATTATCGAACTGGATATAATGATTACTAGAAAATCATTGCAATATATGGACGATCTAACCTTATATCCAAATCAACCTATTTAAAATATACTTTTTCATCTTCTACTAATGTGTGGCAGACTGACAATATTTTATCAATATCATTGTCTGTCAGAGAACTATTTAAAGAAAATCGAATTAAATTACTATTTTTAGGTGTAGCTGGCCGACAAAAAACTGCCCCAAAAACCCCATTATCCTCTAGATAATCACGCACTAATTCTGTATTCTCTTCATCCCCAGTTTCTAGTGATACAATCTGAGACTGACTTCTAACTTTAATTCCGATTTTTGTGAGTCCTTTTCTTAATTTATCAGAAAGATAAAAAAGATGATTCCTTTTATCATCTGAATCATATATCGAATCCAATATGGCACCGAGTGTATCGATATCATAGGGTAATAGAGCAGAACTAAATATCGCTGGATAACTAACAAAAGGTATACACTGATTAACATTATTATTTGCCCATATCGCACCAGCTCTATATGCAAAGGATTTTGCTAAACTCGCAGTCATAAAATCAACCTCTTTTGATAAATTCAACTCCTCAATCAGACCCGCACCATGTGTGCCATAGATACCAAGAGAATGCGATTCATCAATGACCGTTACACAACCAAACTCTTTTGCAATATCAACCAACTCTCTCAATGGCGCAATCGTACCTAATGTACTGTATATCGAATCAACAGCAATAATCCCCGGACCATTTCTTTTAATCAATTTCCGTAAATGTTTCATGTTATTATGCATAAATGGATGAACTTTCGCATTCGCATATCGAGCCCCTTCCCATATTGACATATGAGTGAAAAAATCAATATAGACATTGGTCTCTGGTGAACAAATCGCCTGTAATAATCCAATATTAGCATTCCACCCTGATTGTGAGAGTAAACAACTATCAAAGTTAGTAAATTCCGAAAGCCGGTGTTCTATAGACGGTTTCGAATCTTCATCTTGTAAATAAATAGCAGACATCAAAATACTATCATCCATTCTCATAATTGAGTCGATCATTTGACTTTTTATCATGCTATTATTTGCCAAACATAAGTAATCATTACTTTGCATCACAATATCTTGATTATTGGGACGCTTTCCTAAAACAAGATGTTTCCCATTATTATTAGATTCAATTAAGTCACGAATATGAAAGTTTATTTTTGACTGAATGAAATCTGGTAAATTTTTACTAATACTGTTCATAAAACCACCTCTGTATTTTATATATGGGCAGCAACATTTTCTCAGTAAAAAAATACTTGTCATCATGATAAATAAATTATTTTGCGTATCATTACAGATTCAATTATATTAGATTTATTATTATTTACACATCATTACCATATGGAGGATTAATTAATATATTCCTTATTTTATATATTTAAATAAAAATAATTTTTTATTTATTTCAAGGTGTTATTTGTTGAATAAGAATAAATTTATAAATTTGTATTATTCTTATAGACAATGAAAACGAGTTAAAAACTATATTATTTATCAAAAAATAAAACAGACGCATAATACAACAAGTTGAGTATTAAACGACGACTTAAATAAACAAATAATTGCATAAAAAAATATCAAAACACGACTCTAAAAAGAACGCTGCCAGTGATAGCAGCGCTGATATATGGTCGCGGGGAAACTACCCCTCTTTTGGCTGTGTCCCTCGCTTTTCCCACTGTAAAACCAGACTAATCGCAGCCGGTAACACGGTTAACGTAATGACGGTTGCAGCCATTAATCCACCGATAATAGCATAGGCCATCGGCCCCCAGAAAACTTGTCTGGCAATTGGAATCATGCCAAGAATAGCGGCAAAAGCGGTGAGCAGAATCGGTCTGGCCCGATGGGTTGCAGCCATCACGATCGACTGATGAGCGCCATTGCCCCGCGTCAGGTTATCATCCACTTCAGAGATCAGAATCACTGCGTTACGAATAATCATCCCGACCAGTGCAATGACCCCAAGCAACGCGACAAAACCGACTGGAGTCCCGGTAGGTAACATCGCGGCGACAATCCCGATCAAACCAAATGGTGCGGTACACAATGCCAGCATCATGCTGGAGAAACGTCTGAGCTGAATCATCAGTAATGTCAGCATGACGATAAGCGTCACCGGTAAAACAGCATAAATGGATTCATTCCCTTTTTCCGATTCGCTGACAGTCCCCTCTTCTGTGACTTCATAACCGGTGGGTAACTGTTGCCTGAATGCTTCGATTCGGGGCGCCAACTCGGAAGAGACTTTCTCTGCCATAACACCGGGGGCGATGTCGGTCTGGACAGTGATAAAAGGCTCCAACTGGCGTCGCCAGATGATCGGGTCGGTAATGGTATATTCGACGGTCGCAACCTGTCGCAGTGGAATGACTTTATCCTTCCCGAGCGAAATTTGCAGATTTTCGATCGTTTCAATATCCTGCTGCTCATTCACACCGCCTTTCACAACGATACTGACCGGATGAATCCCTTCCCGCAGTGACGTGATGGTCTGACCAGAGAAAATCGTTGCCAGCTGTTCAGCGATTTGTTGGCGGCTCAGCCCGACAGCCCGGGCTGCGGTTTGATCGACATCGACACGCAGCAACCGCTGCGGTTCTCCGGAAGTCAGGTTAATATCGCGAGTATCTGCATGATCAGCAACGACATTCGCCAGTGACTGAGCATAAGCCCGAACTTTGTTCAGATTCGGCCCGCTGACCCGATAACGCAGCGGCCAGCCGACCGGCGGCCCGAGCTCTAATGGCGAGACGCGCGTTATCCATTCTCCGAAATCACGCTGCATAATGGTTTGTAACTCTTTGCGTAGCGCTTTACGCTGCTCAATATCTTTTGCAACCACCACCACTTGGGCGATATTTTCCTGATTCAGCAAGATATCCATCGGCAGGTAGAATCGGACGGCACCGGACCCGACATAACTTGAAAACAGCGCCACTTTCGGGTTGTTGGTGAGTTGATTTTCCAGTTTTTTCACCTCAGCCAATGTATCTGACTGAGCAGCATTGGCAGGCAGGCGTAGGCTCACGAGCAGTTCAGGGCGGTCAGAAGACGGGAAGAACTCAGAGTGCAACTGCTCAGACAGTACACCTGCGGTAACCAACACCGAAATGGCCAAAACAATCGTTTTCCACCGGTGACGGAGAACCCCATTAATCAAGTGCTGATATCCGGCAGACAGTCGTCCTTGCTTGGTTTCATGGGCTTTCAGGTTATTCGGTAATAACCACACACCCAATAGCGGTGAGAACAGAATGGCAACAATCCATGAACTGGCAAGCGAGACCATCACGACCACAAACAGTGAATAGCAGTATTCTCCTGCGCCTGATGCTGCAAATCCGACCGGAATAAAACCGGCAATTGTCACTAACGTTCCCGTTAACATCGGAAATGCGGTATTTTGATAAGCCCACGCCGCTGCTTTTTTACGCGGCCAGCCGTCTTCCAGCTTGGAAACCATCGCTTCAATGGTGATCATCGCATCATCAACCAGCAAACCGAGCGAGATGATCAATGCCCCCAGAGAAATGCGCTGAAAACCGATACCGGCAATCTCCATACCGGAGAAAGTCATCGCAAGCACAATCGGAATCGATACTGCAACGACCAGACCGGCTCTTGTGCCCAAAGAGACAAACGATACCGCAAGCACAATCACAACAGCCTCGATCAGGACTTTGACAAATCCCCCCACGGCATCTTGAACCACTGATGACTGATCAGCCACTTTGGTCACGTCAATCCCATATGGCAAGTCATGCTCAATCCGCGACATTGCGTCACGTAAATCCTGTCCGAACTTTAACATATTGCCGTCAGGAGACATCGAAATCGCCAGCCCGATAGCGGCTTTACCGTTAACCCGAAATTGCGGTTTCGGGGGCTGTTCTGTCTGTGTATATATCTCTGCGATGTCGTGCAGTGGAATAAAACGGTCATGAATATGCAGGACAATCTCTCGCAGGCTTTCAGCCGAACTGAATGCGCCGCTGACCTGAACAGCAATCCGCTCATCACGGGTCTGAATGACGCCTGCAGGCGTCACTGCGTTCTGTGCTTTTAAACTATTAATCACCTCTGTGAGGTTCAGGCCGAGCCCGGCAAGCCGTTTGGATGAGATGGCCAGCACAACCTGTTGCTCCTGTGCCCCCATCACTTCAATCTTACTCACATAGGGCACCCGCATCAGGGTTGAACGAACGTCATCCACTTTCTGACGCAGCTCTTTCATACTGAATCCGTCGGCCGTGAATGCGAAAATCGTCCCGTAGGTATCGGCAAATTCATCATTGACGGCCGGGCCGATAACGCCGCTGGGCAGTTCAGATGACAGATCCAACATTTTTTTGCGGGTCTGATACCAGATATCAGCCACTTTGTCCGGAGGCGTACTGTCACGCAAATTGACAAAGATGACGGTTTCCCCGGCCCGGGTATAACTTCTTAAATGGTCAAGATAGGGGATTTCCTGCAACTTTTTTTCTAACTTATCGGTCAGAAGTTGCGTGGTTTCTTCGATGGTCGCTCCCGGCCAATGTGCGGAAACCACCGCTATTTTCACAGTAAACTCCGGGTCTTCATTACGCGGTAAATTTTGAAAACTGATGATCCCCATCACAACGATCATCAGCATCAAAAATGAAACCATTTGCTGGTTTTCCAATGCCCACGCCGAGAGATTAAAACGCTTTTGGGATGAATCGGATGCCATGCATTATCCTCCCGTCATCAGGCGAACTTTCAGCCCGGGACGCAATTGATTAACACCGGCAATCACAACCTGATCCCCTTCAGCAAGCCCGCCGGAAACATACATCGCATCATCGCTGTAGCGCGTGACCTGAATTGACTTCAGTCGTAGCTCATGACTCTGCGCATCCACGATGTAAACCGCCGGCAGGTCGCCTTGACGCGTCAGTGCCGCTTTCGGCACGATCACCTGATCAATCGTTGGTAGCTGTAGCTGTCCTTTAACGATCGCGCCCAGCCCCATGAGTTCCGGCGGATCAATCAGCGTGACACGCACACGGTACGTTCGGGTATACGGATCCGCTTGCGGTGTGACATCACGTAATTTGGCACGCGCTTGAATGTCAGGATTAGAAAGCAGAGAAACCGTGATTTGTGGATCTTCTATCCGGGTTTGTAAGACCTGCTCCGGCACTTCAAACACAGCGTCCAGATGGCTATTGTATGCCAGTTTAAAGACTTGCTGCCCGGCACTGACAACTTGCCCGGCATTGGCGCTGGTCTCACTGATTACCCCATCTTGGGGGGCTATCAGGTGGGTAAACTGCAAATTATCTTGTGCATCGATAACGGCTGCCTGAGCGCGTTCAAGCTGTGAATCTGCAGCCTGCCAGTCAGATTCCGCTTCCTCATAACGAGAGCGGGAAATCGCCCCGGTGGGCAATAATTTTTTCATCCGTCTGAGCGTCTGCCTTGCCAGATTTGCCGTAGACAGCGCATTGTTGAGTTCAGCTTTGGCTTGTTTGAGCGCATTATTGGCATTACTGGGATCCAAAACCGCTAAAACTTCTCCCTGCTGCACATGGTCACCGACATCAAACCGCCGCTCCAGAATTCGTCCGGCAATCCGGAACCCAAGCACCGTTTGCTGATAAGCTTCAATATCGCCTACTTGTGTCACAATCGGTGTGGTTTGCACCGATGAGACGACCATGGTTTTAACCGGGCGAACCGGTTTTGGCGCAACCGTTACCGGACGAGCATCATCGTAACAAGCGGTTAATCCGCTGATTAAAATCCATAACCCAAGCCACCGCTGCCAAACGCGATATCGAGAAAATCGACCGGTCGCTGCGAGCGATTTTTTCTGACAGATGCGAAACGTCATTAGGATGTTCCCCTACTATTTTTATTTTGAATTCAATCGATATTACCGATTTATGAATCAGAATGAATTGAAAATTCATAGATATCACGGTGGTCAGACCGGACAAACAGTCCGGCCATCCAAGTCGGGGTAAATGTTTGGGAGGAGAGTCTCAAAGTGAGTGACAGGGGCTGCTATTGCGATACAAATCAATGTGGACTTATTGTAAAGATATCGACATCTTATTTAACATTCCGGTGTTTTTACCAACATATTGGTTGTTTGTCGGTGAATGCGATATATCGTTAACAGGTTCATGCTCAATAGCGAGGTTTCCAACATAACCCCGCCAATCGAACCAACGATCATATTATTGGTGAGCCAGCATATACCGCCCAACAGAAAACCGATTCGCATCTTAATCCCGGAAAGACAAAAGACTGAATAGGTACCGATAACCGTCCCCACCACGGACCAGAGATCCCACCAATGATTTGCCATCCATAAACCGCTGACAAGACTGATCACAATAAATACCACCGCCACACGAACTGAAGAGACGAAAATGGCAGTCGTCGTTCGCGCAGCAGACAACATCATGCTCAGTGCCGAAACTGTGGAACCCAGTAACAGATAATGAATACAATGATTGAGGTTGAAAATCAGCATCAATATCTTCAGACGCCGATCATTCTTTTGATAAAAAGTTGAAAGCCCTAAAGCAAAACTAACTAACCCTAATGCTTGTGCCAACGTGTCATCCACAACAATACTCTCACCTGACGGTTTACAGATTAATAAAAATAACCTTTTGAATAAAAAGATAAAAATAGGAAATATCATCTATTTATTGCGTTATAGTTGCACAGATTCAAATTTTTGAAAAGCTATTTTAAAAATACTATTCATCTTGTGATACAACGATATAATGATGCCAACAGCATCAGAGCGGAATGAATACATGACTACCTCGATCACGCCTAACATCCATGATTTTCTGGTCAGAATCGATCCGTTCGATAAATTGCCGCCAGAATTGGTTGCTGCAATTGCCAATACGGTCAAAGTCAAATATCTGGTCAAAGGGGAAACAATTGATTTTAGTGCCCTATGCCAACAGCGCTATCTCTACATTATCAGAACCGGTGCCATTGAGCAGCGAACCCAAACCGGTGAACTGCGCGCCAGACTCGGGCAGGATGATCAATTTGGCTTTACCTTTCTCAAACCGCTCGTCAATACAGAAGATGGTTATCAGGCGCAGGCGATTGATGACTCGCTGCTGTATTTAATTCCGCATCAGGAGCTGACGCTGGTCTGTGAAACCTACCCCGATTTTGCCGACTATTTTGCTGCACAGGCCAATATTCGGCTGACTTCAGCCGTGAATGATGTGTGTAAAAAAGAAGCTAAAGGACTTTTCTTTCGCACTGTCGGAGAAATCGCCAGTGAAAATATTGCGATCGTCAGCAGTCACGACAGCATCCGCGATGTTGCACGGATGATGTGTGGCATGATACATGACACACAACGCAGCTCTTGTGCGGTCGTGATGCAAGATCAGGACATTGTCGGTTTGGTGACAGACCGGGATATGACGCAATCAGTGGTTGCGAGCGGACGAGACATTGACGAGCCAATAGAGACCGTCATGACTCGCAATCCGCATTTGATCGAACATGACGCCAAAGTCATTCAGGCAATCTCGCTGATGATGCAATATAACATCCGGTGTTTACCCGTCTTGACCGGCAAACGAGTCACCGGGCTGCTGACCACCACTCATTTGGTTCATAATCATCGTACGCAATCACTGTTTCTGCTTGAAAAAATCAAATACGCCAGTTCGGTCACGGCATTGACTAACCTGAAAGGCGAACGGGAAACTATCTTTCAGGCGCTGGTTGAAGGTGGGGTCAGTGCTGAAATCCAAGGTCAGATCATGTCGATGATGATGGATGCTTTTACCCGCCGGATTATTCAGCTCAGTGAAGAAGTCCTCGGCCCGCCGCCTTGCGAATATGCATGGGTCGTTGCCGGATCCCATGCGCGCAAAGAAGTTCATATGCTGTCCGATCAAGACAGTGCATTGGTACTCTCGGATCATGCCAGTGATGAACATAAGCTCTATTTTACCCATCTGGCAATGCGGGTCTGCAATGCTTTGGCAGCCTGTGGCTATCCCATTTGTGATGGCCGTTATATGGCGGCATCTCCCAAATGGTGCCAGCCGGTCTCCCGCTGGAAAGAGTACTATCAGAAATGGGTCTCCAGCCCGGAATATAACCGGCTGCTGAGTATCAGTGTATTTCTTGAAGTCCGCGCTATTTATGGGAAACAAGAGCTGGTCGAGCAAATTCAGCACCATTTACATGATTGTATCCAACAAAGCTCCGGATTTATCCCGGCACTGGTGCGTGACGCCGTTGAAACACAGCCCCCTCTCGGAATTTTCAATCATCTGGTTCTCGAAAAAAGCGGGCAAAACAGCCATACCCTGAATATCAAAAAGTATGCGTTGAATCTGATCATCGATCTGGCTCGGATCTTCAGTCTGGCCGCCGGCGGCTCTCTGACCGGAACGGAAGAACGCTTTCGCTATGCGGCACAACACGGTGTGTTGTCGCAAGATAGTTGTGAAAATATTATCGGTGCCTATCGGTTTATCACACAGGTTCGCTTTCGCCATCAACTGAATGCAATTCTGGCCGGGGAGATGCCGGACAATCATATTATTCCCGATCATTTCAGCAGTTTCGAACGTAAACACTTAAAAGATGCCTTTAAGATCATCAGCGAGCTACAAGATGTCGCGAAACTGAAATTCGTCAAAGGAAGATAGACGTGACTAAGGAAGAGTGCTCATGCTGACTGACTGGCTGCAACACTGGAAACATCCATCCGATGCAGAGGCGCAACGGCAGCGGATTCAAATCAATTCGCATTGGTCTGCTGCGTTGCAGGCCTATCTGTCACATCCCTTACCTCATCCCGATACGCCACTTAGCGATCTCCGCTTTCTGGCACTCGATTTCGAAACAACAGGGCTGGTACCGGCACATGATCAGATCCTTTCGATTGGTATGGTGGATTTAACCTTGGAAGCCATTGATATTGCCGGGCATGAAGAGCTATTGATCAATCATGGTCAGTTCGTCAAGCCGGAAACAGCCCGCATCAACGGGCTGACACCGCACGTTTTGGCGCAAGGCATTGCTCTGGCAGACGGAATGAACCGACTGTTGGAACGGGCACAAGGAAAAATATTACTCGCCCATCATCACCAGATAGAAAAGTGTTTTATCGCCACCTTTCTCCGACAACGCTATCAACTGAAATCGCTCCCCGCTTATTTTGTCGATACGCTCGATCTGGAAAAACGTTTCAGCTACGCAGGCAAAAGCAAGCATCACCACAGCTATCAGTTAAATGATTTACGCCGTTATTACCACCTGCCCGATTACTCGACCCATTCGGCAGCCAGTGATGCACTTGCCTGCGGGGAACTTTTTCTGGTTCAGGTTAAAAAGCTGAACTTACAACAAGCCCCTATCCGGCAGTTACTGACCAGATAGGGGCTGCAATTAAATCCGCTTTTTGGTTACTGTTTCGCCCGGATGAACAATTCACCGACCTGTAAATGAATCACTTCAACCAACGTGCCTTTGGTGAGCGGTTCTTGCGTGATCAGACGCCACTCAATCCCGGAAAAACGATACGATGTTGGATTATCCGGTGTGGTATCTTCCGGCAGTACAAAACTATGACCAATCAGATCGCTGTGTACGGTTGTACGTTCAGGCTTTTTCTGTGCCCGTTTAAAAACCGGCCACAACAGACCGCCCGAGAGCAGCGTGTAGAAAGTCGTGGCCACCAGCGCCCACTGCCATGTGGTGGGGATCCATGCGAAATACATCGACAGCGAAGCCAGCAATAATCCGATTCCCACCAACAGCAGCACAAACGTACTTGCTCCCAATACTAACACCTCAACGACTAATAGGATCAGCCCGAGTACCGCCAGTACCTGCACCAAATGCCCGATGATAAAATCCATTAGCGGCTCTTATTCAACTGATTAATGATTGAGGTCGCCTGTGCGACAAGAGAGCTGGCGTCAGTTGCACTGTCTGGCAAAATCACCATCGACGATTCTTTCGCAATGGCCTGCTTAGCGGCAATCGCTTTGGTCGCAAGTTCAAGCTGGATTGCTTTCTGACCACTTTCGGTATTGGCCGATTCACCGACAGTTTGCAGGGCTTCCGCCTGTGCATTCGCCACTGCAATAATCGCTTGGGCTTCCCCTTCTGCGCGGAGTATTTGTTCAGCTTTATCGGCTTCCGCTGACAAAACAATCGACTGTTTCTCACCTTCAGCACGGTTAATTGCAGCCTGGCGATCCCCTTCCGATTCCAAAATCTGAGCCCGCTTAACCCGCTCGGCTTTCATTTGTGCTTCCATCGCTTCCATCACCGACTGAGGCGGAATAATGTCTTTGATTTCATAGCGCAGTACCTGAATCCCCCAAGGCCCGGCGGCTTCGTTGATTGCAGATACAATATTGGTGTTCAGCGCATCGCGCTCTTCAAAGGTTTTATCCAATTCCATTTTACCCAGCTCAGAACGCATCGTGGTCTGGGACAACTGAGTCACCGCAAAAATATAGTCATCAACACCGTAAGTCGCTTTATAGGGGTCAAGTACCCGGAAATACAACACACCATCGACATGCAGGGAAATATTATCTTTAGTAATCGCACTCTGTTGCGGGACGTCAACAGCCTGTTCTTTTAATGAACGATCCGCAGCGATTCGGTCAATAAAAGGCACCAAAAAATGTAACCCGGCTTCTTTAGTTGACAGATATTTACCAAAGCGTTCAATCAGATAAGCCCGATTCTGAGGTACAAAAATGATCGAGGATTTCAGTAAAAAGAACACAAAAATAAGCAGTGCAACCGGCACTGTAAAGACATTATCAAACAGCAGATTCACGATATCCATAAGTAAGTTTGTTCCTCAGTAAGCATATAAGCAGTTTAAAGTTTACTGCCCTCTCATTCTCAAAGGAAGCATTTCCTTGTATTCATATTGCTGACATCAATCCCACAGAAATGCAGAAGGAAAAAACTGTGATTTACAGCGCAACACAAAGATGATGATCACAAATTCTACGGGGCAGTTTTGATCTTTCTGTTGGCGACGAACTATACCTATAACAAACCATGATGCGTATCACGCTGCCGCCCCCCGGTGGTGATATGTAACGGACAACGATGAGAACAATTAGTATTGACCACAATGGCTCATATAACACGGTTCATATGACAAAATGGTTTATATGGCGGAATGGTTTAAATAAAACAATGGCTTATATGAAAGGACACCTATACTGAAGCTGACTTTGATATGGGTGAGAGTCAGTGTTACCGCGGGTAAGCGGAGCAAATTGGACGGTACTTTAACAAACACGCCATGCTCCTATCCATTGGTAAGACGTACAACGGTCATCTCCGGAGGCATTGATGGGTAAACCGAATCCAATTCTAACCGGCCATTCTTATGCACCGGATGCAGCAACAGCTGTTTCAGAACTCCGGACGCAAATACATCAGCCACAAATGGCACTAGTCATTTTCTTTTGCTCCAGCAACTATGATTTACCGCAACTGACGACAGCAATCAATCAGCATTTTTCTGATGTATTGGTTGTCGGATGTACGACCGCAGGAGAAATTGGCCCTGCCGGATATCTGGATCACAGTATTACGGGGATCAGCTTTGCTGCGACATGCTGTACCGCTGTGGTTGGTCATCTGGGACAACTCCAGTCTTTTGACATCGCTCATGGCCGGGCATTTGCACAAGATCTTCTGCGTCAGTTGGAAAGTTGTGCGACTTATACTAAGACCAACTGCAACTTTGGATTGTTATTGATCGACGGGCTTTCCGTGCGGGAAGAACCGGTCACTCATGCTTTACAAGATGGTCTCGGTAGTATTCGGATGTTTGGCGGCTCTGCCGGTGATGAACTGAAATTTGAGCAGACTTGGATCTTTAGCGACGGGCAATTTTATACCGACAGTGCAGCCCTGATACTCATCAATACCTCCCTTACATTTCACCTGTTTAAGACCCAACACTTCGTCTCCGGCCGTGAGCGCATGGTCGTGACCGAAGTCGATGAAAAAAACAGAATCGTAAAGGAAATCAATGGATTGCCGGCAGCGTTAGAATATGCCCGTCTCGTCAACGTTGACCCGAAGCAACTCACCTCAACCCACTTTGCCGCCTGGCCGGTGGTGGTCATGATTGACGGAACGGATTTTGTCCGCTCGATCCAACATGCCAACCCGGATGGCAGCCTGACCTTCTACTGTGCCATTGATGAGGGGGTCGTGTTACGCGTGGCTCACGGTGAAAACATGCTCGATAAGTTAAGCATGACAATGAAAGCGCTGGAAGAAAACTTAGGGCATATCCAAGGCATGTTAGTCTGCGATTGTATATTACGTAATCTGGAAGCCACCCGGGACGGAAGCAAAGCCGCTGTCAGTGAATTGTTTCGTCAATATAACGCTGTAGGATTCAGTACCTATGGCGAACAATTTGGTGGTGTCCATATCAATCAAACGCTTACCGGTATTGTGTTCGGCAAAGAGACGAAAGTGGAACATCAGACGGGAGTTGGTAACGAGATGCAACTCGGTAACGGGGAAAAAACCGATGACTGAGCCTGAAAAAGATCAAGCATCTCTGCGTCAGGAGATTCATCGCCTCAATAAAATCATTACCTCACTCATGGATCGGGCAGAACGCGAGGCAAACAAGCAGTCCGGAACCTACGGGTTGTTTCAGGATGCAGTGATGCTGGAGAACCAAGTCCGCCGCCGTACGGTAGAGCTAGAATCAGCACTGCGTGAAAATGAGCGGATCAACCGCGACTTAACCCGGGAAAGAGAAGAGCAGCGTAAATTGATCAACAAACTGGAAGATGCCCACAATCAATTATTGCAATCAGAAAAACTGGCATCGATAGGTCAACTGGCGGCCGGGGTTGCTCATGAAGTGAACAACCCTATCGGTTTCGTCAACTCTAATCTTGATATGCTCAAAAGTTATGTCGAACAATTATTGGCGCTACACGATCAATATGCTCAGTATGAAGCAGACTTACCGCCTGAGGCGATAGCCCAGCTCAATACGTACAAACATAATATTGACATCGACTATCTGCGTACTGACATCGTCACATTGGTGAACGAATCCATCGACGGTGTCGCGCGTGTCCGGAGAATTGTGCAAGATTTACGTGACTTTTCACGCCCCGGTAATAGTGAATGGCAAACTACCGATATTCACACCTGTATCGACAGTACCCTCAATGTGGTCTGGAATGAAATCAAATTCAAAGCAGAAGTAATCCGCAAATATGGCACGCTTCCTCCGATTGAGTGTCTGCCCTCTCAACTCAATCAGGTTTTTCTCAATCTGCTGGTCAACGCTGTTCAGGCCATTCCTGAATGGGGCACTATCATTATCCAAACTTCGGTAGAGCAAGAGCAGGTCGTCATCACAGTCGGTGACAACGGCGTCGGCATCGACGAGAATATTATCTCCCATATTTTTGATCCATTTTTCACCACCAAACCCGTTGGTAAAGGCACCGGGCTGGGGCTGTCGGTGACTTATGGCATCATTGAAAAACACGGCGGGCACATTGAAGTCGATTCGATACCTGGAAAAGGCAGCACATTTATCATTCATCTGCCGATTAAGCGTGCTTGCGTGGCTCCATAATTCTCGCCCTCCATTTCAGGCAGAGATAACCCATTCAATTCACGCAGTCCCAAACCAGTTTAGACGACACCGTTTACACAAGTACAAGATAAATCATGTAAATTGTATCGCTATTGAGATAATTAAAAATAACCATCCCGATATCCGGTTAATGCTGTTTTAAACCATGGCATCATATCTGAAAATGATAGTATGACACGTCATCCCATTAAAATAATTGATAATTCCAGATGATGTGGCGTTTCCGCCCCCCAATTCTCATATAAGCAAAAACATGATGGTACGTTTTGTATTGATTATTTTTTTGATGGCCGGTTATTGTCAAATTACTTTGGCGGCAACGGATCATCACAATCGCATTCCGTCATTACTGACAGGTATATCATTTTTTCATGAGGAAACGCTAACCCCGTTATCGCTTGCACAAGCCGAGCAACGTTTTCGGTTCGGAGAGATTCAGCATCCGACTCAAGATTTTATGTCATTCGGCATTCACAGAAACGCTACGTGGATTAAGTTAGACGTAAACAATCAAACCCAGAATAAGCAATATCGGCGTCTCAATGCGGCGCAAGCATGGGTGGATCATCTGGCAGTTTATTTGGTCAATGATCAGGGTTTAATTCAGGCATGGCATACCGGTGATAATCAGGTGGCCGATTCCCATCTATTACCCGGTGTTGGGTTTGTGTTTGATATGAGAATCCCGCCCGGGAAAAGTGAAATTTTCATCCGTGGTCAGTCTCTCGACCCACTCACCCTTCCCATTGCTTTACTCGACGCCTATCAATCCAGATCTCTCGATGCACAAATCCATGTTACATCAGGTATCTTATATGGCGTGTTATTGGCTCTGGTCGGCATGAACCTTGTCTTATACTTTTCCATTAAACAGTTAGATACACTGTTCTACTCGCTCTATATCAGCTGTTTTATCATCGTCAATATTTCATACAACGGCTATGGCTTCGCTTGGTTGTATCCCAATTCACTGCTGATCGAAAATCATCTCACCCTGATTATGATGATTTTTCATGGGGTCTCAGGGTTAGTCTTTGTGTCTAACTTCCTGCGTATTCATCAAACCGCCCCCAGGCTGAATCGGCTGCTACTGATCTATAGTGGTTTGGGGATCTTAGTGATGCTATTCCTGATCGGCTTCAGTATGCATCTTTGGGCAACCAAATTTGCATTTAAATTTCTCTCACTGACCACCATGATCATGATCTTACTGGGTGTTTTAAACCTGAATAAAACCAAAGATACCCGGTATTTCCTGATTGCGGTCATATGCAGCATGTTAGGGCTGCTTATTACCACACTCTCTGTATGGGGCATAATTCCTTATAATTATTATAGCTACAACGGCGCTGTATTTGGTGTGGTTTTGGAGGCGATAATTCTGGCCGTTATTGTGGCTTATCGCTTGAAAGATGTGGAACAACAAAGAATTACCGCAGAATACCTATCGTCATATGATCCATTAACGAATCTATTCAACAGACGCTCATTCATGGCCGCAGGTCATCAATGCATTCAGCAGTCAAACCGAACGCAAAGACCGCTCAGTTTCGTCATGTTAGACATCGATCACTTCAAAAAAATTAATGATACACACGGACATCACATTGGTGATCTCGCCTTGATACACATTGCCGGCCTGCTCAAACGCGATACCCGAAAACATGACATTATTGCACGCTGGGGCGGGGAAGAAATCGTCATATTACTCCCCGATACAAATCCGGAACAGGCGCTCGCCTATACCGAAAATTTACGGCTCATCATCGCACAAACACCATTTCGTCATGAAGAACAAGACATTCAGATTACGGCCAGTTTTGGTATTGCGACCCGGCTCAATGACGAATCATTAGAAACACTTTACCGGCTCGCGGATAAACGACTTTACCAAGCCAAGCAGCAGGGAAGAAACCGGGTCGAGCCGCAAAATAAAGATTTCCCCGCGCTTGAGACTCCCGATTTACATTAACGCATCGAGATCGGCCTCTGCCAGCATCAACCCGGCCCGCAGGCCTGTCTTCACCCCGGCATTGGGGAAAATCAGCCACTCATTGGCACGTTCGACCCGATAGGTCACATTACCGTCCTGCGCAATGACCGTTCCCTGAGCAAAATTGGTGAAGTTTTTGGCATCATCGCTGACATCAATGAAGTGAAAATCATCCGACAGTTTTTTCAGCTCACGCGCAACCTGATACACCTTAATCGGTGCCAACATATCGGCAGAAAACGCCTCACCACGGATAAAGCATCCCAATGCCTTATCAGCAGCGGCAAAATGGCTGAGGTCATTCTCACCGAAAGGGCGGGCTTTGCCTAATTCAAGCGTACAACTCTGAACTTGCAGCGCAGCATGGGTGTAATAGCTGAATGTGCCGCCGGGGATCGGGTTAATCACCAACGCTTCCAGCCCCATCCCGATCAAACCGTGGAGAAAATCATCTGAAGCCAGTGTCTTTTGCGGTAATACGCCAAAGCGGAGGTGAAATGATTCACGGATAGCAGTATGCAGATCGAAATGAAACCGTTCTGTACCGGTATCAGCAAAAAATGTTTCGACAATGTTTTCCAGCTCAACCGCACGCTCAGTCTCCAGACATACCGGATAATCACGGTGGTAACCATGAAATAGTCGGTTCAGATCAACCGACTGGTAGCGAACCCCGGCACGAATGGCACCGGGATTGCCGAGCACCACCAATAAACGCACCGCTAAGGGCATTTCCCCGCTCAGTAAGCGGTTCACATGCCGTGACAGAATTTCAATCGGTGCCGTCTCATTGCCATGCACCCCCGCCGACATCAACACATGTTTTACGTCAGTGGGAGCGACTTTCGGCGCCAGCAGCAGAACACCGTCCGCCAGCCACCGCCAGGTTAAATAATCGTTTTCTCCGGCGGTTTCAGCCGGTGGTTGCCCCTGTAACGTTGTGTGCAGAAAATCCTTCATCTTTTTCTCCTTTCCTGCCGATTAACGCTGGAACGGATAGATAGATCCCAAATGCAGAATCCGAGTCAACTCATCCAGCGCGGTCTGGTTTTCGAGCAGCAACTGTGGATCGGCCAAATCAGATTCCGACAGGCGATCCCGGTAATGTGTCTCAACCCAGTTCGTAAGCGTCCGGTAAACGTCATCATTCATCATTACATGCGGATTGGTTGCCTGAATTTCAGCGTCATTCAACACAACCCGTAAGCGCAAACAAGCCGGACCGCCGCCATTACGCATACTTTCCCGTAAATTGAAGACCTGCACTTCATCGATCGGACCGCCATGTTGTATCAGTTCGGAAAGATAGCGCCACACCCCTTCATGTTCCCGGGCTTCCTGCGGGACGACAATCAGCATTTTACCATCGGGTTTGGTCAAAAGCTGGCTATTAAACAGATAAGTGTTAACTGCGTCCGCAACTGATACCTGTGACCCCGGAACTTCAATCGGGATAAACGCCCCCCCGACCGCAGCAAGTTTGGCGTGAATCTCTGCAAATACTGCCGATGAATTGAGAAACGCTTCCTGATGATGAAACAGCACCGGGCCGTTACTGACGGCAATCACATCATTATGGAACACCCCTTGATCAATCACACCGGGATTTTGCTGCACAAATACCGTCCTTGCCGGATCCAATTGATGCAGACGAGCAATGGCCTGACTGGCTTCACGGGTCTGACGGGCAGGATAGCGCTTGGGCTCGGCCCGTCCGCCATAAACCTGACGGCCATAGACGAACACTTCCACCCCGGCCGCACCGTAATGCTGACATAAACGATTATGATTGGCAGCCCCTTCGTCTCCCATCACCGCTTGCTGTGGTAATGCCGCATGATGGGCAAAATGATCGGGGTCGGGAAAAATACTGCGCAGCGCGTTGCCGGTGGTTTCTGCTTCAATCGCCCGGTGCAATTTATTGTTCAGATTTGCCACCGTAAAATGTACCCGCCTGTCTTGTGTATCTGCCGACGGAGAAACCGTGGCCGCATTGGCAACCCACATCGAAGAGGCGGAACTCACGGCAGTCAGAATTTCCGGTGCTTGCTGCGCAGCCTGAGCCAACACTTGTGCATCCGTCCCGGAAAATCCCAACTGGCGTAACGTCCGGATACAGGGACGCTCCTGTGGGGGCAGAATCCCCTGTTTGAATCCGCTATCCGCCAGCGCCTTCATTTTTTTCAGCCCTTGCAGTGCAGCCAGCTTCGGATTGGCTGCCTGACTTTTGTTACTGGTTGAGGCGACATTCCCGAATGACAATCCGGCATAGTTATGTGTCAGACCGACTAAACCGTCAAAATTGACTTCAGCGGCGGACATGGGCGATTGCTTGTCTTGCGTCATTTCCATACTCCTTTCACAACGGTTTACGCTGACGTATCCGCTGAGGCAGAAAAATCCAGCCCCGGAGATACGGATTCCGGCATCATCAGTTGTTCAGCCTCGACTGAAGCCATCGGCCACGCACAGAAGTCGGCACTGTAAAATGCGCTCGGACGATGATTCCCCGAAGCACCGATGCCACCGAATGGTGCAGTTGGTGCTGCCCCGGTCAACGGGCGGTTCCAGTTGACAATACCGGCACGAATAGTCGCGGCAAATTGCTCATAATCGTCACGCTGCGTCGAGATAATCCCGGCCGATAACCCGAATCGGGTTTGATTGGCGATGTCGATAGCCTCTGCAAGGCTCTGATAACGCCTTACACTGAGCAACGGCCCGAAATATTCTTCATCCGGCAATTCACTGATTTCAGAGACATCCAGTATCCCGGGTGTCACCAGTGCGGTATCCTGGTCTGGCCGGGTCATCTCTAATAACGGTCTCGCACCTAAATCACACAAATACTGTTGTGTCTCCAGCAGGGCATCTGCGGCTTGATTCGACACCACCGCCCCCATAAACGGTTCCGGCTGGGCATCCCAGCGATCAACACGAATCTGACGCGTCACCGCCACCAGCCGCTCAATCAAGCGGTCGCCATCGGCTCCCTGTTTGACTAACAGCCGCCGTGCGCAAGTACAGCGCTGCCCCGACGAGATAAATGCAGACTGAATCACCAGATTGACCGCCGCATCTAAATGATCGTAAGACTCGATCACCATCGGATTGTTGCCCCCCATTTCAAGAGCCAGTATTTTCTCCGGCTGACCGCCCATCTGACGATGCAGGTGGTAACCGGTATTGGCGCTGCCGGTAAACAGCAAACCATCGATTTGCGGATGAGATGAGAGCGTAATACCGGTATCTTTGCCCCCTTGAACAAGATTAATCACCCCGGCAGGCAAACCGGCACTGTGCCAGATCTCCAGCGTCAGTTGCGCCGTCCACGGGGTCAGTTCACTCGGCTTAAACACCACACAGTTGCCGGCAATCAGTGCGGGTACGATATGTCCGTTCGGTAAATGGCCGGGGAAGTTGTAAGGGCCGAATACCGCCAGTACGCCATGTGGCCGGTGACGCAACACGGCCTTTCCGCCGGCAATTTCAGTGATTTTTTCTCCGGTTCGTTCATGGTAGGCTTGTATCGACACCTTGATTTTATTCATCATCCCCTGTACTTCGGTCAACGCTTCCCAACGCACTTTTCCCGTTTCTTGGGCAATCACCTCGGCCAGTTCCGTTTTGCGCTCACTTAATCGCAGGACAAACTGTTCCAGTAATGCGAGACGCTCTGCCAGAGGTGTCTGAGACCAGACCGGAAATGCCTGACGCGCCGCCATTACGGCCTGCTCGACATCGTCCGGTGCCGCTGCATTGGCTGACCAGATCACCGCGTTCGTGGCAGGGTTGCGTTTTTCAAACACATCACCGTGTCCGTCGCTCCAGACACCATTGATATAAAGGCTTGGCTGACTCATGAGAAATTCTCCTGTGCAAAAAGTGGGGCCAGACGCACCGAGTCACCGTCGGTTACACGCAGCGCTTGTGCCTGCATACTGGTCAATAAGACATGAGATTCGGTGACTTGCGGCGTACCAGTAATCGCTCGGTAATCGGTAAAGCTTTCGTTACCGATCAAACAGTGAATCGGCCCGGATATCTCAGTTTGTGTCACTTTCACGATCCGCGCCTGAGATTTACGCACCACACGTAAATCATCAACATAGGCTTCCAGTGTCGGGCCTGCGTCGAAAATATCAACATACCCTTCGTAGCGCATTCCTTCACTTTCAAGAATCTTTCTCGCCGGGACAGTGCTGGGATGGACTTGAGCAATCACAGCTCTGGCTTCATCACTGAGAAAGTCAACATACAGCGGATGTTTGGGCATCAGTTCGGCAATAAACGATTTCTGTCCGGTACCGGTGAGATAATCCGCATGGGCAAAATCGATCGCAAAGAAATGACGGCCGAGGCTCTCCCAAAACGGGGAATGGCCGTGTTGATCGGAAACACCGCGCATTTCTGCAATCAATTTATCGGCAAAACGATCCTGAAATGTCGCAATAAACAGTAACCGGCTTTTCGACAGCAGATGACCGTTTTTGCCGTGGCGGTATGCCGGGTCGAGAAATAGCGTACATAATTCGCTATAACCGGTATGGTCATTGCTGAGAAACAACGTCGGCATCTGGGTGTAGACATCCAAAGCTTTAGACGCATGAACCAGCGTCCCGACGCGATAATTATACCAAGGTTCATTTAAACCTATGGCCGCTTCAATTCCGCTGATCCCGACCACTTTGCCGGTCTCGCTGTCTTCCAAAACAAACAGATATCCTTGCTCTGCCAGAGGCGCCTGCTGCGCCCAAGTGCGGCACATCCGTTCAATCCGATCATTTAACTGACTTTCGTCGTTTTGCAACGAAGTAAAACCGACCCCCGTTTGGGTTGCCAGCTCTGTTATTGCATTGCGGTCGCTCCTTGCAACCGGACGAATCACCATCATTTTTCATTATCCCTGAATGGTTGATGTTCACGATAGACAAGTTCAAGCCTTGTCACTGACGGGAAAGCACCAGATCTGTGTTCCCGGCTCAATCTTGTCTTGATGATTGATTGCCAGCGTCTGCGACGTTTGAGGGTTAAGCAGCAACGTCGATCCTTCCAGCCATCCTTCTCCCATGACCGCCCGGAAGTCCGTCTCATGACTGACGCCAATCAGATACTTGCGACTTTGGGGAAGGCTGTCGACAACTTTCACGCGGCACAGCTTGTGATGCTGCCAGATGTCGAGGGTATTGCGGTTGGCGGTCAGAATCGGACCGGCATCAAAAATTTCGACGTATTTATCCGGTTCAAACCCCTGCTCACTCAACAGCCCGCATTGTAATTCGGCATCCGGATGCACCTGCCCCATCACCGCTTGTGCCTCTTCATGAATCAAAGGGACATACAGCGGGTGGTGCGGCATCAGTTCAGCAATAAAAGTTTTATCCCGGGTGCCGTTGTAGTATTCCACTTGGTTATAGTCGATCCGGAAAAACTTTCTGCCGACATGCTCCCAAAACGGAGCCCGGCCATTTTCATCAGCCACCCCCGGAATCACTGCCAGCCAGTCGGTAGTAAAACGCTCCGGATGGATCGACATAAACAGTAACCGACCTAAGGTAACCAAGGCGGGATAAAGGCTCTCTCTGAGAGACGGGATGATATAGAAAGAACACAGCTGAGAGTGATCACTGAGATCATGAGTCATGGTCAGCGCATGAATGCGACTGTGGACGTTCAGCTCCCGGGAAGAATGGATCAGGATATCATTGCGCAGCGCGTAGAAAGGCTCCTGATATCCGGCCAGTGCGTTGATCGCACCGGTGCCGAGAATCTGGCCGGTCAGCGTTTCTTCCAGCACAAAGAAGTAGCTCTCCTCCCCCGGAGACAATACCGCTTGCCGAAACGAATCGATCGACCGTTCTACTTTCTTAATCAGATGAGAACGCTGTGCAGGCAAAGTATAAACCATCGGGCCGCTTTCATGGGCCAGACGTTCAATTTGTTGGATATCACTCAATTGAGCGGGACGGAAAATAATCATCAACACGAAATCCTTGTGCAAAATTATTTCAGTACAGACTTGTCTGAGACTCTTAGATTACGAGACCTGACAGAAAAAAGATTATGAAAATCTGACCTGATTTTATAATTTTACACCATGGCGGAGGATAACGTGCCGCGTTCGGCAATTAATGGCAATCACGATTTCTCATCACTATACAATATACGGTGTTGCGGTAACCATACGCCCGGAATCATACAACGCCCCCCGAAAATATGTAGCACAACAGACCATTGATAGCCGGCATCCTTTTGCAGAATAATTGACCCCCACAACACATTCACTGACCCAATATGCATTAAACTGCTTACTTGATTCCTTGTTACTGCGCTCCGATTGTATCTGTTTAATCAACGTACAGTGAGGCTTTTATGAAAAACACATCTAGTTTATTGTTTATACTAAGTATTTTACTCTGCGGACCAAGTTTCGCGGATAATTCAATCCATACCGGTGAAGGGACATTTTATGGTTACGGCGGTGGCGGCAACTGTAGTTTCCCGTTACCGGATGACGCAATCTATACCGCAGCAATGAACGCGACGGACTATGATGGTTCAGCGGCTTGTGGTGCCGTGATTGAAGTGACCAATATGAATACCAACCAGACTGTCACCGTGCGTATCGATGACCAATGCCCTGAGTGTAAAAAGGGCGATGTCGATCTGGATCAGGATGCTTTTGCTGAAATTTCACCGCTTCAGGCAGGTCGTATTCCCATTTCTTGGAAGTATGTTGCGAACGAACAAGCCGGTAATATGAAGCTGTATTTTAAAGAAGGTTCCAGCCAGTGGTGGACGGCCATTCAGGTTCGTGATCATAAATATCCGATCGCGGCTATGTCATATCGGGTTTCCGGCTCAGGCAACGACTACACTCAGCTCACGCGTCAACCCTATAATTATTTCGTCAAAAATGATGGATTTGGTGTTGGCCCCTATGACTTCCTGATTACTGACTTTTGGGGACAAACCGTCGAAGTAAAATCTGTGTCACTTATTCTGAATACTGAGATAGATACAGCAATGCAATTACCGACACATACAAACGTAAACGGTGCATCGCACCGATAATCAGGTGCCATCCGTAACAAGGATTCAATCAAAAAGTAACATTGAAGTTGTGTCAAAATGGTTGATACAGACTCACAAGAGAGCCGATATCATCCACGCACAAAAAATGCACCCGAAGGTGCATTTTTTACGTCATAATTTTTTGCCTTGTCACTCTTTTTGCTCTGTCACTCTTTCTGCCCTGTTACTCAAAGCAACGATAAATCACTGCAAATATGAATCACTGACGGCAAATCATCGTCGGGTTATGCGCTTTCAGGCATACTTGCCATATCAATGACAAAACGATAGCGAACGTCGGAACGTTCCATACGCTCGTACGCATCATTGATTTCATCCATGCGAATCATTTCACACTCAGGCAACACATTATGTTCACCACAGAAATCCAGCATTTCCTGGGTTTCCGGAATCCCCCCGATCAACGAACCGGCAATACGGCGACGGCCAAAAATCATCGGAACGGTTGATGGTTCTTCCAACAGGCCGACCTGACCGACGATCACCAGTGTGCCATTCACATCCATCAGCGGAACATAGCCAGTGACATCATGCTTGACCGGAATCGTATCAATAATCAAATCAAAGCTGGACTGCGCTTGCGCCATGGCCGCTTCATCCGAAGAGATCAAATAATGCTGCGCACCCAATGCTTTCGCATCTTCAAGCTTAGAATCAGTACGGCCCACAACAGTCACCACGGCACCCATTGCGACTGCAAGTTTCACAGCCATATGACCAAGACCGCCCAATCCCAGCACGGCAACTCTGGTTCCGGGTTTCACATCCCAGGCTTTGAGCGGCGAATAAGTGGTGATACCGGCACACAACAGTGGCGCCACACGGGAAAGATCCAGCGATTTCGGAATGGATAACACGAATTCTTCACGGACAACAACATGACGCGAGTAACCACCTTGTGTCGGTTCATGGGTATGACGATCCTGACCAGAATAGGTTGGCGTCATCCCTTCCCGACAGAATTGCTCTTCTCCGGCTTCACACTGATCACAGTGTTGACATGAATCGACCATACAGCCGACACCAACGGTATCACCAACCTGATAGCGCGAGACATCAGACCCGACAGCCGTCACCCGGCCGATAATTTCGTGTCCCGGAACAAGCGGGTAAGTTGAACCGCCCCAATCATTACGAACCGAATGCAAATCCGAATGGCAAACACCACAGTAGAGAATCTCGATTGCAACATCATTTTCTCTTAGCTCCCGACGCTCAAATGCATACGGTTTCAAATCTGAACCCTGACTGTATGCTGCGTAGCCAACTGTTTTCATGATCATCTCCTGTTTCGTGATGAATTTTTGCTAATGACACATAAGGATTACTGTCATTCAGCGTACTAAAAATATTATTCATAAGGGCATAAAAGCATAATACATTATCATTGAATTTCAATCATAAAATATATTACCCCAATTAAAATGAGGTAATCGATAAATATAGATCACCTCATATCACTTGATATATTCATTAGCACAACATATGCAATAAAATACGTTCATCTGTAAACAAGATATATTATTATCTTGAATATATTTATATGTCCCTCCCTTTTTTCATATATTATATTGACAAATATATCACCCCATCATAACTCTGCACCGATTCCCGACCTGACTTTCTGATCAGCGATTAACAGGCTAATCAAATAAATACCGATATCGGCCCGGCTATTCCCGACTTGATCTTGTGCCACAGCATCAAGAACGAACTCAACAGACTCAACAAAAAAATCCTGATCTTCTAGTAACATATGCTTCATCTACTCCATAAGTTATGCCGCTTTCATGACAAGCGGATCTGACAAAAAATAAGCACTACAGAAGCAAACAGGCCACGAACACCCAATCAATCATGTCTTTTGCGACGGAGTACACGACCATTTGGCTGTTCTCCGGAGCAGGCAATGATATTATTTTTTCACTTGCCCGGCGGGGGAGATATAACCGGCTTGAATCTGTTGTCAGAATCTTAAATCTCTCCTTAAAACAGATAAAGCTTTCACGGGCAATCTCATACTAAAATCATACTAAAATAGGGCTTCAGGATGTCAAATGACAATATTAAGACGTTTTCTTACCTTAAAGGAACAGCGTTTACCAATAATTTAAAATACCAAACTCAGTGTAAAGATTATATTGAATTATCCAATTTGCTGAGTATTCCAAAATCCACTTTCAGTACATGGAATGCGCATAACCGTACCTCTCATGAACTGATTGTCCGACTGCATCTCTCACTGGGGATTCCCGTCAAACAACTCGCTTTGCCGAGGGATTATCCACTCAAGGATTTACATCCTTCGCTATGGGAAAGTCATGAATTCATACCGCAAATACAGGATCAGGCCAACTTTTACCAATCTCAGGCAGAAACCCGCCAGATATATCAGCACGCCACAGTTATCCTGCAACGATTCAGTCTCAGAGATGGGGAATTAATCAGTACCGGAGAGTCACCCTATGCCGCTCAGAGAATGCATGAGCTGCAACTCAAAGCGGCCTCAACGATCGAAGTTGAAACCACCGATACCATTTATCTGATAGATCAAAAAACTCAGGATATTGTTTCCGGCCGTTATCTGCTGGATATTGATGGCAGAATGCTGCTTCATACGGCACAACGCTTACCGGAACAGCAGATGCGTATTGTGTTTCCTGATGGTGCGGCGACCATCGATACCAACAAAGTCCGCGTTCTCGGACGAGTCGTTCTTACAATACAGCGGTCTTGACCAGACATGCATTGATTAATGATGACTGACTCCGTCATGATGTTAAACTGTGACAAGTATTAAACTCTACGATAGCAAATAGGTGAAGATGATGTCCCAACCCATAAAAACGGCCGTGATTGGCTACGGTTATTCTGCCAAAACGTTTCATATCCCGTTTCTTGAATCTTTACCTCAGTTCCAGTTTTGCGCCATTAGCAGTCGTCAGCAGGCAGTGATTACAGCGCAATATCCGGCTGTCACCTGCTACGAAAGCGCAGAGCGCTTGATTAAACAGTCAGATGCAGAGCTGGTGATTATTACCGCCCCTAATGATGTCCATTTCTCTTTGGCAAAAATGGCGCTGGAACATGGTAAACATGTGGTTGTCGAAAAACCATTTGTTACCCGTGCCCGCGACGGAGAAACACTGATGCGTATCGCACAAGAAAAGCAGCTCACGCTCAGTGTTTACCACAACCGCCGCTGGGATCACGATTTTCTGACCGTGAAAAAACTACTCGCTGACGGCAAGCTGGGCGAGATCAAGTGGTTTGAGTCCCATTTTGACCGCTACCGGCCAGAAGCCAGAGATCGCTGGCGCGAGTCTGCGGATGTCGAAGGCTCCGGTATTCTCTATGATCTCGCCCCTCACCTTATCGATCAGGCTCTGGAACTTTTCGGTATGCCAAAGGCGATCACCGCGCAATGCCGCTCAATGCGGCAAGTTGACGGGGCGACAGATTTCTTCAACGTGTTATTAGACTATTCGGATTTTCTGGTACAACTTCATGCCAACCCATATAGTCCCGGTGACAATCTGCGCTATAAGATTTTGGGAACCAAAGCAAAATATATCAAAATAGGGCTTGATCCTCAGGAAGAACGGCTCAAAGCAGGTAACAAGATTACAGCACGACGGCAAGAAGTCGTCTTCATCGCCGAAGGGAGCCTCTACACTGAAGAATATGTTGAATTGATACCGACGGAACAAGGCGGCTATGAAAATTACTTTGTTCAGTTAGCCGACTCCATTCGTCACGGAACACCACCACCGGTGACCGCGAAAGAGGCCTTAAACACCATTCGCCTGATAGAACTCGCGATAAAAAGCAGCGAAAGCGGGCAAACCATCCGGATAGAATTGTAATCGGGACAATGCGTTTATTAGTAGCATATGCCATAAATAAGGTTTATACTCCCTGAAGGGCTTATGCTTGCCGAACCATAAATAGGCTCGGCGACTAACCCCGTCAGCTCTGGCGGGGTGGTTGTTGCGTTAGCATTGTTTTATCAACTACACTTTTATCAAGAGCGTTGTTCGAACCCAATTCACTTTTGAGCCAACGCTAAAGGAGGCTCCGTGACTTACCTGCTGACATTTGTTGTATTTATCATCCTGATACTCGGTATGGCGATTGGTGTACTATTTCATCGCCGCTCGATTCAGGGAAGTTGTGGCGGTTTGTCTTCTATTGGAGTGGAGCGGGCCTGTAACTGTAAGGACGTTTGTGAAAATCAGGAAAAGACGCTTTATCAAATCCAGGAACCGGATGATAAACGTTAATCTTGTTAGCTGTTCAGACTGACCATGTGCGGAGGAACTATCGGAATATTGAACGATGGTTGGATGGTTCTCTTTATGGGGGGTGGGTTTCGTTGCTAAGGTCAATCTCACCTTTCGCAACGAAACTCGTGTATAACCTGAAAAGATTATCTCACTTTGCTGTGATATTCTGACCGCAATGAATCAATCGTTCTGAGCTTCTCTTTCGCACCTTGTAAGTTGCCTTGATCGAGTTCAGATTCCACCTGCTTAACGGCAACGGAGAGTTTTTGAAAACCTTCTTGCATTATTTTGCCTCTGTCGCCCTGATACTCCCCTTGTTTAAGGTCAGTCACGATTTCATCAAGCCGCCCCATGGCACTTTTCATTTCTTCAACACTCGAGGACTGGGCTGCATCTACAAAGGCTTTTTTAATCTGGCGCATTGATGAATGAACATCACCACTACTCGCCCAAACAGGAGAAAAACACATCACTAGTAATAATACGGTTATCTTTCTTAACATGGCATTGCTTCCTTATATATTTATTTTTTGACTGAGTCTTACTTCTGACAAATGGGTATCGCATCATTATCTTAAGATAAACGCTCATTTTGGCAAAGGATATTAATGACCGGTGATAAAAGCCCTGTAAATCGTTGCCACGCCACAACGTCTGATGCCTTATCCCTGACAACCTGACCTCTCACCGTCTTACACTGGATGCTTATTTCATATTCTTAAACTCAGTAATCGCCTCACGTCCGCGCAACGCTAAGAACTGCAAAAATTGGCGGGTACTGTGAGTAATGACCTGTTCCGAAGGGATCTCAAGTTTTGCAAGCAGCTCCCGGGCAAAGCTTAACTCACCCACCGCATGACAAAAATGAGCATCACTTCCGGTGGTAATCGGTGCGCCATACAACTTGGCAAGACGCCCTATCTCGTAGCATCGTTCAACGCTGCCGACACGGCTATGCCCCAGCAAGGTACTATTATTAATCTCAATCGCCACATGGTGCTCTGCTGCACACTGAATCACGGCATCAAAATCAAAATCATACCTAGGGTTGCCCAAATGCCCCAATGCATCCACTTCACCACGTTCGATCACACTCAACAGCGCTTGGGTATGTGTTTCTTTGTCCGCAGGTGCAAATACCGGTTCATGAAAACTGCCAATCACCCAGTCAAGTTGTGCCAGCACATGCGGCTGTAAATCAATCTCGCCTTGGGTATTTAAAATATTGGCTTCCACACCACGCATGATGGCGATCTCATTTAAAAATCTTGGAATGACTCTCTGATTGGCAAAAAACCAAGGGTGAGGTGCGCCCGGCATCCGTTCTGCATGATCGGTCGTACATAAGATTTTCAGTCCGTTCTCTTTCGCAACGCTGACATTTTCAAGCAATGTACTATAAGCATGACCACTTGCATAAGTATGCGTATGTGTATCAACAACAATATCCATAAAACCTCCCATTTCTCTCCCACACGAAACTATATCAATGCACTTTGTGACTGGCTATCACCAATTTCAACGGTTTTTTTGCAACCTGACCACATTCGACAATACTTATACCCGAGGGGCTGCTGATCTTTCGTGGTTGAATTTTGTTCAATCTGAACGGGTATTGATCGCGGGGCATGTCGCTTAGCCATCCTAAGTCAATGACCCGCAACAAAGAGTAAGACTCGTTCAGATGAACCCCTTGGGCAACATTTGTCGCCTATTTATCCAGCGTTAGGTCATGGTTCATGTAGAGCGCTACACTTCACATGACCTGCCTTGACTAAATGAACGACAAATTGCTGCAAAAAACATCACGAAAGATCAACAGCCCCTATTAACGGATACTTATTTCCTATAAAGGCTCGATTTACGGACAAATTTATGAAATTACGTCGCTATTCTCTTAGTCTTCATATTGGCAGTTTATTCCTGATTTTAACTTCAATCGTTGGTGGCGTTTTAATCCTGATCAGTTACAACCATGCTCAAGAATTACTCAGCGAAACCGCAAAACAGCTCAGCTATGAAAACAGCCGTAAAATCGAAACTGAATATAAACAAAGTATCGGCCCGGTCTTAACCACACTGGATTTCCTTGCGTTCAGCACGTTTGTCGAAAAGGAGCACTCCCCCATTGACGATAAGCGCTGGTTGGCGTCGATGGCATTAGTTTTTCAAAAAAATCCCAATTTGGTAGCAATTTACTTTGCCGACGACAATGGCGATTTCACTCTGATAAGATCCCTCTTGAATGAACAGGATATAAGACGTTTCGATGCGCCGGAAAATGCGACATTATATGCCCAACAGACACAAGCTAACGGCCAGAATGATATCTTCTTTCTTGATGAACAATTCCAGCAGATTAGTCACCGCCAGACCTTCGATAACCAGTTTGATCCGCGTCAACGCCCTTGGTTTTTATCGGCTCAGCGCGACGGAAAAATTCGGCTGACGGAGCCCTATTTCTTCTATTTTCTGAAAACCCACGGGGTAACGCTGTCACGCAGATCACCCGACGGGCACAAAGTTGTCGGTGCCGATTTCACGCTGGACTCGTTGTCCAGACAAATTGATGCTATCGGCTTTTCTGAAGATACAAAACTCATTCTGTTTGATCAAAAATATAATGTCTTAGCCCAACATGATGCCGGTGTATCGGTGACTAATACGCAGGCGGAGAACCGCAACAAGCTGGAAGATTCATTATTTACCCCGATTCTCCATCGCATCAGTAGTCAGGTCATTTATGAAACCGTCAATGATGGCGAACAAGATTGGTCTCTAACACTAACACCCGTAATTTTAAATCCTTACGTCACTTTAATGTTAGCAGAGGCAACACCACACGACGCCTTATTATCTAATTTATTATCGATGCGAGATCACCAACTGAAAGTGGTGATTATTTTACTCATCATCTGCTTTCTGACCGTTGCAATTATTGCATCAAGGCTGGCAAGACCGTTAAAAAAACTTGTTCAGCTCTCCGACAACATTACCCGGTTTGAATTTAAGAAAACCCGTTATCCTAAATCAATCATTAAAGAAGTCGCCAACTTATCTCAGTCGTTGCAATTGATGGAACACACGCTGCATGATTTACTCAAGTTACTCCGCAATACAGCCAGTAATCATGATTTCAATACGCTGGCCAAAACACTCACTCAGCAAAGCTATCAAATCACCCGGGCCGAAACGATTATTCTGTATATATTCTCCGGTGAAACGGAATCATTCACGACCCTGACCAACCATGCCATTATTCCATTCAGAATCGATATCAATGACTTACTGAATGAAACACCTTGGCTGAAGGCACAGCTACAAAAAGGCGAAGTTGTCCACCTCAGTAAACAAGATAACGCGATCAAAAAATACCGCGAGCAGTTATTCAATACGGATATTTATCTGTTCCCTCTGCTGAACCGGCGTCATCAGCTAATTGGTATTCTCAACCTCGGTTATGAACGCCCGCTGACTCAGGAACAATCCGATAAACACGCCTTCCTGCGCGAGCTGATGAGCTTTGCTCAAATCGCAAAAGATAATATTGACACGCTGCAACAACAAAAAGAGGTGTTCTACGCGTTTATCGAGCTGATTGCATCTGCGATTGATACCAAATCTCCTCATACACGCGGACATTCCCAGCGCGTGCCGACTTTGGTGCAGTGGCTGGCAGAAGCTACCGTTACCGATACACATTATTATCCTTATTTCAAAATGGATGCGTCACAGCGGGAGGAGTTAAACGTCGCATCCTGGCTGCATGACTGTGGAAAAATCACCACGCCGGAATATATCTTCAATAAAGCGACCAAGCTGGAAACCATTTATAACCGAATCCATGAAGTCCGGATGCGCTTTGAACTGCTCAAACTTCAGGCTGAAGCAGATTATTGGAAAGGACTGGCGGAAGGGAAAGATCAGACAACCCTGCTGGCCGAGCTTGAAGCAACCCACCAAACACTGGATGAAGAATTCGTCTTCGTTGCCCAATGTAATGTCAGCGATGCGCCAATGACCAATGAAAAAATCGAGAAATTACATCAAATTGCCCAACGAAACTGGAAGCGTACATTAGATGATCAGTTAGGTGTCTCCTCAGTTGAACGACAGCGGACCGGCAAACCGAAGTCTCTGCCGGTCATGGAGAAATTACTCGATGATAAGCCAAGCCACTGTGTAACATGGGAGTCCGGCAACTATAACTATCCGCAAGAGACGCCGCAAGAAACATGGCAGGATCGCTTCTCACTCAAACCGGGAGAGCTGCTATACAATCGGGGAGAACTGCATAATTTATCCGTTCGTCATGGCACGTTAACTGAAGAAGAACAATTTATCCTCAATTCGCATACCGTGCAGACTCTGATGCTACTGGAACGGTTGCCCTATCCGGAACATCTGAAAAACATCCCGAAAATTGCAGCCTGTCATCATGAACGCATGGACGGCCATGGATTTCCCAGAGGATTAAAAGGTGCAGAACTCTCCATTCAGGCCAGAATTATTACTGTGGCGGATGCCTTTGAATCACTCATGTTCCGTGAGCGACCGGATCAAAAAGTCAACATGCTGCCAGAAGTCATTGATCGTATGACTGATATGGCCGTCAACGGCCACTTGGATCCCCGTCTCTATTTACTGTTTCTGGAAAACAAACTGTATCAGCGTTATGCCCATGCATTTATGGCAGAAGAACAGATGATGCAGATTGACCCGGACATCCACATCAAACGCGTCAAACAATACCTCAAGACAATGACGCATCAGGCCTGATCACCAAGCCGACATGCGAAACCAACCGAAGATGCTGGCAGCAAATAACTTGATCAAATCGACACTTTTGGTTGATGTAAATCAAATTGTCAGAGAGAATAGAGGTCGGTTTTTTGCTCTTGTATGATAGGTGTCACGGATATTGATAACACCTATTATTGTTATAGAAAGAGCCAATTTTCTATTTTGGTATTGTGCTGTTACCGTTGGCACACGCTAAATACCTCGTTTTTAAGGGAAAGATGATGGTAATACCTGAAAACAGCAGCATCGTGATTTTTGGTGCTTCCGGCGATCTCACTTACCGCAAACTTATTCCTGCCTTATATCATCTATATGCAAACAATCAACTCCCCAAATCATTTGCAATTTTAGGTGTAAGTCGAACGGAATATAGTGATGATTCCTACCGGGAAAGATTAAAGACAACACTTCAGGAACTGGAAGAAACCGTTCCTGAAACGCTGGAGGATTTTTGTCAGCACCTTCATTATCAAGCGATTGATACCGCGAATGTCGATGACTATCAGACACTATCTGAACGGCTGGAGACACTGGCCGAACAATATCACTTCGAGCAACGCAACACCTTATTCTATCTTGCAACACCGCCGAGTCTGTATGGTGTGATCCCCGGCTGCCTTGCCGCGCACGGGCTAAACGATGAGAACCAAGGCTGGAAACGTCTGATTATTGAGAAGCCATTTGGTTATGACCTCAAATCAGCGCAAGAACTGGATATCGAAATTCACCGCCATTTCAAAGAACATCAAATTTACCGTATCGACCATTATCTGGGCAAAGAAACAGTGCAAAACCTGCTGGTTTTCCGTTTTGCCAACGGGATGTTTGAGCCGCTCTGGAACCGCAACTTCATTGACTATGTCGAAATCACCGGTGCTGAATTCCTCGGTGTAGAAGAACGTGGCGGATATTACGATAACTCCGGTGCCGTGCGGGATATGTTCCAGAACCACTTGCTGCAAGTACTGGCGATGGTCACCATGGAACCGCCGGCCGCGATTAATGCCGACTCAATCCGTAATGAAGTCAATAAAGCGCTGCAAAGTTTACAACCACTCAGTGACCAAGACCTGAAGCAGAATTTGGTGCTCGGGCAATACACGGAATCTGAAGTCCGGGGGAAATTCCTGCCGGGCTATCGGAATGAGCATGGGGTCGCTGAAGACTCTCGCACCGAAACCTATGTTGCGCTGAAAATGTTTATCAACAACTGGCGTTGGAATGGCGTGCCCTTCTATGTCCGCAGTGGTAAAAGACTACCGACCCGCGTGACCGAAGTCGTGATTCATTTCAAACGTACCCCGCACCCGGTATTTGCGCAGAATGCGCCGGAAAATAAACTTGTGATCCGCATCCAGCCCGACGAAGGCATTTTGATGTGTTTCGGTCTGAAAGAGCCGGGTGCCGGTTTCCGCGCCAAAGAAGCATCGATGGACTTCCACTATACCTCTCTGGAAGAGACCAAAATGCTTACTGCGTACGAGCGGTTATTGCTCGATGCCTTAAATGGCGACGCCACACTATTTGCCCGCACAGATGCGGTTGAGGCTTGTTGGAAATTTGTTCAGCCTATTCTGGACTACAAACAAGACCCGACCTCTTTATATGGATACGCCTGTGGGACATGGGGCCCTAAAGAATCGGACGAACTGCTGCAAAGAGATGGCAGAGAGTGGCGATTCCCCTGTAAAAATTTAACCAATACGGATTATTGCGAATTATGATCAATCACAAAATTTTTCAAACTGCCGATGACGTTGTGCATTCACTTGCCGACGACTTAAAAGCCTATAGTGAGCAGGGACGCCCTGTTCATGTCTCTCTGTCCGGTGGTAGCACTCCGAAAATGTTGTTCAAGCTGCTGGCCTCGGCTCCCTATGCGACATCAATCCAGTGGCACAACCTCCATTTTTGGTGGGGTGATGAACGCTGTGTTGCGCCGGATGATGCCGAAAGCAATTACGGTGAAGCAAACGCACTGTTATTTAGTCAGATTCAAATCCCGGCAGAGAATATCCACCGGATTTTAGGGGAAAATGACCCGGCAGCAGAAGTTGAACGCTTCGCCCAAGAAATGCTGGATCAAGTCCCGACTCAAGATGGCATTCCGGTATTTGACTGGATTCTGTTAGGTGTCGGTGGCGACGGTCATACAGCATCACTGTTTCCCGGTGCAACCAATTATCAAGAACCGGCATTAGCCATTGTTGCGTCTCACCCAGAGTCGGGTCAGTTACGCGTGTCTAAAAGTGCCCGTGTCCTTGAGGCTGCCAAACGAATCAGTTACTTGGTTCTGGGTGCCGGTAAAGCCGACATCGTTCATGAAATTCACACCACTGCTGCAGATGCATTACCTTATCCTGCGGCTAAAGTTCAGTCGTCTCAGGGAGAGACTGAGTGGTATTTAGATAAAGATGCAGCAGCAAAGATTGCGTGAGGAGATAAATTCAATGAAAGGTGATATAGGTGTTATTGGTCTTGCGGTGATGGGACAAAACCTGATTCTGAACATGAACGACCACGGTTTTACCGTCGTTGCACACAACCGCACCACATCCAAAGTCGATGAATTCTTGGCCGGACCTGCCAAAGATACCAATATTATCGGGGCTTATTCTCTGGAAGAGTTGGTTGAAAAGTTAGAAAAACCACGCAAAGTGATGCTGATGGTTCGCGCCGGTTCAGTCGTAGATGCGTTTATCGACCAGTTAGCCCCGCTACTCGACGAAGGCGATATTATCATCGATGGTGGGAATACCAACTATCCGGATACCAACCGCCGCGTTGCGTCTTTGAAAGAAAAAGGCATTCACTTCATCGGTACCGGTGTATCCGGTGGTGAAGAAGGTGCCCGCTTCGGGCCATCAATTATGCCGGGTGGTTCACCACAAGCATGGCCGGCTGTTAAACCTATCTTTCAGGCGATTTCAGCCAAAACCGATGCCGGTGAGCCTTGCTGTGACTGGGTTGGTAACGACGGTGCCGGCCACTTCGTGAAAATGGTACACAACGGTATCGAATATGGTGACATGCAGCTGATTACTGAAGCGTATCAATTCATGAAAGATGGCCTTGGCCTGAGCCATGAAGAGATGCAACAAACCTTCAGCGACTGGAATAAAACCGAGCTGAACAGTTACCTCATCGAGATCACGGCTGACATTCTTGGCTATAAAGATGAAGACGGCAGCCCGCTGGTTGAGAAGATTCTTGATACGGCAGGCCAGAAAGGCACCGGTAAATGGACTGGTATCAATGCTTTGGATCTTGGCATCCCACTGACTTTAATCAGTGAATCCGTCTTTGCACGTTGCCTGTCAGCACTCAAAGAGCAACGCGTTGCGGCTGAAGCACAATTTGGCAAGGCTATCGAGAAAGTAAGCGGTGATAAGCAAGAATGGCTGGATGCACTGCGTCAGGCACTGCTGGCTTCAAAAATCATCTCTTACGCACAAGGCTTTATGCTGATGCGTGAAGCATCCGATGAGAATGGCTGGGAACTGAACTACGGTAACGTGGCACTGATGTGGCGCGGTGGCTGTATCATCCGTTCAGCCTTCCTCGGCAATATCCGTGATGCCTATGATGCGAACCCAGAACTCGCGTTCTTAGGGTCAGATCCTTACTTTAAAGGCATTCTGGATAACTGTCTTGCGGCATGGCGTAAGGTCGCGGCTAAATCTCTGGAAGCGGGTATCCCAATGCCTTGTACCACATCGGCGCTGACATTCCTTGACGGCTATACAACGGCTCGTCTCCCGGCCAATCTGCTTCAGGCTCAGCGCGACTACTTTGGTGCGCATACCTATGAGCGGGTTGATCGTCCGCGTGGTGAGTTCTTCCACACCAACTGGACAGGTACAGGCGGCGATACGGCATCAACAACTTACGATGTTTAAGGCTCACAAATTAACAAACAAATCGTTCGATTATTAATAGATTTGTGATTAAAATTTGACCTTTATAAAGATGCTGCTTAAAATCAAGCAGCATCTTTTTTTACCTGTAACACCCAATCAGCATCATAGAGAGATCGAAAAATGTTCAATAAACATTATGTCTTTGTTCCTTCAGAACTTGATATCGAAACGTTTCGCTCACCAGAGGAAACAGAAACTGTGACGACAGAAAGAGAAGAACTGGTTCGTCAGGCTCAGGAAGCCGGAATGCAACAATGCGTAAACAATGACTATAAAAAATGTGCCTGAATATATTGCTGTTCAGCATCTATACACGGCACATCGGTACAAAACCCATTGTCTGACCTAACACGTTACGGATGCTCGTGTTAGGCGTTCCTATCGATTCAATCGTTTAATCAGCTCTCTCGAGCGCTTTCTTTTTGCGTATCACCACACAAGATGTCTGCTTCTGTTTGCCGTAGCCAATAATTTGCGTGAGAACTGCTTTCCCGACCGGGATATAAGCAGCGGCGACCACATCAGCCTGATCATCCACATGCGGATCGTGAATAAAGAAAAAGTGTTCGCTCATCCCGCTGAGTAAAATCCAGTGTGGCTCTTTGTTACCGGTAAATCGATATGTGCTGATCATCAGTAACACACTCGCCCCCTGCTCCAGCCAGTGTTCAAACTCAGCCTGTGTCGGTGGCAAATCTGTGACGGTGACATTTGAATGGGCAGTCAGTTGTTGACAAAAGTCCTGATGAACTAATTCAATCACCGATTTTTTATTCGGATCCCGCACCCCGTCGATGAAAGGTACCGTTGAAGAACGGCTCCACAGTTCCACCTCAAATCCGCGCCGCGCCGCAGCCAGCGCCAGCCCATGTCCGCTACATCCGCCATGCCCTGATGTCATATAGATTGTTGTTGCCTCACGCCATAGCTGTAGCTCATGGGTACGGCTCAGCTCGGTATCCGGTTCAAAGCGTGCAAAACTCATCAACAAACAGGCGGCACCGCAGGTAAACGGAGTCGTCTGGACATAAAGCGGAACCGGAATCTCTAAACGAGGCTCATGTGGATCAAGCCGTTTTTGCATCCGGATCCCGTCACACTGGTCATCATAATAATGCATCAGTATTTTGAGCCGTTTATAGCCCATTTTTTCATATAATTTTAACGCTGCCCTATTGTCATCACGGACTTCTAGCCGTAATGTACAAGCACCTTGATCAAGAGCTGCACGCTCACATTGCTCCATCAGTTGTTGAGCAATGCCTCGTCCTCTGAAGTCAGGGTTTACGGCAATCGAATACAACCTTGATAGCTGTGTACCTTGGTGAAACAGAAGTAAAGCATAGCCTGCCAGTTGGCTGTCGGATTCGGCAACAAACATGGCCGCGTGTGCCGATTTCAAAAACCGCCGCATTTGACGTGGTGAGATTTTGTCTCCGGTGAAAAGCTGTTGCTCTAGTGCATTTAGCGCAGAAAGATCAGTGTGGTTCGCATGACGAATGTCCATACGATGCCTCAAAAGGTTAGAAGATTGCGATGCAATATTATGTCGATACGTTCATCTCTACAAGCGACTTATCCTGATCAAGGATGACGCTTGATAAGAGATAAACGATCATGCAACCGGAATCATAAAACATGGCAAATCTTTTCATTGTGACCGATCATACCGATGACTGGCACCAATATTTCCCTTCCGATCAAGTCATCAGTGTTCAGAACTATCTGAACGCCGACTGGAAACCCACCCACAAATCGATTCAGGTTGTGAACTTATGTCGCAGCTATGACTATATGAGTAGCGGTTACTACTGCTCACTCATGGCTGAAGCAAGAGGACACCGGGTGATTCCCCGGGTGATGGCGATTAACGACATCCATCAGCCGTTTCTGCACTCTTCAAATCTGCTCAAACTAAACAAACTCTATCCGTCAGAGCATGAACTAGCGTGCAAAATCTACTTTGGCCGCACCCCGCAAAAAGGGCTGGAGAAGCTGGCGCGTCATTTGTTCGAACAATTCATGATTCCGGTGATCCATCTTGAGCTGTCCAGACATAATCAGCAATGGCACATCAAATCGATTCAGCCATTCCCGTTTCAGGATTTGACTGACCCGGAGCAGGACTTCTTTATTGAATCGCTGGAAAAATTCTCCCAAAAAGTCTGGAAAAATCCGAAGCAGAATAAAGCATCCCGCTATGATCTTGCGATGTTAGTCGATCCGGATGAAAAAATGCCCCCGTCAGATAAGGCAGCTCTGAAACGTTTTCAGAAAGCAGCACAACGCTTAGGCATGAATCTCGAAACGATTACCGCAGAACATCTCTCTCGTTTGGGTGAGTTTGACGGACTCTTTATCCGTGCCACCACCAATATCAGTAACGAGACCTACCGTTTTGCGAAAACAGCCGAGAAAATGGGGCTGGTGGTGATGGATGATTCCGAATCCATTATGAAATGTACCAATAAAGTCTTTCTGACCGAGTTACTGAAACGCAATCACATTCCGGCTCCCAAAAGTGTGATTGTGCAAAGCTTTGACCCGGACTGGCAAGAAAAGCTGCTCTCTGAGCTGTCATTTCCGATGGTGCTCAAAATTCCTGACGGTGCCTTCTCACGCGGGGTGATTAAAGTGACAGATATTGACTCACTCAATCAAGAAGCAGCTTTGCTATTCGAGAAAAGTGCACTGATTCTGGCTCAGGCATTTATGCCGACAGACTTTGACTGGCGGATCGGGATTCTCAACCGACAGGCAATCTTTTCGTGTAAATACATGATGAGCCGCGGCCACTGGCAGATTTACCATCACCATAACAATGGCAGAACCACCTCTGGCAGTTTTGAAACACTGGATCTCAAACAAGTGCCTAAAAATGTCATCGACACCGCGCTGAAAGCCGCCAATTTAATCGGCAATGGCCTATATGGTGTGGATTTAAAAGAGGTTGATGGTCAGGTCTATGTCATTGAAGTCAATGATAATCCGAGTATCGACCACCATGTGGAAGATGCTTTCTTAGGTGACCTTCTTTACGACCGGATTATGACCGAGTTTCTCCGCCGGATTCAGATGCGCGGCTTCTAGACCCATATCCCCGTGCTGTGAGCCACTCACAGCACTTCTTAAGCCACCGTCACGCGGTGGCGAAAGCCTCTTCAGTAAAATGCTGTTGCATATAACGATGTGACACATATCAATTTATTGATGCTATTTATGCGACTCACATCTCAAGTTCATTGAAATGTATTTTTAGTTTCATATTAAAAAGTAAAACTAAACCGTGAAAATAGTTAGTAATTTTGGTAGTGAGTCATCAATTTTGATGAGTTGATTATTCACGAACTAACTCTCACATAATCATGGAAAAACAACGTCAAGTGGGTCAGAAATGAAAGTCAAAAGCTCGTTATCATGCCTTTCGATTGCCATCGGAAGCATCCTCTCGTTATCGGCACATGCCGATATTTTGCTGTCACAATATGTCGAAGGCTCGGGATTCAATAAAGCCATCGAAATTGCCAATACCAGCGATCAATCCAGCTCTCTGGACGGTTATACGTTGGCGAAGTCAGTCAACGGTAATGGCGAATGGGGCAATAAACTCCCTCTCGACGGGCGGACAATTCCGGCCCATGGCGTACTCGTCATTGCCAATAGTCAGGCCAACAGTGACATTCTGGCGGTCAGTCAAGAGACCAATACAACGGTTCTGAATTTTAACGGCAATGACCCGGTTGCCCTACTACGCAACGGTTCAGTGCACGATATGATCGGCACCATGGGGGGCAGCTATTTTGCCAAAGACACCACATTGGTACGTCAATCCAATGCGTTAACCCCTTCGTCATCCTATGTTGAATCGCAATGGACTTCTGCCGCAAAAGACAATATCGACGGGCTCGGCGCTATCGACATCGGTAGTTCTGGCTCAACCTTTACTTGTGAGGGTGAGTCTTTCATCTCAATTCAACAAATTCAGGGAGAAGGTGCCCGCTCGCCCCTGCTTAGTGGTTCAGATAACACCACCGATCAGGAATATACCGTGAAAGGCGTCGTCAGTGCCGTGACCACTGGGCTCACCAAAGGGTTCTATCTGCAAGCACTGCAAGATGACTACAATAGCAATACCTCTGAGGGGCTGTTTATTTACACGGGTCAGTCAGCATCAGCTCTCAAACCCGGTGATGTGGTATGTGCCAAAGGAAAAGTCAAAGAATATTATGATCTGACTGAACTCTCAGCGGACAACAGTCAGTGGATCAAACTGGGAGAACAGCAACCGCCACAAGCGACCGATATTACCCAGACCGAAGGCGATGATAATTTTGCCCAGACGCTGGAACGCTATGAAGGCATGTTAGTCAATCTCCCGGCCAAACTCGACATGCGTGTGACTCGCACATTCAGTTACGACTATGATGCCAGACGCAACAATATGGTACTCGCTCAGGGACGGTTGAATGTTCAGCCTAACCAAAACTTTGCAGCTGGCTCAGAGCAAGCCAAACAGCAAAGCCGGGAGAATGCCCAACATCGTCTGTTTGTAGAATCGGATCAGGTTGCTGATGATGGGCAAATCCCTTACTACCCTCAATTTGGCCGCAGCGATATTGATCAGGACGGCTCTACCGAAGACTATATCCGCATCAATGACACCCTCAGCGGCGCTCAAGGCATACTCACATACAGTTATGGTGAATATCGTCTGATCATGACCAATACCCTGACTCAGGATAATTTCGTTCACAATTCTCCGCGCCGCGCTTCTCCACAACTGAAAGACGGTGGTGATCTGCGTATTGCGACATTCAACGTCCTCAATTACTTCAATTCTCCGTTTGGCGGGGATGCGAACATGCATGGCAGCAACCGCGGTGCAAAAACTGCCGCTGAATTTGAAATCCAGCAACAGAAAATCGTGCGTGCTATCTTGCAGCTCGATGCGGATATTGTCGGTCTGATGGAAATCGAAAATAACGGTTTCGGCGACGGTGGCGCGATTCATCAGTTGGTCGAACAGCTCAATCAACAGATCAGCAAACCGGAAAATCGCTATCAATATGTGGCCATCGATACCAATCAGGACGGCACCATCGATTCACGGGATTCCATCGGTACCGATGCGATTACCACCGGCCTCATCTATCGTAACCAGCGTGTCACACTGACCACCCCACGGATTATCCACATGCCTTCGCAACAAGCACCGGCTGTGTATGATAAAGACGGCAATCTGATCGAAGATGGTAAGAACTACCAGCGTGATTCTCTCGCACCGACCTTTACAGTTCGTAGTAATCAAGGTGGCGAGCAAGCACTGACCATCGCCGTGAACCACTTTAAATCCAAAGGCTCAACCTGTTGGGAAGATGCCGCATCGGTTGAAAATGGCGGACAAGGCCAGCAAGATCCGGATTTCCAAGGCTCATGTGAGAACTTCCGCGTTGCCGCAGCCGTAGCTCTTGGCGAAGCACTGAAAAAGATCCCGGGCCATCAGGTGATTCTCGGCGACCTCAACGCATACGGTAAGGAAGATCCACTCCTGGTTCTGACCGATTACACCCCGGCGAAATATGGCAAAACCATTCATGCCGCCAGAAATACCTTCATCAACGGCAAACCGCAGTTTGGCGATCAAGGTGCTGACATCACGCAGGGTTATGGTTACATCAGTGCGGTCAGTATGATTCATCCTGACAACTGGAGTTACTCATACAATGATGAAGTGGGTTCTTTAGACCACATTCTGATTAGCCCGAGTCTGAAAATGCATGTCATTGATGCCACCGACTGGCATATCAATGCAGCTGAGTCTTCTCTGTTTGACTACAGCAACAAATATAAGGGCGACCTGCCTAAATACCGCGACCAATACCGCGCATCAGACCATGATCCTGCGGTGCTGGAGCTGAAAATGGGCGGCTCAGTCAACGGCATACTTTTAATATCTTTATTCGGGCTACTGGCAATCCGACGCTACGCCTAATCAACACCTTTCTTCAATCAGGGGACGCTTGTCGTCCCCTGTCATTGTTTTGCGACTGGCATTCGCCTGAACCTGAACGTGTCAAACGACACATCTCCATTTTTATCTTTTCTGCCTTTGGCTCCCAGATTTGACGCACAATTGCGTTTCTCAATTTCAGAGACATCGTTACTCAGTGCGCCAGTTCATCTTTCAAAGATGAAAGACGAACCAGAACATCTTTTTTTGTTTGGCTTGGTCACTCGTTGTCCAGAACCAGCTTTTACGGGCGTCCTGCCCGGAAAAGCTTAACCATTCTTCCGTGAATGGTTTTCTTGGTTGGGTGGTTTGTTTGAATAAAGTGAAACATTGAATCAACAAAGCTCAATTGAACAATGCTCTCAGGGTGAAAAATCATGGACGATTTTTCAGGATTGCTTGAGCAGGATGCGAATCAATCCGACCCTGATTATGTGCGCTAAACTCAACCCCGCGGCCTTTTGGGGTACTTTTTCGGCCTTGAAAAAGTATCTGGGGCGCAGTCGGAGATGCTAATGAAATCGCGTAATGGGATTGCGCACCAAACCGCAGAGTCACAATTTTATCTTCCCAGCCTCAGGCTCCCAGATTTGACGCACAATTGCGTTTCTCAATTTCAGAGACATAGTTACTCAGTGCGCCAGTTCATCTTTCAGAGATGAAAGACGAACCAGAAAATCTTTTTTGTTGAGCTTGGGAGTGCGCTTTCCAGAACCAGCTTTTACGGGCGTCCTGCCCGGAAAAGCTTAACCATTCTTCCGTGAATGGTTTTCTTGGTTGGGTGGTTTGTTTGAATAAAGTGAAACATTGAATCAACAAAGCTCAATTGAACGATGCTCTCAGGGTGAAAAATCATGGACGATTTTTCAGGATTGCTTGAGCAGGATGCGAATCAATCCGACCCTGATTATGTGCGCTAAACTCAACCCCGCGGCCTTTTGGGGTACTTTTTCGGCCTTGAAAAAGTATCTGGGGCGCAGTCGGAGATGCTAATGAAATCGCGTAATGGGATTGCGCACCAAACCGCAGAGTCACAATTTTATTTTCCCAGCCTCAGGCTCCCAGATTTGACGCACAATTGCGTTTCTCAATTTCAGAGACATAGTTACTCAGTGCGCCAGTTCATCTTTCAGAGATGAAAGACGAACCAGAAAATCTTTTTTGTTGAGCTTGGGTGTGCGCTTTCCAGAACCAGCTTTTACGGGCGTCCTGCCCGGAAAAGCCTAACCATTCTTCCGTGAATGGTTTTCTTGGTGGAGTGGTTTGTTTGAATTTAGTGAAACATTTCTAACAAACCAACTTCCTGATAATAAAAACGCTGCAATTTTGTACAAAACCTATCTGCATCAAAAAATGTCATGTTTGTGTCAATTTTTTCTGGCGATTTTCTGTAACATATTTAATGCTATGCAGAGTGTTCAGATGCTTACTTGCGAACCAATAGCGCTTATCTGAGATGTTTATGGTGGGTGGAGACGTTAGTCAATCATTTGTGAGTGAGTTAGACAGTGTTGTGCTGTGATTTCTGTTCTGACGCAGTGACATTTTTTACTGGTATTTTGTCTGTGTTTTCATGCGATTAGGACATAAATTTCATCAAATATCAGTAAATTATACAGAAGTATTCCTATAGAGGCTTCTGTATAATAAGCTGTTACAAGTCAAAGAGTGCCAAGAATTGAAGCAAACTAGAAACTTAGAAATTGAAGAAAAAGTATTTGAGATAGCTGATTTAAAGCGTTTCTCGGAGATATTTGATAAACAAAAGCAACTTGCCGAAAAATCAGATCACCATTATCAACTTGAATACTCAATCAGCTTTGAAGACAAAACATCTTTCGATAGTGATTCTTCATCTATTTTTGATGAAAGTTCAATTATCGACACGAAGCGGCCTTTGGATGTGAGGTTCGGTTTTTATAATTACACTCTAGGCAGAAGAATAGATCTTCGGTTAACTCATGGTATGTCAAGCTATGGAAATAATTTAACTGTATCCGGGCAGGAATCTGCGTGGGTTAATGATCAGTTTATGATTTTGAAGGAGCGGATTGATGCCGTTAAACCACAAGGAACATGGTTCTCCAAACATCCTCTTGTTTTAATAAACATAGTCGCGCTTGGTATTGGCAGCTTGGTTATGCTTATCATAGGTGCGCTTGTTAACTTAATGCTACCAGAAACGCCTCTGACTCAAAGTTTATCACCTGAAGCTGTAGAAAAGCTTAAGGGTATTGTTGAGCACTTATCATCTTATAGTGCCGCATTTTATATATTTGGGTGGTTTTGCCGATGGTTTCTTGGCTACATGTGGGGGGCATATGAGATTTCAAAGTGGTTTCTTAAGGCGTGGCCAAGTATAGAGTTAGACTTTGGCGCAGAACATTTGAAAAAGGAAAAGAAAATTCGAGCGAGACTTGCGGCACTAATTTCACTAGTTGTGATTCCATTATTAGTGACCATTGGTCTTGATTTGATTAAAAACCATTTGTAACAAGCGCATGTTGTCGGACTGGTTTTCCGCTACGCTCCAAACCAGCCACAAATGCGTGAGTTAGCTTTCTTTCGCTATATTTAAAAATGGTAAATAGAAAAACAATCATGGAAGTAATTTATGGTAAATAGTAATGCAGGTGTAGAGGGTAGCTCTGGCTATTCGTTTCAGCGCTGCTGTGTTGTCTTTCTTTTATTTGAAGACTATGAAGAGATCAACTCAAATAATTACTTCATTTGCTTGGAGCACCATGAAGATTTTCTATTCGCATTTTTGGATGACAATGGACAGTTAAAAAAAGTTGATACATACCAAGCGAAGAAATCAAGAGATGACTGGAGAACAGACGACGACCTTTGCGAAATTATTGGTAAAATGACGATGGTAGGAAAGGAGCTTGTCAGTGACCCTATTGAAAAGTCTAACGATTATCAACATACATTAAACTTTCTTACCAATCGAAGCATATTATTAACAAGTAAGAAAGAAAAGGGTGAGAAACAAGATAAAGTCAAAGTCCAAGTTTCAAATAAAAGAAAAAAATATTCTGATCTATCGGAAAAAATTAAGAGTAACATTGAATCTCGGATTTGCCAATCAATACATGAAATCACTCAATTAGAGCACGTTTATTTTCAATATATTGATTTTGCTCAAAGCCACAAAAGCTGGCAAAGAGAACTAAAAGGCTTGGCCATTGAGCACTTTGGTCACGAGGTTAACGACCACGAAGCTGTTATTTCTACATTAATGCAATTATTAGAAGATGTAGCGCAAACGTATAATGATGATAATAAAGTTCTTTTGTCTGATCGCAGCAAAAGAGTTACCAAAAATAAATTAGATGAAACATTCAAAATGTTCACTGAAAGTAGAAAATCGTTTGATTTTTGGAGGCAGTATTCAGAGCAAATTTCAGCTCAACTGAATTTAAAACTCCCAATACGTCGAAGAGCCAAAGAGTTGCTTGAAAATTGCTTTGATTATTTTAAAGACATTCAACAAATTGAATATCGAAAGATTTATAAATTTGTTGAAGAAAGAACGGATATCGATGAATTGCACGTAAGTGAAGCTGATTGTATTGTGGATTTATATCACCGCTATCAAGAAGAATTTCAACCTAGATTAGAAAATCATATGGTTTCATTTGCAGTAATTGCAGCGTATGTTGAGACAAGAGGAATGCATGTCTAATTTAATTTTGAAAAGTTTATTGGTTTACTCACCAAGTGACGAGAAAGGCTTTTACACAGATTTCAGTGAATCAGTAAATATCGTTCACGGTCGAAATACTTCAGGAAAAAGCACTCTTATTCAGTCAGTTATTTATGCCATGGGAATAAATTATTCAAAAGATCATTTAAGTGATATTAATAATGATGGTGTTTTTTTTCGTCTTGATTGCGTTCTAAAAGATAATGAAGAATATTATGAACTGGTGTTTGTTCGCTCAGATGACACGTTAGTTTTAAAAAAAGGAAGTGAGCCACCTATAAGGTTTGATGGTATTAATAGTAATAATTCTTTTGAATATGGTAGGTATAAAGATATTTTTTCAAAATTAATTGGTTTTGATTTGGTCTTGCAAAAGCAATCAGAGTTAATCGGCGCACCATTAGAAGCAGCACTGTTACCCTATTATGTGTCTCAATCAGTAGGCTGGGTTTATATACGTGAATCAATTGGAGATTATAGGTTTTATAAGGATTTTAAATTCGATTATTTGGATTATTATCTAGGCATTGAAAATGGTCATGAGAGAATAAATAAATATAATCTTGAGAAAGAGAAAAAGGAACTGAAATTTGAGCTGAGTCAACTTAACTCTTATGAAGATAAAAAAGAAGATTTTAAAGTATCAAAACTACTTGATGATCGTTTTAAAGGCGAAGCTGAAAGCTACTTAGAAAACTATCAACATTTAAATAAAGACTTATCTGAAAAAGAAACTGAACACACAAAGTTATGCAATAAGTTGAGTTTGTTGAGAGGTCGACAAAAGGTATTGACTCAAATAATAGCCAACATCAAGAATCAAAAACCAAAAATTGATCAATGCCCTACATGCAATCAAAGCCTTCCTGGGGATTTGGAAGAATTCTATCTTTATAGCCAAGATATTAATGACGCTTTGAAAGAAAAGGATAATGTAAAAGAACAAATTAAAAAAATCGCAGCGAAATTGAATTCAGTCGAAAATGCTATATCGATATCTAGAACAAAAATAGAGAAAGATTATGCTTTATTACGAAATTTAAAGGCGAGCGATATTACATTTGACTCTTGGCTAGATCACAACGCAAATCTAAGAATGTTAAAAAATATCGCAACCAAGAAAACATCTTGTAAAAAAAGAATTGATGAGATAGATGATGATATAGGAAAAATTGGAAATGGCATTGATATAGATGTTTTGAGGCGTGTCAAGGAAAAAGAGTTTTTTTCTATATTTAAACGCAATGTCTTAGCTTTAGGTGCTCAACTTCCAAAAGAAAACAAATATCATAACTTGTATTCTTTAAGCTCATTTCCCTGTCAAGGTGTTGAACTGCATAAACTATTAATGGCTTATAATTTTTCGTTTTACGAAATGGTCATGAAAAACCAGAACGTTCATAGTTTCCCATTTCTTCTTGATGCTATTTTTAAAGAAGACATTGATACAGAGAGTCGAGGTAATATATTCAATTTCCTTTCTCATGAAACTAAATCCAGTGGGCAGATTATTTTTTCTGTCGCAGAATACAAGGGGGATGAAACTTCATTAGTTCCACTTTTTGATGTTGAGGCTATTAAGAGCCAATATTTTACTGCAGATACAAAATTAATATGTATTGGAGATAGCAAAACAAAGCGCTCATTTCTATCCAAATCAGCTGTTATAGATAGTGAATTAATTAACGATACAATAAGTTTTTTGGAAGTTGTCTGATGTCTAGTCACATTATCCATACAAGACGCTCCAATTGACACAGCGGTCTACGCTCGTTTATGTGCATTTGATGCACTCATTGTTGCACAACACTCACTACAACCGCGGTGCAAATTACACTCACTGAGGATGAAGCGTGGGTTCTATTGGAATTTATGCTGTGTCTTTGAAAGGCTCTACATCAAGATTCTGATCTTAAATATATGGACTTTATTGCTGCATGCAGAGATAGGCTTCGTGATGAAGAGTAATAAGCAACACATAACAAACAAAGGCAGCCTCGCCCTGCGGGCTGGACGCGCTAACGCGCGACGCTGCTTTGGGCGTTCCGGTCATAAAAAGCGAGGCCTATACCGAACTTGCTAACGCTCACCGTTTAGCGAAGCGTTACGCATCACAAGGAAATACATGTCAAAAGTAACATTGAAAAGCTTTATTTTAGTTCCTGAGTCAGAGCTTAAATTAGTAAAAAGTGAGCTGGTAAACCATAAACGTCTTACCCTCGAAGAGACAGGTTGCATCACGTTTAGCGTCATCCAAAATTCGGAAAACCCTCTTCGTTTTGACGTTTACGAAGAGTTTACGGATAAAGCGTCTTTTGAACAACATCAGAAAAGAGTCAAAGCATCTCATTGGGGTAAAGTGACCGTCAACGTAGAACGTCACTATGAGATCTTTGAGTAAACACATAACAAACACCATAGCTTTGAATTGAATCGCATTTTTCTCAGTAATACGCATAAATTAGGGTGTGATGGTATTCTTTGCCTGCACCCTCTTTTATGCTAAAGCCATTCATCACTGACCAAATGTTGCTTTATGAAAACCTCCCTCGATCATCTGCCTGAATTCAAACAGCAAGAGCTTGCCACGATCTCGACTATTTTGCGTGATACGTTGGAAGGCTATCTTGAGGGCAAAACCGGGAGTAAAAGTGAGTTTCGTATCCTGAAAATCATCCTGTTCGGCAGCCACGCCAAAGGGAATTGGGTCAGCGATCCGGTCAATGGTTACATCAGTGATTACGATATTCTGGTGATCGTCAATAAGGCTGCCTTGGTGGAAGATTATGTCGTCTGGCAGCGGGCTGAAGAGCAAATTGATCGCAAAGTGAAATCCGCGCCGTTGGGTTTGATTGTTCACGATTTGCAGGAAGTGAATGAACGATTGCAGCAGGGGCACTACTTTTTCCGGGATATCCGTGAAGAAGGGATTGAACTGTTTACCGCGACACCGAAGCCGCTGATGGAGCCGGGGGATTTAACCGAGGCCGAAAAACGGGAAATTGCCCGTAAACATTATGCACAGTGGTTTAAAAGCGCGAATGCCTTTATCTCCGGTTATCATCACTATTTAAATCAAAAAGAGTTATCGATCGCTGCTTTTGAATTACATCAATCGACGGAACGTTTTTTGGCCTGTGTATTACTCACATGCACCAACTATTTACCCAAATCCCACAATATCGAGAAGCTGAGTAAACTGTGTGCGCAAATCGAGCCTGAGTTTAAGACGATTTTCCTGCTCGACAATAAATTCCACCGCCGCAGCTTCCGTCGCCTGCAACGCGCCTATATCGAAGCCCGTTATTCAGAACATTATGAAATTACCGCAGAAGAGCTGGCTTATCTCGAAGGGAGAGTGTTGCAGTTAAAAGCAGTGGTTGAACGGGTTTGTTTAGCGCGGATTAACGGGGCTTGAGGACACAAAACCACCATTGTTTAACTTTCGTAATTCCCAGCCTTAGGCCCCCAAAACTTGACGCACTATTGTATTTTTCGATTTCAGAGGCATTGATGCCTGTGCGCCAGTTACTATTTTGAACACTAGCGCCGTTTCATCGCCTTACGGTAAACATCACTACGCTCGCGCTTGCCGACGGCTAAGACGGTGACAATAATGACATCGTCTTCGACTTTGTAGACTAAGCGGTAACCCGATTGGCGCAATTTTATTTTGTACATATTGTCAGCGCCAGAAAGTTTTGAGGCTGGCACATGCGGGTTCTCTAATCGCTCAATCAGCTTTTTCTTAAATTGCTGTTGCAGCGTTGAACCAAGCTTTTCCCACTCTTTGAGTGCACTCTTTTTGAATTCAAGTTTATAGGTCATCAATATGAACCGAAATGCTCTCTTCAGATTCACGCTCTTTCGCAATAGCAAGTAGCTCAAGATCTTCGAGTTTATCCATCATCATTTCGTACGCTTCAGCGGGTACGCAATAAAATACTGGCTCATTTCGGTTGAGTACAGCGACCGGTTCACCGTAAGCACTTGTTGCAACTTTCATCGGGTTTGCTTTTAACTCAGTAATACTGGCAGCAACATCAGCCAAAATTTTAGAGGTCATAAACAGGTCTCTTAAATGGTCTTTATATTGGTCATTCTAGTCTCAAGCAAGCGGTATAACAAGAGGTCATCGCATCTATCATTCATTCTCACTCACCTTATGATGAACATGAAAAAGTTGCTCAATAATCCTCCAATTGCTGAACGTGATTCATCAATCAGAAATCGGTTCATGCACTGTCAAACATAAGAATTAGCTCACACCTTCACCAATTTGCATTTGATCCTGAATGGTGAGTTTGTATGTTATTAGCTGAATCGATTCAGTAGAACAACAAATCAAACTCACTATCAAGGAATCAAACGTCATGAAGATCAAACCACTCGTCGCTGCCCTACTTATTGCTGCTCCCGGTCTTGTCAACGCTGCGGAGTTTGTTTTAACTGATGCTGCCGCCAATATTGATGTCGGTGCCTGGAAAATCACCAATAAAGATTTAGGCATTCAACAGCCTTTCTCCGTCGAAAAACGCCAGCTACATGGCGGCAAACAGATGGGAGTTGAAACGTTAGTGATCAACAACGGTGAGTTAGAAATCACCCTGGTCCCCACCCGTGGCATGGGAATATTTAACGTTAAGAAAGATGGCAAACGCATTCTCGGCTGGGATTCGCCGGTCAAAGAGATCGTCAATCCTGCATTTATTGATCTGGAAAGCCGCAATGGTCTGGGCTGGTTAGATGGATTCAATGAGATGATGGTGCGCTGCGGTTATGAGTGGACCGGTCACCCGGGAGTGGACGATAACGGTCAGCTCCTCAGTTTACATGGCCGCCTTCAAAATACCCCGGCTTCAACGGTTAAAGTGACTATCGACGATCAACCGCCTTATACCATTACCGTCGAAGGGGAAGTTTCTGAAAGAACGTTCAAAAAAGCAGAGCTCGTGACGCTTACTTCATTCTCGGTCACTCCCGGCAGCAATCAGTTTGCCGTTCATGACACTCTGACCAATAAAGCCGATTATCAAGATGAATATCAGATCATCTACCACTCTAACTTTGGCCGTCCGATTCTGGAAAAAGGCGCCAAAATTACCGCAGCGGCCAGTGAGATTTCTCCCTTTAACGATTACGCGAAAAAAGGCCTGAAAAACTGGCAAACCTACCTTGGCCCAACCAAAGGCTATGATGAAATGGTTTATAACCTGAAGCCAATCGGTGATAAACAGGGTAACACGCTGGCGGTACTGCATAATCAGGCCGGAAACCTCGGCGTCTCCGTCGGTTACAACATCAAACAGCTACCGGTTCTGACCATCTGGAAGAATACTGATACGCTGCAACAGGGCTATGTCACCGGAATCGAACCGGGCACCAGTTATGCTTATAACACCAAATATCAACGCCCACTGGGGTTAGTCCCTAAAATTGAGGCCGGTGCATCCAAACATTTTGATGTTACATACACAGTATTACGCAACACCGGAGAAGTGGAACAGGCTTTGGCCACTGTGGCAGACATTCAGGGCAAACGTCGCGTCAAGCAGGTGAAAAAACCACTGGTTGATTTAACCAAAGTTCACTGATGATGTTCCTATACTTAATTTGCAATCTCTGATGCGTCATCGACAGAGTGACCAAATATGGTCAAGAGTACATAACAAAAAGACCCGAACGGGTCTTTTTGTTTGTCAGCGAAGATATCAATAATGTGATTCGTGGTGACGCAACGACAACTCTTGCTCAACATTCCTCCTCTATTGGTTGTGATGCTTTTCCCTGACCATTTCAGATACATATTCGATCACCCGGTTACTGGCATGTTCAGCTTTATCGACCACGTCAACCAGACGATGCAATACATCATCATCTGCCAACCAGTCTTCACGCACCAATTTCAGTGCTTCTTGCATATTTTGATGCACCGCTTGATGATGCTCTTCTAAACGGTGGTAGGCGCTTGTCTGACTGAAGGCCTCATAACCTTCACCTTCGTAATACCATTTACCCATCCGACAATTGAAATGATCAACCTGAACTTCTTTCGCTTCAGCACCTTCTCCGTTTGATTCCAGTGCGATATAGCCGTTTTGTTTATAGATGACATGATCCAGTTTAATCAACGACGCAAAAGAGCAGTCTTTGGCCTGATTCATGAGTGAGATAGTTTGTTGTGAGGCATTGGCAACCTTGTCAAAGTTGCTATGAAAATTAGTGACTTCATCGCCGACATTTTTCATTTGTTGCCCGACGGCCAACGTCTGAGACACCATCTCTTCAATCGGGCCAATCAATGAGTTAATAATTTCGCTGATATCCGCGGTTGATCTTCTGGTGCGATCAGCCAGCGAGCGCACCTCATCGGCAACCACCGCAAAACCGCGTCCGACATCCCCGGCACGAGCCGCTTCAATGGCAGCATTTAAAGCCAGCAAATTGGTTTGTTCGGCAATACCGGTAATCACCTTGATGGTATCGGCAATCCGGACACTCTCCTGACCCAACCTTTGTGCAGTCTGTTCCATGCTCACCATCCGCACATTAACATCATCAAGCGCGTGGCGGATATCCCCCACCACTTCACGGCTTTGTACTGCGCCATCGCGACTTTCCGTCGCAATCGTCAGCACATCATCCATCTGATTCGACAAGGTCACCAGTTCTTCCTGATTATTTTTTAGATTGACGATCAAATTGGTGGTATTGAGGTGATGCAATTCACTTTTTAAACGGTTTTTTCGAGAAAAAATATGTGCTTGCTGCATCGATTCAATTGCTTCGTTGATACTGCGCATGGTTTCGAAAAATTCACCGGGCATACCGTCCACCAACCCGCGGCGGTAGAACACCCCCTTACTTGTGCGCTGAAAAGTGTTCGACAACTCTTTAAAATTGGTTTCAACAATATCCAGAAAATCATTCAATGCCCATGCCACATGTCCGACTTCTCCCAGCCCTTTGGTATCGGTAATACGGATATGAACATTACCTTTTTTGGCCTCATTCAAAGTATCACGAATCCGTTTCAGCACCATCAATGGTTGTAGTTGATCCCAATAAGCATAAACCGAAAAAACGATGGTAAATAACGGTAAGAGGCTATTAAAATAGTTGAAGCCGTGATCGTAAATATTGGCAATCGACAACCCGATAATGACGATGGTGAACACTGAACAGACAATCAAAAACTTCTGGCGCTGAAATAAAATATTGCTACTGACCTGACTCGTACTGCGCATCATTCACTCCTTCTAATCTGAACGATGTTGCTGGTAAAGGTCGATGATGTATTCTTCATACTCCATATGATATTGCTGATGAATCAAATCAACCAGCCATCGCCACGAAACTTCAGGCGCTTGTTTTCTTTCAGTGGCCTGTTCCAATTCACGCATTTTTTGATAGATGCCTTCAATGGTTTGTACCGCATCTTTGGGGGCGACCCGGCGTACTGAATAAAAACCAACGACATCTGTGCCGATACGATCCGGCGTGATATTGGCAAAAACCCAGTAGTAATTTTTATCTGAGGTATAGTTTTTCACAAAACCGAAAAACTCTGTTCCTGATTTCAGGGCGTGCCATAAACCATAGAAGACACCTCGCGGCATTGAAGGATGGCGGATCAGATTATGATCCCGCCCCAGCAGATCTGCTTCTACATAGTTTGCGACGCGCATAAATGTGCGGTTTGCGTAGGTGATTTTCCCCTGCAAATCCGTTTTGGTGATAATCAGTTCATTCCGGTCGAATGATACTTCCTGTTCTGTAGCCGCCATACCTCTCCCTAGACAATGCTCGATCCTCTTAAGAAACTATATGCTATGGCTAAAATATGGCAAAGTTTATAGCTTGATACATATCAACTTTCTATGATTCATTTTCTTTACGCTCAAGCCGGAAAATCACAGAATCTATTGCATCGCGATTCGATTACGATAAACTGCTCGCGGACATCTACACTGCCAGACGTATATTTAATTTTTCTTGGTCATCAATCAACACAGAGGTATCTCATGTCAGAACATCAAGTCACCCTCCTCGACGGCGGAATGAGCCGGGAACTGGAACGTCTCGGGGCGCCCTTTCGCCAACCCGAATGGTCTGCTCTTGCTTTGATTGAAACTCCGGAAATTGTCCAACAGGCACATGAAGTTTTTATTCGCAGTGGCTCAGAGGTGATTACCACCAATAGCTACGCCTTGGTGCCCTTTCATATCGGTGAGACCCGTTTTAAACATGAAGCACTGACGCTGGCACAAAAAGCGGGGCAGATGGCTCGTCAGGCTGTTGAAGCCACTCAGACTCACGCTCAGGTTGCCGGCTCGCTACCGCCTTTATTCGGCTCTTATCGTCCGGATTTATATCAAGCAGATCGGGTGGATGAAATTGCTGCGCCGCTGATTCAGGGGCTCAGCGCTTTTGTTGATTTCTGGCTAATCGAAACCCAAAGCCTGATCGCTGAAGCAACCGCAATCAAAGCATCAATTGACCGCTTTAGCGACCGCTCAAAACCGGTTTGGGTTTCATTTACGCTGGAAGATTCAGAGCCGGTTGAGCAACCCGTCATCCGTTCCGGCGAAACCGTCGCACAAGCAGTGCGAGCCTTGGCCGAGCAAAACGTCGGGGCGATTCTGTTCAACTGCTGTCAACCGGAAACCATCGAAGATGCAATTGATGTGGCTCGTAACACCCTTGCTGAGCTCGGCAAAAGTGACATTCAGCTTGGCGCTTATGCCAATGCATTTGCGCCACAGAAAAAAGATGCGGCTGCCAATGAAGAGATTGACGAAATCAGAGCAGATATGACCCCACCAGCGTATGTCGCGTGGGCACAAAAATGGTGTCGCCAAGGCGCTTCACTGATTGGGGGTTGTTGCGGTATCGGCGCGGCACATATTAGTGAACTTCATCAGCATTTGAAATCGTAAACAAGCTCATAAACGAGTCATCACAGACCATCCCTTCCACAACCGACAACCCGAAACCGGGCTGAACAGATTGTCCTCACCACGGATTCAGCACTAAGTGCTGAATCCACATCCACAATTACGTGATATTCGTTCAAAAACTGTCGTCAAATAAGAATCATCATGCACGAAAAAGCATCGATATGATGCGATCGTGTCAATGTCTATTTATTTCGTACAAACGACGCTAATTGTTAATCCAAATCAATGTGCTACTACATGAGATCACGCAATATTGACACCTCAGTAAATAACTCACTCAAAAATGAAACTCTATAGACGTTGGCTCATTCATTTTTACTATAGGACGCCTATGATTCGTTACTACCAAAACAAGAGTATTAACACTCAATTACGAACGATTATGCTCTTTTGCTTAATCATCTCTTTCTCAACCATTGCATTACTCGTATATCGCAGCGCTGCGGGTATTCTTTTAAACGCCACACTCGGTGATCACCAATCCAAAGTTGAAGGGATCGCCCAATCGATATCACAACAGTTTTTCACTTACCTTGATACCACCAAAACACTGGAATCAACATTCCAGAACAGTTATCTGAAAGGATTAATCTGGCAGGATCAGGTCGTTGATTTCCGCGGATATCCGGTGACGGATGTCACCCTCAACGGTAAAAGCGTCATTGGCTCAACAGATGTTGTCGATCAATTCACGCGAGACACCGGTGCCATTGCCACCTTATTTCTGCCTACAGGTCAGGACTGGGTGCGCGTTTCGACCTCACTGAAAAATAAGCAAGGTGCAAGAGCCGTCGGGACTTTGCTGGGTCAATCACACCCAGGGTATGAAAAACTTAGCCGCGGTGAACCCTACTATGCACAAGTGAATCTGTTCGGGACGCATTATCTCACTTACTATAATCCGCTCAAAAACCGTCAGCAGCAGGTTGTCGCGATCTCATTTATCGGTGTCCCTGTGGAAGAAGCGACCACTAAGCTCTTGCGTAATCTCAATCATGTTAAGTGGGGGGAGACCGGGAGTACCATGGTTGTGGATGCACGGGAAAACTCTCAGGGCAAATATTTGCTGAGCGGTGAAAGTACTCAAGCAGACTCAATTCTTGAAGAAAGAGATAGCAACGGGAACATTATTTTTAACGATATTTTCAAGCACGACAATGGCTTGATTCGTTACCAGCATTCAGGCCGTGATGGGATGCAAGAACGCTATCTTGTCTATACCGATATCCCCGGCTGGGAATGGAAACTACTCGGTGGTACTTCGATTGATGAGATCACCGCAGGCAGTCAGGAACTGTTACAACTGATTGTCCTGATTTCATCGCTGGTCGGCGGTGCGACATTTGTCATCATTGCCCTCTTCCTCAGCCATACCATCAAACCGCTGATCAATTTAAGCCACATTATGGAGCGGTTAGGTCAAGGGGAAATCAGCCTGAGTATCAAGACAGGCGCGAAAGAAACCAAGAATGAGATTATCCGGCTGTACAATAGTGCGGCAGCCACAATGACTCAGCTAAGCCAGTTGGTCGGCAATATCCGTTCCACCAGTGATCAGGTTCAGGAGCAATCCGCAGACGTACTGAGTGACGCCAATATCGGACTCACCCAGTCTGAGCGTCAACATGAACAAGTTGAACAGGTCGTCACCGCCATTGAAGAAATGGCAACTTCAGCCAAAGATGTGGCCATGCAGGTCGAAGCGATTGCCGAGAATGTCCGGCAAGCCAATGACAATACGCAATCGGGTCTGAATTTGGTTGAAGATGTTTGTATCGATGTGGCGCAATTGAATGACCAGTTGGCACAATCCTCTCAGGCCATCGATCAACTCAGAACCGACAGTGAAAGCATTCAGACGGTAACGGAAATGATCGATGCAATTGCTGAACAGACCAACCTACTGGCGCTCAACGCGGCAATTGAAGCAGCACGAGCCGGTGATCAGGGACGTGGTTTTGCAGTCGTAGCGGATGAAGTCAGAACCTTGGCTCAGAGAACACAAACGTCAGTTCAGAGTGTGGTCACCATTATCGACAAGCTCAAGCATTCAACCAAAAATGCGGTGCAGATGATGCAACATAGTCAAAATCATGCGGATAACATGCTGACGAAATCTCAAGATGCCGGGACATCACTCGAAACTATCGCGGAGCAGATTCATTCAATTGCATCTCAAGCCCAAACGATCGCAACCACTGCAGAGCAGCAGGCGCAAGTCTCCGCAGATGTCGCCCAAAGTGCTTCAGAAATTAGTCAGTTGAACCAGCAAGGCCAAAAAACCAATGCGAAAACAGCCGAAAGCGCCTCAGCACTGCAATCTCTGGCTGAACACTTGAAACATCAGGTCGATTTTTTCCGTTAACTCGTTTTTCACTCTGAGAGGAAATCAATATCGTTCATGAGTCGTTGCATCGACGACCACCGCCCAAGGCAGTTTAGTGATGACAACAAAAGAAAAGGGCTGCCAAGCAGCCCTTTTCTTCATCCGCCTGATATTGACCCGGCTAAACAGGCTCCGGTTCAAAGATTTCATGATTACTCATCGCCACGAGAGATTTACCCAATAACCATTCCAGCTCTTTCTCTGCATCGGTACCTAATTTCTCTTCGATCAGATGATACATACGTTCCAGCCCCTGACGAGAGACATCAACCGAGCGCTCTGCAGAAATAATATGGTGGAAAAGGAATCTTAAAATCGCGACAAACTGACTGTGTTCCAATGCTTGAATCCAGCTCCGGCGAAACGCAACAACACCATTTTCTAACTCAAGGTAAGAGGTGAAAAGCAGGAAAATCCGGCTATTCAATGCGGTGGCAAAGTCAGTCTTTTTCGGAAAGTGATGGCTGATCCCCGTTCGGGAAATTCCTGTCTGCTGACTGAGTGTCGTATATGACATGCGGTCATAGCCAAGATTCAGCACCTGATAGACGACCGCATCTAAAATTGTCTGAATCGTGACTTCTGTTTCTTCTCTGCTACGCTTAGGCATAATGTAACTCTCTTAAAATTAGGCGAGCCTCACCTTTTCGTAAACACGTTATGCCAAGGTAAGAGGCACTTCACCATGATGATCCATTCAAAAATATGGGAAGCCAAATTGCCTCTCTCCGTTATTTCGGCAATATCGGGGGTCCCAACGTTCAATCAAAAATGAATAAACACCATTCATGCATTTCTCAAGTTACATTCTCGCCACTTCTGCACAGCCACAATATGACTCTCAGTTTATGCGCTGGTATCGTCACCTGACTCTCTCCGATCAGGTCACCGAATTGGAATAGAATGGTGCTCACTCAAGCGCTTGGAATATGACAGCGTCTGAATATAAAGCTCATCATCTCAGATTCATTGATAGGAACAATCATATCACCCGAATTCTGTTACCCCCTTGGCATGAATCCTGATGATTATGAGAGTTGAATCACATATAAATATTTCTGATGCGTCATACATCACCATTGTCACACAAAATCAACGTGTTACTAGGGGCTGTTGACCTTTCGTAATGGTTTTTGCAGCAATTTGTCGTGCATTTAGTCAAGGCAGGTCATGTGAAGTGTAGCGATCTACATGAATCATGACCTAACGCTGGATAAATGAGCGACAAATGCTGCCCAGAGGGTTCATCTGAACGTGTCTTGCTCTTTGTTGCGGGTCATTTGCTTAGGATACTAAGCGGCATGCCCCGCGCCGCGATCAATACCCGTTCAGATTGAACAAAATTCAACCACGAAAGGTCAACAACCCCTAAACAACCCGCATTTCATCGAACTATCAATTCCCCCGCTGGGACAAAATACGAGTCAGGAGCAAAAACTGGTGGTGATACCAACATCACTGCAATACAATTTAAAATCCGACGCTTCAAGAAGCGTGTCATGCACAGGACGCTTATCCATTGTGATAAATCAACTTGTTGGCAGTGATTCAGGTATATACTCGGGCAATGGTGTGCCTGCCACACAATCGGACACTCGGGTACCAGTTCCTGAATAATGGGGTAACTTTATGAATACAAATGACAATATAGAAAACGAAATCTGCGAAGCCTGTGGAACATTCGGTGAAATTGGCTACATCATCAAAGAAGGTGACGATGTTGCTGAAGTCACTGTACTCGCCAATGGCGCGGCAGCACTTCAGGCTGAACTTGACCAATATATTGCGCTGGCAAAACAGGTCTGTGCTGATGTGAAATATGAAACTACACCGATTACGGAAGATGCCCAAGAGCTCCATGCCCGTTTTCAGTTTGAAGTCAGTGCCGAAAAACTGATTTTCGAACTCAAATCCCGCTCACTTGCCCGCGGATAACTGATCCATATCGTCTGACAACGAAGAATCTCCGTCACTGAACATTATCGAGTTTTGTGAGTAATGACCACAGATACAGATACCTTGTGTCTGTGGTCAATTTTTTGATATATCCTCCCCGAAGAGGTCTCTCAGCCAGTCACTTCCACTGTGATTTTGTACGCATCTTCCAGCATTGCAAGCCCCCCATCAATCGGCCATACTGCATCTATAGATCCTTTTCATATTCCGCATTTTTATGTTCAGTATTTTTATATCCAACTTTTCTATCCCTAGATACAGAATGCGTACGCTTCTGACTTTATTGATTGGATTACTGAGTCTCGGTTTGCACCAAATCGCTACGGCTCAAGGGCTGAATCATCACCAGATCCTCAATTATCTGGATAACTACGGTAATTTAGATCTCAGCGGCAAACCAATTACTGAATTACCGTCCGGTATGGTGATTAAACGGGATCTGAATATTTCCCGAACCCCGATTCGTGCGCTGCCAAGAGGTATTGATATTCAAGGGGGGCTGATTGCAACCAACTGCCAGTTAGAAACCGTGTATCCCGGCACCAAAATTAAAGGCTATGCCAGTTTCCTCGGCTCCAAAATCAAACGTTGGCCACGTGGCGTGCAGGCCGGTGGTTATCTCAATTTTACCGATACACCTCTAGAAAAACTACCAGCCAGGCTCAGAGTCAAAGGAGATTTGAGTGTGATCCGCACACCGTTAACCGAGCTACCTGACGGCCTGATTGTCGAGGGGAATTTATATATTGGCGGCTCGGGCATTCATGCATTCCCGGAAACAATGACCGTGAAAGGCAATATCTATCTGGGGGGAAACGCTATTCAGAAATGGCCGAAGAATCTGACCCTCGGTGGTGCCGTAGCAAGATAATCTTGCTACGGTCAATCACCAGTCTATTGTGGCTCATTCACGTGGTCTGAAGCACTTTGAGTGGCGGTTAAGTCTGGCTGTCACTCAGCTTGTGACTTGTTTTTCACCGGGTTGGCATAACTGGCAAGCAGATACTCATGCGCACCTTCCGGCAAACATGCGAGTTTTTGGCTGAGTATCTCCCGGGTCACTTGAGTCACTTCATCACTTTCGCATCCCGCGGCCAAGAGATTAATGGGAAATAACTGATAGTGCTGATGAATCTGCCGATCAATCTCACTGGCCAAAGCATCCGGTGTCGCGAAATCTTGGTCGATCACTTCGCCAAATGCGACATGAATACGGCCTTTTTCACCGATAATTCCCTGAATGATGCTCTCAATATCTTCAAATTCCCGTTTTTCATAAGCCCCTAGCGTCGCTTTTTCATACAACTCTTTGGCTTTGGCCAGATCACAAGGATCATTTTCGTAAGCAATCGCAACCGGCACAATTTTCAGCGACTTGATATAAGTTGCAAAATCGATTTTTTTACTGCGCCCTTCCACATGGAACATCTTCAGAATAGCCGGATCGGTAAAATCATTGCCGTCTTTTGCCCGGCCTTCACGTTGGGCAATCCATATGGAATGACCTGTTTCCAACGAATTTTTGATATAACCGGACAATGTTGCCAGCGCTTTCATCATTTCGCGTGGCCCTTTGGCAGAACGTTTCACAATAAAACTTTTATTCAGTTTCATCAGTTCGGTGGCACACGGTTTACGTAATAGGTTGTCACCAATCGCGATTCTCACCGTCTGATGCCCGGAAACATGTAAACCATAGTTAACCAGTGCCGGATCCATCGCAATGTCACGGTGATTCGACACAAACAGATACGCCTGATTTTTATCCAGTTTGTCCAGCCCGGAATAGGTCACGCCACCCGTTGTGGTTGCTAATGTTTGATCAAGATATTTTTTTACTTCAAGCTGAATCGCCTCAACGGAAGTCAGTTTCCGCCATTTGAGCTTGAGATACATTTTTACCCAAGGGCTCATCAGGGTTTGCATCCAACCGGCACGGTGCTTGAATCGATGCTTAACAATTGCATGAATAAATTCATCGTCTTGAATGAGACGATTGATAGCTGCAGGAATTTCGTCATCTTCATAAGGACGAATCTCTGCATAAGGATCGGTGATTGATGTCATTATAATACTATTTGATTCGAAAAAAACTGGCTCATTCTACGCACACTTCCTCTTGTTCGCAGCTATTGTTAGAAAACAAACACACTGGTCTGACCAGAAAGAGAGTTCTTCTTGAATGTGATAATGAAACCGATCACATCCTTTTGCTCATAACTATTTTTCATTCTATCACCTTCGACACAACCTTTTGTCATCACCGGCGCACCCAAGAAAAAGCAACGCGTTGAGTATAGCCTAGTTTATTTGGTTTTTACGGACGGACAAGTTAACCTATGCGCGTTTGAAAAAGAGAGACTCGCCATGCACTACGCCATTCAAGTTGATTCCACTACAACCGACTATCTACAGATCACCGCCCGGAAAAAATCTCTGAAACACGTTTTGCTGCTCATCGAGCAAGGTACAGTGCTCTTAAAACTCGGTAAGTATGAATATGCGGCAACGACGCAACAAGCCCTGTGGATTCCCTGTCAGTGTCTCCATGCGCTGACTATTTTTCCGCGGACCCGCCTGACACGCATCGAATTTTCGGCCCGCCTGCGCCACAATTTCCCGCTACAGGCAGGGTTTGTCACCCTGAGTCCGTTATGTCGTGCGGTATTGGCACGTCTCACTGATACCACACCGCAAATGGCAGTCCACCGTCATCTGCTCGGTGTGCTCACCGATGAAGTGTTACAATTTGCTCCTGAGCTGCGTGAAAACAAATTCAGCCATTTACTCAAGCAATGGCAAACACAATATCCTCACCCCGTTGAAGGTATATCTCCGGAAGTTCATCTCATCTTGTTATTACGCGAAGCACAGAAAAAGATGCAGTCTGGTATGGCAGCGGCACAGGTCGCGAATCAACTGTTTGACGGACAACTGGCACAGCTATATCAGTTACGCGAGAATTTGCTGGGATTAAACAGCGACATCAGATCATAGCGTCATGCAACGAATCAGGCGCATCGTTCACGGATACGCCTGTTCGATAGAATGATATCTTAATAACTGATCTCCAGATCAGTATCCGGAACACAGCAACACGCTAAGACCATTCCGGCCTGACGATCTTTATCTTCCAGCGCAGGGACATCCGGCTGCGACACCCGCCCTTGGGTCACTTTCACCCGGCAAGAGCCACACAACCCGGCCCGGCAACTATTGCTAATCGCAATCCCTTGATCTTCCGCCTGTTCAAGTAATGTCTGTTGATTATTGCCCGCCACTTGCTGACCGTTAATCGTCAGAGTCACATTCAGATGCGGACGTTCAGCAATTTTTTGCGCGCCGAATGCTTCCTGATGATAATAGTTTGCTGGCAAACCGGCTTTCATCAGCAAATTTTTCGCTTTTTGCATAAAACCGTCCGGCCCGCAGACAAACACCTGACGCCGTTCCGCATCTTGCACCTGCCGCAGATGCGATAAAGAAAAGCGCCCTTTCAAGCCAAACCAGTCCTGCGGTGGTTGGGTGAGAGAAATTATCACCTTCAAACCAGAATGCTGATTGTTCAGCAGTTCTAACTCTTCACGGCACGGAATATCATCCACCGAACTGCATTGATGATAAAACACCACATCCCGGATTTGTTGATGATCTGCCAGATAGCGTAGCATCGACAGCATCGGTGTCACCCCACTGCCGGCTGACAACAGCAGCAACGGTGAATGCGATGAATCTGATTGCAAATGGAACTGACCATTCGGATCTTGTGCCTGAAGGACATCTCCGATTTGAAAATGATCGAGCAACCAGTTCGATACCCGCCCGCCATTCATCCGCTTGACGGAAATTGCCAACCGCCCCGGCCGGGACGGGCTGGAAGAAATCGTATAGTGACGATGGATCGTTTCGCCATTCACGGTTAACGCAATCGGTAAATGCTGTCCCGGCAGATAAGTCAGGGTTTTCCCCTGCTGCGGCTCCAGCCAGAATGTAACAAAATCCCGGGCGATCTCTTCTTTCTCGACACAAGTCATGGTTTGCCACTGTGGCTGCTCATCGGGATATTGTTCTTTATCTTTATATTCCAGCACTTCAACCACGTCATCAACCTGCACCATGCCCGCAGTCCGAACCACCATATTCTGACCAAAGAACACGCCCCCGGATGTGCCACGCCGGAATTGCATTAATGTTTTCAACGGCTCTTGTGACGCCCTCAACTGACCGAGTTCCGGCTCAACGGTAGTTAAAATACAACGTTCACAGGGTTTGACCAGTTCAAATTCAGCCGTCCCGATCCGAATACGCTTCCAACTATCTTCGGCAAATGGTTCGGTGCCCGCCACGACAATATTGGGTCTGAACTGCTGCATCACATGCTGTTCAGGACTGCGGCGATTCAGTTCATCCAACGAGCCCTGACTGATAATCAGCAAAGGATAACCATCAGCAAACCCAACCGTATTACCGACCGATTCACGATAGCGTTGCGAATGTTCACCGGTAAACACCAGTTCAGCCTGCCGGTCAATCACCTGACTGAACCAATCGTTGGCTTCATCGGTGGTCGTATAAGCTGTGAAGGTATCACGCCAGACCGTGGTGGCGACTTCCTGCATTTTAAAATCGGCATAGCGAATATGCAGTGGCGGTAGCCCTTCGGCCTGAAACATGACGCCGTCCGGCATCAGTGCCGAACGCACCGTCACCAAGCGGGGAAACTTTCTGGCGGTCACCATGCTTCCGTCCGCTAACGCCAGCATAAAACGTCGGTCAAAGGCCAGCCCTTCTTTATCCGCCCAGCTTTGTGATAGTGAAATCCCACCCACGGATTTCACCGGATAAACATGAATCTGATCGACTTTTGCTGACATGCTATTGCTTTCCTTGGTTCTTGAGTAGTAGCGGATAAGCATATCATGATCAATCATGCATCCAAGCACAACCGCCGGATTTTATTGACGCGTATTTAATAGATGCAACGGATTACTTTTTCTTCTATGATCGACCCGCATTCACATCGCCCGCCCCAATGAATTCGGGTGGGCTGACATTTCAGTAGCAGAGATAATTTCAGCAGCAAAGATAAAGGTGGAAATCGTTCATGACAACACTCACACTGACCCGACCCGACGACTGGCACGTACACTTGCGGGACGGAGACGTTTTGCCAGACACAGTCAGAGATATCAGCCGCTATAACGGCCGCGCCCTGATTATGCCCAATACGGTTCCACCGACAACCACACCCGCAATGGCGCAGGCTTACCGGCAACGGATTATGGATGCTCAGCCCCGCACCGGATTCACCCCTCTGATGTCACTGTATTTAACCGATAACACGACGCCAGAAATGATCCAGCAGGCCAAATTATCCGGTGTCGTTGCCGCTAAACTGTATCCTGCCGGTGCGACCACGAATTCCGACTCGGGCGTCACCGCGGTCAGCACCATTTATCCGGTGCTCAAAGCCATGCAAGATGTGGGTATGTTGCTATTGATCCACGGTGAAGTCACTCACCATGAAGTGGATATTTTTGATCGGGAAGCGACGTTTTTGCGCGATGTTCTGGCACCGATTGTGCGCGATTTTCCTGAATTGAAGATCGTCGTTGAACACATTACCACCGCGGATGCGGTCAGATTTGTCGAACAAGCCGGCCCGAATATCGCGGCGACAATTACCGCGCACCACCTGTTGTATAACCGCAATCACATGTTAGTCGGAGGCATTAAACCCCACTATTACTGCCTGCCGATTCTCAAACGCAATACGCATCAGCAAGCGTTAATTCAAGCGGCCACCTCCGGCAACCCGAAGTTCTTCCTCGGCACCGATTCCGCCCCTCATACCAAAGCAAACAAAGAAAATGCGTGTGGCTGCGCCGGCTCTTATACCGCGCATGCTGCGATTGAACTGTATGCAGAAGTCTTTGAACAAGCCGGTAAATTAGACCATCTGGAAGGGTTCGCCAGCCACCACGGACCGGATTTCTACGGCTTACCACGCAATAGCGACACCATCACGCTGGTCAAAACCCCTTGGCAAGTTCCTGAAGTCATGCCGTTCGGTAGCGAAACCGTGGTGCCGATCCGCGCAGGTGAAACGATCGCATGGCAAGTTAAGCCCGACACCTCAGCTTGAGTTTTGTGAGCGGGCTTTGACCGCTCTGTTGCTAGAACGCTCTTTTGCAATAGATAGCCGCACCCGGTGTGCGGCTATCCCTAAATCAGAGCTCTATTTTTGCCTTCTGTTGTTCGACGATATTAAGCAACGCCTGATGAATTGACATTCGATCCACACGCCCCGCTTCCTGACAAACAAATGCAGCCCCCTCCTCCGCCAGGATTTCAATCGCTTGAGGCTTACAGTTTTGCATAAAACTAAAGTGCGATGCGCCTTTGATTTCTTTGTAAGTCAGTCGGTTCTGGTGAGTGGTTATATAAGGGAGAATTTGTAACTTCGGCGGAATCGTCTGATCGAGTTCACCACCGACGATCACGGTTTGAGCTGACAAGGCCTCTAACGATTGCGGCAATATCGCAGGCACATAGCCGGGCGCGACGGCAATTGCGTGTGTGATGCGTTTGTCCCGGTAATCACCGGAAATCAGGCTGCGCCGTCAGCTTCTCAACTGTGCTACATTATTCTTAATAAATTTGTAAATAGACAGTTGGAAAGAATCAATTACACTTATATAAACTCAATAAAAGATTCACAATCTAATGAGTACATTGTCCCTCAACGACAACGATAGATAAGGAACAAGTCAATGACTCTTTCCCTTCGTACCCGAATATTAGGTGTCAGCCTGCTCGCGGTTGCTATCACAACTGCTTATCTGGTGACCGAAACGGTAACCTCCTTGACCAATCAAATGCGTGAGTCGCTGCTAAAAGACATTCGTCACTTTGCCAGTGCATATGGCGATAACACCAGCGATTGGCTCGTAACGCGTAGAACCATTGCGAAAGCACTGGCACATAATCTGGAAAATCCGACTGACCCGTCTCCTTACGCAGCGATCAAGCAAGCCTACGAAAGTGGTAATTTTGCTTTAACCTACTACGGAAATAACGACGGAAAGATGTACCGCCAAGATCCGGCATTGGATGCTAAACGACCAGACTATGACCCTCGTAAAAAAAGCTGGTACAACGACGCCATGTCTGTCGGCGGGCCGGGAATTCTTGGGCCAAACTTAAGCTCAACGACGAAAGAATTGGTCATTATCCTCACCCACCCGGTCATGAAAGATGGTAAGCCTTATGGTACCGTTGGCGCGAACTTAAGCTTAAACCAACTATCGGACAAAGTCGCAGCGTTGGAGATTCCTGGCTCAGGTAAAGCCATGATGGTTGCAACGAATAACGATATTATCGCTCACGCTGACAAAGAAATGGTCATGAAAAAGGCCGAATCTATCTCTCCAATTTTCGCACCGGCCTCTCTTGAAAAGCTGACCAGAGAAGACCAGCTGGAAGAAGTGAATTTCAATGGCACCGATGTATTTGCTTATGCACAACGCATCCCTAACACTGATTGGAGTCTCGTCTTTACCATGAACAAAGCCGAGCTGATGGCGCCGGTTTACAAAGTATTAACGCGCCAAATGATTACAGCCTTCGTTCTGGTGGTGATCTTCGGTGCCCTCCTCTACTGGTTATTCATCGTCTTATTCAGCGACCTAACTCGTGTATCCCATGCGTTGCAAGACATTTCTAAAGGTAAAGGCGACCTGCGTGCTCGCATCGAAGTAAAACGCGCAGACGAGATTGGTATTCTTGCGCAAGGCTTTAATGACTTTGTCGGGCACATGCATGGTGTTGTCGGACGTTTGAAAGCACTTTCTACTGATGTTGCTCACGAAGCACAGCAAGTCTCAAACTCGTCCACTCAAAGTGCTTCCCGTGTCGCCAGACAGCAACAAGAAATCGATATGGTTGCCTCTGCGGTTACGGAAATGGCAATGGCAACCCATGAAATTGCCGGTAATGCCGATCAAACAGCACAAGCCGCAGCTCACTCTGTTGAACTCGGTCAAAAAGGCAGCGACCAAGTGCGGAAAAGCCGCAACTCAACTCATGAGCTGGCAACTGAAGTCAGCCGAGCTACAGAACAAATTGCAGCGTTGGATCAACACGCTCAACAAATCAGTAGCATCCTGTCTACGATCAATGGCATTGCCGAACAAACCAACTTGTTAGCACTGAACGCTGCCATCGAAGCAGCCCGAGCAGGAGAACATGGCCGGGGCTTTGCCGTCGTCGCTGATGAAGTTCGCTCCTTGTCACAAAGAACGCACTCATCTACAGAAGAAATTCAGAAAATGATTGAGTTACTACAAGAGCAAACGACCAAAGCCGTTACTTCGATGCAAAAAAGCAGCACCAAAGCGCAAACCAGTGTGACCGATGCCGATGCCGCCACTGAAAGCTTGGAAGAAATTGCCGATGCCATCGTCAGTATTTCTAACATGGCAACTCAAATTGCCACAGCGGCAGAAGAACAAACAGCGGTGACCAATGAAATCAGTCAAAACAGTGAAACCATTCGTCAGGTTGCCGCTGAACTGGCGGAAGAAAGCCAAACCGGTGTAGAACAATCGAAACGCCTCAGTCAGCTTGCAAAACAAGTTGATCATGAAGTCGGTGAGTTCCAGATCTAAATCTGCTTCGCATACTATCGGCTTCACATACTAAAGCTAAAAAGGGTCACTTCGAAGTGGCCCTTTTCTTCGCAATAACCTTAGGGACTGGCCTTCGGCTACGAGATATGACGCACGTTTAATTCTTCGATTTCAGAGGTCTTGGTATTCTCGCCAGTTCACTTTTCTAGCCTCCGGCTCCCAAATTTGACGCACAATTGCGTTTTTCGATTTCAAAAGAATTGGTACTCAGTGCGCCAGTAACTTTTGCCAAGATGCAAGCGTAACCAGAACATCTTTTTTTGTTTAGCGGAGTCGCACGTTGTCCAGAACCAGCTTTTACGGGCGTCCTGCCCGGAAAAGCTTAATCATTCTTCCTTGAATGATTTTCTTGGTTGGGTAGTTGGTTTGAATAAAGTGAAACCCTTTTGAAAAACAATGAGTCTCTGAACTCAGGAAAGTCATCGCACATCACAACGCTGTAATTTTGTACAAAACCTACCTATATCAAAAAATGTCATTGTTTATGTTAATTTTTTCTGGTGATTTTATGTATCTTATTCAATGCTATGCAAAGTATTCAGATACTTATTCGCGAATAAATGGCGCTTATCCGGGGTGGGAACGTTAGTCAATCATTTGTGAGCAAATTAGACAGCGTTGTGCTGTAATTTCTGCCGCAGTGACATTTTTCAATGGTATTTTGTCTGTTTTTTCATGCTATTAGGACAGAATTTTCAACGGGTGGCGGTAAGTTATACAGAAGTATTACTATAGAATGGTTCTGTATCATAAACTGTTACACCTCTTAATGAGATCATATGGACACTAAAAAATTACGTATTAAGTACAATAATGACTGGCCAAAACCCTTCGATTTTCCTGTTGAAGAAGCTTTCCTGAATAGGCTTCAGTCCAAGGGTCTTCAGCAAGCATTAGTCTCTTGTGATTTGGGCTACTCAGATGATTACCAATTTCAATTCTATCTAGGTTATCTGATTGATGCTCTTGATATGCTTCCTAAACGTCCTGATCTAGCATTTGATCATGTTTGGAAAGCGTTAGACTCCGAATTTTTCCTTGTACAGCAAGAGATAGGAAACCAAAATTGTTCGCGATTTGATGGATTTGTCGATCGCATCCTAAATGATGGAAAATCTTCAGCAGTATTTCTAAATTATATGCCTATAATTCCATATCAGACATGCGAATATGCTGCGAAAAGAGTTATCGAAGCATCTAACGAAGCTGACAAACATGCTAAAACATTATTCTCTAGGGCTAAGAGTTCGCTAGGGGCTAGTTTCGTCGAAAAATTTGTAGCCAAGTACCCACCGGGGGCGAATGGCAAGCCTACACCAGCCGATCAAAGAAAGGCTGGTCGGCTATTAAAGTTAATTTTTAGCGGTAATGAAGTTGATCTTGCTGGTGATATTTTTTCATTTTCAGATGAGGAGATATCAAAATTTCTTATAAAAGTAGTCTTAGCGAACTCCAGGAATGAGAGGTTTCATGGTGGTGTTTTTCCGCCATTCAGAAGTAGTTCAGCAAAATTGGCTACATATGCCCATGCCTATTACTTGCTGCACATTTCATATGGGCTGTTACTCGATGTGTTCCTATATAGGGATCACGGCGTCGTTCAATCGAGTGAGGTGGTCTCGATTATGAACAATAACTCAACATTATTTAGCCTCCTTTTTGGTGAGTTGAGCTAGGTGTAACAAGTCAAAGCCGCGCTGCTGTTTGAGGCGTTATATTTCAAGCGGAAATAACCTCTCAAGAAGAAACTTATTTTGAGGATCACTGTTGCCTATTCAAATCCTCAAAAAAGTCAAAAAAGTCAAAAAAAAGGAATTGAATTGATATGGAATTACAGAATGTCTTAACATTTATTATGGTTGCTACTTTGTTGGTGATCTCTCCCGGGCCAAACGGTTTTCTTATCGCTAAAACGGTTTCGACTTCAGGGCGTAGCGCAGGATTTGCGAATGTTTGGGGCTTTGTAACCGCCTTCTACGTTCATGGAACTCTATCAATATTCGGTATTTCAGTTTTTTTACTTCATTGTGCAGAAGCATTTTATATATTGAAGATCGTGGGTGCTGCTTATCTGATATGGCTGGGAGTAAAATCCCTACGTAACGTGTCGAAAATCAGTGAAATAGAATTGAGCGATCATGATATCAATAGCCCCAAATATGGGTCGATTCATAAGGCCTATATCGAAGGGTTCTTAACCAATGTGTTAAATCCGAAGGTCTCTATTTTTTATCTGGCAGCGTTCCCTCAGTTTTTAACTGTGAACGATAGTGCATTGAGTGCTTATGCTTTGGTTAGCGCCCATGCTGCAATTAATTTTATGTGGTTTTCAGCAATGATTTTGCTGTTATCAGGGATGAAAAAGGCAACTAACAGCATCAAGTTCAGAAAATGGCTGAGTTCTGTAACCGGTGTAATTTTTATTGGTTTCGGTGCCAAGTTGGCATTCTTAAAACCATAAAATACGACGAACAGTAATTGGTAATACAGCGGATTTAAATTGTAAGATCCGCGCTTAATCGTGTCTGTGCTAAAGCTAATCGCTTTTTGGAATGGATATAGGTATTTCTACGGGGTTTTTGTGCGTAATTTTTTCATTATTCTCTTGTCATTAGGCTATCTTTTTTCTCCAACACTATTATTTATAAATGGCTATTTTGAAATCGACCTGATTAGAAATCATTTAGAATCACTATTGAATATAGAAAAGTGGCAATTTGGGGCAACAGCGCTGTTATTTGCGGTGTGGTGGTTAATCGCATTTGGGCTTTACTCCAAAGGAAAATCATATTACCTCAATGATTTAGCCGGCATTTTAGGGGTGGCTTTTGCAATGCTGTCTCTATCGGGGATGGCATTTTGGCCTCATAAAGTTCTGGTACTATTTTTTATGGTTTCAGGCTTTCTATGTATCTACTGTGTCAGTGTTCCAATTTATAAATGGTTCTTCAGAACGCTTAAGCAGAAAGAGTTTGAGCTGGCGCTCTTGTCAGCATTCATTGTGGCCTTAGCTCTCTATATTCTTGATGGTTACGCCAGTATTTGGCTCAATCAGATTTTTGGTGTGAGTGCTCAGTATTTTAGTTTCACGAAACCTATCGCGATGCTGCTTATTCTTACACCTTGGCTGGCATTAATTTCTTTTGTACTGATTATCGTACTCACGATTTATTACTCCATCGGCAATAAGTCGCAATCTTCCAAAATCGCCATTTATAAATCCAAGGCTCAAAAAGGCAATTCTCGAATTTTTCGGGTTTGTCTCAGAAAAGATAACGGGCACAATTTCTATTCAGTGAACAAAATCATGGCTTGCTATGTCATCTTAATTTTAAGTATGGCTTTTGGCAGTCGTGCGACTGAAACGGCAGTTCTCGTGGCGAGTAAATTTGATTTTGATGCGAAAACACCTTGCAAAGAAAGTCAGGCTGCTCAAGGTGGTATTGTTTTGGATCCCGCGTTAAATCATGTATTGGTCAAAGTTGTCGCGTCTGGAAAAACAGATTTCATCGTGAAAGCGTGCACACTGAATTAATTTTTCCAGACGGATATTTTTGCCTTGCGATCTATCGAAAGGAAATGGGGCGTAATCAGAGAAGTCATTAGCATCGACAAAAGTCATTGCGCCCCAACACCTTAGCATGATTGAGAAATCGCCCTCACTCAGCAGAGCGGGCAAAACGGCGGTGTCCCCATGTCCAGACACCGGCGAGGATTAATCCGGCCAGAAAACCGATAAGACTCTGCCCCACCAGACGCCCGACAGACTGCATCAGATAAATATCCGGTATGCCGTGGATCAGAGATTCAATCCCGTGATGCAGCAAAACCACCTGATGGGTAATGATACTGCCGCCAACCAGAAACATCGCCAGCGTACCGACCACGGTCAGGAGCTTCATAAACCGCGGAGCTGCGTGAATCAGCATCTGCCCGATCACATGTAAAATCCCCCGGCTGCGGGAACGTCGTTCGAGATAGAACCCAAGGTCATCGAGTTTGACAATCCCGGCGACCAATCCATACACACCGGCGGTCATTAATATCGCGACAAAACTCATCACTAAGATCTGATTTAACGCGGTCTGCCCCTGCACGGTTCCCAAGGCAATGACAATAATCTCTGCCGACAGAATAAAATCGGTGCGGATCGCTCCTGCGACTTTGCGCTTTTCGTAGGCTTCAAGAGACAGAGATTCCGCTTCTTCTTCGGGTTCCGCGTCCTGATGCGGTGAATGACCATACTTTTCAATCACCTTCTCTGCCCCTTCGAAACAGAGGTATAACCCACCAATCAACAGTAACGGCATAATCAGCCACGGGGCGATTTGGCTAAGTCCCCATGCAATCGGCACAAGGATGACTTTATTACGCAGCGAGCCTTTGGCAACAGCCCACACCACCGGGATTTCACGTTCCGCGGCCACCCCGGAGACTTGCTGCGCATTGAGCGCCAGATCATCCCCCAACACCCCGGCCGTTTTTTTGGCAGCCACTTTCGACATCACCGCAATGTCGTCGAGTAGGGTCGCGATATCATCCAGAAGGGTAAGTAAGCTGACTCCGGCCATACAGGTTCTCTTATTCGTAATTCAACTAAAATGTGACGCTTATCATGAACTGATTCGTACATTAAGACAAGCACATCAATCCGGTACCACATCACGACAAAATAACAGCAGAATCAGGAAATAACGAGTGGAGACTTACTCATCAAGTACGAGAAAACGGTGCTTATACTGTTCTGGCGTCACACCGGCGTACTTTTTAAACATACTGATAAACGGGCTGGCCTGACGGTAACCAAGCGTATACGCGACCTCTTTGACTGAGCAGCCGTGACGCAGCAACTCCATTGAATACAGATAGCGCACCCGCATCCGCCATTCGGTGAAACTCATCCCCAATTCACTCTGACAACAGCGTGCCAGCGTACGTTCGGTGGTATGAACCCGCTCCGCCCAGATTTTCAAACTGGTATCGTCGGCTGGGTTGTCTTCGACCGCAGCCAAAATGGGGGAGAGATATTTATGCGTGGATGAGGGCAAAAAGTGGAGTTCGGTCTCCTGCGCGGACAGTTGATCGAGCAGAACATCCACCAGCCGCTGATCGGCTTCACTCTGCGGTACACTCACTTGCCGCTGACGAAAATCTTCAATAATCGCCTGCACAATCGGGGTAATTTTCAGCAGACTGGTTTGTTCAGGAAATGCTGCCGTCAGAGGCTGATCAATATTGAGCGAACAGTAGTCGAGGGGTTTGCGGTTATAGCTGCGATGTACGACACCGGCCGGTACCCAAATCGCCAGATGTGGCGGTGCAAGAAACCGTGTTTGCTCGGCTTCCATTTCTAAAATGCCGCCGGAAATCAGTTGCACCTGTCCCCAGGGATGGCTGTGAATACGTGTCTCCGTATTCGAAACAAACGCTTCGAAATTCATAAAAACATCTGACGGAGCCTGTTTCACGGCAAACTGAGGATGAAGCCGCCAAGCCGATTTTTCTTTTTTCATCCCGACCTCATCTCATCGACAGCGTTTCACATGCCCGCCAGCGTTAAACTCACTGCGCACTGCATAAACGAATGATGATATCAATCGTTTGCAACATCCGTTGCAATGATTTCCCAGCTATGACGCATTTCCACGCCTTGACCGAGCATCAGACAAACCGAGCAGTATTTCTCCAGTGAATCCGCTGTCACTTGACTGACAATCGCCGGATCCAATGCTTCACCGGAAACCTGAAAATGGATATGGATCTGCGTAAACAGACGCGGTGCTGTGTCCCGACGTTCTGTGGTCAGCTTCGCCCGGCAGTCAGTCACACGTTGCCCGGCGGATTTCAACCCGTCAACTACATCGACCGAGCTACACCCGCCGGCTGCCATCAGTACCATTTCCATCGGACTCGGTGCTGTTTTGCCGCCGCTGCCATCCATCACAATTGAATGACCCGATGCAGACTGACCCATAAATTTCAATCCATCAACCCAAGTAACCTCAGCTTGCATATACTTCACCTTCATCTGTTGAAAAACGCCGCTTATCCTACACGCCGCTAAACGGAATGCAAATAGAAAACCCCATCAAGCGAGGCTTGATGGGGTTTCTGTTCTTACTTGCAGCAATCCGGCTACTCAATGTGCTCCCTGCATCTATTCCCTGATAGTCTGCTGAGTCCTTCAGCGCATTCCATTACATCGCCATCTTGGCGTGTGTCCCTTTGCGATCCATGCCGATGAGTCATCCTGAACCATCGAATCTTCTTCCTGAAGATGACCAATCCTTGGGCCTTATCCTGTTCCGTGTCAGCATCCTACCGACAGTTTCAGAATACGCGAATTCGATTTTTGTGCAAATCATCGGGCCAGAAACGATCACCCCGACGCACCTCATACAAATAAAAAAGTATATATTAATCATATGATTAATATTATAAATTGCGTATAAGGCTGACAAACAAACAGCCATTTCTCACAATCCATGTAAGAGATCTCTTACAAAATTAATCCTAAAAATTCCCCGGTTCCCTCCACACGGGATTCAATATAAACTGCGTAATATCAATATCAGCGAAAATCACATAGGGTTGTCAGACAATGATGTCAAAATGGGTTCACCGCTTCTATCAGATGGCCGAACTGGTCTCGTCTTGGAGTAAAGATCCGTCCACTCAGGTTGGTGCCGTAATTGCCAAACAAAACCGAATCGTCTCGGTCGGATTCAATGGCTATCCTCATGGCATATCCGACAGCGTCGATATCGATGATCGGGATATGAAATATCTGAAAACCCTGCACGCGGAGGAAAATGCAATTCTCTTCGCCAAGCGCGATCTGGATGGTTGTGAGATTTATGTCACACACTTCCCCTGCCCTAACTGCGCTGCCAAAATTATTCAGACTGGGATCACCACCGTTTACTGTCCTGAGCAGAGCACGGATTTTCTCTCTCGTTGGGGCGATAAAATTCAGGTCAGTCAGGATATGTTCAATCAGGCCGGAGTCCAAGTCTGCTGGATACCGCTCATCGAGCTGAACAACCGCACCGAGAGCAATACCCGTTAACCCGGAGCTGTCCCGGAGAAGATACAACGGTGCAGCTTATCGGGATGACGACACCTGAAGTGAGTTCAGCATTTCAAGCAACTGTTCCGCTTTATAAGGCTTGGGCAGGTATGCATCCATACCTGCCTCATAGCATTTAGTGATATCTTCATCGAGTACACTAGCCGTCAGGGCGATAATCGGCACATGCCCGCGTTGATTTTCAATTTCCCAGTGGCGAATTTTACGTGTCGCCGTAAAACCATCCATCACTGGCATCATACAATCCATCAACACTGCGGTATACTGGCCGCCCTGCGTAATCACATCTAATGCTTCCTGCCCATTATTGACCACGGTATATTCAAAATCGGCTTTATCAAGAAAGAAACTGGCAATCTTCTGATTCATCAGGTTATCTTCCACCACTAACACTCGCTTCGCCAGCCGATCAGCCGCCAGTTTGCTTTTTTCAGGTATCGATTGATGGAGTGACGGATGCTTGTCCCGCAGTGCTGATTCCATGCGGGCTCCCAAAAACGGTAGGGTAATATTGGCATCGCTCAGGCTCACTAACGCCCGGTTTAAGAATAAGTGGTGCTGACAGGTGACAATTCTTACTGACGGGAAAAGCTGACGGAGCTTTTCAATATCTTGACTGGCATTGCGGGTCAGACAGGGACAATACAAAATAATATCTAATGAGCGGTCAAGCTGCTGACCGATGTCATCCAATGACTCGACTCGGTTCAGTTCTCCGCCGAGTCGTTGGCACTCCTGATGAATTTGCGCACTGTAAACTGAACTGTTTGAAATCAGTAATGCACGAAATGCAAATGGCTCAGGCTTCGGTTGCTCCGCAGGTAGCTTGAGCGGCAGACGCACCTCAAAACAACTCCCTTTGCCCTTGACTGATTCAACCGTCAGCGAACCGTTCATCAGTGTCAGTAACTGCTTACAAATCGGCAGACCTAATCCGGTACCGCCATAACGGCGGGTGATACTGTCATCCTCTTGACTAAACGGTTCGAAGATTTGCTCGATTTTCTCCTCTTCGATCCCAATGCCAGTATCTTTAATCCGGCAAATGAGCGTTAAGTCCGCTTCCTGAAACAGGATTTCCGTTCTGATCTTACCTTCACGGGTAAATTTCACCGCATTGGACAACAGATTCATTAAAATTTGTCTGATTCGAAACTCATCAGCAATAACAAGCGTCGGTAGTTTCGGATCCAGTGAGATTTGTAGCTCATTAAATTGCGCAACCGCCTTGGAATTCAGCATATTGACAGCGTCATAAACAAGCTCTTTGATATTGAAAGAGTGCGGAGAAATCGCCAGCCGGCCGGATTCAATTTTAGACAGGTCTAAAATGTCATTGATGAGGATCAGCAAGGTTTGTGAAGAGACTTCGATATCCGCAATCACTTCTTTTTGTGCTGCGGTCAGCTCATGCTGCATCCTGAGCATTTCCGTTAAGCCGATAATCCCGTTCAGTGGTGTGCGGATTTCATGAGACATATTGGCAAGAAAGGCACTTTTTGCCCGGTTGGCAGAGACGGCCTCTTCTTTCGCTTGCACCAGATGGGTTTTCTGCTCGGTCAGTGTCTGCATCACATCGTTCATACCAATCGCAAAACGGGCAAACTCGTCATAACCATCGACGGGAATCTTCTCTACATGGCTGAGCTGTGATTTTTCATTGATCTGTGCCATCGCATGTAAAATCCGGCTCAGTCGGGTAGAGATACGATAAGATGTGCTAATACTCAGAAATATCAGTCCAGACAAAGTCAGGATGACCAGCACGATGGCCAGATAGATAAACTGTTCGTCACGGTTCACTAAGGTCTGAATTTTTTGTGATAACGTCTTAGCGTAACCGAGTACCAGTTGACGCAATGCATCTTGCTTGCGTTCAAGGCTGTTTATATATTTATCGAGAATCTGTGGTTCAATCCGGTCATAAAGCACCTTGTCTCTTAAAATACTGGCCTGTTGAAATTCCTGCTGCGACAGGAATTTTGTCATCTGATTCAGTTGCGCATCACTGGCACCGAAATTGACAAAATATTCCAAATAGGTTTGCTGTCTCGCAAGAATTTCAAAATATTCTTGGCGCATGAAGGCATCAACGCGATGCTTGGTGCGGATCTCCTGCATCAACCAAGTTTCTCGCTCAATCCAGTACAGGAACCAGCTTAACTGACCAAATGTGATTTCCATTTGATAAATATGTGTCGGCGCTAAATCTCCGGATTGCTTTTGCAAAGCAACCATCATTTCATAGATTAAATCAAATCCCCACAATGACTGAGCCATCAAGGCATCATCCTGAATGCCGTCCAGCCGTTCTGTCAGTTTTGCCAGTTCATCGAGATTGGAGATAACCACCTGTTGCTCACCATAAGTCAGTAAACTGCCCTGCCCCTGTTTCAGCGCCACCGCAATATTTTTCGTTGTCTGATGAAACAGTGACAAATGATGAGGCTCGATGACACCGGTTTCCTGCCGGAGATTCAGTAACTGGTAAAACTGATCGGACAATGTAGAAACTTTCTCTAAAATCGAGACACGTGATATCGTATTGGCGTATCCGGTCATGCGGTTTTCAACTTGAATGAACCACTGATACGCCCCCCAACTGATCATGATGACCGGCACGATGCATAACACAATCAGTCGGTTTTTTATCGATAAATATTTGAGTACCGACATAATTTCTTCCTTGAAACTTTACGGAGCTAGCCTACTTTTTAAATATAGACGTTATAGAATGAGTTGCCTGAACTTAATCTTACTGCAACGGAGAACTGTATTTGCGTATTGTCGCTACTTGGTGGATGTTTTGTTGTTTATTATTCAGTACACCCTGTATTGCAGATCCATTCGCGATTATTACTAAGACAAATGCGCTGCCGTTACTCACCGATACTCAGGTCAAAATGCTCTACCGGGGGCGACTGACTCATATTAACGGCACTCATGTTCAATTGGCCGATTTGCCTGCCGACTCGACCATCAGGGCACATTTCTACCATCGCCTACTGGGGAAATCACCGACACAAATGCAGGCTATTCGGGCCAGACAAAGCTTTTCCGGTAAATTTATTCCCCCTTATGAATTATACAATGAGGACATGACTACCATCAGTCAGTGGTTGGATGAACATCCAAACGGCATTATCTATGTTCCTCAAAGTTGGATTTCAGATCAGGTTCGCATTCTTTATCGTTTTAGTGACGGGGACTCGCAATGAAGCATTGGATAATTTTCGTCTTAGTCTGGATGGCCATGTTCAAAACCAGTGCACAACAATACGAATTTAACGACGCGATTCGTCTCAGCGGTTTTGGTACATTCAGCCTCAGTCGTTCTGACAACCATGTGCCTGTTTTTACCTACCGTGATATACATGATGAATGGTGTGCAGACTGTGACAGTACCCTTGGCCTGCAACTCGACTGGGTTATCAATGATCAGTTACGCAGTTCGGTTCAGGCCGTCAAACGCCCTCAAGACGATTATTCAGATCCGGAGCTCGAATGGGCTTATCTGGCTTATACACAAGGCAATTCAACCCTGAAACTCGGTCGGCTCAGAATCCCGATGTTTTTACTGTCGGAGTATTATTATGTATCGGCAGCCTACCCGTGGATTCGTCCGCCTCATGATATATACGACAGCTTTGCCGGAGTGACTCACTACAACGGTGCGGCATACGAGTGGCAATACTGGCCGACCGAGCAATTACAGCTCAAAATTTCCCCCTACATTGCCGCAGCAGAAGAAAATGATTATCAATTCTTCGGCAAACCTTTCACACTTGATAGTAACAGTGCTTATGGCTTAACCGTGGATCTGTTGCAAGACGATCATCAACTTCACCTGTCCTATTTATCGGTCGATTCAGATCAGAAACAAAATGGTACCACGGTTTATCATTATGACTTGAATATGCTGTCGGCCGGGTTCAACTATTTGTATCGGGGTTATAACATTGCCATGGAAACATTGTATGACTCGGGACTCTTTGCAGACTGGTACTTAGGGATTTCGCGCGATATGGGCAATTGGCTCCCTTACGTTCAGTACGGGCAATTGCGCGGCCACGCGAACCAAACTTATCTGCTTGGGGTCCGTTATCCGCTCACCCCGCGATTGGTTGTCAATGCGGAATGGGAATATGTCCGCAGCCCACGCACCCCACTCAGTGGTCATTTTACGCAGGTGCAGACCACCCCGATTGAGAATGACAGTCACATTTTCACACTCGCACTGTCATTCACGTTCTAATGTATATTCTGGACTGAAGAGTCATTCAGTTAACGTTTATAGTGACACTTTGTTTATAGTGACACTTTCAGATCCGAACGGATCCGGCTTGAACAAGCCAACACGTAACCGTCACGGATTTCCGCTTCACTGAGCGTCTCTTGACTGGAAAACTCAATTTGCCCCTGTTCAACCCGGCACTTGCACGACCCGCAGATACCACTACGACAAGCAGCGATCACCGGTACACCTGCCGATTCCAGAACATCTAACAACGAGTCCCCAGCCTGCGCATCAGCAGAAACGCCAAAACCGGGAACTTCGACCGTAACTGCTGTGTTACTCTCTTCACCATCAGCCTGCAATGAGTCTGTCCCGATTGATTCTGCACTGAATCGCTCCTGATAACAGTCCGACATTTGAAACCCAATCTGATCGAGATAAGCAGTGACATCTTGCATAAAGCGCTCAGGCCCGCACAGGTAGACTGTTCTTTCCAGAATATCCGGGCACAGTTTCAACAGATAGTCCTGATCCAACCGCCCTTGCATGTGCGCACTATCCCCGGCCTGTTTGAGCAATAATTTCAGATGAAATGACGGATGAACCGTATTCAGATGTAACAGCTCTTCGTAGTAAATGGTATTGAGCACATCACGGGCAATATGAATAAATACGATATCGACACCGCCTCGTGAGAGCCAGTCAGCCGCCATCGACATGACCGGAGTAATACCACATCCGGCACTGATCAGGGCGACACGCTCCCGGTGCGTACAGTCAACATTGTTAAACGCACCTTGGGGTTTCAGCAACTGAACCCGATCCCCCGAACTCAGATGGTCGATCACATGATTGGACACTTTACCGCCCTCGACACGTTTGACCGTGAACTTCATCATAGTCTGCTCTGGCAATGAACTGATCGAATAGGCGCGATACTCAACTTTACCGTCAATCTCAAAACCTAAACTGGCGAACTGACCGGGTTTAAAATGAAAATGGCGGGCATTCTCTGGGCAAGCCAGCACAAAACTCACGGTATCCGGTGTTTCATGCCACTTCTCGGTACAGACTAATGCAACAGGCGTATCAAAATCCTCTGCGATCATCGTTATACTCCCTCTTAAATGATGGTTACTTTTTGAATTGGGGGAAGAACAGAAATGCGTCTCCCGGTTTCCCGAGAGAGCGCAAGTGATGCATGATAATGCATATTAATCATGCTGCAAGGATTGTATTCAGGTCATTATCCACGGTGGTAATACTGCGCATATCAAATTCACTTTGCAGAATTGCCATCAAATTTGGGGTCAGAAACGCAGGCGCGGACGGGCCGGTATAAATCCCTTTCACACCCAAGGCAAGCAACGTCAGTAAAATCACGATGGCCTTCTGTTCAAACCATGACAACACCAACGTCAGCGGTAAATCATTGACACCGCATTCGAACTCACTCGCCAATGCCAGCGCAAGTTGAATGGCGGAATAGGCATCGTTACATTGGCCGACATCCAATAAACGCGGGATACCGTTGATGTCACCGAAATCATTTTTGTTGAAACGATATTTGCCGCATGCAAGTGTCAGAATCACGCTATCTTGCGGCGCTTTCTCGGTAAACTCGGTATAGTAACTTCTTTCTGCCTTATCACCGTCGCATCCGCCAACCAGGAAGAAATGTTTAATGTTGCCCTGTTTGATTTGATCAATGACCGCAGGTGCGGCTTGCATCAATGCATTCCGGCCAAATCCGATGGTGATGAAATGCTCGATTTCATCATGACGGAAGCCTTCTAGCTCAAGCGCACACTTGATCACTTCACTAAAATCATCCCCTTCAATGTGCTGCACACCCGGCCAGCCGACGATACTGCGGGTAAAAATCCGCTCGGCATACTGACCGACATTCGGATTCAGCAAGCAGTTAGAGGTCATGACTATCGCACCGGGGAAATTGGCAAACTCTTTCTGCTGATTCTGCCACGCACTGCCGTAGTTACCGACCAGATGCGGGTACTTTTTCAATTCGGGATAGGCATGAGCCGGCAGCATTTCCCCATTGGTATAGACATTAATTCCCAGCCCTTCAGTCTGCTGAAGAATTTTCTCCAGATCGTGCAGATCGTGTCCGGAGACTAGAATACATTTACCTTTCACCGATTTTACATTGACGGTTGTCGGTTCCGGATGTCCGAAAGTATCGGTCTCGCCTTTATCGAGCATTTCCATGATCTTAAAGTTCATCAGCCCGATTTCCATTGCGGTATCGAGCAATGATTTCGCCTCTTCCGGATCACTGCCTAACCAAGCCATAATCTTGTGGTATTGCCCGTACATCTCTGCATCTGTCTGTCCCAGCACCCGGGCATGTTCCAGATAAGCGGCAGCACCTTTCAAGCCGTACAGACACAAAAGTCTTAAGCCGATGATATCTTCATGTAATGCGCTTTGGCCGCGATTCACTGCCGCATCCGGTGCCAATGACAGCAATTCATCGCGACTTTCCGGCAGATCAATCAGTGCCGCAGTGTAAGGGGTCGGGATTTCGATATCGTGCAATACCGCAGCAGCCTGCACCCGCTCAGCCAGTGACCGACGATATTGATTTGATTCAATCGCCAGTTCGACAATCCGTTCCGGATCAAAATTGACATTGGTTAATGTTGAGAAGAATGCTTTAGGTGCCCATTGATCAATCACCGGATCAATCACACCACAACGCCGACCGAGATTTGCCCAGAAAGAAACCCCTTGCAGTGAATAGACCAATACATCTTGAAGATCAGATACTTCGGCAGTTTTACCACACATGCCCTGAGCATAGGCACAACCTTTTCCTGCCGGGGTTTGAATAGTCTGTTCACATTGAATACAAAACATAGGCTCGCTCCAGATATTGTTGTATGAATTCATTTTAATTCCGGAGCGAAAGTGGCATAAACCATGCCATTAAAAAATTATATATTTTTCATATACTTATGATAAAACCCTTACAATATACAAGTCATTTTAACACACTTAATTCATCCATAAAGACACATAAGAGTCATAATGACACAAATTAAAAATTGATTTAAATCAAATATTTACTACAATTCGGCAAGCCAGTGCAATCAGTACCACACCAGAAATCCGATCAATCAGCACCGCTTTGCGCTTTAAACGCGTTAAAACCGCCGAACTGGAGAACAATAGCGCCAACAAGGTGTACCATAATCCATCGACCAACAGCGGTGTCATCACCACAATCGCGCGGCTCGAAACATCATGGCTCAGGGTAATAAACTGGCTGAATAACGCGGTAAAAAACAAGGCAATTTTCGGATTTAACATCGAGATCATCAACCCCTCTTTGGCAGATTGCCATAGCGAAACCCGGATGCCGGTATCAACACTTGAGGCGACTCCGCCCTGAGAGCGCAGCGCCTTCCACCCCAAATAAGCCAGATAAACAGCCCCAATCAAACTAATTGCCTGAAACAACCACAGCGCCTTTTGCAATACAATCGACAGACCAATGATTGTCAAAAAAGCGTACGCTCCGATCCCCAGCGCATGGGCCCATGCCGTTGCAATACCATTCAGCCGCCCGCCAGCAAGTGTGTGTTTGGTTACCATCGCCAGACTCGGCCCCGGAGACATCGCCCCCAACAGAGAAATTGTAAACAGTGATAACCACGCTGAAAATGCCATATGTGATAAATCCTTATAAAATGAGTTGTTATTGCTTAACTGTTATGATTCAACCGTTATCGCTTCAACAAAGATTGCCCCGCTGCAAACCGACGTGGTTGCTCCCACAAGATTATGATGCCAGACACCGCTGACGCACCCGACCGATATACGGGTAAAGAAAAGCAAAACGCCCGATATAAAACAGCGTAAATGCCAACCAAAGCCCCTGATTGCCCCATGCATCCATTGTAAAATAGATCGCCAGCAAAAAAACCAACAGCGCCAGAAACGTTGAATTTCTCACCGGCCGGGTGGTACCACTTCCGGTAAAAATACCATACACGGTCAAGCCGAACCCAGCCACCAGCGGGAAGACAACCAGCCAGCCACTAACCTGATGGTATTGTGTAACAACGTCAGGAATTTGAGTAAACAGCAGTACCTGTTGGTGATGGGTAAGCACCATAAGCACTGTCAGTAACGCAATTAACCCGCTTGTCCACTGAAAATTCATCTTGAGTACCTGTGTAAACAGGTTCAGAGATCTTTCACCAACCGATTTACCGCTGAATACACTTGAGGCATTGGCAACCCCTTCAAACATATAACTCATCAGAAAAGTCATCTGCATCATAACCGCATTGGCTGCTAACGTCTCAGCGCCCAAGGACGAACCAAATCGCGCCATACAGTTAAACATCGCCAGCAGACAGATCGTTCGCAGCATCAGATCGGTATTGGCCGAGACTATCGTTTTGAGTTCCTGTCCTCCCATTTTTGCCAGCCCCAAATAAGGCGCAAATGAGAACCCCGCAGCCCGCCGTACCAGATAAATACCAATCAAAAATGTAGCAACCTGCGCAGTCAACGTCGCAATCGCTACCCCGGCGACGCCCATATTCAAGCCGACCACAAACAGAATATCTAACACTATATTGAGTACATTGCCGAAAATCTGGGTCAGCAGAGTCTCTTTAACTTTTGCCTGCCCCATTAACCAACCAATCAGGGTATAGTTGAGTAAAACAAACGGCGCGCCCCAAATAAGGATGAAAAAGTATTGCCGGGTCTGTGCTGCAACATCCGGCTCCGGCTGAATCACCCACTCTGCACCGCGCCAAATCAGGCTCTGGCTCACAATGAAAATCATCCCGACGGCGGCGGCCATCACAAAAGGATGCAGCAGACTGGTTGCTTTGGCTTGCTCACTCTTTTTTCCTAAAGCAATCGCACTCTGCCCCGTGGTACTCACCCGGAAAAATCCGAACAACCAATACAGGGTATTCATGATAACTGTCCCAACCGCAACACCACCAATCAGCGCGGCTGAGCCAAGCTGACCGATAACAGCAGTATCCACGGCGCCCAGTAAGGGCTGCGTCAAAGTTGAAATAACAAAAGGGATCGCAATTTTTAAATAATCTTTATGAGTCAGTGAGGTGGTCATCTTCCGTATCTACATCCAAGGTGTTTGAATCAGCAGTTATTTGGGTCAGTGCCGCAATATGACCGATCCAATCGGATGCGTAAAGTCTCTTATCACGATTTCGAAGGCTAAAAATGAGTTATATATGAATAGGCTGCAAGCTATCTATTTTGAACAACGACAAAAAAGCCCGGTCATGTTTATCTTATGACCGGGCTGATTTGATTCACTGAACAGTTACAACGCCAGTTTTAATATTGCTGCGGCATCGTGCGGCGTAATATCCTGATGCTCCCCGAGTGCCAGCATACCGTGCTCGGTGAGTTTTTCCTGCACGGCCGGAATATCTTTCTCACTCAGATTGTAGTCAGACAGGCGGGTCGGGTTGCCCATCTGGGTGAAGAAGGCTTCAGTTTTCTGAATCGCCTGCTCGATCTGCTCATCTTCTGTCCCCGAGGTAATATTGAGGACGCGATGCGCATACTGTAACAGCTTGCCTTTTTTCTGCTCTTTTTTGTAGCGCCACAGCGCCGGCATGACAATCGCCAGCGTCTGAGCGTGGTCGAGGCCGTACAACGCGGTCAGTTCATGACCAATGGCATGAGTTGCCCAGTCAGACGGGACCCCGTTTTTCAGTGTTCCATTCAATGCCATTGTCGCCGTCCACATCAGATTCGCCCGGACTTCATAGTCATCCGGGGTCGCCAGCGCTGCCGGGCCATCTTCAAACAGATTCAGCAATAAACTTTCGGCAAAACGGTCAGAGACTTTAGCGTTGACCGGATAAGTCATGTATTGCTCCATGATGTGAACGAAGCTATCGACAGCACCATTGGCGATTTGTCGTGGCGGTAATGTATAAGTCGTTTGCGGATCCAGTATCGAAAATACCGGACGAACGAAATCAGAGCCAAAAGAGAGTTTATCCTGCGTCTCTGCCCGGGTAACGACGCTGTTTTTGTTCATTTCAGAGCCGGTCGCAGGCAACGTCAGCACACAGCCCAAAGGCAAAGCGCGACGGACACAATCACCATCGGTGGTCATAATGTCCCAGGCGTCCCCGTCATAACATGCCGCCGCAGCAATAAACTTACTGCCATCGATCACTGAGCCGCCACCGACAGCCAGAATGACATCAATCTGCTCTTGCTTTGCCACAGCCACCGCTTTGATCAGGGTTTCGTAATGCGGGTTCGGTTCAATCCCGCCAAACTCGACCACAGAACACCCTTGCAGCGCATCGAGCACTTGCTCGTAGACACCGTTTGCTTTAATACTTCCCCCGCCGTAAGTCAGCAAAACACGGCTATTGGGAGCGATTTCTTCTTTCAGCGTGGCAATCTGACCTTTGCCAAAGTGAATTTTAGTTGGGTTAAAGTAAGTAAAATTATCCATAGGATTTCCTAATAATGCTGTCTGAATTGATTGTGCCCTAGGCTATCAAGTAACGAATGCCATGCCTACCGTAGATTGTGTTGTTATTTGGGGTGCGAAAACGCAATGTGCATCATGTTTTGAGACCCGAGGCCGGGCAAATGAAAGGTTAAGCTTTTTCAGACAGGCCTCGTAAAACTGATTCAGGGCACCGAGCCCAAACGTTAAGCTGACACTGACAAGCATGGTAAATCCCTTTCAGACACCCGCCTGTTTATTCTTCACACAACTCGAGCGGTAAGCCATCAGGGTCTTGGAAAAACGTAAATTTTTTACCTGTAAATTCGTCAATACGAATAGGCTCAACATCGATACCATGTGAATGTAGCTCGCTTACGGTGGATTCAATAGAGCTGACAGCAAAAGCCAAATGTCTAAGACCTTGTGCTTCAGGATGACTCACTCTTGGTGGTGGCGACGGAAAAGAGAATAACTCTAGTTGCTCACCATTGGGCAATGCTAAGTCTAACTTATATGAGTTCCGGTTTTCTCGATAATTTTCCGCCAGAATCTTGAGACCTAAGATTTCCGTGTAGAATGCTTTAGACCTTTGATAATCAGAACAAATGATAGCGACATGGTGGATTCGTTCCAGGTTCATCAGGTTCTCCCGTGAGTCAGTTGCACAATAAACCTACCCCTTGTGTTCTGCGACAGACTTATCGCAAAAAATCGTAAAATAAGAGAGATTGTTCATTATTCGCCCTTAAACAACCTCTAACTTTTGAAATGGCTCATCAGGGAAAACAACGTCAATATGATCCCCTTCATGCACATCACCACCCATGACAACAATCCCCATGACACCGGCTTTGCGGACCGTTTTTCCTGACTCGTCCCGGCCTAATAAGGCTGATAACAACCCTTTCTGATAATTTTCTATTTGCGGACATGGGTTTCGCAGACCTGTTACAGAAATTTGTGCCCCACTCGGAAATTGTAACCTTGTCCCCTTGGGCAATGAGAGTAAGTCGATTCCCTGTGTCGTGATATTTTCACCCAATGCAGCGGGCTCAATATCGAACCCCTGCTGATCTAATTCGTTAAATAATTCGCCATGGATGAGATGCACTTGCCTTAAATTTGGCTGCGTCGGATCAACTTTTACCCTAGAACGATGTTTTACCGTCGTACCTCTGTGCACATCCCCCTCAACCCCCTCTCCTTGGATTAAGGTGATTGCTTTTACGGCCGATTTGGAAAAGTGATGTTCTTCACTCTTACTCACCGATATAACCTTTGCCATCATCGCCTCCTTGAACGATAACACCCAGTGTTGCGCATCCCTACTGAACGCTTTGTATGCTTACCATCTCCACCTCTAATTTTAACTCTTGGTTCAATGACATGATGGGATTAAATCGAGAACTGGTCAGTCAGTTTTTTCAGTTGCTGGCTGAGTTGTCTTAAGTTGGTTACTGCGTTTACCGATTCTAAAGAGCCTTCCGCAGTTTTATCCGCTAATTCACGCACATTCTCGACACTGCGATTAATATCTTCTGAAACTTGAGATTGTTCTTCCGCAGCGGTTGCAATCTGATTGTTCATATCTTGAACATCGCGAACTTGCTCACTGATATCTTCAAATAATGTAAGAACATCTTTCGCTTGTTCTGCATTCTTGCCTGAAAGCTCCCGACTGCCAATCATTTTGTCTAATGACGCTTGTGCACCATCTTGCAGTTCAACAATCAGATCTTCGATCTCTTTGGCTGAGCTTTGTGTTCGGCTGGCGAGTCCACGGACTTCATCTGCCACAACAGCAAAACCTCTACCGGCTTCACCAGCGCGCGCAGCTTCAATCGCAGCATTCAGTGCTAATAGGTTTGTTTGTTCAGCGACAGCCTTAATGACTTCCAAAACATTGCCAACGTTATCGGTCCGGAGTTTGAGTTGCTCCATAGCTTCACTTGTGGATGCGATGTCACTGGCTAAGGCATCGATTGTTTGGGCAGTGGCATTCACAATGTTATTGCCCTGAATAATGATATTGTCGGTTTTCGTGGTCGCTTCAGCGGCGGTTTCAGCATTTCGGGCCACCTCAGATACTGTGGCGGACATTTCATTGATCGCCGTTGCCACTTGGTCTGTTTCATCGCGCTGTGATTGCATCATCTGCTGGCTTTGCTTCGAGATGCTTTCTAACTGCTCGCTTGTGGCGCTTAAGCTCATGACACCCGAGACAACTTCAGAAATAAGTTTGTTCAGTGTTTTACTCATTTCACCAATGTGATTAAAGAGCTGGCCAAGCTCGTCCTTACGGTCGGTGGACAGATTCTGGGTGAGATCACCTTTGGCAATTTTGCCGACTGCATGGATAACCTCATTCATGGGCTGGACAATCATGTGGCGAATAAAGAATGAGAAAAATATACCGATCAAAATAGCGATTGCTGTTGCGGTGATGGATAACATCGAAACTTCGCGACCATCTTCGATACTATTTTGCTCTTGAATCGACGTAATCGCATCGATTTGTTTATCCATTTGGATGGATAACTCAATCAGTCTGTTTTGCGCATCTGTCAGGTTCTTATTGATCTCCGGGTTAATTTTTCCAAGCTCTTCATATTTCCCCAGAAGGGTGAGAATACTTTTACGAGAATCATCTAAGGCATCAGGGAGTTGTAGTGCTGCGGTTTTTTTGACGACCGACTGAAACCGGGTGGTCACCAGCTCAATCGGAATATCTTGTTTTTTGCTAATGTATTTGTTCATTTCCGTCGTGAGCGCGTACCAATCATTTGAAACATCTAAAGCCGCAGTAAAGGCTTGAGGATCGTTTTGTTGACGAAGCTGTTCAATGATTTGTCTATATTGCGTATAAATTGACTGCAAATACTGTACTGCATTGCTATCGATACCATCCCATCGCGTTCGGGCAGCAATCAGTTTCGTTAAGGTTTTTTGGTAATCAGCAAGGTTGTTTTGAGTTTGCTGAGTTAAATCTTTCACCTTAACGCCACTGTATAATTGTTCAGCGGTTTGAAGATAGCCTTGCAGTTGGTTTATGTCGTGTTGCACCTGACTATTATTTTCTGCTGATCCAGAAATAACATAGTGTTCTAAATCGATTCGCATATCGACAATGGTGTCATCAAGATCGTTTGAAAGTCGCACCTTTTCAGCTCGCACATGTAAGGTATTGACGCCTGTAATACCAACAATACCGACCACCAAGGCCAGTAGCAGTACAGAGCCAAACCCAAGAGCCAACTTGGTGCCAATTAGCCTATTTTCGAGGAATTTTTTCATCAACATACTTCCTTAGCAATTCGTTACGGGGGAGTCTCTCGGCTGATATGCAGAGTTATTATTTTTCACTTCACCGATAATGACTTTATATAATGTGAAGGTGGGTCATCTTTGCACTAGAGAAGCAAGAATCTGATGTGAAGTCAACATAACTTACTGTTATAACTATTTTTTGCTCTGAAAGCATGAGCTCTATTTCAGATATTTGGAGCGGTTGCAAACATGTGCTTCGAAAAAATCCTTCCTCGTTCAAAATTATGCCAAAGCTTTAGTTAGGCTCAATAATATAAATAATGAATGTCTCTGATTATATTATAAGGGCGTCTTGATAATGACCGTCGGTTATATCCATGGCTATTTGCTGCTAGCACCTTATTAAGGTGGCAACATGATTAAGGTGAGCACATTCCCCCACAGGATGAAAACAGTCATGTAATTTGAAGTTCAATACTCAAGTAAAGCACGATTTGGGACACACGCCGAAGGCTGGAAAAGTAAAAGGATGATGCTGAGTTTGGGACGCAATGACTTTCTTCGATCTCATTGCCATCTCCGAAAGCGCCCCAGGTACTTTTTCAAGGCCGAAAAAGTACCCCAAAAGGCCTAGGTTTAAGTTCAGCGCGCGTAATCAGGGTCGGATTGATTCGCATCCTGCTCAAGCAATCCTGAAAAATCGTCCATGATTTTTCACCCTGAGTTCAGTGACCAAATTAACTTTTTAAGAATGTTTCACACCACGCAAATCAACCACTAATCAAAGAAAACCATTCATGGAAGAATGGTTAGGCTTTTCCGGGCAGGACGCCCGTAAAAGCTGGTTCTGGACAACGTGCGACCAAGCCAAACAAAAAAAGATTTTCTGGTTCGTCTTTCATCTCTGGATAATCACCTCCAATAAATAACCAAATATAAAACAATTAGTTAACTACATAAAATAGACGGCACTATAAAAAATAGTACAACATTTGGTACAACCACTTGTGTATGCGAAATTGAATATTTGAATCCTTGTGAAATGATAAGGCTTTGCTTGTGTAACTTTCCTTAAAGCTGAGTGAGTATTTAATGACAGTACCTCAATTGTATTGAGTATATTGTTTCCACTGAAAGGTAGTTGCTTAATATCAAACGCTGAGTATAAGCAGACATAAAAAAACCAATCACAAAATTCGTGACTGGCTTATATATAACCAAACTCACCAGACAACATCCGCTTCAACACCCCGAAGATGTTGGTTGAGATTCACACCGTGAGCACTTTCTCTGCTATAACGCTGTCGGACTCTGATTGATTGACGGATTGATTTTGAGGTTAAGGCCAGTGGCGGATATCTCCGGTTAAAATGTGCAATAGCTTGCTGTGTCTTCAGCATCAACCGCTCATCTCCCAGCTTCCACGCCAGATAATACGATTTCATTAGATTGGAGCGACGATCCAGTACATGCTGCTCATAGTTTTTACGCGCGTTGTTGAGTTGATATTGTTTGGATAAATCCCCCGGCGTCATTCCGACCAATTGCTCTAGAATCTCAAAAACGTCAAAGTCCTCTTTATATGCATCACCCCGGCTATTTAAAGCACCTTCGTCTGCATACCGATAGGCTTTCATGACATTCTTCACAGCAACCGGGACAAGACCTTCAATACTGCGATAATAATCCCCGTGAAGTGCTTTATCACCGGATCGGATTGCCTGTACTGCAACACCGCCCAGAACAGGACCGGCAACCTGCTGCGCATAAAAAGACCAGACATTGTCCCCTTCCAAATCCCGGTTCGGATCGCGTATCCACATCCCGTCTAACGAAATCCTCGGTGACATCCCAGCCCCACCAACCCCGTAAATAATCTTATTCGCAATATTCTCCCCAAGTACATCAGACAAATAGGTTTTGAACTCGGTTTCAGCCTCCCATGGCTCATCATCATCACCAAAAGCAGCATTCAGACTGTTTGCCAGACCGTATACCAGACTCAGAGGTAATGCGGACACCCCACCCAATAGCGCAGTCATACCCAGTGTGCCGACAAGCTGTTTTCTGGCTTCCGATCGTTCTTCAGACGTCATACCTTTCATTGACAGGAATGCATTGCGCATCAGATAGTAAGTCATGTTCTGCGAATATTGTTTGAACTGAGTTGCCACCTTCATCACAGGACTCTGCATATAGCGAGCCCGGTTCACATTCGAATAATCAAAATGTGCATCCCATGTTAATTTTTCAGCCAATTTTGCAGATTGGTCGTGACTCATGCCTTTTTTACGAGCCAACCGGTAGGTTGCAAGCGCTGTGGTTTCCCGGTTAAACACCTCAGCTTTGTGAAACAGAGCCGACATCCAGCCGGAGAACTTCTCGTATGCAGGGCTGTACTTCCAGCTCTGCCCTTCGGCCATGCCTGCTAAATCATGCGCATTGGTAGAATCCAGCAGGCCGGAGTCGTACCACTGATTGAAAGCGGCAATTTCACCTGCATCTTTCAGTTTTGATTTAATGTTGCCTTTGGCTGAAATAAATTCTTTCGTTGCTTTTGCCAGCTCAGATGAGGCACGAATTGCGCCAAACTTACTGGCAATCATGGGCAAAGCAACCACAAAATTCTGAGTGATGTTCACTGCCGCTGCTGCCGGAGAAAAACCCAACATATATAAAAACCCAAGGGATGTGATTTTCTGCGCGGCTTTGGAATGTTTCGGATACATGACCCATTCATGGCGTTTCATCAGTTCATTGGCATACCTTGATGACTGATTGTCTCCACTCTGCTTCGCGGTTTCTATCGTCTCAGTTGCAAGTTTTGTCAGTTCGTCTGCGTATTCAAGCCGGGCCAACTGATAAGAACCCTTGACCATATTTTCAGCCAGCGCCCTGAGCGCATCATTACTCCACCCTTTCACTTTCTGTCTGTGCATAAATTGTTTACGCATCGAGCGGCTAGGCAATGACTGAAGATACATTTGATAAATCATGTCCTGTAGTTCGGTTTTCTTTAAATCATTGAGACTGGATTCTTCAACCTGTCCGACTAAATCAACCACAAAACCCAGACTCGCCCCTTCAATATGTTGGTTTTTGTCCAACTTATAACCGGTAAAAACAGAAAAACCCTGACGTTCAAGTTTCTTTTTCGCCACTTGTTGCTCACGCTCAGACTCATACATCATATAGCGTTTCTCGCCGTTCTCATCGGTGGTACTCAGCCAGTAATCCCCAAACCGGGCGAGAGGAAAATACGGTGCCATAACTTCCTGTAACTCAAATTGCGCTCTCAAATCAGCCAGACGCGCCTTTTTTATCCTGCCGTCAATCGCCGCATTGATAATCTGCTGCTCCAGTAGATGTTTAAAAAGATCGTGACGCTCCCGGTAGGTATCACGCATCGTCCGGTAATGCTGTTTCGCTTCCTCCGGCAACTTATCAAATCGCTGTTTTAACTCAGCATGTTTTTTCATACGACGGGGCTCACCGGCCAGCATATTTCTGAGCGTTTTCAGCTCATCCATTTGCTCATTAGTTTTATGACTGCCGTCGTTTACATATTCCAGATGCTGTATCCGTTTCTCGGCAACCTCCCGAGCGGACTGAAACGCTTGCGCCGGGTCAACACCTTCAATAGTTGACTGATGTGCGATATCAAACATCTCATCAGCATCTTGTTTGTGCCGACCCATCCATTTACGGATAGAATTAGCCATCTCGTGCGCATCAAAGGCGAGCTGATTCCGACGGCTTAACATCCGGTGAACGGTATCAACATATTCACTCAACTGGGGCAGTTTTCGCTGAGACAGATCCGCAAGTTGGCGTAGTGTGAGAGCTCCGAGTCCCAGATTGCCACGAACCGCCCCCAGCCCCTGAGAAACTGCATTGAGCACACCGCCGAATCTGGCCTGTGGTGTAGATTGAGCCAGCGCTTCATCCAGAGTCATGTTTTTTTCCTGAGAGAACTGAATACCAGATGATGTTGATGTCCTGCTGTCCGCAGCTTTCAGATATGGGTTATTTGCCATTCTGACCCGATCCGCCAACATCTGTACGATATTGTTCAGCTCAGCAACAGTGACATCCGATGCTTTCATCAGCCCGACCTTTCTCAGGGCGTGAGCAATAGCTTCCACCACCCGATCCCACCACTGCCGGATTTTGTTTCTGTCGATTTCAGCGGCGCGTGCCAGCACCTCTTCAACCAAATCACTGTCACTCTGGCCTCGATAGTTCCGGTCAACGCTCTCCCACAACGCCTTCAGATACGGAGAGTTCCGACCCTGCCTGACACGCCGGAGGATGCTCTGATATTCAGCAGCCCCCACCACTGTTTTCAGACTATGATGCACCAGTATTTCATGGCGCAGTTTCTGGCGAAGCTGTTTTGCACTCTCAAGATTTTCAGCAATTACGACAACTTCACGGCTGTCCCTGCGATAAAATGAATAAATCACACGTTGGCCGAAATTCATTCCCGCAATTTTCTCCGCCGCTGCCTGTGTCGGAACCACGGTTACTTTCACACCGGCTCCGCCTTGGTAGGCTTTCAGCCACTGACTGACCGCCAGCTCTGCCGACTTCAGAGACATGCCTTTAGCCGGTGTCCGGGTTGCGATACTGGCCTTGCTGAAAACAATCTCTGATGAACTGGTTTTCGGCTGCTCTATCTGATTCAGACGCATAAAATCGTCAATCTGAGCTTTGCTGATAGGCCGAAGGGGAGCAATCTTTTCAAATGCATTCACCAATACTGACAGGTCTGAGGGCTTAACCCCGACACTCAATATCCCACTGCCGCTGACGGCCTGCTCTCCGATAATCGCTTCAATCTCCGGGTTCCCCCAAAAACGTTTCCCTCTGCTGACTGATTTAGGCATTTGCAATACATATGTTACTTCAGCGCCGCGAGAGTCCCGGCGCAGATACACATCATGCTGTTTGGTCGAAAGCCCTAATGATGCCAGTTCGTTATCGCGGGTATTCATCAGCCAGTCAAGGGACTGCTCCGCCGTGGCATCCACACTCGCTTTAATATGTGTCTTTGGCTCAAAACTGCGGGGTAATAACATTCCCTGAATCACACGACCGTCATGTGTTGTAAACGGAACGATCTGCCCCGCTTTGATGGTTTGATCTTTTGCCATGATTAAATTGCCCGTCATGACATAACGGTTTTCAACGGACGGTAAAGATGCCTGATGGTCAAAGATCATCTGCATCTGGCTTTCATCCATCTCATTACCGGCTTGGGTCAGCGTCCCATCGTGAATATGTCGGTATGTAAACGAAATATGCCGGGTCTGATCAGCAACCATCACTTCAATTCTGGTTTTTGACGGAGCCATAGGATCGCCGGACTGACTGGCATGATTCACACCGACCACCACCCCCATCACAGACGGACTATCTGTCTCTTCAGGATTAAATTTAACCCGAACAAACTGACCATATGCCCCTGATACCCAACGCTCATAACTCCCGATGCGGTGTTTGTAAGCCGCGAGTGCAGAGGTCATCTCATTTTTTTCAGACACAAGTGATTTCACCGATTTTCCTTTGGCACGGTGAGTTTCAATCAACTGGTTCAGAGACTCCACTTTGCCCTGCATCTGATCGTAAAATTCATTGGCCTGAACTTTCACCTGATGCGCCAGTGATTTGAACGTAGCCTCACTACTCTGACTAAGCCGCTCCTGCACTTCATCCCAGTGCGGCGCTTTCCCTTGCATCTTCGCTCTGATCCGGGTGAGATAAACCGGCTCGGAGAATACGCCGCGCTTCGGATCGCCTGCGACCAGTTGCGTCTGCTCGACCGGCTCAGCCTGTAAATCGATCTCAGTCATATTCAGATAGTTCTGACCGGTGGCATTGAGATAATTGATTTTTTCTGCATACAGGGTATCCAGCTCAGCCAGAACATCCCGCTGGAGCGCAACCGGCAATACAGCAAGTTTTCCCAGAAAATAGTTTGCGGGTTGGTCTGCCTCACTCACCTTGACAAAATCATCGCCATATTCACCCAGTGCTTTCAGATTTTCTTTAACATACTGAATCACAACCGCATCCCCGTATGGATTGAGTAAATCAAAGGATTTAACAGAGGTCGCAGATTCAGTTGAGCCGGAGGTGTTGGCATTCAGACTGGCCATTTTCCCGGCCAGCACCGCCGCAGGACGCTTTTCACTGGGTAAATCCAGCCACGCATTCGCATACTTCGGTACATTGACCTGCCCGGTCCGGTTGACACGCCCCAGCATCTGCATATAGGTATCAATATTGAGACTCGGCTGAGCCACAATCATAAATCGTTGACGGGTATCCGGATAATCGTCGCGGCTGTGAATGGACAGACCTGTCGAACCCGCCTGATTTAAAATCAGCACATCCAGCGTTCCGGCATTAAATTGATCAACCTGCCCCCGTCGGTCATTCGCTTCTGCTGTTGCTCTCGGGATTATTTTCCTAGAATCATAATCCACCATCCGTTTGCGACCGGTGATTTCTGCAACCCTCAGCCCTGCCTGCTCAAGCCGGTGTCTGATATGATCAATCGGAGAGGCGGGAATATTGTAGTGCGCTATTTCAACAATGGCGGCTTTGGCTTGGTCATACAGGTGTTTCAGTAATGGGCTGTCTATGTCATCAATCGATACGGTAAATTTCTCTGAATTCTTCTCGCCCGGTGCTTTCACCCGGTACGCCAGCACATTGTCCAGCGTTCTACCCAAATAATCAGCATAAGACAGTGACCCCAGCGAATCCCCATCACTCAGATTATTATCTGCCATATAGTTCTTTAATGCCGATCCCAATGTACTTTCCAGAGCAATCACCGGCTTTTCACCACGACCGGATGATGCAATCGCCAATTCAGCAATTGCATCAGCTTTCAGACCTAGTGTTAACTGCGCAATATAGTTATGCACCACCGAACTGAACGAATTAACATTGATGTTCTTATCCGCTTTATTACCACCGGTCAGCGTATCCAGCCCGTGCTCCGCCGCAATACTTTCAGCAAGCTCCTCTTGTACATAATCGTCCCATGCTCGGGACAGACGCTGTAACCCCCGCAGAGCCGCCGTGGTCGTATCAAAGGCTCTTTCAATATCACCACCCGAACTGATAATTTCATCTTTGATTTCAATACCATCAAAGCTGCGCTCTCGACGAATATAATGCCCGGCCTGTGCCAGTTTGGCGGCAATATAGTTCTGCATCCCGAGGCCACCGGTTTCAATCGCTCCGGTCACATCATCGCCTCCCGCCGCAACCCCTAAATCAGTCCGTCGGTACAGGGCCATATTTTCTGGTCGTTTCGCATAGGTGGCAGACAGATACGTCAGACCGGCCACTTTTCCCACATATTGATTAAAGAAAAGCCCACGATTTGACTTTGCCTTTTCTCCGGAAGCGGCTGAATGCGCTTCATCCATCACCAGAACGGCATTTTTAGCCAGCGCATTCAGAACCGATTTTTTTATACCGCGCTGGTCTGTACTGATTTGATCATATGTGGCAAATAGCGCATCAAAACCGTCAGGTAACCGACCGGTCTCATTCATTTCAGCAAAATATTTTTTGAGGGTCTTACCGCTGTTCCGGTGTCTGAATACTGTTTTTTCCTGTGGGGTTCCGGAAGAGATTACCTGCTTAATGCCGACACCACGGTTCATAATCAGTGGGGTAAACTGCCTCACACCGATATCAGCAAGGTCGTCAACCATATCGGTAAACAGATTATCTTTTTGTGTAATGAAGATGGGCGTCTTACCGGCATTCATCGCATAACGAAGGATGCCGGCAGCCTGACGGCCTTTGCCGACACCGGTCTGGTCGCCGATAATAATTGCCTTATTATTTTCAATCGCAGAAACGGCCAGTCCGACAGCATCGGTTTGCAGTCCCATAAACGCATCGTGCAACTCAGATATCGAGGGATATCCGAGCTTGTCCATGACATAAGTATCGATATTGCCATGACGCGCTTCTAAATCTGACAGCGCCTCTGAGGTGTAGTATTCAATGTTGGCCGGGGTTAATACGCTGTCATTCAGACCGCCCGATTTAGACCGGTAAACCGACTGGAAGGCATTCGCCCGCTTGCTGTCCGGGGCTGTTTTAATCTCATTTTCGTCTAAAGGTTGAGCAGGCTGATGACTTTTATCAGATCCTGTGTCCTTTTTTGTCCATCCGGCAGGGTCAGCACTGTTTTCTGTGGATAATTCTCTAGATCCCAGAATCTTTCCAGCAGTCCGATGGATGAGCCTTCCAGTATCCAGTCGGACATCTCGTGCGGCGATAGTGGACTGATCTGCGGGGGGAGATCCAGCAAAATGACCGCTTCTCTTTGTTCTTCTTTCGTTGCCATCTCGATGGTGAATGCCAGCTTTTCTCTGAGTTCGCTGAGCATCAGCTCGTAAGACAGCTTCCGCTCTCTGCTTACCCGACACCTGAGCAGGATCTGTAGTTCTTCGTCCATATCGGGATGATTGGGTACCCAGTAACCCCTGTTTCCGGTAGTGCTCATAAAGAGAGTCCCATGTCTGATGTCTTGTTATCCGTGATTTTGTCGGCGCAAACTGTCCGGTCGGTGTTTTGGCTCTGCCATCGATGCTGATGAGCATCACTGGCCATCCGGCTCCCTGTTTCTCATAGAGCTTCCCGTCAATTTCCGTGTAGTCGCGCACATGGTAGTTCTGATGCAGCCAGTTGAGAAAAATCCGTTGATTGACGGAGAGCTTACCGACGACTTTACTGGTGCCAAGGATAAGATACGCTTTACCGTCAGATTTCATCGCCTGTAATGCATTTCTGGCAATCACATGATCCAGCTCGCCCAACTGGATTATATTGCCGAATCTGTCTTCAAAAGAAAACTTTTCTGGTTCACCTTTTTCGCCTCTTATTTTCCCAAATGGCGGATTGGCGATCACCCGGTCTACTGTCTCTGTCACCATTCCATTGGTGAGTGGATCGCCATTGGCATCGAGTGTGGTCACGTCAAACCCACTCCATCTAAGTGACTCAGCCCGAACCGGATCCAGTTCATTTGCAAAGGTATTCTCCGGTGCAGAAGTCATCAACAACAGACCATTCCCAGCCGTTGGCTCCAACACCGTGGTATCTGCATCAATCCCGGCCACAATATTACCCAGAAACGACAGGGGAGCCGGGGTGCTGTATGCCTGTAAATCGGAACTGTGAGCGGTTCTGATATTCAGTTTCGGTTGAGCCTGATAATCCTCAGTCAGTTGGTTGAAAATTCTCTCGACCGATTGAGGGGAACTATCCTGCTCAAGTGCTTTATTTACCTTCAGACGCCGTTGATTAATTTGCGCAGTTTCGTAGGCTTCTTGCAGTTTTTTCATCATCAGCGGTGTCACATCACTGATGCTGCCCAGCTCATAGATGTCTTTGCCTGCCCGTTTTAAAGCGAGATTATTGGACGGTTTAAACCCGGATTGAATCCGGGTCTGCATGGCTTCAAGGAGCTGAATATTTTCACTGACTTCCGGCTGTGGCTCTTCCTCTGATTGTCTTTCCGTTTGCGGAGAGGCCTGTTGGGATTGAGCTTCAGGTTCAGATGGTTCCTTCCCTTCGGATGCTGCTTTTATTTTTCGCTCAAAGTCACTGAGATTGTTATACCCGTGTTTTTTAACCCGCTCATTCAACGCTTTGGCCATAATCCCTTCATTTCGATAAACGGTACGGATACCTTTTAGTGAGGCTTTCCCCGTACTTTCTCTGTTTGATTGAAGTGTTTTTTCTATCAGTGCTTTGGCTTTTGAAAGCGTGTCATATTCGTCTTCCCGAACTTCCGTTTCAGGTTGATTTGCAGCTACGGGGGAACTCTCCGGGATTACTGCCTCCAAACTGGTGATATCATGTTCAGCCGGGGCAGACTCTGCATCAGACGACGACCGGGATTCATTTTCTGCGGATTTTGCACGTAACTTTTCATTCAGTGCCGCAGTTTTACCGATAAACTGATTTGCCAGCGAACGAACACTATTCGTAAGCTGCTTTTTCACTTCGGGCAGTGACTTCGACCGACTGTCTATTTCAAGAACTGTTCCGCTAGTCTTATCAAGACTGGCGTTTACGCGACGAATCGCTTCTTGAATCAAGTTTTCTTTGAACTGTTTCGCCTCCGGAGAAGCAATCTTTTCTTCAAATAGTGCCTGCGCCGACTTTCTCCGCCGAATATTTTCGGGATCGCTGGCTTCACGCTCTGCCTGCTGACGGGCTTCTTCCTGATATGCCTGCAACCGTTTTTCGTGGTGGCGAAACTCATTTAAAACCGCTTCGGTATCAAATCCTTTTGAACGTTGTATCCGGCGACGAAGACGTTTACTCATTCCGGTAATTTTGCTCTCAGAAAATGACCGCTCTAACTGCCGTTCTGTTGCCTGATGTTTAATATCCTGAACTTCACTCTTTGTTGGCATGTCCGACTGAATGCGCTCTGCATCATTGTTGAACTGCTGGAACCGGCCTGACGTATCGCGCCCCATTCGATTCCGAATCTGGTCTTTTTTCAGATCGGTTTTATCCTGTCTGGCTTGCTGCTCCCGAGCGGCAGTATTCGCCTGCTCTCTTTGATAGGTGCGGGTTACAGGTGCCCCATCAATGTCACCGATCCAGTTAGGATTAGGCGTGAACTGGGGTCGTTGAGAACGTTCATTTTCAGCCTGAAAATGCAATGCGGCTTCTCTGGCCTGAATCGCCTTATCGTCAATGGCGGCCTGAGACTTTTTCTTATTAAATGCCGCGCCTTTGTCTATGTAGGGCTGGGGCCGATGCGGCTGTCCATGCTCAACCGGGGCATCATTGTGAATTTTGTCATACCGGATCTGAGTCAGTCGGTCAATCAACGCCTGATTATTCTGATCTTCTGAAAGAAGTTGAGAGACAACCTGCTCACGGATCTGGTCGTATTCAGCCTGCTGACTAGAGAGATTGGGGGGTGGACTCTGAGGCTTCGCAATTTCACTACTCTCTTTTAGCTGTTGATTGCGAGTTTTTAAATCACGTTTATGATTAGTCACATGCCGATCAACGGCGGTCGCCAGCGGATCAACGTCCAGATTTTTTGCACTCTGGGCTAACTGCTGATATTCATCAGCGAGTGCGACTGAATAATCCGGATCGTTATATACATCCGGGTCAGATAATTCTTTCTCAATCTGCGCGGCACGTTCCGGATTATATGCTCTGGCAAGATACATCGTCTCACGCCGGTCAGCGGCACTTAATACGCCTTTCTCTTTTAACTGATCCCGACTCTCCCCTATCCCCTGAACAAATGAGTCCTGCATAGTCTTTGAGGGAGACTCAGGCACATCCGGTTGTCTTTCATTCTCGGATATATCAACATCTTCGGTATACGGCTGAGACTCATCCTGTGTCGAAGACGGCTCTTGCACTAAGGTATTACTGTCAGTAGGTGACGCTTCTTTCGTATGGCTATTTTTGCCTCTGAGGCCGCCAATCCCGCCCGATACTGCGCCGATCCCCATGCCTACAGCAGCGCCTTCGGCAGCGCTCTGTAATGCTCCGCCCCATGGGTCACGCTCCGTTCCGGTCACAGTATTCATTGCAGTATTGGTGGCATAAGTTTGTCCGGCATTCTCAATGCCTTCGGTAACGCCTTCCGTCACGCTCCCCTTGAATGCGCCTTTAAGCGCACCTTTGGCTGCATGACCAGTCACTGCGCCGAATAACAGCCGATCTCCCAATGCTCCGGCAACAGACGAGGCAATTGCAGCAGGGTCACCTGCAATGGTTCGGCTAACATAATTGGCCGTCTCTTCTTTAGCAAGATTGACCATATCTGTAGGATCCATGCTTTCATTGGCGGGGTCATTGACAATAAGGTGCAATTGTAACCATCCCAGTTTTAATGGCACGATAAGTTAGAGTTTTTCCTGCTGTCGTGTCTTTCCAAATACTCCCAAGGCGTGAGATCATTTAGTGAGTCATGTGGCCTTTCTTCGTTGTATTCCCTCATCCAGTTTTCTGTCAAATCCCGGACTTCATTCAGCGTTTTAAAAACATACATATCCAGAATTTCCGTTCGGTAGGTTCGATTAAAACGCTCAATATAAGAATTTTC
>NZ_FULE01000051.1 GCF_900163965.1 Vibrio ruber DSM 16370
GTAGATACGGTAGGTAAAAATACGAGCAAGATACAAAATTACATCAAGCAGCAACTAGAGCAGGATAAAATGGGAGAGCAATTGTCGATCCCGTATTCAGGTAGCCCGTTTACGGGCCGCAGGAACTAGTCATATGCAAATGTCAGATCACTACGCGCCTGCTAGGGCGCTGCTAGTAGGAGAGCCTTATAGGCGCATATGAAAAACCACCGGCTATGCCGGTGGATACTTTTTAAGAGAATATGAGCTCAACTAGCGGACGCGTTCAAAAATCGTCGCAATACCTTGCCCCATCCCGATACACATGGTTGCCAGACCGAACTGGACATCCTGATGTTCCATCACATGTAATAGTGTGGTGGATATTCTGGCGCCTGAGCATCCCAGCGGGTGGCCTAATGCAATCGCACCCCCCCATAAATTCACTTTATCATCAAAGTTATCTGTCAGTTCAAATTGCCGGATACAGGAAAGTGCTTGTGCGGCAAAGGCTTCATTGAGTTCAATAACGTCAATATCATGCAGAGATAATCCGGCTCTTTTTAGTGCCTTGCGGGTCGCAGGGACGGGGCCGATTCCCATCACTGATGGCTCACATCCTGCCACAGCCATCGCACGAATTTTGGCTCTGATGGGTAATCCGAGTTGTTTGGCTTTCTCTTCTGTCATCACAATCATTGCCGATGCTCCGTCTGATAAGGCCGAAGAGGAGCCGGCTGTGACCGTGCCGTTGGCCGGGTCGAAAACCGGTTTGAGCGACGCCAGAGAATCGAGAGATGCATCACGACGAATGACCTCATCTTCTTGCAGAGAAATAAGTGCGCCCTGTTCGTCGTGGCCTTGGGTGGGTACGATTTCTCGTTGAAATAGCTTGTTCTCTGTTGCTTGTGCTGCTCTCTGGTGGGAACGCAGGGCAAACTGATCTTGAGCATCTCGGCTGATCTGGTTTTGTTTTGCCAGCATTTCAGCGGTCAACCCCATCATGCCGGCTGCTTTCGCTGCATGTTTGCTCAGGCCGGGATGCATATCAATCCCATGGGTCATCGGCACATGCCCCATATGTTCAACGCCACCGATGAGACAAATATCGGCATCTCCGACAGACACGGATCTTGCCGCATCATGTAAGGCCTGCATCGATGAACCACACAGGCGATTGACTGTGACAGCACCGATTTCAAACGGCAGTCCGGCTAGAACCGCAGCATTGCGCGCAATATTCATTCCCTGTTCAAGGGTTTGCTGAACACATCCCCAATAGATATCTTCAATATCAGCCACCGGTATTTGTGGATTACGTTGAATCAGTGACTGCATCAAATGTGCTGACAGTGTTTCTGCGCGAGTATGGCGAAACACGCCTTCTTTTGATCGGCCCATCGGCGTACGGATACAATCCACGATCACTGCTTGCTTACTCATGCGATTACCCTCTCTCTGATTCTAATTTGTCATGGTGGATGGGATAGAAAACTCTTGCTTGATGAGCCATTACTTCGAGAGATTTCGGCACGTGATAGAGTTCTCCAAGGCGCTGGTATGACTGAGCAGTTTGGATATATTGTGTAATACCGATGGTATCCAGATAGCGGCAAACACCACCTCTGAATGGTGGAAAGCCAAGTCCGTATACCAGTGCTATGTCTGCTTCGGCGGGAGAGGAGACAATATTTTCCTCCATGCAGAGAATGACTTCATTCATCATCGGAATCATCATGCGATCCATGATCATTTGTTTGTCTGTGACAGGCAACGGTTCTCCCGATGCGTAGACAAGCTGGTAGATGTCAGGTGATAACACTTTCTGGCTCTTACCACGTTTATCCGTATAGTAGTGATAGAAGCCTTCACCGGTTTTCTGACCAAATTTTTTCGCCTCATAAAGCCGGGTAATGATGTTGTCCGGGGATGATTTCATTCGGGTTGGATAAGCTTGGCAGATCACCTGTTGTGCGTGATACGCGATGTCGATACCGACAACATCGAGTAAATAGGCAGGCCCCATCGGCCAGCCAAAGTCTTTCTCCATGATTTTATCAATTTGGACAAAGTCGTACCCTTCATCGAGCAACTGACAAAAGGCCAGAAAATAAGGAAAGAGAACGCGGTTGACAAAAAATCCGGGACAATCGTTAACGACAATCGGGGATTTACCCATATGGGCAGCAAAAGCCACGACTGTATCAATGGTTTCGTCACTGGTTTCTTTGCCACGAATAATTTCAACCAGCGGCATTTTATGCACCGGATTAAAGAAATGCATGCCACAGAACTTGTCAGGCCTTGAGAGTCCCGCTGCTAATTGGGTAATCGGAATTGTTGAGGTATTTGAGGTCAGAATGGTATTGGCGGTAACCTTTTCTTCAAGCTCTTTCAGGACAGACGATTTGATTTTAGGGTTTTCAACCACGGCTTCAACAATAACATCCACATCTTCTATACCGGCATAGTTAAGTGTTGGCCGTATTGAAGCAAGGGTGTTAGCCATGTCCCGCGGAGAGAGCTTACCTCTTTTGACCCCCTGCTCTAACAGTTGAGCACTATGATCCATGCCCAGTTTCAGAGAGTCAGGGACGATATCTTTTAAAACGGCAGGGATCCCTTTAATCGCGGATTGGTAAGCTATACCGCCACCCATCACGCCTGCGCCAATCACGGCACTGTGACTGACAGGGTGGGTCAGTGACTGTTTCGCTTTTTTGACGAGGCCTTTAATATATTGGTCATTGAGATAAATACTGACCAATGCGGCCGCTTGATCGGATTTTGCCAGGGTAACAAAGTTCTTCCGCTCGATGTTTAGTGCTTCATCTCTGGGCAGCGTTGCTGAAGATTCTATCGTCTCAATCGCTAGGAATGGTGCCATATAGTGAGTGCTTACTTTTTGATGGGTCATTCCCTTGGCTGTCGAAAAGACCATCAGACGTTCTACGGGGGATAAAGTAAGCGGCGCACATTTTTCCTGACGTACTTTCTTCCAATCAATCTTGTTGTGAATCGCATCATCCAGTGTTCGTCTTGCTGTTGCGGCAAGCGCTTCTTCTGTTGTGATGGCATCGACCAGCCCGACAGAGAGTGCGTGCTCGGCACTGAATATTTTGGCCTGAACGATCGCCTCTAAGGCGTTATCCGCACCGATTAATCTTGGCAGACGGACACAACCACCGAATCCGGGCATGATTCCCAGTCTTGTCTCGGGTAAGCCAATTTTGGTTGAGCGTGCCGCGACCCGAAAATCGGTAGCGAGCACACACTCACATCCGCCACCAAGGGTATATCCACACAGGGCTGAGACTGTTGGCACTGGCAGATCTTCAAGTTTACAGAAGATTTGATTGGCATACTGAAGCCATTTTTCCAGCTCATCTCTCGGATATTGGAATAAGCCTAAAAACTCATTGATATCGGCCCCGACAATGAAACTGTCTTTATCGGATGTCAGCACTAAGCCTTTGAGTCCCGGAAAGTCTTGGATTGCATCCAATGCTTTATCCAGATAGCCCAGCGTTGCCGTATCAAGTGTATTGACCGACTGAGGTGTGCAAAACTGCAGCTCAAGGATACCACCTTCTATTTCCTTTACCTGCAATGTCTTTGATTGAAAGATCATGAATTATCTCCTGACATGCATTTTTAGAGAGTCAACTGGTACGATGACTTGTTTTAGTATTCAAAAAGTGTGGCTATAAGTTGAGATAACTGCAATAAATGAAAAGATAAATTCCATTTTTTTAGATCCGCAGCACTTTTCTTTATGGTCGTGCTAGACTGTTACGCTTGTTTGATTTGATGTGATGCTAAGTTAGCCGATGAATGATCAGCCTTATGCGATTCCTGCTGCTTCTGTTCGTTATGATGAAGAGATCAAAAAAAGTTTGTTTATGACTTTTCTTCAGCATACGCCGGGGATTGAGTCTGCTAAGGCCTTTATTGAGCAGATCAAAAATCACTACCCTGACGCGAGGCATCATTGCTGGGCCTTTATCGCCGGACGCCCCGATGACTCAATGAAGTGGGGATTTAGTGATGATGGTGAACCATCTGGCACCGCGGGAAAGCCGATTTTAGCGCAATTGTCGGGTGCGCAAGTCGGAGAAATTACCGCAGTGGTTGTGCGTTACTATGGTGGGGTGAAGTTGGGAACCGGTGGATTAGTCAAAGCTTATGGCGGTGGTGTTCAGCAAGCGCTTAAGCAACTTCAAACAATCGAAAAAAAAATCACCAAGACATTAAACTTGGCGCTAGACTATGGGTTGATTCCTTTGGCTCAATCCGTTATTCAGCAATTTGGTGCTCAGGAGCTAGCAGCACAATATCTTCAGCGAGTTGTTATCACGATTGAGATTGAAATTCGATATATTGATGAGTTTATACAAGTGATAACCAATAAAAGTAGTGCAAGAGTTCTTGTGAGTTCAAATGATGAACTAAACAACTAAGGTCAGAATCAAGTCATAGCATCATGCAATTTCGTTCTATTATCCGTATAGTCGGGTTACTCCTTGCCTTATTCAGCGTTTCTATGCTGGCGCCTGCGCTGGTGGCTCTAATCTATCGGGATGGTGCCGGCGTCTCGTTTGTAACGACTTTTTTTGCTTTACTCCTCTGTGGGGCGGTCATCTGGTTTCCGAACCGGAACCACAGACATGAATTAAAATCTCGCGATGGCTTTTTGATTGTGGTTTTATTCTGGACCGTTATCGGTAGTGCCGGGGCGATTCCGTTTTTTATTTCGGAGAATCCTAATATTTCCCTGACGGATTCTTTTTTTGAATCTTTTTCAGCACTGACAACCACCGGAGCAACCGTGATTGTCGGTTTAGATGAGTTGCCCAAAGCCATTCTATTTTATCGCCAGTTTTTACAGTGGTTCGGGGGGATGGGGATCATTGTCCTCGCTGTCGCGATTCTTCCCGTTCTTGGTATCGGGGGAATGCAGCTCTACCGGGCTGAAATCCCCGGTCCTGTGAAAGATACCAAAGTCACCCCTCGTATTGCTGAAACAGCAAAAGCGCTCTGGTATATCTATCTGGGGATCACGGTTGTTTGTGCTTTTCTGTATTGGCTCGCAGGGATGACGCTTTTCGATGCGATATGCCATAGCTTCTCCACGATTGCGATTGGTGGGTTCTCCACCCACGATGCCAGTATGGGGTATTTCAATAGTCAGGCGATTAACCTGATAACGGTTGTTTTTCTGCTGATATCCTCTTGTAATTTTACGCTGCATTACGCAGCATTTGCTTCTGGCGGTATTCATCCGAAGCTCTACTGGAAAGATTACGAATTCAGAACGTTTTTGTTTATTCAGGCCATGCTGTTTTTAACCTGTTTTTCTGTTTTATTGCTTCATCAGCAATACGATTCTGTTGCTGAAGTTTTTGATAAAGCACTATTTCAGAGTGTTTCAGTCTCAACCACGGCCGGATTTACCACCACGGGATTTTCTGATTGGCCGCTTTTTTTACCGGTATTGTTACTCTTTTCTTCATTTATAGGCGGGTGTGCCGGATCCACGGGCGGTGGATTGAAAGTGATCCGGATTCTGTTATTGACCTTACAAGGCGGGCGAGAGATGAAACGTCTTGTCCATCCGCGAGCTATCTATCCGATTAAGCTCGGGGATAAGGCCTTATCTCCACGCGTGATTGATGCCGTATGGGGATTTTTTTCCACCTATACGCTGGTCTTTGTTTTATGTATGTTGGCTTTAATTGCTACGGGAATGGAAGAGTTAAGTGCATTTTCTGCTGTTGCCGCAACATTGAATAACCTTGGTCCGGGGCTGGGTGAAGTGGCTGTCCATTTTGGTGATATTAATGATAAAGCAAAGTGGATCCTCATTATTTCTATGTTATTTGGGCGATTAGAAATCTTTACATTGCTTGTCCTGTTCACACCTGCATTTTGGCGTAACTAAGAGGAATAATTGTGAAGAAAGTTCTCTGTCTGTATTCAACCCGAGAAGGACAGACCAAAAAAATTGTTGAACATATCATTGCACAGCTTGAAGGCTATCAGTGTGAGTATGTTGATTTACATCTGAACCCAAAACTAAATTTGGCGCTTTACGATAAAGTGCTAATCGGTGCATCAATTCGCTATGGCCGGCTCAATAAATCTCTTTACCAATTTATTGAGAACCACCATCAACAGTTAGATGAAGCAAAAGCTGCTTTTATTTGTGTCAACTTAACCGCGCGAAAAGAAGATCAAAAAAAAGATACGCCTGAAGGCAGTGCTTACATTCAGACTTTTTTACGTAAATCTATCTGGCAGCCTCAAATGATAGGTGTGTTCGCCGGTGCATTACGTTATCCGAGATATCGTTTTTTTGATCGGGTCATGATTCGATTCATTATGAAGATGACCGGTGGTGAAACGGACACATCAAAAGAAGTCGAATATACCAATTGGAATAAAGTGGAAATATTTGCGCAAAAGTTTAAACAAATGTAGATAAAACAGGCATGTTGAGTGAAATACATACATTTATAGACGTGTGAATCATTGTTTTGAAAAAACTTGCAAAAAGGGCTTGCCAATCGAAAAGCGATCCCTATAATGCCCCCTCGCTGACACGGAATCGCGGAGAGAAATCCCCGGCTGTGTGAGTCCGGTCTTCACCGAAAGATAAATCTGAAAAAAGTGTTTGACACCAAGATTTATCTCGCTAGAATGACCGCCTCTTCGAACGGAGAACGTTTAGAAGAATCGCTCTTTAACAATATAGACCAATCAATCTGTGTGGGCACTCGTCGATAAATATCCAAAAAGATTTTATCAATGAATCGAGTGACCAAATCAAGTTGGATGCAGGTAACTGTTATTCAATAAGAGCACAGTCAATTCAACATTACTTATGTAATGTCACTTTTTGCTTCTGCTTTTAAGCAGAGACAAAAAGCAGTATTCATTGAGCCGACACTTCGGTGTCACAAAAACTTTAATTGAAGAGTTTGATCATGGCTCAGATTGAACGCTGGCGGCAGGCCTAACACATGCAAGTCGAGCGGAAACGAGAGAAAGCTTGCTTTCTCGGCGTCGAGCGGCGG
>NZ_FULE01000058.1 GCF_900163965.1 Vibrio ruber DSM 16370
TAGAACACTTGCCTTCTATATTTCGGTGCAAAGACTATGTGGTATTTACAGTTCCAGCGCGTGTGCGCTAAGCTCTTTTCGTCCCCCATTGGGACCCCCTTTCAATTCTTAATTAACTCTTGTAGTTGCCAGACCACAAGACGTTTTTATCAAATTGAAAGGGGTTATATAACTGACTTATAGCTGTAAGCTTTACGGAACCCCCAGCCTAGCTGGGGGTTTTCTCTATACAAAGAAAGAGCGAGTCTCACGACGCGCTCTGGTATGAGTTAAAAAGTAAAAGCAAGATTTGCCGAGCCACCCAATTGATGTTCTCCGGCATAACTTCCGGCAATATCAAGACTAACGGCATCTCCGGGGCTTATTCCCAAACCAACCGTAATTGCATTATCGACTGTATTTTCCATGTCGATTTCATACCCGGCTCTGAGTTGTCCCCACCCCCAGGCATTTCCTTCGACCCCGAACCGGATAAACTGAGTATCATCATCTTTGCCGGTAAAACGTTCTTGTTTGGTCATATCGATATCCACGGCCGCACTCAGGAATTCACTGACATAACCGACCGACATCGTTACTTGAGTGTCCAACTTATAATGGTTCTGACCATCAAAAGTCGCGATCGAATGATTAAACAAATCTTTCACACTGATCCCGACCCGATAAGCATCTTTGAGCCATACAGCCCCCAAATCCAGATTGAATGCATCATCTTTCACTTCACTCTTATCGTAATCATCCCAATCAAAATTCTCCACGGATGCGATTTGCTTATAGGTCCTCATCCACTGGTACTTAGGTGTAATCCCAAAAGAGAACGCCTGCTGTAAAATTTCATATTTCCTGGCGAACGCCATGCCGAATTCGGTGTATCCAAACGCAAGTAAATCAACAGTAGATGATTCATAGCGAGTCTTTACAGCTGCCGCTGAACTACCGGTACTTGCTGCAATATTCGGGTCAGCAAACAGTTCAACATACCCTCGGGCATAAATATTGACAGAGAGAGTGTCCAGCGGAATTGCAACCGCCGCACCGACGCCCCCCGATGCATTCAATGATTGATTATCAGAGAGATCATCCAAATAACCATTCATTTTTGCGACCGTTGCAGAATCGACACTGCCACCGGCAGCTTCATACCGATCGATTTCGTCTTGCAGATCATCAACAATTGAAATGGTATCGTCTTTATCACGAACATTTAAGTTGACTGACGGGAGCAATAATCCGAAATCATCCTGATCACGATACACTGCAGTCAGTGCAGGGTTATAGAAAGGTGCTAACAGAAAATCCGCGGTCGTTACCCCGGTATTCCCCATTCCGTTGCCTCTGGCGTCTGCAACCCATGATGCTGCCTCAGCAGGCGCCACAAAAGAACATACCACTGCCATCCATCGATAATTCTTCATTCATACCCACCTTATCTCATAAGTGTTCAATCTAAGATTAGTACAAAATGAACGTTCTACAGATAGTTATGCGCTTTAGTAATCAAAAATTTGCGACGGTAATAAATTTTTAAGCACGATTTTTTCTTTGCGGTTTTTGGGAAAGCGTTTGACTTTCGCTTCTATTCGCAACGCTTCACGATGAGAACCGACCGGATGACTCCAGACCAGTTTCAGAGGGGACTTGCCCCGCAATGCCTTGGCTCCCCGACCACACTGATGCTGTTGAAAGCGTCGTGCAATGTCAGTTGTAATTCCACAGTAAAGCGCATTTTGGGGCGTTCTGATCAAATAGATCCACCATTGAGAGGATTGTTCGTCAGTCATCAGCGATTATTCACGGGAAGAAAGCAGCTCATCGACTTGTGCGCGTAGCCATTGAACTTCCTGCTTTAACGCTTCCACTTCTTGTTCAAGTTCGTCAAGTCGCTCGGGTTGCTGATGAGTATCCACTGCCGATTCAACCATATCTTCACTTGCATCATAAGGAGTAAACGTTTGGCGATAGCGAATTTCTCGTTTACCCGGCTCGCGGGGCAATCTGGCCACTAATTCTCTCTCAATCAGCGTTTCCAGAACAGATTCGGTTGTTTTCATATCCGGCAAATCACACAGACGATTGGTTCGGGTTCGTAGTTCTCCCGGTGTCTGCGGACCACGTAGCAACAAGCAACAAAGGATCCCCAGCTCCTGCTCTGTCAATTGCAAATCACCAAATTCCGTATTACAAAAACGGTGCTGGTATTTGCTGGTCCGGCTGTTAAAACCACTTTCATCGCTGACCAGTCGGCGAGCAATTAAACCTTCAACTGTTTCAAGCACTTGAGATTCAGATAAGTTCATCACCGGCTCCCGGTTACTTTTCTGATTGCAGGCAGTCATCAGACCATTGAGACTCAGCGGATAGTAATCCGGTGTGGTAATCGATTTTTCAATTAAACTGCCGATAATCCGCGCTTCATGCACACTAAGCTCATACTTCATCTCGATTTCCTTTCATGCTCTGTTCAACTGAATTTGGTATACACAATATCCAACATTATTAATGTTCGACAACAAAAGTACATTTCACAATATGACCATACTCGTCCAGTACAACAATGCGTGAACGATTCAATTCGATATCGGTGAAGCCACACAATTTTCTTGCTGCGATGTAGCCAGTTCTGAGTTTATCCTGACGTGGGTTTTCGAGTAGTTCCTCAGAAACAGGAACAATAATTTCTGATGATAATGACATGACTTTTGATGAGTGATAACAGGAATGTCATTATCATATAGTGACTGACGGAGAAAATAAATCATGTTCAAGCGAGGAATCGCATATAGAAGCAGAGTCACATACTGATCGTCGGGAAATTCAGCAGACAAAGCCACTTTTGATTGATCTCAGGGCTGTTCCCAAGGCGATGGATATGATTTAATTCTGATAGACCCATTTAATAAGACAATAGGAAAGGAACCGATGAGCAGCGTATTTGAAATTGTCTCGCTAGCACGCCGTAAAAACAAACTCAAACGGGAGTTGATCGATAACGAGAAAAAAGTTCGGGACAACCGGAAACGGGTTGACCTGCTTGATAACCTGCTGGATTACATCAAACCTGAAATGACACACGATGAATTTATTGCCATCGTCAAAAACATGAAAGCAGACTATGAAGATCGGGTTGATGACCATATCATCAAGAGTGCTGAAATCTCAAAAGAGCGCCGTGAGATGAGTCGTCGCATTAAAGAGTTAACCGAACAAGATAAACTCCAGACTCAGGGTAAAAAATAATTCCCGTCGCGCTATAATAGACACCAAACCCACAACCATGTGGGTTTTTTTACATTTTCACTTTATGTTCAATCACATAGCGATATAGCTCCATTCCCTGAATGTTCACCGGTCGCGTCACTATCCCCTAATATTTTTATGTTTTTATTGATCTGATTTCAGGCTAGACTCAGTGGAAGCCCTCATACCAATAAAAGGAAAATATCATGATCGAACAAGGTCAGAAACTCCCAGCAGCGACGTTAAGCCAACTGACAGCAGATGGCATGGTTAATCATCAGGTTCAAGAACTCTTTGCTGGTAAGAAAGCAGTTTTATTCGCCGTTCCGGGTGCATTTACTCCGACTTGTTCTGAAGCTCACCTACCTGGCTATGTTGTATTGGCTGACCAGTTAAAAGCCAAAGGCGTTGATATTATCGCATGTGTTGCTGTTAATGATGCATTTGTGATGAAAGCATGGGGTGAAGCGCAAAATGCCTCAGAAATCATGATGCTGGCTGATGGAGATGCCAGTTTCACGAAAGCAATCGGTCTGGAAATGGATACCGAGCAATTCGGTGGTATTCGCTCTCAACGTTATGCCATGATCATTGAAGATGGTGTGGTCAAACAGTTGAATGTTGAGCCTCCGAAATCATTTGAAGTCAGCAATGCTGAAACAATCCTTGCCAGTCTGTAACTCACGTTGATATTGGCAGATAGCAAAAACGGCAACCAAAGTTGCCGTTTTTTTGTATAGAGAAAACCCCCAGCTAGGCTGGGGGTTCCGTAAAGCTTACAGCTATAAGTCAGTTATATAACCCCTTTCAATTTGATAAAAACGTCTTGTGGTCTGGCAACTACAAGAGTTAATTAAGAATTGAAAGGGGGTCCCAATGGGGGACGAAAAGAGCTTAGCGCACACGCGCTGGAACTGTAAATACCACATAGTGTTTGCACCGAAATATAGAAGACAAGTGT
>NZ_FULE01000062.1 GCF_900163965.1 Vibrio ruber DSM 16370
TTCCCAAAATTAGTAAATACCTGAGAGTAGGATTTCCGCGCTTTGTCATCCGCCCGATTCGATTGCTCTCACCACTAGAAATCTGTTTTGGTGTTAAGCCTAACCATACAGCAAACTGCCGCCCGTTTTTGAATGCATGAATATCACTGACAAAAGCGAGCACCGCAGCAGCAACTCGCTGTCCTACACCTGGAATGGTCAGTAGTCGGTGATAATCATCTTTGCCTTGAACCAACTGTAATATTTTCTGTTCAAATACATCTATTTGTATGCTCAAATCCTGAATGCTTTGATAAAGGTGGTGGAAAAAATCTCTGGCAATATGGGACAACTCATTTTCGGCATTTTCAAGGATTTCAGGAATTTCCTCCCTAACATGACGGAGTCCTTTGGGAAGGACTTCGCCATATTCTGCAAGTAATCCTCGTAACTGATTTACCTGAGCGGTTCGTTGACGAACAAGTAGCTCACGAATTTTATAAAGTGATTGTAGGTCTTGTTGCTCGACCGTTTTCACCGAAACAAAATGGATTTTGGGTCGAAGGGCGGCTTCAGCAATTGCCAGAGCGTCATTCGCATCATTTTTGTTACCGATAAGAAATGGTTTGACCGCATGTGTTGGTACAAATTTTACAGTGTGTCCAAGCTGTTGTATTCGCCGTCCCCAAAGATTCGCTGTATAACAAGCTTCAGTCACAACAAGAGTGGGTTCAAATTGTCTGAGTTGATCGAGCAAGTCGTTTCGTCTAACTTTTTTGTTCAAAAGAACCAGACGTTTGTCATCTAATGCACAGATTTGGAAAACGTTTTTTGCCAAGTCGATACTGATTACGCTACATTTCATGGTGGTCACTCCTGATTTCGATTGTTGATATCACTTCAATCATGGCACATCACGATGCCGAGTGATGGAGTGACCATCCCATCAGAA
>NZ_FULE01000052.1 GCF_900163965.1 Vibrio ruber DSM 16370
TTTTCTTGCTTGAGCTGCCTTACCCACTTATCCATTGTCGATTTACCAACACCCATGGCTTTTGCAGCTTCAACAACGGTGTAGTTTTGATCGAGAACAAGTTGCGCTGCTTCGAGTTTGAATTCCGCACTGAAAGTGCGTCTGGTACGCTTGGTCATAGTTTCACCTGTCATGCTATGAGGTGTATTTTAACACCTCTAATCAGGTGGCCAAATTCACCGTACCACTACATTCTGATTATGATCGTAATGTCAAAAAGGGTGACAAATTTCCGCCTTCCAAGAATAACCATCATTTTGAAGAAAAATAATGCTCACCTGTGAGCTTACAGGTATGGTAGGTATCTTACTTACCTACCTCGTTTTCTGGTCTATAGGCTCTGTCTTGTAGTCCAGAAAATGAAGAACAAGCTCCTGCGCGTCAGTGGTATGCAACATCGACATGCAAGGTATTCGCCATTCCCAATCTTTTACAATCCCGATTGACAATATTCCGAATCTTCTGCTTTGTTCGAAATCTGACCCCAAGTGGATTTGTATCTGACTATACGGAACAAGAATTTACTCAGTTTGTTGAACTTATTTGTGATAATGAATTGTCTGAATCGGAAGAAGATAAACTGACCAGTCATTTTTCAGAGATAGTTGATCACCCAGATGGTACAGATTTAATCTTTTGGCCTAAAGATGGTCAGGATGATTCTCCAAAAGGCATTGTTGCTGAGGTTAAACGATGGCGAAGGTCACAAGGTTTACCATGCTTTAAGGACTGATTCAGTCTTTTTTTAAAATCCCCCTTAGTGCGCATTATGTACGTTATGTTAAATATAATATTCGGGACGACTCAAAGTAAATCCCTATAACGGCTCTTTGTATTTCGCATACAACTCAGATGATGCTTATGGTGACCTCGCGTTTCTTGTGCCCTCCTGATTTAATATTATCTTGAAGGATTTGAGAATGATAAAAAACGAGCGCGGTTAGTTACCGCGCTCGTTTATGCTTAAATGAATTGAATATTACTCTCCGTAATAGCTCTTCCGATATAGATTTTTCACATCTTCAACAGTTGGTTTACCAGGGTTGGTCAGTGTGCATGGGTCACCGTAGGCCCGTTCACTCATTCTTTCCAATACACGGATGAATTTCTCTTCGCTGAAATCTACCTCATCACAATCTTTAAAACAGGATGGAATATTCAATGCTTTGTTCAATTCTCTGACTGTTTGTGCCAGATTGTCAATGCCGAGAATGCTTTCTGCCAGTTGATATTTGGTGGTGTGCTGTCTGTTGAAATCAATGATATATGGCAACAGAATTGCATTAGATAAGCCATGTGTTACACCAAACTCACCGCCAATTTTGTGAGCCAGTGAATGAACCAATCCTAATGAAGCATTCGTAAATGCCATACCGGCAAGCGCTGATGCATTGTGCATATTATAACGAGCTTCTTTATTGTCTGGCTTTTTGTATGCCGTTTCAATGTTATCGATAACCAGTTTAATTGCTTCAATTGAGTATGGATCGGTAAATGATGTCGCAGCAGTTGAAACAAGCGCTTCTGCAGCATGAGTCAAGACATCCATCCCTGTATTGGCTGTGATATGTGCGGGCATGGTTTCCGGGAGTTTTGGATCAAGAATCGCAATATCCGGTACCATGTCAGCAGCAACAATAGGATATTTGATATGGTTCTCGGTATCAGTAATCACTGAAAATGCTGTAATTTCGGATGCGGTACCACTGGTTGACGGAATGGCAATAAATTTCGCTTTTTGACGCAATGCCGGCATAGAACCGACTTCAATAATATCTTCAAATTTTAAGTGAGGATGCTCATAGAAGCACCACATGACTTTTGCTGCATCCAGAGCCGAACCACCACCTATCGCGACGATCCAGTCAGGTTCGAAACTCATCATTGCTTCTGCGCCGCGCCATACTGTTTTGACGGACGGATTCGGTTCAACCCCATCGATAATAATGCTACGAATGCCAGCTTGTGACAGATAATCTTGGCATTGATCTAAAAAGCCAAATTTTTTCATGGAGCTTCCGCCAGTCACTATCACCGCCTTTTGGCCTTTTAGCTGCGCTAATTCGGCCAGAGCCCCTTCTCCATAGATAATATTTCTGGGTACAGAAAATCTCATAACACTCATACTTATCTCCTATAGGTTTCATATAAATTGTGATTAAGCATACAATATGCTTACAGGTGCAATGAAACACTGATTTGAATCATTAATCGCAAATAAATTCTATAGACATGAAATAACTAGGTATTTTCTGAACAACAGGAAATTGAGGACGGCTTGCCTGAAGAAAGGAAGTGTAAATGAGTTTTAGTTAGAAAGATAAAAAGGCCAAAAGTGACAGGATCACAATGGCCTTTTATCGTTTTATCAGGATATTAAATTAACCACCGGCGAGTTTAACGGTATGACCTTTCTTCTCTAAGAAGACTTTAATCTTTTCCCGGTCATCACCTTGAATTTCAATATGTCCGTCTTTTACGGCACCACCACAGCCACAGTGCTTCTTGAGCGCTGCTGCCAAAAGTTTCAGTGCCGGATCATCAAGGTCAAGGCCTGTAATGATACAGACACCCTTTCCTTTTCGTCCCTTGGTTTGTCTCTGGATTCTCACAATACCATCGCCTTTTGGTCGCTCAGGTTGTGGTGATTCAGGTTGAATTCGTCCAACTTCTGTGGAGTATACTAATGTCATATTTTAACTACTTCTTTGCTGCTGCCGCTGCTTTCGCCTGACGGAGTTCTAAAATTGTTTTTTCAATATGTTTTTCGATCGCGAGTTTGGAGCCTTTAAGAAGACGTCCATTGAATATACAGTACCAATCATTCGGCTCACCAGTATCATTTTTCAACGTAAAACCAGCAAACTGCTCCTGGGCTGCTGTCTGTTGCTCCCGCCTCACTTCGATATTTGAAAATTCTTTGGGATCAATTATCGAAGCAGTATCACACCACCAATCGATACTCTTTTGTACGGCCGCTTTATTACCGGAAAGAATATGATTCTTGATTTTTACTTGCCAGACATCACTGGATTGACCGGCAGATTTGAGGGTAAATCCTCGGTATGTTGCAACAGCCATATGTCTACTCAGCTCTTTTATGTATTTTCATTTAATATTAATTGTAATCAACACATGATCAAGTATATTTAGGGCTAATAGACTAGTTATAGTGCATTAGTATGTTAAAAAAACCAATATTAATCACAAAAAAGACAATAATTGATGCTTATAAAAAGCAACTTTGTACATTTATCCATAAAGAACAACTCAATGAGCTGACACAATATCAGTATTCCAATAGCTCTTTACTTGCCATGGTTAAAGACTGGAATCTTTTTGTCGAATTTTGCCAGCATCAGCATGTTGTTCCCTATCCTGCGTCTCCGGATATGATTCGCCTTTTTCTTGAGAAGGAATCCCGAGTCAGGAAGTTTTCGACCTTGCGTCGTTACACTGTCACAATAACTGTACTACATAAATTACTGGGTTATCAGGATCCGATCGCCAATCATCAGGTTCGATTACTGCTGATGTCTTTAAGAACAGAGAAAAAAGGCGATAATAGTCAAGCGGATGCACTAGCCCGGGAACATATTGAGCAACTCGATACTCAACTCTCGACTTCTAAAAATATCAAAGATATTCGTGATCTCGCGATCTACCATCTGATGTTTGAGTGTATTCTGAAACGAGCAGAACTCAGAGAACTGTGCATTGAACAACTCACATTTTGCTCAGACGCTGAAGTACAAGTTGAACTCAGTGACAACCGCTATCAACTGTCTCCGGCGGCTTCAGAAGCGATTCATCGATGGTATCAGCTGATTGATACTCAATCCTCACCTTATGTCTTTCGTTCGATCGATCGCCATCAGAATATCGGGACTGAGAAACTGAATGACTCATCAATTTATCGAATATTAAGAGGAGCCGGTAAACGACTTGGGATTGCTGATCTTAAATTTTCAGGCCAATCGACCCGTATCGGAGCAACTCAAGAACTTTATAAACAGGGAATGAAAATCAAAGAGATTCAGTCTTTCGGCCGTTGGCAGAGCTCAGTGATGCCTTCTCAGTACGTCGGAAGGCATCGTCAGGCCGAAATTGAAATTCAGCAATTTAAATCGTTTAAGCCTTGGAAGCCCTGATTTTTGCCAATGAACGCTCAATACAATCCGTTAAAAAATCAGCCATGCTATGGCCATTGTTCTCTAACATTTTCGGGAACATCGAGATCGGCGTCATCCCCGGGAATGTATTCACTTCATTCAAATAGACTTCTCCGTCAGGAGTCAGGAAAAAATCAATGCGGGCAAGGTGTCTGAGTTTCATATGACGAAATATTTTTTCGCTATATTCACGAATTGAGGTGAGCTGTTCGACAGTAAGACCTTCGGCCTCAACTTTGGTATGAGAGTGACTGGTATTACTGTATTTCTCTTCATAGGTATAAAATGCATCCGCTGGTGCAATCACTTCACCCGGGGCTGAAATATAAAGTTCTCCGCCAATTTCATAAGCCGCAACTTCCAGCTCACGTGGTTTTACCGCTTTTTCGACAAGAACCTGCTCAGAAAACTGAAATGCCGAGGTTATCGACTGACGTAATTGCGATAAATCAGTGACCTTGTAACATCCAACCGAAGACCCCTGTCTGGCAGCTTTTACAAACAAAGCACCCCAACGATGAAAAGCGGCTTCGCACTGTGCGATTGCCTCATCCGTGAATTCAGACAGAAATAAATAAGGGGTATTCGGGACGCCTAGCGCATCATACCAAAGTTTTGAGGTGATCTTATTAAAACTATTTGAGCTCGCTTCCGGACCACATCCCAGATATGGAATCGCAGCTAACTCAAGCATTGACTGAATATCGCCGGTCTCTCCGGGATAGCCATGAATACATGGCACCACAAAATCAATTTTCTGACGACTGACGTCGGTATTCAGCGTTGCTGTGTTGGTATCCAAATATGCCAGATGACCGTCTTCGGTAAACCATCCGTCACTTTTCATTTCAACCCGTTCAACATGAAAATGAGGATTGGTTTGGAGCTGCTCCTGAACATAATTTGCAGAAACTAATGACACTTCATGTTCAGATGAACCACCACCACAAAGCAACAATATATTGATACGGCCCATTATTCTTCCACTGTCCCTTTCGTTTAAACCGTCTCTATCATAGATAATTCCAGATAAAGTTGTAGTCCTAATCTTGCTCTATACGACTAACCGTTCACTATCTACACAAAAAAGGGCCCAAAGGCCCTTTTCTACTTTAATTCAGCTTATTTAAAGTGGGATATTCGGAGTTTTTGATTGCATCAATACTTTTTACAAAAGGTTTGAGTTGACGAAACTCAGCCGGTAGCATCTGAATCGCCTGACGCGCTTTGGCACGCGTTGCAAAATCACCGTATAAAACGGTATACCACTTCGTCCCATTCACAACTTTGTAGTTTTCCCAGATTGGCTGACCATCTTTCGGGAGCTTATTGGAAAATCGATCAACCTTGCTTTGACTGCCAACCGCAACAACCTGAATGGTGTAACCAAAACGTGGGTTCATTGCCACTTGTTTTGCTGTCGGCGGCGTAATCGTCACAGCACTCTGACTCGACGTAGACATCTTTTGAGGTTTCGCTGGTTGCTCGGTCGTCCGAACGACATTCATTTCTGTCACACCTTCAGCGGTTGTTCCCTGCTGAGAAACCACCGGCTGCTGTATTTTGGCCGTGGGATATTCTTCCTGGTAGCTTTCAGTTGTCACGTCCGTCACATAAGTACCAGAAGAGCATGCCGCCAACAGTAACGTAGACAAACCGAGAATGACTTTTTTTTCCATAGTTTTCGTGCCTTTCATAAAGAGTGTATCAATCATGCCCATAGCCGAGTTTAGAATCAAGTTTAGGTAATAAATTCAAATGAATAACATGTGATATAAAACACAAAGTATTAAACAATTTTAAGCGAATATCCAAGTTTTGCTTTCCGCATACCTGCTTTCATCAATCCAATTGTATAATCAGACGGATATCCTTGCTGATGTGAGAAATAAAAATGAACAACCTGTCTCATTTTTTAAAACCCAGATCGGTTGCCGTCATAGGTGCCTCCAATCGGCCACTACGCGCAGGTCATGTGGTGATGAAGAACCTGCTCAGCGGTAACTTTGATGGCACAGTCATGCCAGTCACCCCCCGCTATACTTCCGTATGTGGCGTGCTGGCTTATAAATCTATCGACTCGCTGCCTATCATACCGGATATCGCAGTTTTATGTACGCACGCCTCAAGAAATATTTCGCTTTTCCACCAACTTGCCGAGAAAAAAGTCGCTTACGTCGTGGTCTTGTCTTCAGATATGTACACCAACGATCCAGAAGAACATCAGATCCAACAACAGTGTCTCGCTATCGCAAAAGCGGCAAACATGCGTATTGTCGGGCCAAACAGTCTGGGGATGATTCTCCCCTGGATATCATTTAATGCCTCTTTTTCTCCGGTAGCAGCCCTGAAAGGGAATATCGCCTTTATTTCTCAGTCAGCAGCAGTATGTACGACAATTCTGGACTGGGCCAACGAAAAACAGATCGGCTTTTCTGCCTTTATTTCTCTGGGCAATGCATCGGATATTGATTTTCATGATCTGCTCGATCATCTCAGTACCGATCGTCATACCGATGCCATTTTGCTCTATGTCGATACGATTCGAAATGCCAGACTATTTATTTCAGCAGCCCGCGCCGCATCACGAAACCGAAGAATCCTAGTCTTGAAAGGCGGAAGAACACTGGAAGGCCGGAAAGCAGCCAAAGCGCATACCGGTGGTATCGATACACTCGATATCATTTATGATTCGGCCATTCGTCGCAGCGGTATGTTGCGCGTTCAGAACACGCATGAACTGTTTGCCGCGGTTGAGACTTTAACCCACCCGCTCCCGCTCCGTGGTGAACGACTGGCAATTATCACCAATGGGGGTGGCCCGGCCATTATGGCCATTGATACCTTACTCGAACGTGGTGGCAAGTTAGCGCAGTTAGATGATGACATCATGGACAAACTCAATCAAAGCCTGCCGCCAAGTTGGTCACATGCCAACCCGATTGATCTCGTCGGTGATGCCGGGCACCAGCGTTATGTATCCGCCCTGAATGCCGTGTTAGATTCAGATATTGCTGATGCCATTTTAATTATGCACTGCCCTTCGGCCGTCGCAGAATCAGAGCAAACCGCTCAGGCGGTGATTGACGCCTTAAAACAGCATCCACGCAGCCGCCAGTTTAACATTTTGACCAACTGGTCCGGTGAACTGACCGCCAAAGCCGCTCGTCAACGATTCTATCAAGCCGGGATCCCGACTTATCGAACTCCGGAAAGTGCAGTAATAGCATTTATGCATATCGTCGAATACAAGCGTAACCAGAAGCAATTGATGGAGACCCCCACAACAGCAGATTTCCTTCCACCGGAAAAAATTCACCAGGCTCAAAAATGGATTCAAGAACAGCTCCACCTTACCAATCAGCAAGATACATTACTCGATACCCATCAAATCGGTGGTTTACTGAGCTGTTTTGAGTTTGATGTGTTGCCCACTTGGATGGCACAAGACAGTAGCGAAGCTGTCCACATTGCTGAAACTATCGGTTATCCGGTGGCAGTAAAGCTCCGCTCACCGGACATTGCCCATAAATCGGATGTACAAGGCGTCATGCTCAATCTGAGAAACCGCCATGAAGTCGAAAGTGCCTCACAGGCGATTCTTGATCGGGTGAGTCTGTCTTACCCGGCCGCGCTGATTCATGGTTTAGTCGTTCAAGCGATGGCGAAACTTGCCGGTGGTGAAGAACTGCGGATTAAAGTCAAACATGATGACACTTTCGGCCCAGTGATTCTGTTGGGACAAGGGGGATCAGAATGGCAAGAAGCGACGGATGCCGAAGCAGCACTGCCTCCGTTAAATATGACACTGGCAAGATATTTAATCGTCCGAGCAATTAAAAACAATAAAATCCGTCTGCAAAAACTGCCCGTACCGATTGATATTGCCGGACTTTCTCAGTTTTTAGTGAGACTATCGCAATTAATAGAGACGTGTCCTGAAGTTCATGAATTGGATATTCATCCGCTGTTGGTCAATGGTCACCAATTTACGATTCTGGATGCCGATTTGCACCTCAAGCCTTATCACGGTAATGCACAACAACGGTTAGCCATTCGTCCCTATCCTTCAGAGTTAGAAGAACAGGTAGTCATGAGAAATCAGGAATCAATTCTCATCCGTCCCATTCTGCCGGAAGATGAACCTGATCATGCCGATTTCATCAGTAAAGTCTCCAAAGAGGATCTATATAAACGCTTTTTTACTGAAGTCGGCGAATTTAACCATGAAGCTTTAGCAAACATGACTCAGATCGATTATGACCGGGAAATGGCTTTCGTTGCGGTTCGTTCATCCCCTCAACACGAGATTATCGGTGTCTCCCGTGCGTTAATCACACCGGACAACAGTAATGCAGAATTTGCCATTTTAATCCGCTCCGACTTAAAAGGTCTGGGATTGGGACGTATTCTGATGAGGAAAATCATCGATTATTGTACCAACAAGGGAACACAACAAATATCAGGTATGACGATGCCAAGTAACCAGGGAATGTTAACACTGGCTCAGAGACTCGGATTTCAAGTGGAAGTGCATTTTGAAGACGGCACGGCAGAAATGCAGCTCTCGTTATCACCAGAGCCGGAATGATAACCATCAAATGAAAACAGAGTCGTCGATCACAGCGACTCTGTTTCTTTATGCTTTCTCTATATCACATGACTCATTAGTTGAGTAAATTCCAATGCTTTTTCAAATACTGAATACACCAAGACTTGGCTTCACCCATTTTATTCCGCCGCCAAGCCAACACTAACTCAGCCTCTTTCTTTTCTGTCCCATGAATGATTTGCAATTTGCCTGCGTCGATCAAAGGTTGCGCAACCTGTTGCGGCAGCGTCCCGATTCCAAGCCCGGATGTCAGTGCCTGACACTTCGCAGCAAAATTCGTTACGGTCAGCCGCGGTTGCTTTTGCAGAATATTCACACTGATTGGCGGTTGCTCTCTGGCTGTATCTGCAATCGCAACAATCCGGTATTTCTGGCGTGCATTTTCATCAAAAACACCACTGCGCTTATGAACATAATGATCCGTTGCAGCAACCCATACCATCGACATCGATCCCAATGACTCAACTTTGACATCATGAGGCATCGTTTCAAGACGAGGACAAACCAAGAGATCCGCGCGATCCGTTGCCAGCGACTCCCAACATCCCGCCAAAATTTCCTCCTGAAGCCGAACCCTGGTTTTACTCACATTGCCGAGAGATTCCACCAGCGGAAAGAAATTATCCACCGGAATAATTCCGTCATAAGCTAGTGTCACATCCAGCTCCCACCCATTTGCGAGGACAGTTGCATCATTGACCAGTTTATCGGTTTCAGAGAGGATTCGTCGCCCATGATCCAACAGTAGGCGTCCGGCATCAGTAAAACTGGCCTTATGGCCGGAGCGGTCAAAAATGATAATATCGAGATCTTGCTCCAGTTTTTGAATCTGATAACTCAGGGAACTTGGTGCGCGGTTCATCTCATGAGCAGCAGCGGCAAAACTGCCGCGTCGTTCGATCGCATCGAGAATATAAAGCGCTTCTAATGTAATAGGACTATGCAAAATCAGTATCCTTAAGCTATTTTCTTAAACGCTATGTTGGTAGAAAACAATGTTGGTAGAAAACAATTTTCGCTGAAATTAAATATTCTTAAAATCAACTATTTATGTAAAAACGTGTTTGATACACCATTCATCACGTCTGAGGTGCCACGTCTATATGCGGCCAATTCAGTAATACCACGATCCAAATATTACACAGAAAATAGTGTAATACGAATCGCAACATATTGACTGATTGAATGCTATTTCTGCTTTGTGTCCTTCAAACAACGGTAAAACCCGACAAACAGAACCTGCGTTTAATCCAGCTCCGGCTTCACCCACACCCGACAAAAGTCAAACCATCCAAGTGCATTACATTTAGCGTTCTGCAACGCACCACACTGGTCATGACTGACACCAAGCCAACTGTGAAATAGCGGCACAATTTGATGTTTCTCAATCAAAGATTTACCGATCTCTCTTGCAGGAAACGGCTGTTCGGGGTCGGCTCGCCAGTAATCAATCAACTGCTGCCACCCGGAAAAATCCTCAGGCTGACTGGTTTCACTGACATCGGAATAATCCAAAAGCCAGCCTGCCAATACATCATCGCGATGATTTGAGATGCCCATAGCTTTGATCCAGACATCAATCTCTTGGGTCACATCGACAGCATGTTCATAAGTAATCAATTCAACCTCAATACCATCTTGGGTCAATAAAGTCTGAATTGCCTCTATCAAATGAGGAAACATCGGATGTCTCGCGTGATAAGCAATCCGAACCGGGCGCGTCATAACCGGGACAGCCACCTGGCGAGCAGGACGATGATGATACCATCCAGGCTTCAGCCCGTGAGCCGGTAACAGGCCCCATGCAACCACCGTTTCTTCCGGAAAGAGACTAAACAGATTGAGTGCACTCAATTTACTACTCAGGTATTCTGCCCATGCATCATCAGCGGCTATCCCGTCTCTGCGATTTAATTGCAGGTAAATACATCCCGGATCTAAATCAACATCTTCCCGGGAGGCTCCACGTCTCACTTTGAGGGGGGTATTCAAGGTCGGAAAAACCAAAGAAGAGTCCGCCTCATCAATCACACAGACTTCGATCTGATCTAACAGCGGACGATAGCCGAAATAACTATCAAATGCCTGAAGAATCAGTCGCTTATTATCATTAATTACCACTTTAAATGGCCCGGTACCAACCGGCATGACATCAAACTCATGCTCTTGTTGAACACTGGGACTCACAATCCTTGCACACGTTTCGGCCAGTAACACCGGCAAATGCAAATCAGGCTTGTTCAGATGAATATCAATCACCCAATCTCCGGGCGATGAGACATCCTCAATATGACGGAACAATCTGAAATGTTGCAACTCACGCAGACTATCCACCACCAACGCCGATGTCAGCAGTTGGCCGTTATGGAACCGGACACCGGGACGCAGATAAAACCGCCAGTGTGTTGCAGACAGACTCTGCCAGCTATGAGCCAGATCGGGTTGTAAAGTTTCATGCTCATCAAAAGTTGTCAGACCGCTGAATACTTGCCGGGCAATATGTTGCTCAGAACGTCGCATCGGTTTACGAGGATTCAGCATCGATAACGGGCGATAGTAAGGCAGACGAACAACCTGACGCCCCTGCTGATGCTGAACACCAAGATAACTTTGGATAACTTGGGTAAGTTTATCGGCATTCTGATCCAACACAGAGAATGCCTGTCCGAACTTCCCTTCTTCAAGGTAGCGTCTGGCCAGATTCTCACTCACATCACTGCGGCTGCGTTTAAAAATCAGGTGTGATAATTTGCCTCGACCGGCAGCAGGATGCCATTCGATCCAGTCTTCCTCTTCCATCTTATTCAAGACGATACGGGCATTACGCCGTGTACAAAACAGTATGTCAGTCACATCTTCCAGACGGACTTCTGTATTCTGACCACCAAAATGTTCGAATAAGGTTTCAAACTGGACACGTAACCTTGGACTACTCATAATAAAGGAGGAAATTACTGATATGGCTCATCGCTCTATAATTTCCTATTTTTCCCTTTTCTGCAAATTTAGTCCGCATATTTTGGTTATTTTTTCTTTTTGACCGCAATGGTGAGACGACTGGTACACACTAACCGATCCCGCTCATCATGAATATTGATCTGCCACACCTGCGTCGATACGCCGATATGCATAGGTTGAGCAACCCCTGTGACCGTGCCACTCTTTACCGCCCGGATATGATTGGCATTAATATCCAGCCCGACACAATAGGTATCTTCATCCACACAACAGTTCGCTGCAACTGACCCTAATGTTTCAGCCAGTACCACCGAAGCGCCGCCATGAAGCATCCCCAATGGCTGATGGGTAAAGTGACAAACCGGCATTGTTGCCGAAATTGTTGAATCGGTCACTTCCGTATAGACAATATTCAGGTGTTCCATCATGGTGTTCACTGAACTTTGATTTAATAAATCAATATCAATCGGTTTTTTCCAGATATGCATAATCTACCTTTCGCCAAATCAAATAGAGATGAGTGAGCCGGAGTCTTCAGCTCAGAAAATATCATGACAAACATCGCGGATGTCAGCAAACTATATTCATATAAACAATGCATAATACAATTGAACCGATCCACTCATTGTTGCTAAAAACGCATCTTGCTTGATAAAAAACTTTAAATTGTCGCCATGGCGTGGATAATACGCCCCTATACTTTTTACAGGAGTCCAATCATATGGCAACAGAATCAGCGCTGCTTGAACGTTGTGAATCAAAATGTGAACTTTGTTCATCTACCGCTCAGCTTCAACCATTTGTTGTTGCACCTCATACGCAAATTACAGTCGATCATGCAGTGATGCTCTGTGAAACCTGTAAAAGTCAAATTGAGAATCCGGAAACGGCAGATGCAAACCACTGGCGCTGTCTGAACGACAGTATGTGGAATCAGACACCAGCGGTTCAAGTTGTCGCGTGGCGTCAGCTGAAACGTTTATCAGAGTCTGAAGCCTGGGCTCACGATCTACTGGATATGATGTATCTGGAAGAAGATGTTGCTAACTGGGCAATGATCGGCATGGACGATGATGCTGAGAAGCCTCGTGATGTCAATGGTGTCGAGCTAAAAAAAGGTGACGACGTCACAATTATTAAAGACTTGCCGATTAAAGGCTCTTCTCAAGTGATTAAGCAAGGTACCGTGGTTCGAGGCATTAGCCTGAGCGATGACCCTAAACTGGTTTCAGGAAAAGCAAACGGGCAGTCAATGTATATTATTGCTGAATATACCCGTAAAAAATAATCACCAACTGATTGAATCAAAAAGCCCCGGGATCAGAAACTGACCCGGGGCTTTCTTTATACTCAATGTTTACGGTTTCAAATTCAATTTGATAATCACACGTCGGTCTGATTTTTTATCTCGTCCGTCTTGCTGAGATAATTCACCCCGAATGATCAGCTTATCACTCAGCCACTGCCCGTATGGTTGTAACATCTCACTCTCAAACAACACATTAGACACGGCCAACGCCCTTTTCACCGAGAGATCGTAGTTATACTTGTAAGCATCCAGATCATCTTTTGAGCCTTTCCATTCCTGACTGGATAATCCGATCACTTCCAGAGACCGAACCTGTTCCGGATACTGTGAAAGCACATCAAATAATGGATTCAGCGTTGACGTAATCGCGGTTTCAAACCGAGGTGAAACTGTATACTCTCCGACTTTAAAATAGCCATACGAGCCAAAATCAAGCACCATGTGATGGTAATCAAACGAAACCTTATTCTGTTTAAACGCATCCGAGCTATTTGCTTGAATCGCTGCGATCAGACTATTCAAATCATGATTCAAATGGGATTTTTCGGTATAAAATGCATCCGACGGTAACACAAAGTCAATCGACACACGTTTATCCGCCAGCCTCAAAAGACTTCGGTTCCCTGCCCCGGTAAAAATGACATCAACATGATCAATTTTACTGAAATTGTCATCAACACTGGTCACCTGATAGTCAGCCAGATCATTCTTATTGATAATATCATTCACCACCGGAACATACTGATTATCGATATAAAGTGATACATTGCTGTCCCTGACGCCGATATTTTCCATCGCGCTATACAAGGTATGTTTAAATAATCCGGGCACCACCATAAAAGGTGTCAATAAAATAAATAGTGTCACCAGACTATTAAAAACATTCTTCTCTTTATGATCGAGATACATCTTACAGGCGATGCCACAATACAATAGTGGTGTGAACATCAACAGGGTTGAAAACCAGTCTGAATCTCTGACCGTTGCATACTGACAAAGCGTATAAATCAACGGAATCAACCAGACCAATCCTAAGAAAGAGATCGAGCCGATATGATGGTCTTTGATAAAGTTCTTGAGCATTCCGCCAAACACCATACCGCGCAGATGTTTCTCTTTCTTGGTCATCGACAACGTTTTAAAAATAAACGATGGCAATCGAAACAGAAAAATCAACGCATTGATCAATGACAGAGATGAGATCGAAAACAGAAAGATAAATAGTGTGGCTAAGAATCCGAATGAGAGAAACACGAAGCCAATGAATACCCCATCACCAAGTGTGAGACTTTGAGGATAGAATCCAATCATTGAGCAATATATCAGTATTATTACTGCACCGAGAAAAAACCCAACCTTAGAAATAATCGAGATAGATTCACTTATTTTTTGTGTAGTCATTATGATTATATACCTAGCAAAGATATGAAAAACAACGAACCGATCTTAAAGCGATCACTTATTTAGGCAAGTAGAATTGATGCGATATTGACTATTTCTGAATGTTTTTTTCGGAGATTTTGCAGAATACTAACCAAAATGAGAGATTGATTCCAATATTGGGATGCGTAATTTCAAAGACATATAAATGCCTGACCGGTAAATTACACGTATTTATTTTATTAAAGCGATCTGAAAAGCAGCTACCCTTAAATTGCAATAGCTGCCCGATACAAATTATCCATTGGAAGCACCCATTGATTTAAACAGCCGAGTATGGCAGAAAATAAACCAGTAACGACCAGATACTTACCCAACTGACAACCACCAGCGCATCAAACCAATCTTTATGCCGCATATTCCCTCCTCACCGATGAGGTTATTTCAACATCATCAAACAAGCAAAGACAATGCCATCATGGTAATCACAGATGAAACAGATGAAGGCTAGCTGATAAATTGTGCTTCAACAGACATTTCAAGCCATTCCGGTTTATCCTCAAACATCTCGATCAACGCATCGGCCATCGAAACATTTGAAACAATACCGGGTCGAACCATGCCAAGGATTGCTTCATAACCTTCTTTGCCTTTCATGGTATAAGCTGATGATGTTCCGCAATAAACCGTTGAGTCATCAACGGATATCCAATGGCCGTTCTGATAAATCTTTAATGCCTGAACCCGTTTTTCTGGCGGCATATCGGCCTGATATTGAAAATCCAGACCATAGCAATAGGGGTAACTTCCCGTGCCGGTACTGTCAGGCCGATGACCTAACGCATTGTCAATTGCGCCAGCCAGTAAATATCTGAGCGTCTTCCCGGTGACGTAATATACACCGATCGGGATGGCAAAGGGCAATAATTGACCGGCAATATCGGCAACCGTCAGCACCCCACTCGGCAGAGAACAACGCACCCCCCCGGCATTATGCACGGCAAACTGAACCGGATGCTCTCGCTTACGCATTGCATGATAAAATGACCGGGCTACCAGCGGTGCAATTTCACTGCCGCCATTTTCTCCGGGAATCCGAGTATGAAATAAAGGCTGTGTCAGGTGAATCACTGCTTTGGTTTGCTGTTGCCGCACCACCGGCAGATAATTGCGGTTCAATATCTCCTGAATATGGGGATCTTTGCGGCAAACATAAACCTGCGGATGTTGTTCCAGATAATCGCAGGCATGTTGGTGCCGCCAGTCACTGCCAGGAGACTGTCTGGCCGCATCCACAAACAGACGCCGGCCAATTAACAGCTCATTCTTGCCCTGAAAACGCACGACTTTACCAGCGGCATCAAAGTCAATATGGCAGTGCCCCAGTGCCAGTGCATGGCATCCGGCCTGCACAATATGGGTGTCTCCTACCTTGATCCCGTACGGATCGGCAGCCCCCAGCCCAATATCGGAAAAGTCACCTTGTAAAACATGGCTATGCCCGCCAATAATCAAGCTGATACCACTTACCGCCTCGGCAAGCTGTTTGTCTATTTCATACCCGAGGTGACTGAGTAAGATAATTTTGTTGATACCACTGTTCCGAATTGCATCGACGGTGCGGCGTGCAACATCCAGTGCCGCGACAAACGGTGTATCCGCATCCGGGTTTGAGATATCATCCATCCGATCCAGTGAGAGCCCGAAAACAGCGACGGCGTCTTGCTCATATTCCCGAACTAACCACTGAGCCGTTTGTTGCTCAGCATCATAGCGGTAAACATTGGCTTGATCAGACAAACGATATGGTTTGTCCGCCTGCTCCTGACTCAGATCCCAGTTACCCGCTAAAAACGGAAAATTAATATTGCGCACAAACCGGCCAACCGGTTCATTTCCCAGATCCAGCTCATGATTGCCCAGCACCATTGCGTCAACCCCCAGGGCATTGAGCAACGTGGCATTTGCCTCTCCTTTAAATAAGGAGAAATACAGTGTGCCCTGAAAACAGTCTCCGCCATGCAATAATAAAAAGGGGCGCTCACGGTTCCGGGCTTCATCTTTCAGCTGATTGATGCGGGTCGCAATCCGGGCAAATCCTCCGGCACTGACATACGGTGAGATCTCATCCTGATGTACAGTCATTTCCAGTTGTAATGATGAGGGCTCAAAGTATGAGTGAGTGTCATTTAAGTGCGCAATCGTGATAGACAATGGCTGGTGATGCATAGATTCAAGCATTTTTGTGTGTATCATAGGTAGAAAAGCATGACAGATTCATCTTCATTTGTGAAATAGAGTTCAAACTTTTTTAGTCTCCCGAACGATCAGCCCTGCCGTCATTTATCATCTGTGATGTAAGTAACTCGTATTTCTGGCTTTTTATATTACTCTTACAACAAGTGCTACCTCTTCAGGAAGATGCCTATGCATTTAGAGCGAGTCGAAATATCCGGCTTCCGCGGAATCCGTCGTTTATCACTGAGTTTAGAAGCGCTCACCACTTTAATCGGAGAAAACACCTGGGGAAAGTCTTCATTGTTGGATGCCCTTAGTATTGCTCTCCCGCCTGACGGTAACCTGTATCATTTTTTGCTACAGGATTTTCATGTCAATTACGCAGTTTCCCAACCACAGACTCAACATCTGCAAATCGTACTCAGCTTTATCACAACCGAGAAAAATGAGCCAAAGTCCGGTCGATACCGCAGACTCAAACCTCTCTGGCAACCGGCTGCTCGCGGATTCAGCCGGATCATTTATCGGATCAGCGGCACCCGGGAGCAGGATCGCATCACTACCGTGCATCATTTTCTTGATCAGGATGGCGAACCACTCAAACTACATCATTCAGAAAAACTCGCCCAAGAGTTAAGTAGTCTCCACCCTGTTCTCCGGCTCAGAGATTCCCGACATTTCGAAGACTCAACCAATGGCAACAATCACAGTCGGAATGCCAGAATAGAGAAGAGAATCGATAACACCTGTCGGCGCTTGCTGGCAACACCGGGGCATGTCAACAAAGGGGAAATCAAAAGCAGCCTCAATGCAATGAATTCACTGGTTGAACACTACTTCTCGTTTAAAAGCCGAAGTAAAAAAAAGCCGGTGTTTGAGAGGAACAGTCTGGTTTACGCTTCTCCCGCATCAGAAAAAACCTTCATTCAATATATTGAAGAAACCAAAAATCGTCAGAGTCGTCTGCTATTGATGCGCTTGCTGAACGCCTATCTACAAGCCAAAGGCCCGACCGATCTCCGCCGGTGTGCGCGTCCGATTCTCATCATTGAAGATCCGGAAGGCCGGTTACACCCGACGCATTTGGCACGAGCCTGGACAATTTTACAATTACTGCCGATGCAAAAGATTCTCACCACCAACAGTGGCGAGTTGCTTGCTGCCGTCCCACTCTATTCCATCCGGCGACTGGTCAGAATGACAGACCGAACCAAAGCGATGTCTGTCCCGGAAAAAATATTGTCTCAGGACGACCTGCGTCGTATCGGCTTTCATATTCGTTTTCATCGCTCCAGTGCGTTATTCGCCCGCTGTTGGTTATTGGTCGAAGGCGAAACTGAAGTCTGGCTGTTTAGTGAACTGGCTCGCCAGTGTGGTTATGACTTAATGGCTGAAGGAATCCAGATCATTGAATTTGCGCAATCCGGGCTTAAATCGTTGATTAAAGTTGCCAAAGCATTCGGGATCGACTGGCATGTTGTCACGGATGGTGATTCAGCGGGTAAGAAATATGCGGCAACCGTCCGTTCACAACTGGGGCACGATCAGATATTACACCGCCTGACCGAACTTCCGGATCGCGATATCGAACACTTCTTATATAACAACGGTTTTGAATCTTTCTTTAAAGATATGCTGAGAATCCCCCATGATCACCCGATTCCCGCCAAAAAAGTCGTCATGCGGGTTCTCAAGAAATATGCAAAACCAGATTTGGCACTCGCGATCGTCTCTTATTGTGAGCAACGCGGTGTGGTCTGTATTCCTCCGGAACTCAGAAAAACACTGAAGCGCGTTGTCACAATGGCAAATGGCAATACCTGACGTCAGTCAGGCTATTTACCGACATACCTTTGCCCACGACACGCGAAAAATTTATCGCAGGAGAGATCGGCCTTCAACCATATGCTGGCCGGTCGTCCGGATACAGTCGATTAATGGATGTTCACCGACATCGGCACGCCAGATAAAAGATAAACTCCGATCCATTTTCAATGCCGGAACATTCAAGGCGACTAACTGGTTGCTTTCAATTAACGGCTTCACTTCAAGGTACGGTAAGCAGGTCAAATAATCTGAATGCGCTGTCAGGCTGCAAAGTAACGGCACAAAATCGTACTCACGCCAGACATCCAGTTGAGGGACATAAGGGTGAATGGCACTTTCGAACACCATCCGAGTCCCCGACCCGGGTTCTCGCAATACCCAGCGTGCTTGGGCCAGTAACTCGAAACTGACAGACGGCAGACTGGCATACGGATGATCGGGGGCGGCAACAATCGTCAGTTGATCACTACACCAGATCTCCTGACATAAACGATGATCATCACAACGACCTTCAATGATCCCTAAATCACTGCGGTAATTAAGGACATCTTCAATGACATTATGTGAGCTTTTGACACTGACTTTGATCCGAACATCCGGGTAACGGTGATCCAACAGACTGATCAACTCCGGAAGCAGATGCTCCGCCGGCGTCTGGCTGACACATAATGTCAGATCACCGCTAATCCCCTGCAAATCAAAAAAACCGGTTTCGATCTGCCGGGCATCTTGCAGCAAACGTCTTGCCCGTGGTCGCAGCCACTCTCCCCAGTGAGTCAGTCGCATCTGCTTACCCTGTCGTTCGAATAATGAACGTCCCAGAATTTTCTCCAGTTGTGATAAAGACATACTGGTTGCAGACTGCGTCAGTGACAAGTAATCCGCAGCCTGACTGACACTGCCGTATTCAGCAATCGCATCAAAGACAGCGATCTGTTTTAATGTATATCTCACCGATTGACCTATCGTTATTGTGCATCCACTCAAACTTCATTTTACGGCCCTTCTGGCAACTATCAATCAAATTGATAGTTATATTCAGAATTACCGATTTACCGTATGGTGTAAAATTAGGTACTCTATGCACAGGAATGTGCTGTAGCACACAATTTAAACGCTTTGAGTTATATCTGGAGAGCCCATATGGCGAACAATACCGATTACTTAACGCCTGCTGAAATGATGGTTGAAGCAGAACACTACGCCAATAGTAAAACCAAGAAATCAACAGGGACGATTTTAGGACTCGGGATCATGGCTGGCCTGTTTATCGGGCTTGCATTTGTATTTTATATTACAGTCACAACAGGCTCTGCTGATATTCCTTGGGGGTTGGCAAAACTGGCCGGAGGCATCGCTTTCAGCCTGGGGTTAATTCTGGTGGTGATATGCGGCGGAGAGCTTTTTACCAGCTCCGTACTCACCATTCTTGCCCGCGCAAACCGACAAGTGAATACCTCTCAGATGCTGACAATCTGGGGCAAGGTCTATGTCGGTAACTTTTTGGGTGCCATGTTACTGCTCGTCTTAGTGATGGCAGCCGGGTTATACGGCAGCGCACACGGACAATGGGGCCTCAATGCACTGAATATCGCACAACACAAACTCCACCACACTTTTATTCAGGCTTTTGCCCTCGGCATTTTGTGTAACCTGTTGGTCTGCCTTGCTGTGTGGTTAACATTCAGTTCAAAAAATGCAGCCACCAAAGCAATGATGACAATTTTACCTGTAGCACTGTTCGTTTCTTCAGGTTTTGAGCACTGTGTGGCCAATATGTTTATGGTGCCATTAGGAATTGCAATTCAGACATTCGCACCGGATAGTTTCTGGCACGCTATTGGTACTGATGCAAGCCAATATGCTGATCTGACCGTTTCTCACTTTGTATTTGCCAACCTCATCCCTGTAACGCTTGGCAATATTGTCGGTGGTGCTTTCCTTGTTGGTTTAGGCAACTGGTTGGTATTCAGCTGCCCGTCTCAGAAAAAGTCTGTCTCAACCAATCAAATTGACGCTCTGAAAAATGATGCCTGAACATTTGTAGACACCAATCATCAATACAAAACTGATATTAAATCCGATCAAAAAAGCCTCTCAGATGAGAGGCTTTGCTTTATGTATATCACAATTGACTTACTTTTTAATGCCTTCAACATAAAGTTGCATATCAACTGTCTCAACCATGTCCATCGCTTTGATACCAAAGTCAGACAGCTGTAGTGTCGTTGTCCCTTCAAAGCCAGCACGCTCACCGCCCCATGGATCCGGGCCGGCACCGATCAGTTCTGCATCGATACTGATTGGTTTGGTTTGACCGTGCAGTGTCAGATCACCATTGATGATAAACTCACCATCGCCCTGATCTTCAATACTGGTGCTTTTAAACGTTGCGGTTGAATACTTACTTGCATCAATGAATTCTCCGCCACGAAGGTGCTTATCTCGTTCTGCGTGATTTGAATCCAGAGATGTTGTATCGACTTTAACCTCAACCTTCGATGCACTCAGGTTCTTCGGATCATAAGAAAATGTTCCGTCAAAGGTATTGAAACGTCCCTGAATATAACTGTATCCCAAATGGCTCACAGTGAAGTTAATTGACGCGTGACCACCTTCTGTGTCGATAACATAATCGGCAGCCGTTGCACCAAAAGATAAAGTTGTCGCTAATGCCAACCCTGTTGCTAGTAATGATTTTTTCATGATTTAGATGCTCCTATCATTTTTCGTAATGTATCATCTTTGGAAATAAAGTGATGTTGTAGGGCTGCCAAGACATGCAGAACAACCATAATGATCAATGTCCAAGCCGCAATTTCGTGAACAACGCCCGCCAGATCTGCCTGCCCTTCAAAAAGCGCACCGGCACCGGGAATTGTAAACCAGTTAAACACATCAATACCCCGGCCATCTTCTGTAGAAATCAGATAACCAGAGATAAAGATAATGAATAAATCAAGATACATCGTGTGATGAACCGCTTTCGATGCAATCTTTTCAAAACGAGACCCTGTCACTTTTGGTGACACCGTTGAGGCTTTCCAAATCACACGGAAAATAGTCAAAAGTGCCAAAAGTATCCCGACAGATTTATGTAAAAAAGGCGCCTCGTGATACCAAGTGCTGTAGTAAGACAGATCAACCATCCAGACACCAACAGCAAACATCCCCACAATAACAATTGCCGATAACCAGTGAATGATCCTGGCGACAAGATTATAGTTTTTAACATCAGTGCTCATATCGGCCCTTCCTGACTGTATATTTGCTCATAACGACAGTTCTCCGAATGAAAAACAATTGTTATTTCCATCGTACTTATTAGTAGAAATTGGTCTATCCTTACTTTCTTTAATAAGTATTTCTTATAAATATTTCATCGAACACCTCAATAAATTGACAAACTTATTCTAATTTCTTGAACTATAAACATACAATTGCATAGAGATCACATTGCACATTATAGATGTCCCTATTTTAAACGCCCTCTCCCCGAACAAATGAGTAGATAGAAAGGCACCGAAAACATCACAAAAACTTAAGATATTTAGTCGGATCGCTCGCTGAAAAGAACAAAAAAAGTCGAGTTCAGTATAAAATATGCTACGCTGAGTTCTGTTCTCACAAGGAGTGTTAATCTTGTTATTGGATATCCTGATTCAAAGTGTTAATGAGTTTCAATCTGACTGTCTGAAGTTATGTGAAAAACACTATCCGACAATTCATAATCAGGGAATGACGGAACATCACCTTGCCAAAGCATTTTCCAGACGACTTGCCCGAACGCTGATTGAATTCGGCCATTCTTGTGAATACATGCCGATTGACCTGCATATTCACCATGAACTCCCTCATCATTTTCGGGTCACCTCAGAAATAGGCACCGTGTGGATCTTAACGCATCATCTCGTCAGTGCCGGAAAGACATGCCGGGACAAACTTGTTCAAGATATTGCGCTCTGGAAAGAAGAATATGCCTATGCCATTCAACCCTCAGATCTGTTACTGCTACTGGCTGATCACTGGATTTCGCGCAGAACCACCAGCCGGGAGTTACTCTATTGGTGGATGGGACAATTACCGGACGAGCTGGCCGAATACAATGCACAGGGAATTACCCTGTATGAAAGTGACTCACTGCTAAGCCAACATATAGAAACCTGCTATGCAGTTTCGCCTTGCTATATTAAATATGGCCACCCACTGCGACGTTCAAAAGATCAACAGTTGGTACGCAAATACATTCAATTATATGCAGTTTTACAGTGGGCCTGAGATCTATATAACCACACCTCAATAAAACAGTCTGCTCAACCAACCATCGGGTCAAAAATATCACGCCTGCGGGGTTACACAAGATTATAGTTCACGCTCCCATCGATATTTTCACCATTTAAAAAACTACTTTCTTATCTATTTACAGAAAAAAATATCGTTTTATTTTTACTAGGAAAATAAAACAACTCAGATTAGAATCGCCTCCCATAAAAATTCATAACAAAAGTCATCACCTGCAACAGTCTCCTGCAACAAGAGAATTGTTGCGATACAGGTCATGACAGGATTCATACCTCAGGTATGAACTTAAGCTCAACGTAAACAATAAAAAGGTCCCTGAATCATGAGCCCAGAGAAACATCTACTCGACTGGCACGCTGGCCAAACGATTGCGGAATCCATGTCGCCCCTGATCGGACAGTTATATCGCAACCGGGGTGTCGAAATTATTTTATTCGGAAAAACGCTGATTAACGCCGCAACGATTGAAATCATTAAAACGCACCGGATTGCCCGTCGCTATATTGGTTCTCCCCTTGATTTACAACAAACACTCCCTGTTTTACAACAGCTCGCACAGTTAGAATTAGCCCCATGCCGTATCGATATCGGTCAACTCGCCCACCGATACTGGCAACATCACGACGATGAAGCCGGCCTGAAGGATTATTTACAAACAACGCTTCACAATACCTTGAATAACACCCCGAGAGCCGCGCAAAAAGATGTTGTGCTGTATGGCTTCGGTCGGATTGGTCGTTTACTGGCGCGCTTGCTAATCGAAAAAAGCGGCCCCGGTTATCCGTTACGTTTACGGGCGATTGTGGTACGCGGCGGAAAGGACGGTGATTTGGAGAAACGAGCCAGTTTACTCCGTCGTGACTCGGTTCACGGTCTGTTCAACGGCAGTATCACGGTAGATCATGAGCGTAAAGCCATCATTGCCAATGGCAACTATATTCAGGTTATCTATGCCAGTCAGCCACAAGACATCAACTATACCGACTATGGGATTGATGATGCCCTTATCGTAGACAATACGGGAGTCTGGCGCGATCAAGAAGGGTTAAGTCAGCACCTGCAATGTCAAGGCGCGGCCAAAGTGCTCCTGACAGCACCGGGCAAAGGTGAGATGAAGAATATTGTCTTTGGGGTGAATGAATCGACCATTCTGCCTGATGACACCATCATTTCAGCCGCAAGCTGTACCACCAATGCTATAACACCGGTCTTAAAAGCGGTTCATGATCAGTATGGGATTGTATCGGGTCACATTGAAACGGTTCATTCATTTACTAACGATCAGAATTTGATCGATAATTTTCATAGCGGTGAGCGTCGCGGGCGGAGTGCTTCACTCAATATGGTACTGACCTCAACCGGTGCCGCTAAAGCTGTCGCAAAAGCTCTGCCGGAACTTGCCGGAAAACTGACGGGAAATGCGATCCGGGTACCGACGCCGAATGTCTCGATGGCAGTTGCCAACCTCAATCTGGCAAAAGATACCGACAAAAAAACCCTGAATCACTATCTGCGGGATATCGCGCTGAATTCACCACTGGCACCACAGATTGATTACACTGAATCCACAGAAATTGTCTCAACCGATTTAGTCGGCTCACGCTATGCCGGAGTCATTGATGGTGCAGCGACCATTGCTCAAGATTCACGCTGTGTTCTGTATATCTGGTATGACAATGAATTTGGCTACAGTGGTCAGGTGATTCACTGTATGGAACAGATGATGGGGGTTCGTTACAAAACCTACCCGATACAATAACCAGTTTCGTCTCCACAACATAACAATAATAACCGAACGATGTCTCGGTTTAGCGCATCTCCTTTGCGTGTACCCACGACATCGATCATGCACCTGAGTGCTTGCCGCTTTCTCAACCAAAGCGGCTTTTTTTTGACTATCATTCAGCTCAGAGAATCGTGTTCATGAAAATGAAGAGGATTCATGAAAATGAAGATAATGCCACCAACTCCCGGGTGTATTCATGTTGCGGATCGGTAAAGAGGGCTTGGGTTTCTCCTTGCTCAATCACTTTGCCTTGACGCATGACAATGGTGTAATGACATAGCGATTTCACGACATTCAGATCGTGACTGATAAATAAATATGTCAAACCGTGCTTTGCTTGCAGCATTTTCAGCAAATCCAACACCTGCGCCTGCACCGTCCGATCAAGTGAAGAGGTCGGTTCATCCAGTAAGATAAACCGAGGTTGCAAGATTAACGCCCGGGCGATCGCAATCCGCTGACGCTGCCCTCCGGAAAACTCATTGGGATAACGGTAGCGACTATTCGGTTCGAGCCCGACTTCAGCCATGACGGCGCAAATTTGCCGGTCAATCTCCGCATCACTCAAGTGCTGATGAACCCGTAATCCTTCACCAATCACCTGTGCGACGGACATTCTCGGATTGAGTGCCGAAAATGGGTCTTGAAAAACCACCTGCATCTGGTGCCGGAATGGCAACATCCCACGACGATCCAGTGACTGTAATTCCGTCTCCCGAAAACGAATCGAGCCTTCAGAACCGAGCAATTTAAGAATGGCTAATCCGGTTGTTGATTTACCGGAGCCACTCTCACCGACCAAGCCGATTGAGTGCCCTTCGCGCAGATCAAACTGCATATCCGTTACCGCTTTGACATAGCCGACGGTACGCTTGAGTAATCCGCCTGTTATCGCAAACCAGACTTTCAGATGCTCAACCTGAAGCAAAGTCGGCGCATCAGCGGCCACCGTAACCGGCTTTCCTCTCGGCTCGGCATGAATTAACTGATGGGTATAGGGATGTTGAGGTGCGGCAAACAATTGCTGGGTTTCACCGGTTTCGACCAAACGTCCCTGTTGCATCACGGCGACCCGATCAGCGATCCGTCTGACAATACTCAGATCATGCGTAATAAACAGCATTGCCATCCCCAGTTCTTGTTGCAGCGCTTTCAATAGATCAAGAATCTGAGCCTGAACCGAGACATCCAGAGCCGTGGTTGGTTCGTCGGCTATCAACAACTCCGGCTCATTGATCAGCGCCATTGCAATCATCACTCGTTGCCGTTCACCACCGGAGAGTTCATGCGGATAAGCATTGATTTTCGTTGCCGGTTCACGAATACCAACTTTTTCTAACCAGCTCAGCGCAATAGTCTCCGCTTGGCGAGTCCGAACGCCCCGGTGAATCGCCAGTGTTTCCACCAACTGTCTGCCAACCTTGTGCAGCGGATTCAGTGACACCATCGGCTCTTGAAAAATCATCCCGATCCGGCCACCGCGAATCCCGCGTAATTGCCGGGCTGAACAGGTTAACGTGTTGACCCCGTCAAAAAGAATTTCACCGTCACAATAGTGTGCGGCATGAACAGGCAATAACTTGAGAATCGCATTGGCGGTCACCGATTTTCCGGAACCACTCTCACCCACCAGCGCGAGCGTCTCTCCTTGACGGAGAGAGAAGCTGACCTGATGCGTCACTTGTTCGATATGCTCTTGCACACCGCTGTCCTGACGGCGAAAACCGATCGACAGATTTTCGATACTCAATACATCCTGACTCATGTGTGTTTCCCATACTGATGTGGGTCGAATGCATCTCGCACGGCTTCACCGATAAACACCAGTAATGTCAGCATGACCGACAAAACCATAAAGGCCGATATACCTAACCAAGGGGCTTGAAGATTCGCTTTCCCCTGAGCCAGTAATTCTCCGAGTGATGGTGAGCCCACCGGCAACCCGAAGCCCAGAAAATCCAGTGACGTCAATGTCGTGACCGAACCGGAGAGAATAAATGGCATCATCGTCAATGATGCCACCATCGCATTCGGCAGCATATGGCGGCGCATAATTTGGTGATCGGAGACGCCCATCGCCAGAGCAGCCCTGACATAATCAAAATTACGACAGCGCAGAAATTCAGCCCGCACGACCCCGACCAGATTCATCCAACTGAACAGCACCATAATCCCCAGTAACCACCAGAAATTCGGCTCGACAAAACTCGACAGAATAATCAGTAAAAACAGCGTCGGCATCCCGGACCAGACCTCAATAAAGCGCTGACCGAACAGATCAATCCATCCCCCGTAATACCCCTGAATCGCGCCGGCGCCAACCCCAATCACCGAAGAAACCAGCGTGAGCACGAAACCAAATAAGACCGAAATTCGGAAACCATAGATAATCCGGGCTAAAACATCCCGTCCTTTATCGTCTGTTCCAAGCCAGTTAACCGCATCCGGCGGTGACGGTACGCTACCACCGTCAATATTAAAATTGATGGTATCGTAACTAAACCGGATCAGCGGCCAGATAATCGTCCCTTTCTCACGAATCAATTCATCAACGTAAGGATCGGTATAATCAGCTTCCGTCGGAAACTCACCACCGAACTCGGTTTCCGGGTACACATACATGATCGGGAAATACCAGTGATGGTCATAGGAAATGAAAAGCGGCTTGTCATTGGCAATCAGTTCGGCAAACAAGCTGATCACAAACAGGAGACTGAAAATCCACAGCGACCAGTAACCCCGCCTGCTATTTTTGAAGCGTTGCCAACGCTCCGCATTGATTGGATTCATCTTGGTCAACACCATTCAACGAGCCTCAAAATCAATACGCGGGTCAACCCATGTATAGGTCAAATCTGAAATAATCCCCAGTACCAACCCCAGCAAAGTCATAATATAAAGAGAACTGAATACCACCGGATAATCACGCTGTATGGTCGATTCAAACCCCAGTAAACCAATGCCATTGAGCGAAAACATCACCTCAATCAACATCGAACCGGTGAAAAAAATACTGATGAACGCACTGGGAAAACCCGCAATAATAATTAACATCGCGTTCCGAAAAACGTGCTGATACAGAATACTGCGCTCATCCAGCCCTTTCGCCCGGGCGGTAACCACATACTGTTTATTAATCTCATCAAGAAACGAGTTCTTCGTCAGCATCGTCAAGGTCGCAAATCCACCGATCACCATCGCTAAAATCGGCAATGTCAGATGCCAGAAATAATCCCCAATCTGTTGATACCATGTCAATTGTTCAAAATTGTCGGAGACCAGACCCCGCAATGGAAACCAGTCGAAATAGTTGCCACTGGCAAAAACAATAATCAGCAAAATCGCAAACAGGAAACCGGGAATCGCATAACCGATAATAATCATCGCACTCGACCAAACATCAAAGCGGGAACCATGGCGGATCGCTTTCATAATCCCGAGCGGAATTGAAATCAGATAGATAATTAAGGTACTCCACAAACCCAATGAGATAGAAACCGGCAAGCGCTCCTTGATCAGCGTCATCACATCGCCGCCTTTGAACAGGCTCTGACCAAAGTCGAACGTAGCGTAGTTTTTCAACATCTCCACGTACCGTTCCAGCAGCGGCTTGTCAAAACCGAACTGGCGTCTAATCTCAGCAACCACTTCGGGATCGAGCCCTCTTGAGCCTTTATATCCAGAATGTCCGGCTTTTTCGTCTGAAAGGGATACATCATGACCACCACCACCGAGCCGCTCCATCACCCCGGAACCCAGCCCCTGCATTTGCGCGATCGCCTGTTCGACCGGCCCGCCGGGTGCAATCTGGATAATAAAAAAGTTAATGGTGATAATTGCCCACAACGTCGGGATCACTAACAATAACCGACGGAATATATATGCAGCCATAATTCCCTCTAATGGCTTTTACCGCTTGCCAAGGCCTTTGTTTTTGCTGCTGAAATCCACCAGCTATCCATACCGAGCGAATATTTCGGCATCACTTGCGGACGTTCAAACTTATCCCACATCGCAACATGATAGGTACTGATATACCATTGAGGAATCATATAAAAATTCCACTGCAACACTCGGTCAAATGCACGCCCCAGCGCCACCAGTTTTTGAGCGTCATGCTGATTCGCGGCAATCGCTTCGGTGAGCTGATCAACAGCTGGATCGGAGACCCCCGCCTGATTGTACGTTGAGTCGATAAAGCCGGAATTCCAGATAATCATCAGATCTGACGAAGGATAAGCATTCGCGCTGAACCCTCTTGAAATCATATCAAAATCTCTGTCACGCAGGCGTTTCGTATATTGTGTGGTGTCCACGGTACGGATGTTCATGGTAATCCCCATCCGTTTTAAATTTTTCTGTAAAGGGATGGAAATCCGTTCATCGGTCGGATTATAAATTAACAACTCAAATTTGAGTGGCCGGCCACTTTGCACATGAGTCATAACGCCGTCTTTAATCTGCCATCCTGCCGCTTTAAGCAGCTTAAAAGCCTGACGCATCTGTTTGCGAATTTGGCCGGAACCATCCGTCACCGGCGGTTGGTAGACTTGGGTAAATACCCGGGGCGGGATCTCGGCTTTCAACGGGTTCAGAATTTTCAGCTCCGCCTCAGACGGCAGTCCTTGGGCTTCAAACTCAGTATTCTGGAAATAACTTCTTGTGCGCGTATATTGGTTATAGAACATATGTTGATTCATCCACTGAAAATCCAGTGCATAGGTCAACGCTTCTCTGACACGCCGGTCTTGAAACACAGGCCGGGTAGTATTAAAAACAAATCCTTTTGCCGGTGCCGGTTTCTGATGCGGAATTTCTTCTTTAATAATATGACCATTATCGAAATTCACCCCGGTATACGCGGTCACCCACTGCTTGGCATTGGTTTCCTGACGAAAATCAAATTCACCGGATTTGAAAGCCTCTAGCATAACTGTATCATCCCGGTAATAATCGTACTGAACCACTTTAAAGTTATTCCGCCCGACATTCACCGGTAAATCACGAGCCCAATAATCATCCACCAGCCCGTAAGTCACACTTTGTCCCATTTTATAATCGATGATTTTGTAAGCGCCACTGCCGACCGGTGGCGTCGCAAGCGGTTCAGCAAAGTTCTTATCTTTCCAGAAATGCGCGGGTAATATCGGAAGCGTTTCAGCAATACTGAACAACTTCTCCCGATTGGGTTGTGACATTTCAAACCGGACGGTTCGATCATTGAGGGCTTTTACCGATTTGACATCTTTATAATAAACGCGGAATTGAGGCACGCCTTCGGTATTCAATTTGTTAAAACTAAATGCGACATCATGAGCTGTAATCGGTATCCCGTCATGGAAACGCGCCTTGGGATTCAAGTCAGCCTCAAGCCAGAGATAATCATCCGAATAACGAATTTTGGTTGCAATCAACGGATAGTAGGTATCGATTTCATCATCGGGAGAAAACATTAAGCTATCGTATAGCTCTCCACTGGCAACCGCAGGAACACCCCGTGAGGCATAGCGGTTAAAATTATCGAACGTCCCGATTTGACCATAAGTGACTTTACCGTACTTCGGCGCATTCGGATTGACATAATCAAAATGCCTAAAGTTCTCAGGATATTTCGCCTGACCATACCCGACCAAACGGGTCGTCTCAATCACTTTGCCAAAACTGGCCATACTGAAGATCATCAAGCCACAACTCAATATAGCCAGTCTTACTTTACCCATATGATTACTTTTCCTAAATCAATAATTCTTTTGCAGCCAACCGGAGCAGAAACGTTTCCCGCTCCAGATTCTCCCCATGATGGGATGGATCCATCAACGCCTGTTCATTATGCGCAATGGCTTGATGGATATCGAGCCAAACCGGTCGGCTTCCGTTTTGGATCTCATAATCTTCCGGAGTTGGCGCTCTGAGGTCATCCGCAACTTTACAGGCATAACAATAAGACACCATATGTACCACCTGCCCCGCTTCGGCTCCTTTGGGTCGGAACTCCTCATAAATCCCCAGCGGTTGAATATTGTGAACATGATGAGCACCGGTTTCTTCTTGCAATTCGCGCACCATACCGACAATCGGGTCTTCACCGTCTCTTAACCCGCCTCCCGGTAGACTGTAGTCATCAAAACGGTGGGTATATAGTGCTAAAACTTCGTTCTGCTCGTTCAGCACAATCGCTCGACTGGCTAAACGAACTTGTGTCTGAAAATCCTTCTGGGCTTGCACCTCAGGATCGACTGCTGTGGCCAAATGTCTCATAACGGCTTCTCCTTGTCTGTCCTTGCTAACGGACTGTAAATACCGATGCTATCGGTCATAAAAAACAATAAGTTAGCAAAAAATAAAATGCAACATTTTTAGTACCTCGAGTTCCATATCTCGAAGCAAGCCGGAACAAAATACCATGAATCAAGGATGATTACTGTTTGATCAGACATATTTTCTCAATTTACGCCGTTACACATGAGTAACGGACAATCTATGTAATATGTCTTTGATTAATAATATAAATCTATAACTATTTATCAATAATAGGTGACTACTATGAAAAATCAACACTCGTCGTCATCCATTCATGCTCAACATGAACAATACGAGAAGACTAAAAAAGTATGGATTGATACCGGTATGTTAATACTGGGCGTCCTCGGTTCAAGCCTGCTGGCAGTTGCATGTCTCTGGTTGGACTACCTTTACGGCGATCACTACATTGGTGAGACATCTGTCACCGAATATGTCCAGCAGATCCTCTTGGGTATCACTGTCGTGGCCTTTTATCGGATCAAAGCCGGCCACGAAACGTTGCGCCATGCGGCTATCCTGATCAGCGGCTTCTTTATGGTCTTATTTATCCGGGAACTCGACTTCTTGTTTGATTATATATGGCATGGTTTCTGGGTTTACCCTGCAGTCTTCGTCACAATCGGTGCCTTGGCTTATGCATGGAAAGGAAAAAATCAGGTTCTCCATGAGATGGCTGAAATTCTCAGCGTCCCCAATATGCGTTTATTGGTCTGTAGTGTGATCATCCTGATTTCGTTTTCCCGACTCTTTGGGATGGGAAGTTTCTGGCATATGGTGATGCAAGGTGACTATATCCGTAATGTGAAAAACATTGTCGAGGAAGGAACCGAGTTGCTTTGCTATGCGCTAATCAGTTATTCGGCAGTCTCGACGCAACTCTCCATGAAAGTTCGTTATGCCGCGATGCAACAGCATAAACAAGTCAATGTCAGCGAAAGTATTTATCGTTAGATAAATCATCAGATTCAAGCCTGAACATCGGGATGCTTCATCTCCAACATGAAGCATCCCCGACATTTTTCTCAGCCAGCCCGCCCCTTGAATTCACATCCATCGATGCACGCGAATCAATCCACAGCAAGCGATTTACCGGGACGAATGCTCAGCATTTGAAGTGACGGTTAAAGTATCATGCCGCCATACAGCGATTTCTGCGGCAACCGGATGTCCGCCACAATATACTTTTCTTTCAATCACAATTGCCGGTGTTCCCGGGGCAGCATGAAGCATTATCGCGGTTTCTCCGGTCAGGCAACCAATAGTGACACTGTCACTCACATCAAGACTATGTTGTGATTCTCGTTGGCAAAGCCATGCAAACAGCTCTTCCGGTGCGTCAGCATTGATTGCTGCATGTTTCTCGGCATGAACCCAGTAACGAACCAGACAAACCGGACGCTTCTCCAAATAACGCAGCATTTCTACCGCATAAACTTCAGCAAAAGGCCCCAGTTGCAGCCAGCCGCTCACCTGTTTGTTCGCCAGTGTATTTTTTGCCCGGATGACCGACACACTTGCCTGACGGGACTGTTTTTCCGCCAGAGCGAGAAAATCTTCCGCCGCAGACAGAGGAAAATTGATCCGTGGCGGTGCAATAAACCAGCCGCGGCGATCTTCCCGGTAAATCAACCCTTCGGTTTCCAGTAATGACAACGCTTCACGCAATGTCACCCGGGTGGTAGCAAATGTTTCTGCCAATTGCCGTTCTGAAGGCAATTTCTGTCCAGCGGACAACATGCCCTGCGCTATCTGTTCTGCAATGGTTTCTTTAATTTTAATGTATTGCACGGATACCAACTTAAAGTGACATTGTCACAAAACCCAAATGAATACCTCCAATTTAACGAGCTTTCCCGGCAGATACAATGAGATATTCTTTCATCCCACTGATTCAATCCTCTCAGGTGATATTCAAATGACATTCAGGCAAAAATCACCGCTGATAATTCAGTTAAAGAACGGATTTCATAGTGACAGACAACATCACCAGGAATCGGTTGCTGAGCACTGTTCAGCCAACACGTGGTAAAGCCATATCGATGGCTGCCCTGTATATCAGCCACCGGATTATCACCGACCATCAGCACGCGACTCTTATCGGGATAACCGATCTGTTGATGGGTATAGGCAAAAATGGCCGGATCCGGCTTGGCAACACCAACCTGTTCGGAGACCGTCACTTGAGCAAAGTAATCGCTCAGACCGTGCTTTTCCAGCCGATGGGACTGTAAATCGATAAAACCATTGGTAATAATGCCGAGCCGAACCTGCCCGCGGAGCTGCTCCAGTAACGTTCTGGCACCGGGCAGTAGTGTTGAGATCTCTGCCATGGCCTGAAAAAAATTGACGTTCAATACGTCAGTTGTCTGACCAAGCCGTGCTACCCACGTTGTAAAGCGTTGATGTTTCAGAGTCACTGCATCAATTTTTCCGTCTTGATAATCGCGCCATAACTGCTGGTTTTGTACTTGATACTGTTTAAAATCTTCAGGGGTAAAGTCGACACCAAAAGAGGCAAACATTTTCTTCAGTCCGGTAAACGCATCAAAATGAAATAAGGTTTCGTCCGCGTCAAATAAGATCCAGTCAAACTTCATAAATTTTCCTTTTGTATCATACTGCTTACACATCATCCATCTGGTGAACATTTGCGTGTAATCAGTTTATACTGTTTTTTAATTTGCTATAATCCCTCAATAAAGAAACTAACTGTTTCCTGTAGGTTAACATCGATGATTAGCCCTAAATTTTCTTCATTACCGATTTTCGTTGCTGTTGTCGAATTAGGCAGCTTTTCCGCAGCGGCTAGTCAGCTCAATATTACCAAGTCCGCAGTCAGTAAACGTCTGAATCAGCTTGAAGAGATTCTCGGGGTACGGTTATTCAACCGTACCACACGAAAAATTCATCTGACCGAAGCGGGAGAACGACTCTATTTTTATGCATCTCAGTCTCTCTCCTATGCCAAACAGGGACTGGATGCGGTCTCAGAGCTTCAGGGAGAACCGCAGGGAAAACTGAAGATTGCGACCCCTATGTCATTTGGCGTTCGCCATGTCGCCCCTTATATCAGTGAATTTATGCAGCAGTATCCAAAACTCGACATCGAAATAGAGCTCGAAGATCAAATGGTGGATCTGTTACAGGGCGGATTTGACCTCGCGATCAGAATTGGTCGTTTACCCGTCTCGAATATGATTGCCAAACGTCTCACCGACTGCCAATCCGTGCTGTGTGCATCTCCCGAGTATATCGCTCAGTTCGGTTTGCCGGAACATCCCGCCGACCTGCGCCATCATAACTGCCTGCTCTATTCGTATTTTCGCGGCGGGCAGGCTTGGACATTCCACCAGCGAGACAAAGAATATAAAGTTGTTCCCAAAGGGAATTTGGTGATGAATAACAGTGAAGGGATCCGACGGGCGGCGCTGGATGGCTTAGGTATTGCACAACTGCCGACATTTATCATCGGGAAAGATGTAACCGCAGGGCTTCTGGTCCCCGTGATGTCTCGTTATCATTTGCCGGCTCATGCCGTCTACGCTGTCTATCCGGACAGACAATATCTGCCGCATAAAGTGCGTCTTTTTATTGATTTCATTCAAGCAAAATTCGGCATCGAGACACCATATTGGGATCAGGCACTGAAACAGATTGAACCGACAGTCTCAGCACATTAAAAATCATGCTAGGCTTATACACAAATCAAGACACATTGAATAACAGAAAGGATTACAACATGAAAAAGATAGCTGTCATTTTAAGTGGTTGCGGCGTCTTCGACGGAGCGGAGATCCACGAAAGTGTTCTGGCACTGCTTGCTATCGAACGTCAAGGTGCAAGCTGGCATTGTTTTGCCCCCGATATTGAGCAACACCACGTCGTCAATCACAAAACCGGTGACGTCACCGAAGAAAAAAGAAATGTTCTGACAGAGTCAGCCCGTATCGCCCGCGGTCAGATTACTGACCTCTCCACTATCAATCCCGGTGAGTATGATGCCTTGCTGTTACCGGGTGGGTTTGGTGCCGCAAAAAATCTGACTGATTTTGCCATTAACGGTGCAGAATGCAGTATTAATACCCACGTTGCTTCGGCATGTCGCGCTTTCGCCCAGTCGGGCAAACCAGCCGGTTATCTGTGTATTGCACCGGCAATTATCCCGATGATTTATGAAGCAGGCGTGCGCGGCACTATCGGTCATGATCCGGATGTCGCAGCTGCATTTCAGGCACTCGGTGGTGAGCACATTGACTGTCCGGTTGATGATATTGTTTATGATGAACGCTATAACGTATTATCAACCCCCGCCTATATGCTGGCCGGCAGTGTTTCAGAAGCCGCTGCAGGTATAGACAAACTGGTCAAGAAACTCGTCGAACTGGCTTAAGTTGTTGAATTTGTATCAACTCCCAGTGATACAATCAGGCCACAGCAAAAAACGATCGGCATTCCTGATCGTTTTTTGCTGTTGGCGACCAAACTATACATATCCTGTCTTCCGGTCGGTATCGCACTAACCTGGTGCAAAACAACCCGATGATGATTCAGCAATGGGCAATCATCCTCCCACTCTCGCAAAAAAACATCGCACCTCTGGTATTGATTTATTTTAAGTTATTGAATTTTATAACTTTTAATTCCTGATGTTTTTAACCGCATGATTGGAATGAATTTCGCTATCGTCCATGTGTGATCACGTCATTTTGTATCCGGAGCAAACAGCAAACCAATGCTCAGTCTGGTCAGACTCCGTTACTCCGACTATTTTTAAACCATCATCATAACCAGTAATGAGGATGTTATGCCGACCCATTATCGATATCAGCTTGGGACACATCTCTACCAGTTTGCCAGTCTGGCTGAAGTGATGGCTAAAGCTTCGCCACTCCGTTCAGGAGATCAGCTGGCTGGAGTGGCAGCCCAATCAGCGGAAGAAAGGGTCGTTGCCCAAATGGTTTTGGCAGAGCTGCCCTTAACCGTTTTTTTGAATGAAGCCCTGATCCCGTATGAACAAGATGAAGTAACCCGCTTAATCATTGATGAACACGATGCCGAAGCCTTTATGACAATTGCTCATCTGACTGTCGGTGATTTTCGTAACTGGCTACTGCAAGAAACAACCACCGCTGTCGAGCTCGCCCGGATTCAGTCAGGCGTAACACCTGAAATGGCAGCCGCAGTGAGTAAAATCATGCGTAATCAGGATCTGATTCTGGTTGCAAAGAAATGTCATGTGGTTACACAATTTCGTAACACCATCGGTCTGAGCGGCCATTTATCGACCCGTCTGCAACCGAACCACCCCACTGATGATATCAACGGCATTGCCGCATCGATCTTTGATGGTTTGATGTATGGTAATGGTGATGCGGTTATTGGTATCAATCCGGCTACCGACAATGTCAAACAAGCCACGAAACTGATGCATTTAATGGATGATGTCATTCAACATTATGAGATTCCCACCCAATCCTGTGTCCTGACCCATGTCACCAATACCATTGAAGCCATTGAGCTGGGTGCACCGGTTGATTTGGTATTTCAATCCATTGCCGGCACAGAATCGACCAACCAAGGCTTCGGCATCAATCTCAACCTGCTCGCTGAGGCCCATGATGCAGCCCTGAGCCTCAAACGGGGCACGGTGGGCCACAATGTGATGTATTTCGAAACCGGTCAGGGAAGTGCGTTATCCGCCAACGGACATCATGGTATCGACCAACAGACCTGTGAAGCGCGCGCTTATGCAGTGGCGAGAAAGTTTGATCCGCTGCTGGTCAATACCGTGGTTGGTTTTATCGGCCCCGAATATCTGTTCGACGGCAAGCAGATTACCCGTGCCGGTCTTGAGGATCATTTCTGTGGCAAACTGCTCGGACTACCGATGGGATGCGACATCTGTTATACCAACCATGCAGACGCAGATCAGAATGATATGGACAATCTGCTCACGCTGTTAGGCGTTGCCGAGTGTTCTTTCATCATGGGAATCCCCGGCTCTGACGATATCATGCTTAATTATCAGACCACCTCGTTTCATGATGCGTTATATGCCCGTCAGGTGCTCGGTTTACGGCCGGCACCGGAATTCGATACGTGGCTGAAAAAAATGCAGATCGCACCGTCCGATAGCCATACCCAGTTGTGCGATACCTTACCCCCGTCATTTGCCCGGCCACTTCAGTTCATTCAGGAGGTTTAATGAATTCCCGCCACCTTTCGAGCAATGCTGCAGACGATTCCGGAGAAACCTATGTTCATCATGATCCCTGGGAAAAATTGCGCCAGTTTACTCATGCCCGGATTGGAATAGGCCGTGCCGGAACCAGTGTCCCAACCCGAGCATTACTCCAGTTTCAGTTATCTCATGCTCAGGCCATCGATGCGGTGCATGTCCCTTTAGACGTTTCAGACTTATACCACCAGTTTGAGGCAAATCCGCTGTTCTCACCCTATCTGCCCGCCTTTGAACTCCATAGTCAGGCACAGCACCGAATGGAATACCTACAACGTCCGGATTACGGGCGCTGTCTGAATGAAGCTTCTGTTTATCAGTTGCAGCAATATCAGCAGCCCGAAACAGAATTTGATCTCGCGATTGTGATTGCTGACGGCCTGTCCTCCTATGCAATCACCCATCATGCAGCGCCATTCCTGACACATTTACTTGATCAATTGCATCATGACCCGCACCAGAACTGGCGTATCGCGCCACTGTGTATTGTTGAACAAGGGCGTGTTGCTGTGGGTGATGATGTCGGTGCGGCATTGAATGCCAAAGAAGTTCTGGTGTTGATTGGAGAACGCCCCGGACTTAGCTCTCCGGATAGTATGGGGCTCTATCTGACATGGCACCCACACCGGGGCACGGAAGATTCTCTGCGTAACTGCATTTCCAACGTCAGACCCGAAGGGTTGGACTACCAACAAGCCGCCTGTAAATGTTTCTACTTGCTTACAGAATCGCGGCGTCTGCATCAGACCGGTGTCGGACTCAAAGATCGCTCTGAAGATAAAGCGCTGCAAACCGGTACGACGCCCACATTCTGTCTGGTTGATACATCAAAATAATCCACTTCATCGACGGTTCATCCCCTTTCTGAGAGATCAGAAAGGGATGAATTCAGTCATCCGGATATTTCATGGATCAATGTATTCCTGCTCACATATTGACCATTATGTCACTCATTCGTGCCTTGCTTATTCATCTGATCACAGTTAACCTGTTCCGAAAACAATAAAATAAAACACCATTTTAAAATAAAAATAAACAGTTTTCATTTTACCTAATAACAAAAGGAACCTCTGTATGAATCATCTGACAACGACAGGTTTAGGGCTCACCTCCCTCCTCTGTCTTTCTTCTGCCATCGCAGCCCCACTCTATGACACTAAAGTCGCATTAGATGGTTCTGCGGACTTTACTTCAATCCAGCAGGCCATTAACAGTGCTCCGGATGATGGAAAACCGTACGTCATCTATGTCACCAATGGGATCTATCACGAAAAACTCAATGTTTCCCGTCCCAATATTATGCTCATCGGTGAAAATCGCGATCAGACGGTCATTACCGCAACCACCGCCAATGGCACATTGGATGAAAATGGCAAGAAATACGGCACATCCGGCAGTCGTACTGTGTACATCAATGCGGCCAATTTCACCGCCCGCTCTCTGACCATCGAAAACGGGTTTGATTTTCCGGCCAATCAGGCCAAAAGTGATGATGATCCGACCAAGATCCGCGGAACACAGGCCGTTGCGCTATTGGTTTCCACCAAAGCGGATCGCTCACAGTTCAAAGATGTCCGGCTGGTGAGCTACCAAGATACGGTCTATCTGCGCGCGCCGCATACCTATGTTGATAACTCCGTGATTACCGGCACCGTCGATTTTATCTTCGGTGAAGGCACCGCTCTGTTTGAAAACAGTCAATTGATCGCCCGGTATCGTGATGATGTGGCACCGGGCAACACCCAAGGTTACCTGACAGCCCCCAGCACAGATATCAGCTCCCCTTTCGGCCTGGTATTTAAAGATTGTCAGTTATCCAAAGAAGCCGCAGTTCCGGCTGCGAGTTATGGTCTGGGACGTCCTTGGCATCCGACCCGGACATTCGAAGATGGCCGCTATGCCGATCCGAATGCCATCGGCCATACGGCCTTCATCAACTGTGATGTAGACGACCATATTTTTGGCTGGGATAAAATGAGCGGTAAAGACATCCATGGCAATGTCATCTGGTTCTACCCTGAAGACAGTCGTTTCTGGGAATATCAAAATACCGGTGCCGGCACAGCCGATGCTTCCGATACAACCAGGCGGCAACTGAGTGATGCCGATGCGGCACAGTATACCCGCAGTCATATTTTGGACGGCTGGCAACCCGATGTTTCTCTCGGCCCACAAAGTATGCTCAAGGGTCAGGTAATTCATTCGCAAATGACTTTCCCTGCCAAAGTTCGCCTGAAAGGCAGCAGCGGTCAGACAGCGACCACTTTGACCGATTCTGCCGGATATTACCAAGCATCAATTGCAGGTATGACCCCACCGGTTCTGGTCGCGGTTGATGATCAAAGCGGCTCTTCCTGTCTGCACAGAGACACCTACCAGTCAGTCTGTGCCAGCGCTTTGGTCAGTGACATCAATAATAACGGCACGACCATCGGTAACGTCAATCCGTTCAGTGATCTGATTGTCTCCGTACTTGCTGCGCATGAAGGGATTAACGGTCCGGCCTTACTCAATGAAATGGATCAGTTACCGGCCTTTTCGGCAGCGGTACAACAGCAAGCACAGCAAAATTTCACAACCGCCTTCCAGTCTGTTGCCGAAGCATATGGCATCGATGCTCAGCAATCATGGGATCCCGTCAGTTATTCGCAGCGCTATGAGCCGGTCATTCGTAAACTTGCCAGTCAGGTTATCCATAATCGTGGCTATGACACCCATACGGGATTAACGGCCAAAACCTACCTGACCGACTTGGCATTTCATTCGGTTCTCGCTGCAGATACGGTCGCAGGATACCAAGTTACCGGTGAACAGCTAGCCGACACCAAGCAGTTGATTCAGTCAGCCAAACGACGGATCTTTCTGGTCGGTGATTCAACCGTCTCCAACTACGACAATGAAGTTTATCCGCGGATGGGATGGGGACAGGCATTTGCTGACATGGTATCCAATGGTCGGCGGTTACAAGTTGTCAATGCCGCTCGCTCAGGGCGAAGTTCAAAAGATTTCATCAACGCCCGCTGGCTCAGCCAGATTGAGTCGCAGGTTCGGCCCCATGATTTTCTGCTGATTCAGTTTGGGCACAATGATGAAAAATGTAACGGGGCAAAAGCAGGACGGGGTGCTGTTGATGTGGCAAACTTATGTACCTACCCGAACGATGGCTGGGGTAATCCTCAGTACCCATTTTTGGCATGGAACGATTCCTTTCAGCACTCGCTCGAAAGATACCTAAATTTTGCGCGTCGTCATCACATGCATCCGGTGTTGATTACCCCGGTTCCCCGAGCAAAAAGCATTCATGGCGGTAATGGCACACCAATCACGCCACAGCAGCATATCACGGCACAAAATGCAGATAACGGCTATCAATATGTCGGAAACTATACCCAAACGATTGAAGACACGGCTCGGATCAATCATGTACCGCTGATCGACCTACAGGCCATGGTGATTGATATGGTCAACCAGACCAGCGATGACGAATGGAAAAATATCTGGCTCGCGGTTGATCCCGAGCAGTACCCTTATTACAAAGGCCGGAGCGGATCACTTGAAAAACCGGATACCACCCATTTTCAACAGCAAGGCGCCCAACGGATTGCTCAACTGGTGATTCAGGCCATTCAGCACAATCCATCACTGCATCATCTCGCGCGGCAACTTCCCCGTCTGTCGCATGACAATTTCTGATTCAGGCATTTTCTGGCTCAATTGTTTGCATGACGTAATTGTTCAGATAACAAAAGTGTTTGTATAGCTAAAGTGTTTGTATAGCTAAAGTGTTTGTATAGCTAAAGTGTTTGCAACATCCATAAAAAAACCGAGTGTTAAACACTCGGTTTTTCCTTTCAACCTGTTCGCTGTTAACCGCCCGTTCTCTTTAACCGGGGAGACTGCCAGCCTTAGAAACGTTCAACCTAACAGACTTTTAACCTAAAAGACCATGTAAAAATTCGGAGCGCGTAGCAGGGTTCGACTTGAACAATCCCCCCAGTGCGGTCGTCGTCGTTTCACTGGTTGCATCCATCACGCCACGGGCTTTAACACAATAGTGGGTCGCATCAATCGTCACCGCGACATCATCTGTTTCTAACAGCACTTGTAATGCCACCAGAATCTGCTGGGTCATTCGTTCTTGCACCTGTGGGCGCTGGGAAAAGAAACGAACAATCCGGTTAATTTTCGATAAACCGATAATTTTGCCACGGGGAATGTAGGCAACTGCTGCTTTTCCGTCAATGGTGACCAAATGGTGTTCGCAGGTACTGGTCACGGTAATGTCTTTAACCCGAACCATCTCACTGACTTTCATTTTATTTTCAATCAGGGTGATCTTCGGAAAATTTTGATAATCCAGACCGGAGAACACTTCATCCACATACATTTTGGCAATACGATGCGGTGTTTCTTCAAGGCTATCATCGGTTAAATCCAGTCCGAGCAGATTGAGAATCTCACGCATGTGATATTCTATTTTTTCTTTCTTCTCTTCCCGTCCAATCGAATTCAAACGCATCGGCGTTTCTAAACCACGATGTTCGAGTGCATTTTTGACCAGCAAAGCAGACTCGCTCAAACCTGACATGACATAACCTCTCTTGATTCAACCCTTCCTCCGGATGGCTGACAAGGATACTCGGAATTTGTCATAATTACATCCACAATTTAAGGCAGGAAATCAGAACCATCTCAACACATAATAATTGATGAATTCATCTGTAGAGCTGCCGCATTAAAAAGTGCAATTCATTGCATCAAAATATTCATGAAAGCACACTCGGTATGAAACGATTCATGCTAAAGTAACCCCTCAAGATTATATAACGCGAATTAGGATAATAGATATGGGATGCTGTGATACCCAAGGACTTCTCCCGATTGAAGATGCGATTCAAACCATGCTGGCTGATGTTTCTCCGCTAAAAATCAGTCAAAAACTTCCTCTTGAAACAGCATTAGGTCATGTGCTCGCCGAAGATGTCCGCTCTCCGATTGATGTTCCTCCTTTTGATAATTCAGCAATGGACGGTTATGCCGTCCGGACTCAAGACCTCACCACAACAGACACGCTCCCGCTGGCGGGAAAAGCATTTGCCGGGCAGCCTTTTAGTGGCGAATGGCCGGAAAAAACCTGCATTCGAATCATGACTGGCGCTCCCGTTCCCACTGGTTGTGATGCCGTGATTATGCAGGAGAAAACCGAAGCAACCCCAGAAGGGATTCACTTCCTCACTTCTCAGGTGAAAGCACAGGCCAATATTCGTCCTCAAGGTGATGACTTCAAACAGAATGAGGTTGTGCTCCCTGCCGGCAGCCGTCTGACCGTCCGGGACTTACCGCTACTGGCATCATTGGGGATTAGTCAGGTACTGGTGCTGCGCAAACCCAAAGTTGCGATTTTCTCAACCGGGGATGAACTTAAACCGGTGGGTGAAAAGCTCGACGCAGGACAGATCTACGACAGTAATCGCTATGCCATCCGCCCTATTCTCGAAAATTTCGGTTGTGATGTGATTGACTTAGGGATCATTCCCGATAACCAAACACAACTCACAGAAACATTCCAACAAGCCCAGTCGCTTGCGGATGTTGTCATTACATCGGGCGGCGTGAGTGTCGGAGAAGCCGACTACACCAAAACCATTCTCGAATCGCTCGGTACAATCAATTTCTGGAAAATCGCCATTAAGCCGGGTAAACCCTTTGCTTTCGGTAAACTGAATCATTCGCTATTTTGCGGGCTCCCCGGGAATCCGGTTTCTGCGGTGGTGACTTTATACGTTTTAGTTCAACCGATGCTCGCCAAACTCGCAGGCCATACCCAGTGGCAGGCGCCAGCACAAATACAAGCCACCAGCAAGGTTTCATTTAAGAAATCTCCCGGGCGAACCGACTATCAACGCGGGGTTTTCAGCGTAGAAAACGGGCAAATCGTTGTTGATAATGCAGGCAACCAAAGCTCCGGGGCATTCCGCGCAATGAGTACCGCCAACTGTTTCATCGTTCTCGAACAGCAACGCGGTTCGGTTGAAGCCGGTGAGACCGTCACTATCGAACCGTTTAACCCGGCACTATATTAGAGAGCAACGCAATGACGACGCATGACGAGTTGCTCAGTGATGACGAGCATCTGCGCTACAACCGCCAGATTATCCTGAAACAGTTTGATTTTGAGGGACAAGAAGCGCTCAAACAGGGGCGGGTGCTGATCATCGGTGCCGGTGGTCTGGGGTGTGCAGCCAGCCAATATCTTGCCAGTGCCGGCGTTGGTAATCTCACACTGGTTGATGATGATGTGGTGGAATTATCCAATCTGCAGCGACAAATTCTACACACCGATCAGGATATCGGACGGCTGAAAGTTGACTCTGCCGCAGATTCACTCCGTCAACTCAACCCTTACCTTCGGGTTAAAACGATAGCCCGACGGCTTGACGAACCTTCGCTATTGGCACTGATGGCACATCATGATGCCGTACTGGATGCCAGTGACAATATCGCCACCCGTAATCAGCTCAATCAACTCTGTTTTCAAACCAAGACACCACTCATCTCCGGTGCGGCAATCCGTATGGAAGGTTTCTTAAGTGTCTTTACCTATCAAACCGGTGAGCCTTGTTATCAGTGCTTTAGCACATTATTTGGTAATCATGCGCCGACTTGTGTCGAAAATGGTGTACTTGCGCCAGTCGTCGGGGTGATTGGTGCGATGCAAGCACTGGAAACACTCAAAGTATTGGCGAATTACGGTCAGCCGTTGCGAGGTAAAGTGCTGTTATTAGACGCGATGACGCTGTCATGGCAAGCAATGACTCTCCCCCAGCGGAAGAATTGTCCGGTCTGTTGCAGCAACGTTGATTGAATCGGCACAAGTGACAATGTCACTATTTTATCGTTCAATGCTCCCGGATAAAACAAACGGATTACTGAATCAATAGAAGGAATATCAATTATGTCACCACTTGTCTCACCGCAATGGCTATCGGAACACCTCTCTGACCCGAAACTGGTCGTCTTAGATAGTAGTATTGCCTTTCAAATTCCCTCAGAAACTGAGAAAGATACCGTACATAACATTCCCGGAGCCCGGCGCTTTGATTACGATAAAGTATTTTGCGATCCGGATAGCCACCTGCCACATATGATGCCAAGCGAGAGTCGTTTCAATCAATGTGCCCGCCAAATCGGGCTCAACCAAGACTCGCTCATCGTCGTCTACGATAACAGCGGAACAATGGCGTCTCCCCGGGCGTGGTGGATGCTCAAAGCAATGGGACATGAACACGTTTATATTCTCAACGGTGGTCTGGCTGAGTGGAAACGCCAGGGTTATCCGCTCGCGATGAGCTTTCAGCCCCCTGCTGCGCCCGGCAACTTTTCCGGAACGCTCACCCCCGGTTTTTTTGTAGATGCCGACTATGTACTCCGACAAATCATGCAGCAAAACAGCCTGGCAGTTGATGCCCGTTCTCGGGCGCGTTTTTCGGGAACCGTTGCCGAACCGAGAGCCGGTATTCGTAGCGGTCATATTCCTCATTCGATCTGTGTGCCGTTTACATGTCTCATTGACGGACACACGCTGAAATCACCGGAAGCACTACGCACGATACTGCAAGACACTCTGCCTCACGACGCTGAAGAATATATTTTCAGCTGTGGCTCCGGTGTGACAGCCTGTATTGTGCTGCTGGCAGCTTATATCTGCGGTTATCAGAATCTGAAAGTTTATGATGGCTCATGGACCGAATGGGGAGCTTCACAACATCCCATAGCAACAGATGAATCATAAAAAAGAGCAGCGGATGGCGAATGAGCGAAAACTGACATGCTATCACCGTGCGCTGTCTCGACGCTCCGTTTCTGCATCTATTCCATCGGCTCTACCGGGCTGATAAGGGATAAATGGTAACGATGACAAATACTCAGGCTTCAAGCATGGCGCGATAAGTCGCACCGCTTGAAGCACAATATTGCTCGGTGATCATTCGGATTTAAAGCGCATTTGCTCATCAAGATTAAGAATGGTCAGCGCGTTAGAAACACTGGTTGCAATCACATCGATGGCTCCGGTTCGCAAAGCCCCTAATAGCGCCAGCGGTTTACTGTTTTCTGCGGCAATGGCAATCACCTCAGCAATCGGTCTGAATTCTTCAATACTTAATCCAATGATTCGATCACTCATCACTGTGTTGGCTATCTGTCCATGAATATCAAAAAAGTCATATCCGGCAAAATCACCGACGACCCCCTGCTCTAAACGAGACTGAACCACTTCCTGCGGGGTAAACCAGCCTAAATCCACCATATAACTGTTCTCACTCATATCGCCAATCCCGACCAGTGCAACATCCGCTTTTCTGGCTAAATCCAGCGTTTGCTTAATGGTGTCATTCTCCATAAATGCCAGTTTCTGTGCCCGGTTCACCGCATATGCCGGTGCATAGAGTGTCTCCGATGTGCCGCCATATTTTTTCGCCAGCTGGCGGCAGATATGGTCTGCGTTAAACATACCGCCCCGCGGGTGAATCCCACCGATACTGCAAACAAATTTGACATCTTTCGGTGAAATCACCCCGACATGGTGGGCAACAGCAGAGACATTTCTCCCCTGACCCACAGCGATCACCTGACCACTTTTGAGTGAACTGGATAAATAATTTGATACCAACCCGGCAATTTGCTGACGTTGTTGAGCCTCGTCCGGTTGATCTAATGCAATCAGGGCACGCTTAATCCCAAACCGTTCAATCAATCGCTGCTCAACTTTGGCGCTGAATACCGGGTGATATTTCACCGTAATTTCGACAATGCCTTCATCTCTGGCTTGCTTGAGCATTCGCCCGACTTTGGCTCTGGAAATAGCATACTTTCTGGATATCTCTTCCTGTGTTGCCCCATCCTGATAATAGGCAACCGAAATCTCGGTCAACAGATCCGAATCTTCGACAGATATCTCTTGCGATCCCGTCATGTACCCCTCCAATACTTCTGGCTCACAGCAGTGATGATCTCCCGCTCAAGAACAATGCAAGCGATGGAAATATCATCATGTTCAATGTTTATCTATATATCAAATGTTCACACTCAAAACAAATGTTCACGAGAAATAGCTGTCTCTTTCACTGAGAAATGGGGTTTATTTGAGGAAATATCGGTCTGAGAACAGAAAAAATGCGCTACATTTTCTGAATATCGGTAATATCCGATAGAAATTCATGATAGCCGTTGACTTTCTCAATCGATCAGATAAATATGGATTCATCATTTACTCAACATTTGATCATATGTTCAGTGCAATGCGACAAATGTTGAAGATTTATCAAGCCAGCTCTTGAAACAGGCACCTTCATAATGTCATGTTTATCTCTCAGCTGTCTTTTGGCCTAAAAGAGGATGATCGGAATATGAGCAATCAACTAGAACAACTGCGCAAATATACCACTGTCGTTGCCGATACCGGTGAGATTGAAGCCATTAAAAAATATCAGCCCCAAGATGCAACGACGAACCCATCGTTGATTCTGAAAGCTGCCCAGATCCCTGAATATGCTGAATTTATCGATCAGGCAGTCGCTTACGCCAAGTCTAAAAGTGATGATAAAGCACAACAGCTTGAAGATACCAGTGACATGCTGGCAGTGACGATTGGGAAAGAGATCCTGAAAAGTATTCCCGGCCGTATCTCAACAGAAGTCGATGCACGCCTGTCTTACGATACCGAAAAAACCATTGAAAAAGCTCGCAAACTTATCAGCCTGTATAATGATGCAGGGATCAGTAATGATCGCATTTTGATTAAAGTTGCTTCCACATGGGAAGGTATTCGTGCCGCAGAAGTGCTCGAAAAAGATGGGATCAACTGTAACCTGACATTGTTGTTCTCTTTTGCACAAGCCCGTGCCTGTGCAGAAGCCGGTGCTTATCTGATTTCACCATTCGTCGGTCGTATTATGGACTGGTACAAAGCAAAAGAAGGCCGCGATTTTGCAGCCAGCGAAGATCCGGGTGTTCTGTCCGTCACGAAAATTTACAACTACTATAAAGAGCATGGTTACGATACCGTCGTGATGGGTGCCAGCTTCCGGAACACTGGTGAAATTCTGGAACTCGCCGGCTGTGACCGTCTGACCATCAGCCCGCAGTTACTCCAGACACTGGAAGAAACTGAAAGCCAAGTGGATGTAAAACTTACACCGACGACTCGTATCCAAGAACGCCCGCAGCCCATGACTCACGCTGAATTCCTGTGGGAACATAATCAGGATCCGATGGCAGTTGAAAAACTGGCTGAAGGGATTCGTAATTTCGCGATTGACCAAGGCAAACTGGAAGCGATGATTAGCAAACAGCTTTAAGACAAATATTTGAGAGGACTGTACCGACAGTCCTCTTTCTGTTTATACCGCTTTTAATCTTCATTTAATCTTGTTGGAAAAAATTATGAACCGTAAACAACTCGCGAATGCGATCCGCGCTTTAAGTATGGATGGTGTTCAACAAGCCAATTCAGGTCACCCCGGCGCCCCGATGGGGATGGCGGATATCGCTGAAGTGCTGTGGCGCTCTCATCTGAACCACAACCCACAAAACCCGAATTGGGCTGACCGCGACCGTTTCGTCCTCTCTAACGGCCACGGCTCGATGCTGATTTATTCATTGTTGCATCTGACCGGTTATGACCTGTCGATTGATGACCTGAAGAACTTCCGTCAGCTCCATTCCAAAACGCCGGGTCACCCGGAATACGGCTATGCTCCGGGGATTGAAACCACCACCGGGCCGCTGGGACAAGGCATCACCAATGCGGTCGGTATGGCGATTGCTGAAAAAGCACTCGCGGCACAGTTTAACCGTGACCAACACACCATTGTTGACCATCACACTTATGCTTTCCTCGGGGACGGCTGTCTGATGGAAGGGATATCTCACGAATCCTGCTCTCTGGCCGGTACATTGGGGCTGGGCAAGCTGATTGCGTTTTGGGATGACAACGGCATTTCGATTGACGGCCATGTTGACGGCTGGTTCAGCGATGACACGGCCAAACGCTTTGAAGCATACGGCTGGCATGTCATTCCGGCAGTCGACGGTCACGATTCTGCAGCGATTGAAGCGGCGATTGAAGCGGCAAAAGCAGAAACATCACGTCCGACACTGATTTGTACGAAAACGGTGATTGGTTTTGGCTCACCGAACAAATCCGGCTCGCATGATTGTCACGGTGCCCCGCTGGGCGCGGATGAAATCAAAGCAACGCGTGAGCAACTGGGCTGGGAATATGGCCCGTTTGAAATTCCGGCTGACATTTATGCGCAGTGGGATGCGAAAGAATCCGGTGCTGCCAAAGAAGCGGCATGGAATGACAAGTTTGCCGCATATCAGGCGGCTTACCCTGAGCTGGCGGCTGAATTCAAGCGTCGGATCAATGGTGAGCTCCCGGCTGACTGGGAAACGCAAACCAATCAAATTATTGCTGAGCTGCAAGCGAATCCGGCGACGATTGCATCACGCAAGGCGTCTCAGAATACACTGGAAGCTTTCGGTAAGTTACTTCCTGAGTTTATGGGCGGCTCGGCTGACTTAGCACCGTCCAACCTGACCATGTGGTCTGGCTCGAAATCACTGACGGCTGAAGATGCGTCCGGTAACTATATCCATTACGGTGTGCGTGAATTCGGCATGACGGCCATCATCAACGGGATTGCGCTGCATGGCGGGTTTATTCCTTACGGGGCCACCTTCCTGATGTTTATGGAATACGCGCGTAATGCGATGCGGATGGCGGCACTGATGAAAGTGCAGAACATTCAGGTCTACACGCACGATTCGATTGGTCTGGGTGAAGATGGCCCGACCCACCAGCCGGTGGAGCAAATGGCGACCTTGCGTCTGACCCCGAATATGAGCACCTGGCGTCCTTGTGACCAGGTTGAATCGGCCGTGGCGTGGAAACTGGCGATTGAACGCAAAGATGCACCGACAGCGTTGATTTTCTCACGTCAGAATCTGGCTCAGCAGGAGCGTGATGCGACTCAGGTGGCAAACATCGCCAAAGGCGGCTACATCCTCAAAGATTGTCAGGGCACACCGGATTTAATTCTGATTGCGACCGGCTCTGAAGTGGATTTGGCGGTTCAGGCAGCAGCGGAGCTGACAGCAAAAGGCAAGCAGGTACGAGTGGTGTCGATGCCTTCAACCGATGCATTTGACCGTCAGGATGCGGCTTACCGTGAAGCGGTACTACCTGCTGCGGTGACAGCACGTGTTGCGATTGAAGCGGGTATTGCCGATTACTGGTACAAATATGTCGGTCTCAATGGCCGGATTGTCGGCATGACCAGCTTTGGTGAGTCAGCACCGGCGGATGAGTTGTTCAAACTGTTCGGCTTTACTGTCGAGAATGTCGTCGAAGTCGCGTTGTCTTTAGGGTAAAGACTATCGAGAGATATGAGATAAAACGCCAGCAGTTGCTGGCGTTTTTTTAATCGTGATACAGCCAATACAAGTAAAATCAGCTCGGAAGAATAAAGAAAAGCTCGACACGCCGGTTACACGCTTTCCCTTTTTGTGTCTGATTGGTACATGCCGGAACAACATCACCATACCCACGGGTATAAATAGAATCGAGAGAAACACGATTATTAGCAATGATCCGTTTGACGGCTTCAGCTCGTTTTTTTGATAATTGATCGTTGTAACGGGCATCACCCAGATCATCGGTGTGTCCGTCAATCACCAACTCAAGACCATAAGCAGTTGCCAGATAGTTCTTCACTTTCTCTAGCCATAGCCGTGATTCCGGTGTCACATTGGCAGACCCCACTGCAAACTGAATGGTTCGCTTGACCCGCACAATCATAAACTGACCCGGTAATACTTCGTAATCAATGCGGTTATTGAGCAAAAAACGTTGCAATGACTGATAAGCGCTATCGGCTCTCTTCTGCCCTTGCGGCCCCTGAACACCGGAGCTTACCGTCTTCGGCAACTTACCCCACTCAGGATAACGTACATCTGAGTTATTCTTGGGTGCCCTATCGAGCATGTTGTCATCGAACAAACGTTCAGTGACAAGTGAACCACACCCGAAAAGACAGAAGCTTAGTAGATAAACGATAAACTTCATTGATTCACGATCCTTATTTCCGACATACTCACTTTATCGGCTAAATCATAAAAACTTTATAGCTGATTTTTCGACATTTGCCTGATTGTGAAGCAAGAAAGATTGCCTTTATCCACGCTTTTCGATGAAATATGGCTATCTGCAAATACCCTCGACAAAATACCAATTCAACAATAGGGTCTCTCATCGACAAGCCTTTTCGAGTTGTTGATATTCACGGGGTATCGATTCAACCCAAGGAATAAATTTATCATGGATAAAAATTATATTTTCTCTATTTTCATGTTTATCATCGCTGGTATTTTTCTTTACCGCAACTGGAAGCGGAGTCAGACAGCCGCCAAAAATATCAGTGAAGGAAAAACATTTCTGGAACAGAATGCGCAACAAGAAGGCGTCATAACGACAGAAAGTGGTTTGCAATATCAGATTCTGCAAGAAGGAACCGGCACACAACATCCGCTCCCGACGGATAAAGTCAAAGTGCATTATCATGGGACATTATTAAACGGTAAAATGTTCGATAGCTCTGTTGAACGTAAGAAGCCGATTACTTTTGGCGTCAAACAAGTCATTAAAGGTTGGCAAGAAGGGTTACAGCTGATGGTTGTCGGCCAGAAAGTTCGTCTATTTATTCCGGCACACCTGGCCTACGGCAATCGTGGTATCGGTACCATTCCCCCCGGTTCAATGCTCATTTTTGAGGTCGAACTGCTCGATATCCAGTAAGATATACCAGCCACAAACGATAAGAGCTGCTTATGCAGCTCTTATCATCATGACGTCTTCCGGCTCAGAGTGTCTCATCAGTCAGCGGATAGAAGACTAAGCCGTGCTCAGTAACCAGAAAGCAGTCCATCCCTGCCGCATGAGCGGCTTGCTTCCCCAGCACAGTATCTTCAAACACAACGCATTCATTTGGTTTCAGTTGGATCTGGTGGCAGGCGGTCAAAAACGTATCCGGGTGCGGTTTATGATTTTCTACATCACTTGCAGTGATAACCGAGTCTAATTTAGCCAGCAACCCGGTATTTTCTAGCAACGACAGCGCATTATCCCGTTGACTTCCCGTTCCGACAGCAAGCTTCTTTTCACCGTACGCCTGTTCCAGAATGTCACAGGTCAGTGTAATTCGCTGGTATTGGTTATCCAGTAAACGGAATGCATCCTGTTTGAACTGCGACACCTCATGCGGATTGAGAGATAAACCAAAACGGCGGTTAATCTCACCGACAACCTTAATACTCGGCATCCCACCCATACTGTGCAGCCATTGTGCAGTAAAAGGAAAACCAAAATGTTCCGCAGCTTGTTTCCAAGATTCAACATGGGCAGGCATGGTATCAAGCAAGGTACCATCCATATCAAAAATGAGCCCCTTATATTGGGAGAGGCGGGTCAGTAATTCAGGTTGAGCAACATTTTCAGTGCCACATGACCGAAAGGTGTGAACAGTAAATTCAGGCTGATTCATAGACATCATTCCTATTTTAGTGCTGGCAGCAAATTCTCTTTGCGAGAAAACAGACTAAAAATGGCCCCAAGACCCATTTTAATTTTATTCGATAGCAGACAGAATCGCCTGAGGCGTCTCCCAAGTGTAGACCCACTCCGGAACATCACTCCCGCAAGGAGAATGCCAGATTCTATCCAGCGTATGTAGCCCCCCGAGATGATCATAAAACTCAATAGCCCGAATATTCTGTTCCATCACCTCAATATACACACCACTATCAGGAAAATAGTGTTGAATCCATTGGGTGACTTCTTTTAGCAATAACTTCGCAATCCCCTTTCCCTGAAATTCGGGAGCAACGTGCAGGGATTCAATCACGGTGCCTTTTTCAAAATCATGATTACCAAACGCACAAATAAAACCACAAAGCTTGCCGTTTTCTTCTGCCACAACGACATGTTGATTAATCGGCGGATTAATCAATCTGGCCTGCCAGATCAAACGCCGATCTTCTTCGGCTTCATCCTGAAGATAATGGGCTTCCATTACGCCCTGATAATTCTGCTGCCAACTCCGGGCATGCAATTCAGCAATTGTTTCAAAATCACTATATTCAGCTACTCGAATATCCATTTAATAGCCCTTCTAACTTCCTGTTAGCTCTGTTCTCTACATTTATACTGCCATTATTTTAGCCAAAAGCATAACATTCCGGCAAAATATATGACTGATTGATTACCGTACGACGGCATGATTATTTTTGCAAGCAGTCAGCATCCTGCCACAGAATATTCAGCTTTTTCTACTGTGATATTGCGCGATTACATACGATTACTCGGGGTGTCATCGTTAATAAAAACGCTGACTACAAAGGCGAAGATGGTAATTCGGAAACCTTTTCTTGCTTGTTTTCATGCAAATAAACGACTAGAAAGATAGCAAATGAAACCAGAATAGCCACCAACGAAATATAGATGGCGTTCCGGAAACCATATTGCTGTGCAACAAACCCCATTAAAGAGGTACCACACATTGTGCCGACTGACATCGCGTTGGTATAGAAAGCAGAAACCTGCCCCACCCGTTTGGGTGCTGAGTCTTGTAACAGTGTAATCCCTAAACCAACAAAGATTCCGTAAAAAAGACCATTTAACAGTTGCAGCGCTAACAACCCTTCGAGACTCGAAACATATTGAATGCCGATATAAAACAACATGGCGATGACAAAACCCACCATCATCAGCTTCATTTTACCGAAACGGTGTGACCAAGACGCAGAAAGAAGCATCACCGGAATTTCTAATGCCGCTGTCAATCCCATAAAAATACCCGGGTATGAAACCGGGAAATCGAGCTCTTTCGTGATAAAAAGTGGCATCGCATTGATATAAGTACTGTTTGCCATATTCGCAAATAAAATACCGACCCCGAGAAACCAGACTTTATAAGGAAAAGGCGGAACCACTTCATGCGAAGTTTCAGATTTCGCAACCTTTGGCACAGACGGCAATAATCGCCACACCATCAAAAAAACCAGTAGCGCAATACCAGCAGCCAGTAGAAAGTTTGCCCGAAAACCAAACGTCCCCACCGATGCAAAAGCCAGAGCCGGTCCTGCAATCCAGACCAATGAAACCGAAGAACGCATCTGAGAATTGAGCTTGGTACTATCTTTACCTGACCGTTCAGCGAAGCGGCGAATCATAGCCAATAATAAAGGAATCGATGACGCACCGAATGCCATAAAACACCAGCCGACAATAATCGCCTGCCAGAATTGAGTCAGCAGAGAAAAACATAATGCCGCCAGACCCAGAAAGCCAACCGCGATCAACAGTAATGTTTTACTATCGATGCCTTTGTCCGCCAGACGTCCTAATACCTGACTAATCAGGATTGTAGAGATTGCTGTACCAACGGTATAAAGCCCAATATACATCGGTTCAATGCCTAAACCTTCGATAAGGAACAAACTCATGACCGGTAAAATGAACGAGAAAGCCATCGCTGCCAGTCCGTTCAACCAGAAATAAACGCCTGAATCTCCTCGAAATAGTTCAAAATTCATCTAACAATCCCTTCATACTCAAACCATCAATTCGACTTGAATGGTTCCCCCGGCTGAGAAACCATTCAGATGATATACAGATAAAAAAGTATCCACCGGCATAGCCGGTGGTTTTTCATATGCGCCTATAAGGCTCTCCTACTAGCAGCGCCCTAGCAGGCGCGTAGTGATCTGACATTTGCATATGACTAGTTCCTGCGGCCCGTAAACGGGCTACCTGAATACGGGATCGACAATTGCTCTCCCATTTTATCCTGCTCTAGTTGCTGCTTGATGTAATTTTGTATCTTGCTCGTATTTTTACCTACCGTATCTA
>NZ_FULE01000001.1 GCF_900163965.1 Vibrio ruber DSM 16370
TTTAACGGAAAGTTCCGCGATGAATGTTTAAACGAACATTGGTTTCGGGATCTGAGTCATGCTCGTGAACTCATCAGTAGCTGGCGTATGGATTACAATGAAAATCGTCCTCACTCAGCACTGGATTATCTGACTCCATCTGAGTTTGCAGCAACCACAAGAACAGTAACGAACAATGGTGATTTAATAAGCATTACTAATGAAATTTTGGATTAATTCTTGGGGGCAGGTCAGCAGCTATGGGTTATTTATCAGTTATTGCAAGATTTTTAGTTATAGTGCATTACCATATGTTTCCTGAGTGAGACTGTCACTCAGCAGAAGTATTCACTAACAAGAGATCATCAAAGATCCTCTTCGGTTAAGACGATAATATTTAAGTCAAACAACGTTCTTGGTTAGCATAGCATGCTGCATTAAGTTAATGAAAATTAAGGTTTTATTATTATTTCGGCTAAAGAGACAAAGAAAACATAAAAACGATCAACTTATTTTACATTAAAAAATAACAACGGGGTGTGAGTAGTTACTACGCGCTATGATGTTGGTATATAAGATTTGATAGATTTCAGAAAAGAAAAAGCCCCCTCTTTTCAGAGAGAGCTTAGAGCTATGGATTTAAGAGGGAAACTTAGGGGGTTAGTACGTGGATAAGAAGTTCACATAGGCACCTTTGGCGTGCTCATTGGTATAGCTTACAGCAGCATCAAGTTCGAACAATCCAAGCAGAGAGAGCCCTATTCCCGCAGTATATACATCTTCAGAATTGCTATAAGCCAGATTCTTTTTATAACCGGCTCGTAATTTTAGCTGGCGTAGAATATCAATTTCACCACCGATGCGAAGCATCTGGGTATTATCATTAAAGTTGGTATAGCGCTCTTCTTCATTCAGATCATAATCGACACTAATTGAGGCATAATCACCAATCAGCCCGACCCCAACGGTATACAGTGGTCTGAGTTGATAACTATATTGCAGATCAGCTTTGCCTGAGACATTAGAAGCAACACGCCGGGTTGTGATATCACGAGAAACTAAATTAGTTGCTGCAAATCCAACCCTCACCGGCCCATAGAACCACAGAAAACCAGCATCGAGGTTAAATACCGTTTCTCCGGTGCTGTTTGCATCAATATCGCTGAGATCGTAGTTCTTCAAACTGGCTTCATACACATAGGTATAAATACGTTGGAATTTGGGAGAGACACCAACTGAGATATGCTGCCCCAGAAATGTTTGATATTTTGCGAGAGAAAGTCCAACTTCAGTGACCGCAACAGAAACAGCATCAATTGTACTATTCTGTGCATTATCAAGCGTTGAGGAACCCGTTGTCGCAATTGATGGCGTCACATAAGTCTCTGCATAGGCTTTGCCAAACAGATTCATCGAAATATATTGATTGGGAATTCCGATTGCAATCGCACCACCAATATCAGCCTTGAGTTCACCGCCATTCAGCGCATCAAGCTGGCTCTGAAGCTCTGCTTCTCTAGATGTATCTCCGCCTTCCACATCCTTGATTAAATCACCGACATCATCAATAGTATTGGAAATATCATTAGGATCGTTGTAGGTGAGACCAAAACTGGGAAGTAGCATTCCCGCATCATCGTTTCTGCGATAAATGGCGACAATAGCAGGGTTATAGAAAGGTGCAGTAAGATAATTGGCAGAAACAACGCCAGTTCCTCCCATCGCATCACCACGGGCTTCAACAGCATAGGACGCTGCCATACTTCCGGATGAGACGACGAGAAGTGAAGGAATCAAGTATTTTAGTTTTATATCCATATGCGCTATAAACCGAATAAAATTTAATGTTTATAACGACAGATTGTTATATATCTTTAGCTATTCCTCTAGTGAAACATCATATGTTTTACTAATAACTTGAGATTGCTCAATAGTCATTGGCCCTTGCCACCGCTGATGGTTCATTGATACCGCCAGAACATATCGCCCTGGTTTTAATGTATTCGGAGGCAATTCACTCGGATAATTAGATTCATAAGTCTGCTTCCAAACCTCTGAATATTTCCCACTATTGTAGCTGTATGCGGAGACTCGCATTTTGGGTAACGGACAGTAACGATTTGGAATTGCCGTTTTTTCAACCCGCCACTGCTCTTTTGAACGCCAGTGAATGGTGTGATAGGTCTTCGGATTATCAAGAATAACCCAAGAACTCCATGACTCACCATTTTTTCGGGAGACGATCAATCGGTAAAGGCCCATTGGCAAGCGATTGTTCAGGTTATAACGTTTCACATACGTTAGTTCACCAGTGACGTTGTCACTATCTATCTGGGAAAAAGAGCTGTCGAGTGAAATAGAATGGTCAACCCAACGGGTGAACGAAACCTCTTCTATTTGTGACGTTGTCACTGCATCAATCAACAATTGGAATGCATCTCGCCCCGGGCTCTGAATCTCTACTCTTCGGACTGCGAGGGACTTAATCCAATCAGGAAAAGAAGCTCGCTCTAAACTCTTGCCGCAATCCGCGCTTAAAGATTGAAGTAACAGATCATTCAGGTGACTACGGAGGTGATTACTATCAACGCTCTGCCATACTTCAACTAAAGAGTTAAACATTTTAGGCAGATCATCTTCCAGCAGGTGTTCATGGGCTTGAGTTAATGGTGTATTTTGTTCAAACCAACTCGCGTAAACAGAATGGCTGGGAGCACATGTCAGTACTCCCAGTAAGAAAAAACACTTTTTTCTCATCATCAGGCTTTCATTTTATAGCCGACACCCCGTAACGTTTCAATTTCTAGTCCGGGAAGTTTTTGTCTTAATTGCAGAACATGTGTATCAACCGTTCTGGTTGTCGGAAAATGGTTGTAACCCCATACATGATCCAACAATTCATCTCTGGTAAATACTCTGCCTAAGTTACTTGCCAGAAATAACAGTAAATCAAACTCTGTACGAGTCAGTGTAATTAACTCACCTTTGTAATGCACTTCTCGTGTGGCTTTATCAATGGTGAGCTCTGTGGTAACGACTTTTGTGTCATCCTGCTGCTCGCCATCGGGTGCCCGAAGTTGCGCTCTCACTCTAGCGAATAACTCGGCTTCAGCAAATGGTTTGGTGAGATAATCATTCGCGCCAGAATCAAGCCCTGCAACTTTATCTTTGACCGTTACCAGTGCCGTTAACAAAATAACCGGCACATCTTTCAGATTTTTCCAATCAACGAGATGCTCAACTGAATCACCATCAGGAAGTTGTCGATCTAAAATGACTAAATCAGCCTGCTCCCAATACTGTCTTACTTCTGAAATTTTCTCCGCATGTAAACAGTTATATCCGGCTTGTTCCAAACTGACTAACAATCCATCAGCCAAATTTTTATCATCTTCAACAAGAAGCAACGTCTGTTTCACAAGGTATCTCCAAAATAAATGTTGTTGGTGGCCCGACTAGAGACATCTTGCCTCCCATTCTTCCAACCATTGATTCTACTATTGTTAAACCTAGGCCTAAACCACTTTTACTGACAAAGGGTTTGCGCAGCTGACGCCAGTCTTTCTGTGTCAGCACACCCTGATCGATTACCTTGAACGTAACCATATGACTTGACGTCGTTACATCCAACTTCACGGGGGCAATACCATATTTAATGGCATTTCTTAGCAAATTATCAATACAAGTTCCCAACCAATAGACATTTAATTTCGCTGCAATATCCTGATTGATTGAGAAATGAATCGATGATTCAAATTCTTCCTCTAATTTATACTCTAACCACTCAGCAACGGAAGGCACCCAATCCACAGCTAAAGGCTTGGTATCGGACTGTAAATAATCTTTACTCGCCTCGGCCAACTGCCTCAGGCGACGGGAATCCTCACATAGACGCCGAAATTCATCATAAACACTTTCAGGGAGATGCTCAAATTCACGTCTGAACCCCTCAACCGTCAATGAAAGACTGGCAATTGGTGTCCGTAATTCATGTGTCAGTATCTGTAAAATAAGCATTCGGCTTCTCAATTCAAGTCGCTTTGTATTCCAGCGATAGAAAAACCAGCTAATGACCAATAAAACGTTGAAAGCAACAAGACCGACGAGGATATAACGCAAAATATCCGACTGGTCTTCTTCTTCCCAACACAAGTTACCACGTCGAACGAAACAAGTCGTATCCTCAGTATTGACATAACTGAAAACCAGACCTGCCTGTTCAGCATTATTTTTCCAGACATGATCAGCAAAAACATAATACCGATCACCTTTTCTCAGCCAGAGCTCATTTTGTTCACTGAACATCGAATCACCCGATATTAATGAGGTGACCGATTCGCTGTCCATGCGTTGTAAACGCCCTAATAAAGTGTCTTTTGGTGCTTTAGGACGCTCCTGAATATGCATATAAACTTTTAACTCATCATAGAGTTCGGGGTGTTTCTTCACATACCGTGCAGCATACGTTCCCCCACCCGGATGAATCAAAGCACTTCTGGCAAACCAGCGTAACGGCAGTTTCGTCCCTTTACACATTGCCCGGGTAAAAACAAGCGGCTCCGTAGTCAAAGGGCTCAAAGGTAAACTGCCGGTGCACTGTTTCGCTAGAGCATAAAGCTGCTGGATGTCTTTCAAAGGGTATTCAAATGTCTGAGGCAGCATAGACTCAGGCGTTATCAGTCTTGTTGCATACTCAGCTTCTATTTTTCTCAAATCGTATGAAACGAGCGCCTCATCATATTGAAACAAGGAAATAAAATGATCGATTCTTGCCGGCAAAGAGTCCGCATGTGCATATGGAATTATAGACATGAACAACAATATGAATCGTTTTAATATCATCTTTTTATGTGACTCTATATTCTCTGGCAAGTTTCATGATCCGGCTAGCATTATGACAAACATAGTTACTTACGTGTTATGCCGATGTCAATAATGTGTCCCGTAAATAAATAAAGCCAGCATTATCGCTGGCTTATATTATAAATACAAAGTTTTCTCGTAACTTTTAAGTAACGATCAATCCAAGTGCTCCAGAATGTGCAGACATGACGCTTTCGCATCACCAAATAACATCTGAGTATTCTCTTTGAAGAAGAGCGGATTTTGAACCCCCGCGTACCCGGTATTCATTGAACGCTTAAAGACAATCACATCTTTGGCATTCCAAACTTCCAAAACTGGCATTCCGGCAATGGGACTATTCGGATCCTCTAACGCTGCCGGGTTAACCGTATCATTCGCACCGATGACCAACACAGTATCTGTTTCACTGAGATCATCGTTGATTTCATCCATTTCCAATACAATTTCATAGGGAACTTTAGCCTCAGCCAACAGAACATTCATATGACCGGGTAAACGTCCCGCAACTGGATGGATGCCAAAGCGAACTTCGATACCTTGGGCTCGTAGTTTTTCGGTAATTTCTGAAACCGGATACTGAGCCTGAGCAACCGCCATACCATACCCCGGTGTAATCACCACAGACTTCGAGTTTTTAAGCAGCTCGGCAACATCTTCAGCCATGATCTCACGATGTTCACCTTGCTCTCCTTCATCACTAATCACGACTTCCTGACCAAATCCGCCGGCAATCACGCTAACAAACGAACGGTTCATCGCTTTACACATGATATAAGAAAGAATCGCACCCGAAGAGCCGACAAGCGCACCGGTGACAATCAAGAGATCATTTGCCAGCATGAATCCCGCAGCCGCGGCAGCCCAACCTGAATATGAGTTCAACATTGAGACAACAACCGGCATATCAGCCCCGCCGATAGACGCAACCAGATGATAGCCAAAAACAAATGCGATCAGCGTCATCACAATCAGGGCAAAGTAGCTGCCATCGACATTGACAAAGTAGATCAGCAGCAGTGTAGAAACGATAATTGCCGCCAGATTCCACTTATGTTTATGCGGAATATTCAACGGTGAAGATTTGAGCACACCATGAAGTTTACCAAATGCAACGATCGAACCGGTAAATGTGACAGCACCAATAAATACCCCCACAAACACTTCAACCAAATGAATGACATGTTCAGCATGTGTCACGGTTTCCGGTGCTTCAATAAAGCTATTATAGCCAACCAATACAGCAGCCATCCCGACAAAACTATGGAGGATCGCAACCAACTGAGGCATCTGTGTCATTTCGACTTTTTTTGCAAAATGGATACCGATCGTCCCACCAATCACCATTGCAATAATAATCCAGACAAGTCCCGACGTACCAGGCGCAAAAATCGTCGCCAATAAGGCAATCGCCATTCCGGTAATACCGTAGTAGTTACCAGCCCTCGCCGATTCCTGTTTTGACAAGCCAGCAAGGCTCATCACAAAAAATAAAGCAGCAACGATGTACGCCGCTTGTACTAATCCTGCAGACATTCGCTACTCCTTGTTATTTTTTACGAAACATTTCAAGCATACGCTTCGTGACGGTGAATCCACCGAAAATATTGATACTTGCGATCAACACAGCAATAAACGATAAGAAGGTAACAAAGCCATTACCCTGACCAATTTGCAATAAACAGCCGATAACAATAATCCCTGATATGGCATTCGTGACAGACATTAAAGGTGTATGTAGCGCATGTGTCACGTTCCAAACCACGTAATAACCGACCACACAGGCAAGAACAAAAACCGTAAAATGACTAAGGAAGGCCGCAGGGGCAACGGATGCTACCCAAGCAAATGCACCGACACCAACAACGAGACCCAACGCCTTTTTCATCGGAGAGACCGGTTTTTCTTCTACTTTCGTCGGCTGTTTCACCGGCTCTGGTTTGGCCTGTGGCTGTGCTGAAACCTGAATCGGTGGTGCCGGCCAGGTTACTTCACCTTCTTTAATCACTGTCACACCACGCTGAACGACATCTTCAAAGTCGATGTGAATTTCGCCATCTTTTTCTTTACACAGTAATTTCAACAGGTTAACCAAATTGGTGGCATAAAGCTGAGAAGACTGCGTCGGTAATCGTCCGACCATATCTGTATATCCGATGATCTTGACACCGTTTTCAGTGGTCACGACCTGATCAGCAACCGTATATTCACAGTTTCCGCCATTTGCAGCCGCGAGATCGACAATAACACTCCCCGCTTTCATGCTGTCAACCATTGCTTTGGTAATCAGTTTTGGCGCAGGCTTTCCGGGAATGAGTGCAGTCGTAATAATGATATCGACATCTTTTGCCTGATCTGCGTAAAGTTCAGCCGCTTTGCGATTAAAATCATCAGACATTTCTTTAGCATAGCCATCACCTGCGCCAGAGTTTTCCTGAAAATCAACCGAAAGGAACTCAGCGCCCATAGACTGGACCTGCTCTTTCACTTCAGGACGGACATCAAAAGCCCGGACAATAGCGCCGAGGCTGCCAGCAGCACCAATCGCAGCTAGTCCAGCCACACCGGCACCGGCAACGAAAACTTTTGCAGGTGGCACTTTTCCGGCAGCCGTGATCTGGCCGGTAAAAAAGCGTCCGAATTCATGTGCCGCTTCAACGACTGCCCGATATCCGGCAATATTTGCCATCGATGACAAAGCATCAAGAGCCTGCGCCCGAGAAATACGCGGCACGGAATCCATGGCAAGCACATTGATTTTTTTACTGGACAAGGTTTCAAGTAACGCAGGGTTTTGCGCTGGCCAGATAAAACTGATCAGCGTCGCCCCTTCCTTGATTAAGTCTATTTCTTCAGCAGTCGGTGCATTAACTTTCAATATAATGTCTGCACACCATACTTCTTCATTGGATACAATCCGAGCACCAGCGGCTTCAAAACTCTGATTGTCAAAACTGGCTTTTTCTCCGGCGTCGGTTTCAATAAGAATATCAAAACCTAACTTTAGCAGCTGCCCTACCGAAGTCGGTGAAGCTGCAACTCGCGTTTCACCCGCAAGTCGTTCTTTAGGCACACCAATTTGCATAGTTATTCCCTTATAATTGGCACAGTAAATATGTTTAATCTAACGGCTTACTTATCGATTCAAGCAGCTGGCAACTAAGTACAACTACTTGCGTTTCTTTATAACACGTTGTTTCAACGGCATTGGTCCAACATCTGCCATGACCATCAACCATACTAACGACAATGTCCAGTGAATTGAATATCATGGTAAAAATTAATCATCACAAAAAAAGAAACCACAAGCTTATCGACTTGTGGTTTCTTTCATCATGACTTTAATCAATTTGAGCAACACTCAGCTGAAGATATTTTCTCCCATCTGATCAATAAACATCTTCGCCTTACTAAGCATCAGCTCATCAGCACTGCTACGGCTGGACACAACATCTGAGCGAATAAAACGATGCTCTTTCATTTCACCATTGATTTCCCGGGTAATCCGTCCGGCCACCCGATACTGGCCATTTTCAGCAATCGCTTCAGGAAAAATAGCAAAATCTTTGTAATAAACAGGCTCACTAGGTGTTGTTTCTTGCTGGCGGTGACCAAACAATCGAGATAAAAATCCCACTTACTTCTCCTTTTGATGTTCTGTTTGATGACTAATAATCGGGCTTTCATACCATTCCAACTCAAGATCATCATCATAACGTGAAGTTGCAACGACAACGGGAACTTCCCGAAACTCAGGATTTTGACGACGGTCATTCTTGATCATCGTCTCTCCGGCTTCAACGGCATCTTGTGCAAATTGCTTTAACTTCACTAAACGCGCTTCCGGAAGCGTAGATAAAAAATCAATGTCATGGCGAATATATACAGGGCGCAGCTGACTCAACGCCAGACAAGCCAGATCAGCTAATTGTTCATGATCATAACGCCGTTTAAAATCATCTGCGCTCAAAATTTGACCGACTAAAGTTTCCATATAATTATGGACATCAACACTGATATGCATATTTATTCTCCAGTAACTGTCAGCATCGAAACACATATAACCTGCACCATATCAGGATTCAGGTATATCATAAACATAGTATCAGATAACCACCCTGACATATTTTTATACATATCGGAGATAATTATGTCAGCCAAATGATATCAATATTCTGTATCCTTTAGCTTTTTTAGGCTTTTCATCTGTGTCTCATACAATGCATCCAGTTACTCATATTCCCCCCAAAATTCAAGAAAAGAGCATAAAAAACGACAAAATGGTGTATTTTTTGCTAAAAATCACGTAAAGTTCGATCAATTGTTTGACGAATCAACCATCTATGTTTTCAATGTCGGTCAGTTCTTCCTGGTTCCGCTCTCTACTTCCTATTCTGTTCATTGTGGCTATCCATATCGGGATGGGCCATGAGATTTTTACGCAGCTGTCAAATTCCAATGTACTCCTTAACTTGCCTTATGTTTTACTTTTCACAGCATTAGCAGTTGCACAAATATTCAAACAAAGTCGTATGGGTATGCTGGCGATCGCTCAGATACTGGCCTACGCGATCATTCAGCTACGTTTGCAAACCCCTTTAATCAGTGGCTCAACACTCTTAGAACTATCTCTGCTCGCCCTGCTTTTTCCGATTAGTTGCGTGATATGCTATGCATTTCATGATTCAGATCTTTTTACTAAAGAATTTCTATACTACTTGATTATCCAATGCCTGTTCTTTGTGTGGTCACTGTTGATTCTGGATTATTTTAACCAAGGTGATTTTCCTGATTTATTTACACAATTATTGTCATCAGTGCCTCAAGTATCACGTTTGCCATTTATTCTGTTTCTGTACTTGATTGTTTTAAGTGGCATCACCATGCTGCTTTTATTGAGGAAGAACCGTAAACTTGATGCCATTGTTTACACTTCTGTGTTACTGATTTCAGATGTTTTTGTGTCTTTCCACATGCCGCACATCTCCAGCATATTGTTTTCTATCTCTGGTATTTTTCTGGTGCTATATGTTATTGCAGCAGGACATGAAATGGCATTTCATGACCGACTCACCCTTCTTCCCGGCCGCGCAGCACTCGACCATACCATGAAATCTTTGGGACGACATTTCACTATCGCCATGATTGACGTTGATCATTTCAAACAATTCAATGATAACTATGGCCATGATACAGGTGATGAAGTTTTAAAGCTGGTAGCGAGCAAATTGCGCCAAGTCAAAGGTAAAGCCAAAGCATATCGTTATGGCGGTGAGGAATTTACGATTATTTTTAAAGGGAAAAGTACAGAAGAAGCATTTGATTATCTTGAATCTTTACGCCAAGAGATCCAAAACTACGACATGTATCTCAGAAATACTGATAAACGTCCTAAAAGTGACAAAATGGGGCGTCTGAAACGCCAAAAAGATCAGCCCAGTAATGTCGTGAATATTACCGTCAGCATCGGTGTCAGCGACAGTCGCTCAAGTCGAAATCCTCAAGAAGTTATTAAATCCGCAGATCAGGCCCTCTATAAAGCAAAAAAATCCGGGCGAAACCGAGTGACAGTGTAAAAATGACAATCCACAGTTACCATAAATAGTATATGATAACTTGCTGTTTTTTACATAATTTTCTATATTGGGAAATAAGGATTCAGTGTATCACGTCAAGTTTTATCCGTTTTAACAGGGGCAGTATGTAAAATTAATCGGATAATTTTTTAGGTAGGAGCAACACTTGAGAAAAAATCGACACAAAGCAAACAGAGATGACCTAAAACTGGTATCTAATCAAGATTTTGGGTTTATGCTCTCTATCATAATTCTTGTTGTAGCCGGCTATCTCAATGCTTATGGGACATACAATGTTAGTACACCTCTGGGATTTTTAGGAGGAATTGTTGCCTTGGTCGCAACCGTTCAACCTAAGCGCTTGTACAGACTAAATTTTCTATGGACTTTTACTGGGCTCCTTTTAGGAAAAATCTCTCAGACCATAATGCTTGGACTCATCTTTTATCTGTTATTTTTACCGACCGGACTGATTATGCGTCTATATGGCAAGGATGAATTAAAATTAAAGCAGAAAGAATCACACACACACTGGCGTCACCGACAGCCGCAAAATTCTTCCCTTGAAGACACCTTCAAAAATCAATTTTAATCGCTGGATTGAGTATGGATCACCTAAAAGAACTTTTTATTTTTCTAAAAGTACGTAAGAAACTGTGGCTTGCCCCAATTATCATTGTCATGTTTCTCTTGTGCGGGCTATTCTTTGTCGTTCAGGGAACCGTCGTTGCACCGTTCATTTATACTTTATTCTAGGAGCAATAATGTACATTTTGGGGATCTCTGCATTCTATCATGACAGTGCCGCCTGCCTGATTTTCAACGGTGAAATCATTGCAGCAGCGCAAGAGGAAAGATTCACCAGAAAAAAGCATGATGATAGTTTTCCTGTCAATGCTATTCAGTATTGTGTTGCAGAAGCGAACATTACAGCCTCTGAGATTGGCTATGTTGTTTTTTATGAAAAGCCATTGGTTAAATTTGAAAGATTAGTAGAGACCTATCTGGCATTTGTTCCCCATGGCTTCAGAAGTTTTCGTTTAGCAATGTCGTTATGGATGGAAGGAAAACTATTCCAAAAATCCCTCCTCATAAATGGGCTATGCAGTGCATTTGAATCCCGTATTAATTGGAAAGAAAAACTCCGATTCTCAGAACATCACCTGTCTCATGCTGCAAGTGCTTTTTTCCCTTCACCATTTGAACGAGCAGCAGTACTGACATTAGATGGTGTTGGCGAGTGGACAACAACATCTCTGGCTATCGGGCATGGGAACCAATTAAATATCATTAAAGAAATACACTTCCCTCACTCTCTAGGGCTGCTTTACTCATCGTTTACTTATTATCTCGGTTTTAAAGTGAATTCCGGCGAATATAAGATGATGGGATTAGCGCCCTATGGTATGCCTAGATATACTCGCCTTATCAAAGACAAGCTGATCACTATTTGTGAAGATGGCAGCTTTCATCTGAATATGCGCTATTTTAACTATTGCGCCGGATTGACCATGACCAATAGGCGATTTCATCACCTTTTCGGGGGATCGCCACGACAACCTGAATCACCAATTACACAACGGGAAATGGATATTGCCGCATCAATCCAGAAAGTCACCGAAGAAATCATTGTCAAATTAGCACGCTCGATTGCCTTAGAAACAGGAGAGCGAAACTTATGCCTTGCAGGAGGTGTAGCGCTGAACAGTGTTGCCAATGGTGTGATTTTACGAGAAAAAATATTTGATAACGTCTGGATCCAACCTGCTGCCGGAGATGCCGGAGGCGCTTTAGGGGCGGCACTTGCGTATTGGCACATTCATCACCAAGGGGAACGTAGCTGTGCCTCAGCACTACATGACCATATGCAAGGTAGTTATCTAGGTCCGGCTTATTCAGATCAAGTCATTGAACAAACGTTGAATAAACGTGGAGCGAGATACGATAAACTGACAAGCGATGAATTGATCAATCAAATCGCGCGCCTGTTAACGGAAGGAAATGTCATCGGATGGATGCAAGGACGAATGGAATTCGGGCCGAGAGCGCTTGGTGCAAGAAGCATCATTGCCGATCCGAGAGCCTCTGCTATGCAAAAAAAACTGAATCTTAAAATTAAATTCAGAGAAAGCTTCAGACCATTCGCCCCCAGTGTTTTAAGAGAACACATGACGGACTGGTTCATGTGTGATATTGACAGCCCATATATGTTACTGGTTGATCATATAAATACTGATAAACAATATAAAGTTCACGATAGTGAATCAGAGGGTATCGAAAAATTGAATTTTGCCAGATCCGCTATTCCTGCTGTCACACATGTTGACTATTCAGCACGGATACAGACCGTCCATCAGGATACCAATCCTAAGTATTATGCATTAATCAAACGCTTCTACGAATTAACGGACTGTCCCGTTCTTGTGAATACTTCATTCAATATTCGAGGTGAACCGATTGTATGTACACCGGAAGATGCCTTCCGATGTTTCATGGGAACAGAGATGGATGTTCTGGTCATCGGAAATTATTTGCTGGTTAAAGAACAGCAAGATACATCACTGAACAACAATTATGTAAACCGGTATGAACTGGATTAAGCTGATATCCATTAACTTGGTCGTCCTGATTGTTCTGCTGCTTCTTTTGGAGGGAGGCGCTCGAATAGTATGGACGTTGAAAACCTGTATGGCGGGAACATGTAACTATAGTCAATTAACCCACCTAAAAGTACGGAAGCTATTTGAAGATAGACAATATGCTTTTATCAAACCACATGATCAGTTAGGCCATGTACCAACGCCGGGATTTAGTCAGATCATTAATATACGTAACTGGTCTAATGTTAAAATTTCAATTGATGAAAATGGTTACAGGAATAATGACAACGGCATCATTGGCACACCTTCTATTCTTGCGGTCGGAGATTCATTTACATTTGGTGATCAGGTCTCGAATCATGATACTTGGCCCTCCTGTCTTGAAAGGAGCTTAAATAAAGGCGTAACAAATGCGGGAGTATCCGGTTATGGTGCTGTGCAAGCCGTCAAACGAGCAGAGATGATCTTAAAAACACATCACTACAATACCGTAATCTTATCTATTTACATTGGTGATGATTTTCACAGGGATAGACTTGATTACTTTTTCGGTTATCCCAGTCCTTCCGTCATCACAAATCAAGGTATGATTGAATGGGCGCCATTACCATCACAGAATGTTCAAGGCAGTAAATGGAACCCAACCCAATTATCTCCGACGCTAACATTTCTCAGCTATGCTTGGCGCTACTCCACCGTTGCTGCAACACTGATAGACAGAATATCCGCGATGAAAAATATAACCATTAACTGGACAGGGCAACATTTGATGCGGAAAAATCCTAATGCAGCATCAATTGACGCAATTATCAACTTCACGTTTGAAAACCTATCTCGTTTACCTGTCACTGAAAAATATGTTTTATTCCAGTATGTGGACACTGATCTTTCTCATCCTGATGGCATTAAAACAATTCGTCATATGGCGACAAACGCAGCACAGCATCACCAGATAAAAATATTAGACAGCTTTGATTATTTACAGACAGCAAGCGAAGCATCCTCATCTCCTATCTGGAATGGACATCACACCGCCTACGGTAATCAGTTAGTCTGTCAGTTTATAGCAGAAAATATGAAGTCGAAATAACTCACCAAGCAAGAAGCAAGAAGCAAGAAGCAAGAAGCAAGAAGCAAGAAGCATTTGGAGCGGGCAGCGGGAATCGAACCCGCATCATCAGCTTGGAAGGCTGAGGTAATAGCCATTATACGATGCCCGCGCATCGAGATGACGGTGTTAATATGCCACAATCGACGAAAAAGAAAAGTGCTATTTACTAAAAATCCGTTTGATTGCACACTTCATAATCAAATTAATTTCAATTGGTTATCATCCAACCAACCACTCCTTACTCTAGCTTATATTCCAAACCAATCATTCATGTATTACATATTTGTGTACAGAGGGCCACCACCACCTTCCGGAGGTGTCCAGGTTATATTCTGAGCCGGATCTTTAATGTCACATGCCTTACAATGCAGGCAATTTTGTGCATCGATCACAAAGCGTTTCTCATCATTTTCTTCGACGATGCTATATACACCGGCAGGGCAATACCTTTGCGCCGGTTCTCCATAAACCACAAAATTTTCTGCTAGCGGAATCTGAGGGTCACGCAATCGAAGATGACAGGGCTGGTCATGCTCATGGGAAACTTTGGCGATATAAACAGAAGAAGCCCGATCAAAACTCAACTTTTGATCGGGTTTGCTGTAGTTGATTGGTGAACATTGGTTCACCGGTAACAATTGAACGTGATCTGGTTGATGATCCCGGATATGCCACGGCAGACGGCCACGACAGATATTCTGATCGACAAAATTAAATACGCCACCGCCTAAAGGGCCAAACCGATGCATCACCGCAGTGCTATTTCTCGCCGAATACAATTCGTCGTGCAACCAAGAAGTCTGCAGACTCTCTGTAAATGATGTCAAATCAGCGCCTTGAATCTTTTGGATAAGTGCAGAATAAACACTCTCCGCAGCGATCATCCCTGATTTCATGGCAGTATGAATTCCTTTGAGTTTCGCACCATTTAACACACCCGCCTCACAGCCAATCAATAGACCTCCGGGAAATGTCATCTTAGGCAATGCATAATATCCCCCTTTCGTCAGGGTTCTGGCCCCGTACGACAACCGTTGTCCGCCTCGAAGATATTGCGCAATATCCGGGTGATGTTTCATGCGCTGAAACTCGTCAAACGGGCTCAAATAAGCATTCTTATAATTCAAGTCAACCACCAGACCGACAGCGACCTGACAATCATCAATAAAATAGAGAAACCCTCCGCCATTGGCATGACGCGACAACGGCCAGCCAAAGTGATGAATCACCTGCCCCAGCTGATGACGCTCAGGAGAGATCTGCCACACTTCTTTTAACCCTAAACTAAAATGTTGTGCATCTGCATCGCGATCCAGTTCATAACGTTCGAGCAATTGTTTACCAAGGTGCCCCCGACTTCCTTCCGCAAATAACGTATATTGCCCGCGCAACTCAATCCCTGGCATATGATCTGATTTCGGTTCTCCCCGGGCATTGACTCCCATATCCCCGGTGATGACTCCGCAAACTTCATTCCGTTCGTTGACAAGCAACTCGGATGCAGTAAACCCCGTAAAAATTTCCACCCCCAGTAGCTCAGCCTGACTGGCCAACCACTGGCAGAATTTACCTTGTCGAATCAGATAACTTCCCTGATGATGCATATTCCGGGGCACAAAAAGGTTGGGAATGTGCCAAGAGTTCTGTTCGTCTCTGAGGTAAAGCAGTGTTTCCTGCTCGACCTGGGCGATGAGTGGCGCATTTTGCTGTTGCCAGTCCGGGAAAAGTTCATCCAAGGCACGGCTTTCCATAATCGCCCCCGATAAAACATGGGCTCCGATTTCAGCGCCTTTTTCAATCAGACAAACACTCAGTTCCTGATTCTCCGCTTGTGCCAGTTGCATCAGACGACAAGCTGCCGATAAACCGGCAGGCCCGCCACCGACAATCACAACATCAAAGTCCAGAACTTCTCTCATCGATTTCCCTTATTTCTCACATGATAAATGACGGCGGCCGCCCCGGGTTACCTCATTCTATTTTTCATTTCACCCTATTTTTTCAATCAGTTCAGGCAGTACATCTATACAATCGGCAACAAGTACATAATCCGCAGACTGAAATATAGGCGCATCAGCATCATTGTTGATTGCCACAATCGTTTTGGCATCTTTGACACCAGAAGTATGCTGAATCGCCCCAGAAATACCGACAGCAATGTACAACTCCGGCGCAATCACCTTCCCCGTTTGTCCAATTTGCAGATCATTAGCCGTAAACCCTGCATCAACTGCCGCACGAGTTCCCCCGATGGCAGCCCCGAGCTTATCGCCCAATGTCTCCAACAAGGTAAAGTTGTGTTCATTGCCCAACCCCCGGCCACCGCCAATCACAATACGCGCCGATGACAGCGCCGGACGAGAAGATTCAATCTGCTGATGGCTGAGCACTTGTGAAAGATGCATCGCTTCAGTGGCCGGTACTTGAACAACAGTGGCGGCTCCGCTCATATCAACACTTGCAGGAAAAGCAGTTGTTCTTATGGTTATCATCTTGATCGGATCAATCGACTGGATCGTGGCGATCGCACTCCCCGAATAAATCGGTTTGCGAAACGTATCGTCACTTTCGATATCAATCACTTCCGAGATGAAAGAAACATCTAACAATGCCGCCGCTCTGGGTAAAACATTTTTGGAAAATGACGTCGCAGCAGCGACGATATGGGTATAGTCTTTCCCGAGACAAGCGATCAGATTAGCAACATTTTCCGCCGGGGCCTCAATATAAAAATCAGCATCCGCAACGAGAACCGTCACCACATTGCTCAACTGGGTGGCTTGCGCAACCACCGGTTCGCAATGACTACCAACGACCAGTAAATGAATATCATCACCAATTTGTTTACCAGCCTCGAGCGCATGAAATGTCGCATCATCTAATTTGAGATGATCATGTTCCGCAATAATCAAAATAGCCATCAGATTGCCCTCACCTCATGTTTCAATTTACTCACCAACTCATCCACACTTGCGACTCGGATCCCAGCGCGTTGACCGCTCAACGATTCAACATTGATGAGACGGGTGCGCCGATGCAGCGCAACATTCAAGCTCTCCGCTGCTATCGATTCAATCGGTTTTCTACGGGCTTTCATAACATTCGGAAGGGAGGCGTGACGCGGTTTATTTAAAGGTAAATCAGCAGTCAGCACCGCAGGAAGCGTGAGCCGGATAACCTGTTGGCCATGATCGACCTCTCGCGTGACAAGGGCTGAATCGGTTTTAAACTCAATCTTTGAAGCAAATGTGCCCTGAGCAATGCCGAGCAGACCAGCCAGCATCTGACCGGTTTGGTTATTATCACTATCCACCGACTGTTTGCCGGTAAATATCACTTGTGGCTGCTCTTTCTCGACGATTTTGGCTAATAACTTTGCAATAATCAGCGGATCCAAATGATCTTCCGATTCGATATGAATCGCACGATCAGCGCCCAGAGCGAGCGCCGTTCTCAGTTGTTCCTGACATGGCAGTGTTCCGATAGATACGGCAACAATTTCTGATACCACCCCTGCTTCTTTCTGTTGTATTGCCTCTTCTAATGCAATTTCACAATAGGGATTCAACACCATTTTGGCATCAGATAAATCAACGTCACGTTGATCACCTTGCACACGAACCGCCAACGACGGATCCGCGACTCGTTTGATTGCTACTAATGCTTTCATATTCCTAGCCTTATTCGTGAACTGACTTGTTCAGAGTCCTAATTTTCTGGCGATGATACCTCTTTGAATATCATTCGATCCGGAGAAGATTCTTGAAGGAACGGCATCCAGTAATAACTGCATGATTCCCATTTCTTTTTCAATTGCGGAACCACCAAACGTCTGAATGGCATCCAAACCACACTGCACCGCCGATTCAGAGATGACTAACTTACTCATTGCAATTTCCAGCTCACTATCTTTACCCTGATCGTAAAGCCAGCCTGCGCGGTACAACAGCAGACGCGATGTGTCCAGATTGATTTTCATATCAACGATCCGGTTGGAGACTGATTGGTTTTGTCCTATCGCCCGCCCAAACTGTTTACGCTCCTGTGCATGTTGAATTACTTTTTCAAGCATTCGATCCATTGCGCCGACGTAATACGCGAATAAGCACCCTTTTTCCCAAACCATCGAGTCATAAAACATCGCCCCTCCGGCACCTTCACCGCCGACACGATGAGATTCAGGGACAAAAACATTCTGTAAATAAACTTCAGACCACAAGCAGGTTCCTAAACCATCTTTAGCATGATGACTCCCGACAATCAGTCCTTCAGCATCTTTCGGTACCAAAAAGGCACTCACGCCTAAAAACCCCATTGCCGGATTTGTTTTTGCGTATACGAGGAAATAATCCGCGACAGGTGCGTTGGAAATAAAACATTTTTTCCCGTTCAAACGGTAACCATCCGAAACACGCTCCGCGGTCGATTTCATCCCGTAAATATCAGAACCGGCTTCAGGTTCGGTCGCCGCATTTGCCATAATGCAGGAGCCGTCAATCAATCTCGGTAGATAGGTTTGTTTGAGGGTTTCACTGGCAAAACTACTGAAAGGAACAACACAGGCAAACAAGTGAGCAGAGAGTGAAAACGCCAATCCCAAATCACTACATCCTTTACCCAAAGCTTCGACCATAAGCATGGTCTCCAGTGTTGATAAGCCACTTCCGCCATCCGCTTCAGCGATGGGGAGACTCGCATAACCAAACTGCGCGGCCTCCTCCCATACCTGACGATCAAATGTGTGCGAGGCCATTCGCTCAGCCGCACCAGACTCAAGTACATCCGATGCAAAACGAAGTGCTGTGTCATAAAGCTCTATTTGTTGTTTTGTTAGCTCAAAGTTCATGCTTACACCCTTATTAGGAATGAATTATCAAAACGGTGGGGACAACATCCATTAAAATAAGTGCAGCACGATAAATTACATTTAGACAACATAAATGTAATTTTAGCTTTAGTTTATGAGATTATTTCTTATTTTCATCAGAGATTGACGATTAATATTCATCAATCATTTTTATTATAAAAATCTAACCTAGCCTGTCCGTCGATATGTCGGTTTAAAACCTGCACTTTATTATTAAATATCAGGAAGCGTCTGAATTTAAATTATTAATATGGTAATCATCATAAACACATATTTTTCAACATAGCTAGTCATACCTGTCATATATTTAGTGTGGCGCACACATTTGATTACATTCTTAATATACAAATATCAATAACAATCTTACAGTTTTATAAAGTCTAACATTTAAACTAGTGCTTTTATTCTATGTTTGTCGCAGATAACAACTAATAAACAACTTCATTTCAAATAATTTAAACTTGCAGACTATATAAAATCTTCATGAAGAAACAATGACACTTATAGAAAAATTGTGCCTTGATTAAAATAAGAGCCGCTCTCAGTTACACATCCGCGGCTCATTTTTAGACCATGGTATAATTTGTTATCTTATTGCCCGGCAACATTCCTAAGTGAGTCGTTCTAACTTTATTAAGATCGCAGTTTCAGGATCGAGAATAGGCAATGCAATTCCCACTTCCCGGCACCAGGAACCAGACACTTCACAACCCGAAAATGTCCATTGGGGCTGAGTATGAACAATATTTTCATAAAACGATGGTTTATCCAGAACTGAAAGCCGATAGATCGCCTGCTCATCCAAACCGGGAATTCTTAAATATCCGCTCAAAGCATGAGTCGGCATGGTCAATTGCGCAACCAGCACAACCGCCTCTGATTGATCGGCAGCAACTACAGCTTGAGCCTGATGCGCTTCGTCATCGGTCGGAATTCGCCAGTTAATGCCAGAGTGAAGCAAAGGCCGTAAAGATTGATGAAGCGCCACATAGCGTGCAAAATTGTCTTTTTCTGCCACATCTTCTTTCACAGGATCAAGTTCAATCCCCATATGGCCGAACAATGCAGTCAGCCCACGAAATTCAATACTGTGACGCCGACGCGTACTGTGACAATGACTGGCCCCGATATGGCTTCCCATCACTTCAGGCGGGAAAAAGTAACTCATCCCCCGCTGAATACGTTGCCGTTCCAATGCATCGTTATTATCAGACGGCCAGAACCGATCCGTACGCTTGAGGACTTCATAATCAATCCGGCCCCCACCTGAAGCACAAGATTCGATGCTCACATGAGGAAATTGTGATCGTATCTGATCAACCAGCGCATAAAATCGCTCGGTTTGCCGGACGCTTGATGCCCTGCCCTGATGTCCGGGCTGCACAATTTCACGATTCATATCCCATTTAATATAAGCAATATTATATCGACTCAGAAAATAAGACAGCCTTTGATATAAATATTCAAATGCATCATCATTATTTAAATCAATCGCATACTGATTCCTTCCGGTCGGTTGCTCATACCCATCTAACGCCAATAACCAATCCGGATGTGTTCGGTAAAGATCAGAATTCTTATTTATCATCTCCGGCTCGAACCAAAGGCCAAATTCCATTCCCAACTGATTGACATGCTCAATAATCGGTTCAAGACCATCTGGATATTTATTTTCATCTAAAAACCAATCTCCCAATGCAGCGGTATCATCACGACGAGCTTTGAACCAACCATCATCAATGATAAATCGTTCGACACCTAATTTTGCAGCCTGAGTAGCCATCGACATAATATATTCAGGTTCATGATTGAAATAAATGCCTTCCCATGTATTGAGATGAACAGGACGAGGCTGTGCAGTAGACTCCGGTGAACATATCGCATGACGGACATGAGCATGAAACTGTTGACTCATCCCGTTCAGTCCCCGATCACTGTAACTCGCATACAGCCATGGCGTCGTCAGGCTTTCACCTTCTTCAAGTGTCACTTCACCGGGTAAATAGATGACTTCTGCCTGCATATAGCGTCGGCCATCCGCTTTCACATCAACACGGAGTCGATGGTTGCCACTCCATGCAAAGTGGAATCCCCAGACATCGCCATGCAGTTCATCAAAATGCTGCGAACCGGCAATCAGTGCCGGATAGTGTTCATGAGAGGTTCGCCCACGCCGATTTTCTTGCTGATAACCACCTTGCAACAACGGCTGACGCTCGGTCTGAAACTCTTTCACCCAGCGTCCGTAAAATGTCATCAGCTCTTTTGCTCTTGCCGGTAACGGCAATGTGTTGGCCAAACGATTCACCTGATAAGCACCAGACTTGATATTTGTTAACTGATGACGAGTTTTCACCACATCATATTCGTCGAGATGGATTTCAGTGCTCAGCCGAAGGCCTGCCAAAAGATCCTCACTTTCCAGATACAGTGTCTGTCCTTTTAACACCTGCGACGTCTGTCCCTGTAAAGTATTCTCTTTTAACGTCTGTCCTTTTTGCACTTTTTTCAGAGTGAAAACCGGGGACCAGTCTTGACCGTTACGATGTCCTTCAAGGCCGGGGCTGCTGAATATCCCCCGCCCCAACTCAGGTGACAGTGTCACTGAAACATCCGTATCCAGACGCCCATAAGGAATAGGACGATGTAACGTCGGGCGGCAGCGCGCTGTATCACCACTCACCCGATTGCCCCAATATAGTATTTCTGCAAATTCTCCCAACTCAATGATTAACTGGGTTTGCTTGCCGGTTAATTCAATCAGTTCTCGTTCTTCCATCACAAGTCACTCTTTGGTTTCGTTGTGAACAGATTAATCGACTCTGATATGGTCAGCAAATCACATTCAGCGCATATATCACAAAATCTTACTTTTCCAGACTATTTGATAAAATAATCCAACTGCACCATGGACTTTAGTCATGCAAGAACCATAATATATCTCTATGATATTTCTCATAGTACAGAGACATCGACCGTGTTGACTCACATCATTCCATCTTACTTTTAGACACTTACCAGTGACCTAATTATGCAAAGAGGTATGTTCATTCAGGTACATACGGAATCACAATATGGATGAATCATTCACTGACCCACAAGACAATCACAATGCTCCGGCCGACCATGATGGTCCATTACTTGAGGGGGAAGCGACGTTAAGTTTTGAGCTGCGTCGCCCCTTTTATATGCCGGAATATCACTGGCACCAGCAAATTGAAGTGAACATTCTTTATCAGGGGACATTGACGTATACGTTCAATCATACTGACGTACTGATAGAATCTGGCCAGCTGGCCTTGTTCTGGGCTGTCACTCCCCACCGTGTCAGGAAAACCAGCGATGATGCCCTGATGGGGATTATCAATATCCCGCTCAATATGTTTTTAAGCTGGCCACTGCCTCAAGAATTTGTGCAACAGATTATGAATGGTGGCGCGATCTCCGCCACGCATGCTGATGTTATCAGTTTTGCAGAAAATCAACGCTGGATGGCGACGTATCGAGAAGGTCATCAGATCCGGAATCAGATTGTCCAAGAAGAGATCTTTTTAATGCTGCGCCGGCTTTGCTCGTATAACTATGATGTCGAAATGTTTAGCTTTATGCGTGATACCGCGTTACATCATACTCATTATACCGGTTATAAAAATGTACAGTTGATACTGGATTATATTGCCAATCACCACAATCAGGATATTAAAGTTGAAGACATTGCCGCTCATGTCAAACTTCATCCCAAGTATGCCATGAGTCTGTTTAAAAACATGCTCAGTGTTTCTATCAGGCAATATTTGATTATTATGCGTATCAACCACGCCAAAGTGTTACTCAGTAACACCCGTCACCCGATTAAAAATATTGCGATCCATAGTGGTTTTAAGTATCCGAGCTCTTTCTTTGCTGCATTCAAAAGCCATACCGGGATGACCCCACAAGCATTTCGGGCACAAAGTCAGCAACAAAAGACAGCGTAGATAGTTGAATAACAAAGCGTGAGACAGAAGTATGTCTGCCATGTAGGTGGCAATGGGAAGAGAGCAGAAAAACTGGAGCGGGCAGCGGGAATCGAACCCGCATCATCAGCTTGGAAGGCTGAGGTAATAGCCATTATACGATGCCCACATATCGGCTGAGGGGGATAAGATGCCACAACCAGAGAAAAAGGAAAGCGCTTTTTGCCTGAAAGCCGTTTGTTTGCACACTTCATCAGCAGATGAATATCAATCGGTTACTGAATAACCATAAAAATAGTGATTTTAATCTCCGTCACTAGTCGGAGTAGAAAAGTTTTCGCCTCGCGATCATTTGACTACAATAACAGTGAGTACCATAGTGATATCATCGATAGTAGGAGGTGCAATATGAACATTCGCGATCGTATTGAATCACTTGAGCAGCAGATCTATGTTGCTTGCTCCGAAGGTGATTACCAAACCGTCAATCATCTGGAACAACAATTAGAACATTTACAGGGACTCGTAGAGTATTCCATGCATGATGAAGGCCCGTATGTACTGGAAGGAAAAGATTTCTTGGATGATGAGTGGCGGTAATCGTAACAGAACCGGCTTTGACACAAATATGCCCGGATAGCTGATGCTATTCGGGCATATTTATATGCGTTTCCCGCTAGGACAAAGCAACGGATTTAATCTGTGCCCACACCGCCATACCGGGCGATAACCCTAACTCAGATGCAGATCTCATCGTGATTTTTGCTAATAAACGATGATGACCGGACAACGCCAGTACCACAATCACCTGTCCTTGCTGTTCTTTGTGGTAGTCAATATCAATAATCTCAGCCGGCAAACGGTTGAGCATGGTGGTTTGTTCCGGCTCATGCAGTGCAAGACTGACATCAGAAGCTAACACCCGGCAGCGATATAGCTCGTCTTTCTCCCCGATGTGTCCGGGCGCCCAAATAGTGACACCGTCACTATCAAGTTGTGTGATCCGATCAGGATGATGGTCAACAACCCGGGTATCAAAAATACTGCCCAGCTCCTCACCAAATATATCCTGATAACTGGGATCGGACATCACAACCTCAGCTTGGTCACTGACAATCACTCGTCCGTTTTGGAACAACACCACATGGTCGGCTAAACGAGCCAGCTCCCGAACAGAATGCGTCACATAAATCACCGGAATAGACAGTTCCTGATGAATTTTCTCCAAATACGGTAGGATCTCGGCTTTCAGCTTAATATCCAGTGCAGATAACGGCTCATCCATCAATAATAATTTGGGGCAAGTCAGCAGCGCCCGTGCAATCGCGATTCGCTGTTTCTCTCCCCCTGAGAGTTGATGAACCGAGCGCTCCAACAAATGGCTCACCCCGATAAAGCGACAAATACTGTCAACGGAAATCCGCCGTTTACTGGCCGGAATCCGTCGGTAACCGTATTCCAGATTCTGCTGAACAGATAAATGCGGAAATAATCCGGCTTCCTGAAAAACATAACCAATATCACGCTGATATGTCGGGATAAAAACCCCTTGTTCAGAACACTGCCAAACCTCATCACCGATTCGCAAACTTCCGTATTCAGGATGTTCCAATCCGGCAATTGCACGCAGACATGTTGTTTTCCCTGAACCGGAAGGCCCGAATAATACGGTAATGCCCGAAGCAGGCAGCGTTAAATCAACTGCGAAAGAGAAGTCAGGATAGCGGATGGCGAATGTCGCATCGATAGAACTCAAAAACTTACCTCTCCGAATAACGATAGCGATGATTCAACCAATACATCACTAGCAGAGCAATAAAAGAGAAAGCAACCAGACTGCCGGCCAGTAAATGTGCTTTACCAAATTCAAGCGCTTCAACGTAGTTGTATATTTCAACTGACATGACCCGAGTTTTACCCGGAATATTACCACCAATCATCAAAACAACCCCGAATTCGCCCAATGAATGACAAAACCCCATGATGGCTGCCGAAAAAATGCCCGGCCAGGCTAACGGCAAAATCACGGAACAGAACCGATCCCACGGAGAGGCTCTGAGCGTTGCCGCAACTTCAATCGGTAATTGACCAATCGCGAGAAAAGCATTTTTCAAAGGCTGTAAGACGAATGGAAAAGAGTGGATCGTACAAGCAATAGCAATGCCGGTAAAAGAAAAAGGTAACTGCCCCAGATGAAGCTGTTGCAATAACTGCCCAATGACGTTTTGAGGTGAAAACAGAAGTAACAGATAAAAGCCCAGCACCGTCGGGGGTAACACCATCGGCAGGGAACAGATAGCTTCAACAACGCCTTTATAACGACATTTGGAAACACATAGCCACCAAGCAACCGGGATCCCAATCACCAGCAAACTGAACGTCACGGCCCCGGCTAGTTTTAAGGTTGTCAGCACAACAACGCTGTCAATTTCCATCCTTTTACCTTTCGTTCACTGACCGATATCCATAACTCCGGATAATATTTTGTGCCCTGTCCGTCTTCAGATAATTGAGAAATGCCTGCGCGGCCTCATTGGTCTGCCCGGCAGGTAATACCACCGCATCTTGTCGGATGGGAGCATAATCTTCAAACGGGACTTCCCAGTAAGAACCGGACTGATAATGGTTATTCTGATAAACCTGAGATTTTGCGACAAATCCCAGCGCCGCATTCCCGGTGGCAATAAACTGGAATGTGGGATTGAGCCCTTTACCTTGAACAATTTTATCCTGAATTTTCGTATATAAGCCCATTTTTTCAAGAGCCTGTTGTGCTGCAAGCCCATATGGTGCCAATTGCGGATTTGCCATTGCAAGATGTGTATATGCTCCGCTCAGTAAGCGCTCTTTCACCGCAATCTTCGGCTGCGCCGACCATAAAACTAACGTGCCTCGCGCATAAGTAAATTGCTCACTCGCCTGTCGGGCTTGAACCAATTTGGCCGGGCGGACAGTATCAGCGGCAAAAAACAGATCAAACGGTGCCCCCTGTGTGATCTGAACATACAACTGTCCGGTCGCACCGGTTGAAATTTCGATATGGTGTGGAAACTGTGATTCAAAATCCTGACTCAGCGCCTTCATCGGCCGATAAAAATTATTCGCAACCGCAAATAAAGCGTCAGCTGACCAGCAAGACGCGCTCAATAACATCCCACTCACTAGCGCGATAAAACGAACTTCCATACTGATGTTCCTCGTCGATAGATGATAACTCAACCCATTGAATATCCATCAATCGCACCAGAATATACCGAAGTCAGCCTAAGATGAAGTTTCAACTGAAAAAATTCAGACCGTGGCTCCAAAGCAATCTCAACAATGTATCGCAATCTTTGAGAGGTGAAAAAATAATGGATTGATAAATCTAAGAAATATAGAGGGAAATGAAGAAAATAGCCTCAGACTCATACCACATCTGAAATATTCAGAGCTTCACTACGCTTTTCATATTTGATTTCGTACATTGATTGGTCAGCATGAGACAGCAGCCCTTGTTTACTGGCTGCATCATCCGGGAAACAGCTCATCCCGATACTGACCCCGACAGAAATTTGTATGTCATTGACAGAAATCGGTTGTGAAATCTCCTCTGACAACCGCTGAATCCGAGCTTCGATACAATCGACACTTTCCAGTAAATTCAAACAAATGACAAACTCATCACCACCGATGCGTCCGGCAAAATCAGCAGTTCGGATGTGATGATGAATACGTTCGCCAATACTGCGAATTAATTCATCACCAATTTCATGTCCGTAATTATCATTGACATGCTTAAATTTATCCAAATCTAAAAACAAGACCACCACTTTCAGTCCGGAGCGGCGCGCTTTGATTAAAGCACATTCCAGATGCTCCTCAAAAGCTCGTCGATTCAGCAATCCGGTCAGGTAATCATGTTCAGACAAAAAGAGCAAACGCTCTTTTTGTGCTTTTAATTCTTCGGTTTGTCGATGAACTTCGGTTTGCAAATCATCCCGGGATATCATTGTTTTTCTCAATGCACTTTTCATCTGGTGGAATAAATCCGCCAGTGCGACAAATTCCGAGTCTAAATGGTTTGTTTCGATTTGACTGCTCAACTTCCCTTGAGATAGTTCATGGAAACCATGTTTCAGTGCCTTAAAGCCAGACTGGAAATGCCGATAAATTTGCAACGCAAAAACCCAGACAAATGCAGAAAAAATCAATAAATTCGTAGCTGCCAGAATCAAAGTGAGCCGTTGATTTTCACGGCTTTGGTTCAGCTTTTTCCTTTGCAGCTCGAGCAGGTCTTCCGTCATATTTTGCACGAGCATATTGTATCGGGCGTGTAATAAATCCCGGCCTGACATCTTCCCTTCCATTCGCATGGCAGCCTGACCGTATTTGCTTTCCTGAGCAATCAACACCGATAAATTTTCATTCATCCGGATCATATTTCTCGTATGACGATCCGAATAAGCAAACTGATCTAATTTTTCCGATAGTCTTTGCTGTGCAGCAGAAACCTGCTTCAGCATATCGGCATCTTCATATTGTAAGAATCCCCATAACTGGCTACGCAGTGAATCAATACTCAACTGAATCTGCATAATCGATTCTAAATTATTCCGAGTTTGTTGCTGCTCTTTGGCTAAGCTCCAGAGTGAAAAAACAATCAATCTGACCTGCTCCCCTAAATCTAGTCCAGTCTATACTTAGTGATGTTCATCCAACCAAGGAGATGATGAACATGAAGAAGCGATTCAACGAACAACAGATCATTACCATTCTTAAAGAAGCCGAAGCAGGTATTCCCGTCAGGGAGTTGTGCCGTAAACACGGGATCTCGGATGCGACTTTTTACACCTGGCGCAAAAAATATGCGGGAATGGATGTCTCCGAAGCCCGTCGGCT
>NZ_FULE01000054.1 GCF_900163965.1 Vibrio ruber DSM 16370
TTTCCGGTGTGACACCGGTTGCCTCGGGCTTTTTCCCGTCGAGCGAAAAAAGCGGCTCACCCGGCTGTGGGGGTAAAAGGATCGGCTGCGATATTCCGGCAGCATTGGTCGTCGTTAAGCCTGCCTGTGGCTGTGACGTTTGGGTCATGCTCATCCCTCGACCGATATTCACCCCGCTGCCCATGTTGATACCAACGGTATTGATATTCACCCCTTGACCGACATTGATCCCCGACCCGATATTGACTGAGCCGGATGTATCCGTGCCGAGACTGACCTGATACGGACTCGCTTTTAAATAACAACTCCCACAGCCTGTATCAACAAAATCTTCGGCACGTGCCAGTTTTTGCCCGTAAATATTGGCATTTCTTGGCGATGTCGCCACAATCGGCCCTGTACCGCTACAGCTTCGGCTGCCACAGGAGCAGGTTGCCATATCGCCAACCAATGCAACTAATTTACCGTTCACTTTCATGTTACCGCTGCCAGTAATGACTTTGCCCCCTGTCGTGGTTCCACAGTCCAAGGTGATCACATCCTGACTCATGACACTTTTAACCTATCTCATTGATTTGCCGTGTGTATTCTAAAAGGATTGCTCAATTAGCAAAAGCAAGGGAAAGACGCTATTGATGAGAGTGAGAGGCTGACCGAAATAACGGTGTGCTTTATCAACAGAGGAAACAGTAAGATAGGAAAGATAAGTCTCCCTCACTGGCATTACTCAGACGAGGTGGTTTTTTATCCCGCAACGTTTGAGCGGCTGAAGGTCGTCTCCAGTGTGGTGAGTAAATTCATCGCACTGTAGTAATCGAGCCTGAAAGAGTCGTTGCCCATCGCAAAGATATTGCCTTGGCGGATTGCCGGGAGGTGAGCAATAAACTTGTTATGTTTGACCTGCCCGACAACAGTGGCATCAGCGGCAAATAACAGTACCGAGCGGCCTGTAATCGCATCGGCAAATTTCTCTCCGTTCACCGGCACGATATCTTTACGTTTGCCCATTTGATGATTGTTCTTCAGGTCATCGGGCAGCGGGCTCAGTGTAAAACCAAGTCCGTTCAGAATTTGCCCCTGAGCCGAGTCATCCGTCCAAAAGTTGCCCCCGCGATTATCTCCGTAATAGACCATCGCTGAGACCGGTTGCGGTGGCAGTGAGATGCGGTCTTTTAATGCCAGTAGTCGAGTGTCAAATCTTGTGATGGCCGATTCGGCCTGCTGTGTTCGGTCGGTAACCGACCCCAGCAACCGTGCTAACGTTTGCCAGCTTTTATCGTCGTAATTGATCACCAGCGTCGGTGCGATAGTTGAGAATTGTTGATAAAGCTTAACGGCCGAATCTCCGCCGGTTGCAGAGACGATGATCAGGTCGGGCTTTTCTTTCGCGACTGCTTCAGCACTGGCAACACCCTGATACAAGGGTTTCACACCGCGGTCGTAGGCAACTTGGTTCCATTGAAAAAAGAAACCATGTTTATCCGCGACGAGTGTGTCGGGGCGCGTGCCTCCCGAGGCGATGAGCGGGGCATCGATAGCCAGCAGCGTTCCGGTTATCGACACGCTGGTGGATACAATACGTTGCGGAGGTTTGTTCAGCGTTACTTTGCCGTAACGGTTAGAAATCGTTTTCGGCCAGCCTTGGGAAACCATCAGCGACGTTTCTGAGGGATTGGGCGTGTTTTCGGTGTTGTCGTTGCATCCTGCGATGAGGATAGCAAACATGATCCCCACAAGGAGAAGTAATACGCGAGGCATAGGAAGCTCCAATTTATTTCGAGCGCAACATCTTATTGAGTTGAAAAACCAGACAGTGACAGCGCGAGTCAATCGTTAAAGGTACGTACTTTATTGCGAATGGCTATCATTATCAATTGATTTCATTCAACAGGCTGTTTATTATTCTTGTAAATGATAATCGTTAGCATTTGTGGAGTGCCTTATGGCCTCATGCATGTTGCCTCAATGCTAACTTGAGCGACTGACTGCTGTTCATCCATCTTCTGTTTATCAACTTTTTGTTGATCGACCCGTCTTGAACAAACGTGAGTCAATCCGTCACTTTTTCTCAACAAGGATCATTACAATGGCGATTCCCAAAATAGCCGCATATCAAATTCCCTCACATGATGCGTTTCCGGACAACAAGGTTAACTGGCAGTTAGATGCAAAAAAAGCAGTGCTGTTGATTCACGACATGCAGGATTACTTCATTAATTTCTTTGATAAGAAAGAGGCGCCAATCCCCGAACTGATCAAGCATATTCAGGCGATTAAACAGGCTGCGGGTGAGGCAGGGGTGCCGACGGTTTATACCGCTCAGCCCGCGAACCAAGATCCGCAGGAACGGGCGCTGCTGACCGATTTTTGGGGCACCGGATTAACTCAGGACACGGCTATCATCACGGATGTCGCACCACAAGACAACGATATTACCTACACCAAGTGGCGTTATAGTGCATTTAAAAAGACACCGCTGCTGGAATGGATGAATGAAACGGGACGCGATCAGCTGATCATTGTGGGTGTGTATGCCCATATCGGCATTCTTTCTACAGCGCTCGATGCCTTTATGCTCGATATTCAGCCTTTTGTGGTGGGAGATGCGGTCGCCGATTTTTCATTGGCGGATCACCAGTATGCACTTGCTTATGTGACTGGCAGAGCCGGGAGCGTCAAATCGGCACAGCGTGTGATTGAAGAGATCAATCAGAGTGCTCAGTCCGCCGCTGCAATCAGTCTGGAGATGATGCAAAAAGACGTTGCGCAGATTCTGGATCTGGATATTGAAGATATCGATGTGGATGAGAATTTGATGCTGCTTGGTCTGGATTCCATCCGCGCTATGAGCTTATTTGAAGGCTGGCGTAAACACGGGGTAAATATTGCGTTTGCTGAAATCGTGAAGAAAGTGACGTTAAGAGAGTGGTGGCACTTGATTGATAATGCCCAGACTCAGCAAGTCGCGTAGTCGATGTCCACAGATGCAAAAACCGATTTCAGATGAAATCGGTTTTTTTAGCCAGCTTGCTGGTAATGTGCTTGCTTTCTGCCGCGCGCTTTTTTTCAGCTAATTTGTCTCAGCCAAGTTAAACGGTAGAGAACTGTTCTCTGAGCTGCTTCTTATTAATTTTACCGACTGGGGTTTTGGGTAAAACGGCCATAAACCGGATTTGATCAGGGATCTTATATTCAGCCAGCCCTTTATCGTGTAAAAAGCGCTTGAGATCAATCTGCTTGAGAGCAATGGGCTTGAGCGTTTTATCTTGCTCCGGCACCACAATTGCACAGCTACGCTCGCCAAGAAACGTATCCGGAATCGCAATTAAGGCAGCATCGTGAACATCCGGATGTTGTAATAAGACGTTTTCGACTTCTTCAGCAGCGATCTTTTCACCCCCTCGGTTGATCTGATCTTTATCGCGTCCGGTGACAATGAGATTGCCGTCTTGTGTCAGCTTGACTAAATCACCCGTCGAGTAAAAACCCTCAGGATTGAACGAGCGCCGGTTATGTTCCGCTGCCCGGTAGTAGCCCCGAATTGTGTAGGGGCCGCGTGTCATCAGTTTCCCCTCCTGACCATAGGGGACTGGTTCACCATCTTCATTGACGACCAGCACTTCATCATCGGGTGAGATCGGTCGTCCCTGAGTCGAGACGATGATGTCAAGCGGATCATCCAGCCGGGTGTAATTGACCAGACCTTCCGCCATGCCAAAGACTTGTTGTAACTGACAGTGCAGTTTTTCCGGTAGCTGTTGTGCGGTACTTTGGCTGAATTTGGCACCGCCCACCTGAACCAGTTCTAAGCTGGATATGTCTTCGCTGGCTGAAGGGGCATACTGCATCCACAGTAAAGCCAACGGTGGCACCAGTGCCGATACAGTCACTTTGTGGCGTTCAATTAATTCAAATGCCGCTTTGGGTGATGAATCCTGACCCAATATGACAGTGCCTCCGGAGAAAAATACCCCCAGTGAACCCGGAGAACTCAACGGAAAGTTATGAGCAGCAGGCAGCACACACAGATAGTTCGTTTCCGTGTTGAAGCGGCAAATCTCAATGCTGCCGAGCACACTATACACGTAATCATTATGCGTTCTGGGGATCAACTTTGAAGTGCCGGTGGTGCCGCCGGATAACTGATAGAAAGCCACATCCGTTGCCTGACCGTGTTGCCGGTAACACGCATCTGAATAGAGTGTGCTGAGCGGTGTCATCTCGCGATGAGAGGCTGTGCCCGATGTCACGAGCAGTCTGAGTGACGGGCAAGTTTCAAGCAGTTGTAAAGCCTGTTGTTGGGTATCAAACCCAGTGATCTGATCTGAGCAAATATAGGCTTTTGCTTCTGCGTGCTGGCAGAAATAGCTTAATTCCATATGGCGGTGAGCCGGCAGTGCGAGCACCGGTTTGATCCCTTTCATGGTTAAGGCGAAGAAACACAAATAAAACTCTGCCTCATTCGCCATTTGCAGGACAACATTGTCGCCAGCCTTCAAACCTAAAGAGACAAAGCCGGCTGAAAGCCGGGCTATTTTGTGCCGAAGCTGCTGATAGGTATATTGTTGATCCTGACAGATCAGGGCAATAGCGTCGGGGAGTTGCTCCGCGGTTGCGGATAAGCAATCAAACAGCGTCCGGTCTTGCCAATATCCTTGCTGTCGATAGTATTGCGCATATTCAGGGGGCCAGGGCGTAAAATCTAACGATGTTGGAGTAGTCATAGCATTCCCCCTTATGCTGTGAGTCGTTCATCAAGCTGAATTCCGGCGGCTTTCAAGATGGTTCCCATTTTCGCACCGGTTTCTTCCAGTTCACTTTGCGGAGAGGACTCGTTGACGATTCCGGCACCGGCAAAAATACACATTTCACGCTGGCTGACTTCGGCACAACGAATCGTCACCACCCATTCCCCGTTACCACGCGCATCACACCAGCCAATCATGCCGCTGAAGTAGCCGCGTTCAAACGTTTCGATCTGTTTGATTGCTTGATAGGCAGACTGTCTCGGGAAACCACAAACGGCCGGGGTCGGATGAAGCTCAGCCGCGATTTGCAGCGAATTAATGGCCGGGTCAATCGCTTCTCCTTCAAGGACAGTCGATAGGTGAAGCATGGTTTCGGTTTCGATCACTGAAGGCACCATCGGGGTAAAGAGATTATGGCAGTAACGGCTCAAAACTTTCTCGACTTCTTCCACGACAAAGCTATGTTCGTTTAAGTCTTTCTGGGTATCGAGTAAAGAGGAATATGAGTGTTGATTGTCAGACTCGCTGGCAGATTTAGGCCGTGAGCCGGCAAGCGGGTTTGATACGACGTGTCCACCTTTTTTCGCTAACAGTAACTCAGGGCTGGCCCCCATTAGTTTGGCATTGCCGCCGATATCGGCAGCAAAGGTGTAGCCACGGGCGTTAATGGCAAGCAGGTTTCTGAGCAGAGCCGTCTGATCAATGTTGTGATCGGTCGAAATACGTACGGATCGGGACAGAACAACCTTAGAAAGCTCAGTGGTATTGAACAGATTTAATAAAGTGGATACCCCTTGTTTATAGTCATCTCCGGTCGGCGGAGAGATAACCGTTGCTTTGTTTGAGCTGAGCGCATTATTTTTGCACGTTCTGGCACTCCCTGAGACATACAGTTTTTGCGGGATAAAAAATTTCGTCGGTGTATTCTCATCGAACGGAACAGTGGCAAACAATACCGGGTTATCATTATCTGATGTTTTCGCCTGTTCAAGCATTTGTTTCGCGTGATCGGCAAGGTGAGCAAATGGGATAGCCTGATTGAATTGTTGTTCAATCCCCACACCCAGCATTGAGTTGTTCGGAGATGCAAAGAAAAAAGGCGCTGTCTCTAACTCTTGATCCAAGAGCGCTTGAGCCATTCTGGAGAAGCCAACAACTTCGCGTTTCATAATTACCTCGTTCAAATGTGATGACAAATATTTGCCATTTGTTTCATACGCAATATATTGGCAAGATTATAAGTGAGAACAATTATCAATTTCAAATGATAATTCATCTTATTTGTGGGATAATCATTGTCATTGTCGCGAACATCAAAACAGGAGAAGTCGGGTTGAATCAAAATCATCAAACGGTATTGCTGACCGGAGCAAGTCAGGGGATTGGGTATACCGTCCTAGAACGGTTGCTGGTTGAGGGGTACAAGGTTGTTGCAACCGATCGCTGCATCGACGCGCTTGATACAAAGCTGGATGCGGTAAAGAAACAATATGCTGCTCAGCTTGATTATTACGCAATTGACTTGCTCGACAGTCAGTTGGCACAGCAAGTGGCGCAGCTTTGCAGTAAATATCATTTCGATCATTTGGTCAGTTGTGCCGGGGCGCTCAGCAGCGGCAGTGTTCATGAAATGTCTGTTGAAACGATCAAGCAAATGTTTGACATCAATACCTTTGGAGCTTTGACCATGATTCAACAAGTCGCCGAGGGAATGAAGCGCCGCAAAGCAGGGAACATTGTGGTGATCGGCTCAAATGCTGCCAACACGCCAAGGTTGAACATTGGGGCTTATGCTGCGTCAAAATCCGCGTTACATATGTTGGTGAAGTGCAGCGGATTAGAATTGGCGGAATACGGTATTCGTTGCAACATCATCAGCCCGGGATCGACCCGAACCGAGATGCAGACACAACTGTGGCATGAAAACTATGGTGAACCACAAGTGATAGCAGGTAACCTTGAGCAATACCGTCTGGGCATTCCCTTGAGAAAGATGGCTGAACCGGCTGATATTGCCAATAGCGTGCTATTTCTGATGTCTGACGCGGCACGCCAAATCACCATGCATGATCTGCGTGTCGATGGTGGTGCAACGCTCGATAACTAGTAACTAATAACTAGTAACTAATAGCTAATCCGCTGAAACTCGATAACTAATCCACTGAAAAAAGAGGCGCAGTGCTGATAATCAACCACCGCCGGTGGCGGTGGTGATTGCTTCTGTCATTGCTGAAATCGGGCGATTAAATGTCTGGTGTGAGTACCCCAATGAGTTTTAAAACGTTAGGTCATGGTTCATGTAGATCGCTACACTTCACATGACCTGCCTTGACTAAATGCACGACAAATTGCTGCAAAAACCATCACGAAAGATCAACAGCCCCTAGAAATAAGTCTTGTAGCGATCAATGATGTTAAAACTCGAATCAATGACGGCGATTTCACGCCATTTATCAAAGGTTAAGCAAGGGTGGGATGTCCCAAAGCTAATCATATCTCCGACTTGTAAATCGACGCTGAAAGTCATAAAGGCATGTTGATCCATGATATCTTTGACAACGCATGTACCTGACTCAATGGTTATCGGCGCCTTGTCCCCGGCATGATAATAAGTCAGCGGGGTAGGCAGCCCGGCATCGAATGCAACATCACGCTTACCAAATCCGACAATGGCGACACCGGGTTCAGGAATCGATAAAACGTAGGCCCAAAGCTCCATTGCAGACTGTAGTGCGGTATCACTGGCTTGGCAGTGCATATTTCGCAGCATAACCTGTGCCTGAGCATCTTCATATATACCCATATCGTGGATCACGTAACATCCCGGCCGGATAATACGACGAACGCTCGGATGAAGGTCGGCTTCTTGGAAAACCTCACAAACAATGTCGTACCAGGCTGAACCGGCACCGGTTAATATCGGGTTTTCCGAGTGAATGGATGACTGGAAAAAATCAGACTTGAAGATTTTCACGACCCAATGAATAAAATTGCGAACCTGCGTGATTTCATCATCACCATGGATGACGCCTTCATAAAATTCCACCCCGGATAAACGGAGTGAGGTGCTGGTGTTGAGTGCTTGAACGACTGATTTGACGTGCTCTTCAGTTCGACAACCGCAACGGCCGTGGTCTGCACCGATCTCGATAAGGACGTTGAGCGTCAGCGATCTTTCGGTAAAAAATTGGTCTAATGCGCGCACGTTTGCGACGGAGTCAACAACGCAATAAAACTGGATATCGTGATGTTCAAGCATATCGGCGATAATCGACATGTTTGCTTTCCCAACCAATTGGTTCGCCATTAAAATATTCTGACATCCCGCATTCAAAGCGCTTTGAGCCTGAACCGGATTGGCGACCGTCATTCCCCAAGCCCCGGCAGCTAATTGTGCTGTGAGGATTTTAGGGGTCATGGTCGTTTTTGCGTGGGGGGCTAACTGAACTGCATATTTCTCGCTAAAATTTTTCATCCACTGGATGTTGTTCGCGATTTTGTCCTGATATAGAACCAACGCAGGTAAGCTGACATCTTCATTCAGTATGTTAGCGTCTTTGCCGATGGCGTGACCTTTTTCCAAATATATAGCATTCATTTTATTCATCCTTGAGCCAGTCATCACTGCTGTTTTGATTGTTCAATTACTTCCGTTCAGTTTCTGTGTCAGTTTGTATGCGCAGCTGACCAGTTCAGATTTATAGTCATCAAAATTCTGTAACGCATCTTCTTTTGGGGCAATCAGACATAATGTTGCGACAGGCACTTGGTTTTCATCAAATACCGGAGCTGCAAAGCATCGGGTGAAGGTGTCAGAGATACTATTGAATGAAAAAAAACCGTCCTCTTTTGCCTGATTACATTCTTGGAGAAACTGCGTTTCAGGTAAGCGCTTGCCATCTGGCAGAATAAAGTCATCAGGGTCAATAAATGCCAAAATGTCTTCATTACTCAGATGGTTCAAAAGTAATCTGCCTGATGCTGTCCAGGGAATTGCGACTTTCTCACCGATATTGGCGCTGATTCTGAAGGGACGGTCACCTTCTTTCATCATTGCAACCGTGTATTTGTGTCCGTCAAGCATACATAACTGAGCTGTTTCCCGGGTCATCGTCGATAGGTGTTCTAAATATGTTTCGGCTTCACTCGCTAAGCTGAAATTTTTTAAATAGCTCGTGCCTAAAAAATGCAGTTGTCTACCCAAAAAAACGCGTCCGTCTTTATGGAAGTTTTCTAATACTCCCATATCAAGCATAATTTTGATTAATTCATAAATAGACGAGGTCGGTGCTTGCAACGCCTTTGCTATTTCAATTGGCCTGACCGCTTTTTCATGATTGCGAAGAAATTCCAAAATTTGAAAGGCTCGCTCTATCCCTCTGGCTCTCACAAAGGCCTCCAGTAATGATTGATGTGAATGGGGCAATCCCATTCACAAGGTAAGCTATTTTTGCTTATACGCGACACAATCGATTTCCACTTTTGCATCAACCATCAAGCTTGATTGTACGCAAGCTCTGGCTGCCGGAAATTCGCCAAAATATTCAGTAAATACACCATTAAATGACCAAAAATCTCTGGCATCGTCAAGCCATACACCGATTCGGACGATATCTTGGACATCATAATCTGCTTCTTTCAGAATTTTCAGCATATTCTGAATCGCTTTATGTGATTGGTCGATAATACCACCATTGATCACTTCACCATTTTCCATGGCGACTTGTCCTGAAACATATAACCAGCCATCTGCTTCGGTCGCACTGGCGAAGGGAAGTTGTTTACCTGCTGCACCGCGCGCATCGCAACCGTATCGTTTTATTGTCATCATTAAATTTCCTCAATAAAAATTAAAAGTGGGAACTTTTCAAAAATTCAGCCAGTCGGCTTGATTTAGGGTGGTGATAAAGCTCATGAGGATGTCCCTGTTCCTCTATTTGTCCGTTATTCATAAAAATAACGTTGTCTGATACTTCATAAGCAAACTTCATTTCGTGCGTTACAAGTACCATTGTCATGCCATCTTTGGCTAAGTCTTTCATGACATTCAAAACTTCATTGACTAGCTCGGGATCAAGGGCAGACGTGACTTCATCAAACAGCATGAGCTTTGGGCTCATAGCCACAGCCCGGGCAATCGCAACGCGCTGTTGCTGTCCGCCGGAGAGCTGAATGGGATAATGGTCTTTTCGGCTCAACATACCTACTTTATCCAGCCAGTGTTCTGCGATAGAAATCGCTTCACTTTTGCTCATTTTTTTGACTTTTAAGAGTCCGAGCATGACGTTGTCTAAGGCTGTCATGTGAGGAAATAAGTTGAAATGTTGAAATACCATGCCTGTATGTGAGCGTTGCTTTGCTATTTCAGATTCTGAATGGCGGACTCTCTTACTGTTCGTTATGGAGTACCCCATATTTTGGCCATCTAAAATAATTTGCCCTTGCTGATAATCTTCCAGAAGGTTGATCGTTCGTAATAACGTTGTTTTACCAGAACCACTAGAGCCGATAATTGAGACCGTTGTGCCTTGGTTGACTTCAAGATCAACGCCTTTTAAAACTTCCAAATCTCCGTATGATTTATGAACGCCACGAATACTGAGTAGCTTTTTCCTATCCGTCATAATGTCTTCCTTAAATCGTGCGATCAGCTAATTGTCACTTTCCGTTCTACATAACGGCCGAGTTGTTCTATTCCGAAATTAATACAGAAGTAAATAAATCCTGCGAATAGATAGAACTCCATATTCATGAAATTTCTGGAAATAATTTGCTGAGTTGTAAGCATGAGTTCTAAAACCCCGACAATTGATAACAGTGTTGAGGCCTTAACCATTTCAGCTGCGGTGTTCACCCAAGTCGGGAGTATTTGTCTCAGTGCCTGAGGCAATAAAACATAGATGAATGTTTTGAAAAAAGTTAATCCAATTGCTTTGGCTGCCTCTGTTTGTCCGACAGGAATTGCTCCCAGTGCGCCACGTACAATTTCGCCAATATGCGAACTACAAAAAATGGTTAATGCGACAACTCCGGCCTGAAATGCATCTAAGTTTATGCCAACCGCTGAAGGGACATAAAACATGGCGAGTATTAAAACAAATACGGGTGTTCCACGAATAATGTCAATATAAACACGAAACATGAACTTTATCGGTAAAGTGCCATATTCAAGAGCCAGTCCGACAATTACACCGAGCATTGTACCTAAGGTGATCGCTAATGCAGAAATACTAATCGTTATTATCACCCCGTGATAGATAGCGCTTCTTGCATTCCATAATTCCTGTAAAAAATAGGATAGATCCATCATGAGCAATTCTCCTTACGCAGGAATTTTGCAATTACCCCGGTCATACTTGAATTACTTTGCTTAGTTCTGGAAATGGCAATTTTCTTTTCTAAAGCCCTGAATGTATATCCAAGTAAAAAACATGCAATAATATAGATGCCACTCGCAACCATCCACGTCTCAATGACCCTGAAACTCTCAACGTTTATTTTTCTCGCGTAAAAGGTTAACTCTGGTATCGAAATTGCCGCAGCAAGAGATGTATCCTTAAATAAAGAAATAAAATTATTAGTCAGCGAGGGCAATATATTTCGCATCATAATGGGCACCAGGATCATCCGCTTTATCTGAAATTGTGTTAATCCAATAGCCAAGCCTGCTTCATATAATCCTTTCGATATTGATGTTAATCCTGAGCGGAAAACTTCTGTCAGGTAAGCACCGGCATAAATAGAAAGCGTGATGATAAATGACTCTATTTTCCCGATGCGTATTCCCATCTGCGGTAACGCAAAATAGGTAAAGAGTATTAATACTAAGATCGGCGTGTTACGAATAATCGTAACATAAATAGAAGCGACATATTTAAACGTTCTATTTTTTGATAACATCATGAATGCGCATATAATTCCAATGACGCAGCCAATTAAAATAGAAATAAAGGCTAGACCCAGACCTAAGCCTAGCCCCGATATTAATATGTCCCAATTTCGCCATACAACACTGAAATTGAAATCATAATCCATGTCTAACTATCCAGTTTATTTATATTCAACAGGGAAGCCGGTTTTAGGCATTGGCAATTCAACACCAAACCACTGTTCAAATGATTGCGCGTAAGCGCCGAAATCAACCCCTGTCATCGCTTCATGGAATACGACATTCACAAAGTTCAGCCACTCTTGATCGCCTTTTTTCACGGCACAAGAATAACTTTGAGGCATCCAAGCATAACCGGAGTCCTTATAACGACCTGGATTTTGCACCATATACCAACGAAGAGAAGACTGATCGGTTGCTGCTGCATCGGCCCGGCCTGAGTTTAATGCCTGATACATTAATGCAACGCTCTCATATTGATCGACTTTCGCTTTCGGTAACGCTGCATGGACCATCTCTTCTGCATAAACGTTTTGTAACACAGCGACGACGACATCATCTCCGGCATCTTTTAATGCATCATAGTCGGCATACTGACTCTTATTCATTAATAAAAGTCCGACACCTTCGCGGTAATAGGGAATGGTAAAGCCAACCTGTTGAGCCCGACTTGGGGTAACGGTCATAAACTGACAGCTCAGATCGACTTTATTGGTGACCAAATTAGGGATGCGGGCATCACCGGACTGATCAACAAATTTAATCTTCGTTTCATCATCAAATAGTCCCTTGGCGACCAGCTTTGCCATATCGATATCAAAGCCGACTAAGTTATTGTTTTTATCTTTAAAGTGCCAAGGTGCATTGGTGCTTCCGGTACCGACAATTAAATATCCGCGGTTCAACACTTCCTGTAGTTTTTCTTCAGCATGACTGGTTGCCGAAATAAGTAGTGGCAACAGCGCGAATGAACCCAATAAATATTTACTGCATTGACTCTTCGTAATTAATCTCATCACTGATTCCTTGTTGTTGTGCTCTCCATGAATTCCGGTATAATGGAATTAATATCTTTATAATGGAATGTATTTTCAGTATGCTGTTACTCCAAATACCTGTCAACAGTTCAAATTTTAATCAACATGTAGCTCTTAATATTTTTATTAATAGTTGTGTTTGTGCTGAATTTGTAGTCATTATCCAAATAAATAAGCTGGTTATTATTCGTATAATAGCTATTTATTTTGAATCCAAGTTGGTGCATTTATTGATTTTTTTGCACAAGATTGGTGATAAATTACGTGCTCTATTTTCTGTTGAAGGTTTAACTGATTAATAAAGAAGACAATTAAATTGATGTTGAAGCATTCTTAATGAATTGCTGATCAATTGTTGAGGGGACGGCTGAATGCATCAGGATGCTAAACTAAAAAGCAAAGATTGCGATCCCGATGCGTTGGTCACCGTATTATTTGCCAATCGAGTTGCGTCACTTCTATCAGCCCGCTGTGCTGGCTCTTCGTTTGAGTTTATATTTTAGGAGTGTTGATGATTCAAATAAGCCACCTTTTATCGCTTGTATCAGCTTTTCAGCGGCTTTGGTTCCCATTGTTTCATAGTCAAATTCCGCACAGGTCAGGCTGGGGTAGGCGTGCTCTCCCATGGCTGAGCCTTCCAGACACATAATGGCCATATCTTTCGGCACTTTCAGCACTCTGCGGTGACACTCAAATAACGCACCGATAGCAATATCTTCATGGCTGCAGACTAATGCATCCAATCCGGAATCCCGTAACAGTAGCTTCGCGAGCCCTTCTGCACCTAATTGAGAAGAGGGGGCATCCGGTGTGGTTAAGAAATGGTCAGGGGTTAAGTAGCTCTCGATCATCGCACTTTGCCAGCCATGTAGCTGATGTTGCAGGGTAAAATGGTCACCGCGTGCGCCAATGAAGCCGATATGCTGAAAGCCTTGCTCAATCAGATGTTTGGTACACGTTTTCCCCACTTCGAAGTAATCAAAGCCGATGTTTAAGTAGTCTTCTTTAGAGCGTTGCTCCGCGATTTCTAACACAATGGTATTGGTTGATTTCAGGAGCTGGTGGGTTCGTTTGGTATGTTCCTGTCCGAATAGTACGACTCCTGCCGGGCGGCTTTCTAAAAACGTGGAGACCAGATTTTCTTCCTGAGTGACTGAGTAATCACTGTAGCCAATCAATAACTGATAGCCCGCTTTATTGAGGGCATGTTGAAATTTGGGCAGGAAAACCGCACAAGCTTTTTCAAACAGTGACGGAATCACCAGGGCAATGGAGTGACTTTGTGCTGAGGCCAGTGCTCCCGCAGCTTTATTGGGGATATAACCCAGCTCATCAACAACTTGCTGAATTTTTTCTCTGAGATGATCAGAGACTAAATCCGGCGTTCTTAATGCTCGCGACACCGTCATGGTGCCGACACCTGCTTTTTGGGCGACATCAGCTAACGTGACGCTACCGGTACTTCTTCGTTTACGGGGTCTGCTCATCTTTCCAATTTTACGTGATAGGTTTTCTGCGCTGAGATTTTACCACAGCCTGTTGGTCATCGGTTCGATAGTAACGTATCAGCACTTTGGTTTAATTGATTAAACCATAAGGGATGAGCAAAATACTACATGCATCACACAAATGATAGCGCTACCAGATAGCGCTATCATTTGTGATCTGATTAAGATTTTTCTGGCATATTGTTCGGTAAAGTGTCACTAAACCACACAACAAAGTTGGAAAAACCATGCTACGTGAACTGATAACCCCTGATGTGGTGCGCATATATTCTGATGCGACCGACTGGAAAGATGCGATTGAAAAATCGTGTGCGGCTCTGATTGAGAACCATGCGATAGAACCCGGCTATGTCGATGCCATTTGTCGCTCGCATGAATCGATCGGGCCTTATTATGTGGTTGGTCCGGGAATGGCGATGCCCCATGCGCGTCCGGAAGATGGCGTCAACCGTATGGCGCTGGCGATAACGGTGATTCGACACGGTGTAAATTTTAATGCCGAAGAGAATGACCCGATCAAAATGCTGGTGACTTTAGCGGCGACAGACAGTAACAGCCATATTGAAGCGATTGCACAATTAGCTGAACTATTTATGAATGAAGCGCATGTACAGCAGATTTGCAATGCGAACAGCAAAGATGATGTGCTCGCGGTGATAGAGCAATATTAAATTTTATCTCCTTACACCCCCTAAAAAATAAAGGTCTGAATGATGAAAATTATCGTTGTATGCGGCAATGGTCTTGGCACCAGCCTGATGATGGAAATGAGCATTAAAAGTATTGTGAAAGAACTCAATATTGAGGCGACCGTGGATCATGTTGATCTCGGATCGGCTAAAGGAACCGACTGTGACATCTTTGTCGGCACCAACGATATTGCCGAGCAGTTAAACACTTTGGCGGTTGAACCACGGATTGTTGCGCTGGATAACATGGTTGATAAAGCAGCGATGAAAGCCCGTTTATCGGTGGCTTTGCAAGAGCTTGGTTATCTGTAAGGAGGAGAAGCGATGGAGTTCTTTAATTTCTTAATGAATGATGTGCTGTCCGAACCCTCCGTGCTGGTTGGTTTTATCGCTTTGATCGGGCTGATCGCACAGAAAAAATCGGTGACGGAATGTATCAAAGGCACGGTCAAAACCATACTGGGGTTTATTATTTTGGGGGCAGGGGCCGGTCTGGTCGTCGGCTCGCTCGGTGACTTTGCGACCATTTTTCAGCATGCCTTTGGGATTACCGGCGTCGTCCCCAATAACGAAGCCATTGTTTCGATTGCGCAAAAATCATTTGGCCGTGAAATGGCGATGATCATGTTCTTTGCGATGCTGGTGAATATTTTGATTGCCCGTTTTACACCGTGGAAGTTTATCTTTTTAACCGGGCACCACACGCTGTTTATGTCGATGATGGTGGCCGCGATTCTTGCCACCAGTGGAATGAAAGGTGTCCCGCTGATTGCATTGGGATCGATTGTGGTCGGTTGCGTGATGGTGTTTTTCCCTGCCATCGCTCACCGCTACATGAAACAGGTCACCGGCTCGGATGATGTCGCAATTGGTCACTTTTCAACCCTGTCTTATGTTCTTGCCGGATTTATCGGCAGTAAACTGGGCAACAAAGAACATTCAACAGAAGATATGAATGTGCCTAAAAGCTTATTGTTCCTGCGCGATACACCCGTTGCGATCTCATTCACCATGGGCATTATTTTTATCATTACCTGCCTGTTCGCTGGTGGCGATTATGTGCGTGAGGTTAGCGGCGGTAAGCACTGGTTTATGTTTGCCTTAATCCAGTCAATTACTTTTGCCGGTGGGGTCTATGTCATCCTGCAAGGGGTACGGATGATTATCGCTGAAATCGTGCCGGCGTTTAAAGGTATATCCGATAAACTGGTGCCCAATGCCAAACCCGCACTGGATTGTCCGGTGGTCTTTCCGTATGCGCCGAATGCGGTATTGGTCGGTTTCCTGTCGAGTTTTGCCGCCGGTTTAGTCGGAATGTTGCTACTTTACGTGATGAATTTAACCATCATTATTCCCGGTGTGGTGCCTCACTTTTTCGTCGGCGCTGCTGCCGGTGTGTTCGGCAACGCAACCGGCGGGCGACGTGGTGCGATCTTAGGCGCTTTCGCCCAAGGGTTGCTGATCACATTCCTGCCGGTATTTTTATTGCCCGTCTTGGGCGATTTAGGCTTTGCCAATACCACGTTCAGTGATTCGGACTTTGGTGCTATCGGTATTCTGCTGGGATTGATCGTCCGCTGATTGTCAGCTTGCAAAGTAAAGGTTTCACCGCTGGGTTATGCCAGTCAGTTATGCTGACTGGCATCTGTTCTTTTGGGGAGAAGATCACGTCTGGATATTCGGATATGTAATGCGTACTGATTCATACTTTCGCGAGATTTATAATTAGATTATTATGCATGTTGTTGTGTATTAATGCCCAACATACTCAAACAACGTCAGGATGTCAGAACGCTGTTTACTTTCTAATCTGAATATAAAGGAATACAAAATGAAGTTTAGAATTTTATCCCTCTCAATCATGGGCCTGTGTTCACTAGGGGTTCAGGCCAGTGATTTAACACAATTTACCGAAATCGCTCAGAAAGCTGACTTTATTGATGGTGTTAATATAGTTGAGCCCCCGGAGTTTACCAATGATGATCCGACGTTCAGTGACTCTGTCGTTGATCGGGCAGATGCAATGGGCGCAATTGCGGTTGACCGAGAGGGAAATCAATCCACCGCTGAGATTTCAGCAGAAACACTGCAAGCACTTGAAGACGCAATTAAAACATTTGATGATCTGGGTCTGGATGCCACTTTATTTACCACGCCGGAACAAGAATCAACGGTGAAACCTAAAGTGACCGGAGAAGAAGAGGATATTCAGGGGGTGGTCATTGGTCGTGATGATCGAACCCGGATCACCAATACAACCGCTTCACCTTACAAGTATATCGGTCACATTTCAGTGGGATGTACCGGTACACTGATTGGTAGTAAATATGTACTGACAGCGGGTCACTGTGTGGCAAACGGTCGTGGTAGCTGGTATAAGAATCTGGATTTTGCCGCCGGACAGAATGGTTCGAGCAAACCTTGGGGCACCACCGGGTGGAAAACTGCGGTCACCACCAAAGCTTGGTTCAATAACCGTAATTCTAACTATGACTATGCGTTAATCGTGTTGCAAAAAGCACCACATGGCGGGTCTTCTGGCTGGGGCGTTTATTCCGGCGGTACACATTCGGTGACCGGATATCCGGGGGATAAAACCCGCTGGACGTTGTGGACTGACTCTGGCGCCACCAATGCCATCTCTTCTTACCGTGTCTGTTATACAATCGATACTGCAGGGGGCGAAAGTGGCAGCGGCATCCGCGATAGCAAAAACATCGTCCGCGGGATTCATACAACCGGTTCATCGTCCCGTAACTGTGGTACTCGGATGACCAGCACCGTATACAATACGGTGAAGCAGTGGATCTCTACTCATTAACCCTATTGTTTATGTCAGACTGATTGTTTATGTCAGACTGATTGTTTATGTCAGACTGATAAGACAAGCGCGGGGTATGCGCATGTCGATCCGTTAAACAATCAATGAGCGGCTGAGATCCGCCAAACATCATCAAGGCTCTGAGAATTTAATCTGAGAGCCTTTTCTTTTGTCGTTCTGACCGCTCTGATATCGACCCTGACACGCGCAAATCTTATTTGTTTCTAAAGCATGTTTGTATCTAAGGCATGTTTGTCTCTAATGAGTATTTGTCTGTAATGAATGTTTATCGGTACTGAATTGGTGCAAAAATGCACAAAATGAGGTCAGTTGTAGCGAATCCGGCTCAGATAAGTCTCATGTTTGACCCGCTTCTGGTAATCGAGGGGCGTCGCACTGACCAACCGCTTGAATTCTCTGAGAAAATGAGCCTGATCACTGAATCCCAGTCCATAGGCTAAGTCGGAAAACACCACCTGCCGGTGGTGGTTGATATGATACACCGCAGACTGGCAGCGGATGATCCGGCTGAACGCTTTGGGCGACAGCCCCAGATCACTGAGAAACTGGCGTTGTAACGTGCGGCTGGTATAGCCGGTCATTGCCTCTAATTGCTTGATCTGAATATTCCCCTTGTGATCGAAAATGTGCTGAATCGCTTGCACCGTGAGCGGAGAAAAGCGACGTTTTCGCTGACTGTTCAAAAACTTGTCTTTGAGAAACTGCTGCGTCAGGGACACTTGCCTGACAAACGTTGACGTACTGACGACTTGTTCGAACAGCGCATGACACGTTGGCACCACATCAGGTAAATACAGTAAATGATTCACCATTTCTCTTGCTGACGCATCGAGAAAATCAGGGATCACGCCCGGTAAGAATCGCACTCCGAAATAGCGATGTTGGTGGACAAAATTGGCCCGGGTTGCTTCGAGCGTTGTTCCGCAAACATAGGCGGCCGGGGCGTTGGCGTCACAATCGAACAGAATGTCGATACAGCCGTCGGGGATCGCGAGAGTCAGAGCGGCGGATTGGTCAGCTTCAAAGCTATAGAAGTGAGACACCTCCGGAATTTCCGAGGAACAAAGCGAAAAATCCTGCGCAGCACTCAGGACAAACCAAGGTTGTTTGGCATGGATAGCTGCCACGCGACTGACAATTGAAGCTGTTGACATAACGACACCTGCTTTTCCGGGATAAATCAAACCAGATAGGGTCAGAAAGCAAGCGTGGTGCCAATATTGTGGTTTTTATCAATATTCGTGTCATGTCGCAAAAATTCAATACGCTGCTGAGTGGGCTCTCTAATATCCAAGCTATCCGTTGTTCATCTGATGTGATTCGCCAGGGAAGGTCGATGACTGACACCGCGGTGACACGGAACACGGCATACCCATTTTACCCCCTATTTTTTGAGGTGATGTGATGTCAGAGCGTACCAAAATCGATTTTATTTACCTGTCGGAGCAAGACATGCTCAAAGCAGGTGTGACTGATATGCCAAGCTGTGTCGATACTATGGAAGCGATGTTTGCCCTGCTGTGGCAGGGTGATTATCGCATGGCCGGGGCGAATAATGATTCTCACGGTGCCATGGTTATTTTTCCGGAAGAGTCGCCTTTTCCGACCATGCCGAAACCGACGGCGGATCGCCGTTTGATGGCGATGCCGGCCTATCTCGGCGGCAGTTTCCAGACGTGTGGCGTCAAATGGTATGGCTCCAACATTGCCAACCGCGAGAAAGGTCTGCCCCGTTCGATCCTCATGTTTATCCTCAACGATATTGAAACCGGTGCGCCACTGGCCTACATGTCCGCCAACCTGTTATCGGCTTATCGTACCGGTGCTGTACCGGGAGTGGGTGCCCGTTATCTGGCGCGTCCGGATTCGAAAGTCATCGGTTTGCTTGGCCCCGGTGTGATGGGCAAAACCGCCGTGGCAGCTTTTATGACCGCCTGTCCTCAGATTGATACCATCCAAGTCAAAGGCCGCGGACAGCAAAGTCTTGATAGCTTCCTCACTTGGGTGGCAGCGACTTATCCGCAGATCACCACAATCGAGATTGTCGATTCACTGGAAGAGGTGGTGCGGGGCGCCGATATTGTCACATACTGCAATTCGGGCGAGACCGGAGACCCCTCAACCTATCCGATCGTCAAACGGGAATGGGTCAAAGCGGGGGCTTTTCTGGCAATGCCTGCCTATTGTCGCCTTGACGAAGAGATGGAACGGGATGACGTGCGCAAAGTGCTCGATAATACCGGCCTGTATCAAGCTTGGTACGAAGAAGTGCCCAAGCCTGCTCATCATCATATTCCGGTCATCGGCGTACGTTTTATGGACATGATCGCCGAAGGCAAAATTACTCTCGATCAACTGGAAGATATCGGTGAGATAGTTTCCGGTGAAGCGCCCGGTCGCCAGAACGATGAAGAGATCATCATCATGTCTGTCGGTGGTTTACCGGTCGAAGATGTGGCGTGGGCGACGGTGATTTACCGTAATGCACTCGCGCAGGGCATTGGCGTCAAACTGAATCTTTGGGACGAGCCGGTATTGTGCTGAACGGACATCGTTCAGAAATGGTTTAAAACATGCCATGTTTCAGAGAATGAATAGCAAGGATCAAGCGATGACACAGAGATTAGAACCCGTCAATACACAAGACCGACTCCCCGCATCCACGCAAGTGGTGATTATCGGGGGCGGTATTATCGGTGTCAGTGCCGCGTTGGCACTGGCCGAGCGCAATATTCCGGTCGCCTTGCTGGAAAAAGGACAAATCGGCGCGGAACAGTCATCCCGTAACCTCGGCTGGATCCGTAAAACCAACCGACATGCTGAGGATGTGCCGCTGGCACAGGCCGCAGATCGACTCTGGGCTGAAATGCCTGAACGTATCGGGCGTGAGGTCGGCTATCGGCAGTCCGGGATTCTTTTTGCTGCACGCAATGACAAACAGATGGCGATGTATCAAGAATGGCATCAATCCGTTGAGTCGTTACAACTGGATTCGCAGCTCCTGAGCCTACAGCAGATTGATCAGTTGGCTCCCGGCGGCACTGAAAAATGGGTCGGTGGGCTATATACCCCTTCCGACGGATTTGCTGAACCCGCGATAGCGACCAGTGCTATCGCTCAGCGAGCGATTGAAAAGGGGGCGGTGATGGTCCAGAACTGTGCCGTCAGGGCTCTCGCAACCGCCGGCGGTCGGATCAGTGGTGTAGTCACCGAACAGGGTGAAATCCGCTGCACTCAAGTGCTGCTTGCCAGCGGCGCATGGTCACGACGTTTCTTAGGCAATCACGGTGTGTCGTTTCCGACATTACCGATTATCTGTTCCGTGTTGCGCACGAAAGCCACCCAAGGGCCGACGGATATTGCCTTTGCCGCGCCGGACTTTTCTTTTCGCCGACATTCAGACGGTGGATTTGTCATTACGCAGCGTGGTGCGCTGGATGCGCCACTGACGCTGGATCATCTGCTGATCGGGATGCGTTATCTGGCGCAGTTACGGGCGCAGCGCAGTTATATGCGCGTGTCGCTCGGACGTCATTTCCTGCGGGATCTGACCTTACCCCGACGCTGGAAGGCGAACGATGTTTCTCCGTTCGAACGGATACGAACCCTGAACCCGTCGGTGAATGAAGGGATTAACCAAGAAGCGCTGACCAATCTTGCCAAGGCCTGGCCGATGTTTGCAGGGATAGGGATTGATGAAAGCTGGGCCGGGCTGATTGATGTGACACCGGATTCATTACCGGTGATTGATCACATCGGTGCCATTCCCGGCCTGACCATCGCAACCGGTTTTTCCGGCCACGGATTTGGTACCGGCCCGGCAGCAGGACAGCTCGCCGCAGATTTAGTGTCGGATGTGACACCGATTGTCGATCCGAAACCTTATCGGTTTGATCGGTTTTAAATAAGGACGTTGTTTTTATTCATGAGAGGGATTTCACATGAGCAATCACACCCATGTACAAAGTATGGATACTGCGGGACTGTCAATGACCCCCCGTTCACCGTTAAAAATGCGTTTGCCGACCATGATGGCCGTCTGTATCGGTCTGGTGATCGTGCAGGGCGCAATGATTTCTGCAACGCAAGGCATCGGGATGGGCGGTATGTCGTTCATCACCGCGATGGTGGCGGCATTGGCGCTCTCCCAGTTTAATGCCATGAGTTTTGCCGAGTTGTCTCTGATGTTTCCGCAAGAGGGAACATTAGCCACCTATACGCAAAAAGCGATAGGTCACTTCCCGGCGATTGTCGCGGTGTTTGCCGGTTATGTCGTGGTGGCTATTCTGGCCATTCCGGTGGAAATGTTTCTGGTCGATGCGATGTTAGCGCAGCTGTTTCCGGGGATGCTGCCGGATAAGGTCGTGCCGTTACTGATTTTACTGGGACTCACGATGACCAATCTGGTTGGCGCTGATGTCTTTGCCCGTGTGCAGAATATTCTGGCATTTGTGCTGGTCAGTGCCTTGATTCTGGTTGGACTGACCGCGATTACCGGCCTGAGTCAGCCGCATCCGGATCTAGCCGGTAAAGCTGTTGACTGGAGTTTCAGCGGCGTGTGGAACGGTCATTTTATCGGGTTGATCGCTTTAGCGATGTGGATGATGGTCGGGGTGGAGTTTATCTGTCCGATGGTCAACGACGTCAGACAGCCGCGCAAGAACATTCCCCGGGCGATGCATTTGTCACTGTTCTTTATTTTTCTCATCTTTTTAGCATTTGCCTATGGTGCCAGCCTTTATTTAGACATTGATACACTGGTTGGATCACCTTTGCCGTATCTGGATTACGCCCATGCTGTTTTCGGCCAGAGTGGGTTAGTGATTGCAACCGTGATGGCGCTCGCTGCCACCTGTAGCACCATCAATACCGTACTGGCTTCGGTACCGAAAATGCTGCACGGCATGGCGATGCAAAAGCAGGCTTTTCCACAGCTCAAAGCCATCAATCGCTTCAATGCGCCCTGGGCGGCGATCATGATGCTCTCTGTCTGTACCGCGATTTCTTATTTCAGCTTTGAGATTGATGCGTTGATCGTACTGGTGATTGCGGCAACGACCAGCTGGCTGTTGGCCTATATCGTAGCGCATATTGATGTGATTGTTCTGCGTCGGCGGCTGCCGCAGCAAGAGCGCCCCTATCGGACACCATTTTACCCGTGGCCTCAGGTGATCGGGATTGTCAGTATGCTGTATGTGGCATTGAATAATTCACCGGATCCGAATATGACCCGGATGGTGTACACCATCACCGGTGGTATTTTGTTGGTGATTAGTCTGATTGCGGCATTATGGGTGAAATTTTACATGAAACGCGGCTTGTTTGAGCCCGATGTCGATTAAGCGTTGCCCTGTGGCGGGGTGACCGTCACAGGGAGATTAAGGCAGAAGCGGGGGAAGCTGATGATTTTCTTGTTTTGCATATGCCTGCGGTGTACATCCGAATAAAGCTTTAAAGGCACTAATAAAACTACTCACACTTTTGTAGCCGAGTTCATAGGCGACGCGACTGGTGCTTTCCCCCTGCCTTAAAATCTCCAGTGTACTGATCAAGCGGTGCCTGCTACACCACTGCCGGTAAGTCATCCCTGTTTCTGCTTTAAACAGTCGTTCAATGGTGCGGACACTGGCGCCGACCCGCGCTGCACGTTGTTTCAGCGTCGAATTATGTTCTGGTAAGGTATTGTGTAAGGGTTCATTGATAAGCTGGGTGAGCAGCCGGTTTAATCGCGGATCTTTACCCGCCGGTAAATAGACTTTCAGCTCATCGAGGGTGGCGATCTCGTCAATTAAAACCAGTCCGAGTCTTCTGATCGGCCCCTCTGGTAACACCGTGTTTCCTTCAACCAGTCGCAGAATTAATTCACGGATTAACGGCGTCATTTTCAGCATCGCGATACCTTGTTGGTGCGCCCGAATCGGAAATGACGGATCAACATATAAGTTACGCATTTGGGTCAAGGTTTCTGCCTGAACCTGATGCATCACGCCACTCGGGATCCAAACGGCATGGGTAGACGGTACGATCCAAATCGCCTCATCACTGGTCACTTTGACAATGCCTTGTGCGGCCCACAACAGCTGACCTCTGGGGTGTGCATGAGGCGTCATCCGGGTTTCTGCCAACATACTGCGGCTGTTTGTGAGCACCGGGCGAGACGGATCGATGGTATAAGCAAACTGACTTGGTGGCAGTAATGTCGCTTCAGGAACATTGTTTGGCATTTTCAGGGCTTCTTACGTCAGATCATAATCGCTATCTTAGAAGTCATTATTTCTACAATCAAGGTGAACATATGAACAAACCTGTATCGTTGAGGCATGTTGCAGTTGCTCTCGCACTGATACTGGCAGTCTGGCTGGTTTTATTTCCGATGGCAGGCGTTCAACCGAACGTATCATATAGTGCCGCAGTGATACTGATTACGCTGACTGGCTGGAGTACCGGCTTCTTCCCGCCATTTTTAACCGGCCTGATTTTCTTCGCTCTGGTAACCATCTTCCAGTTGCTTGACCCGGGAATCCTGTTTGCCGGATTCGGTTCGACCGCGGTGTGGTTGATTATTTCCGGGTTTGTTATTGGTTCAGCGATAAGCCTCTCCGGGTTAGGAAAAAGACTGGCATCCCGGATTGCACCGTACCTTGTCGGCAGTTATTTTCGTCTTATTTTCGGTTTGGTCGTGAGTGCGATGATCTTGGGATTTGTCATGCCTTCTTCGGTAGGGCGTTCAGTGGTGATGATTCCGATAGGCATGGCTTTGGCGGACAAAGTCGGTTTTTCCAGTGGCAGTCACGGGCGTCTCGGTATCGCGACGTCACTTACTTTGGCCTGTAATATGCCGAGTTTCGCCATTCTGCCTGCCAATATCCCGAACATGATCTTAAGCGGTGCCAGTGAGACATTATTTGACCTGAGCTTTGGCTATACCGAATATCTGTTATTACATTTCCCTGTTCTCGGCATCGTCAAATCTTTGGTGATTGTCGCGCTGACACTATTTATCTTTCCTGCCCATATCAATGCTGAAGCCCGGGATGAAGCGCCGCAATCGCAAGATGAGCCCTACCAGACGGCGATGCAAATCCGGGTCGGGATCATTTTAGGGGTGACTTTGTTACTCTGGGTGACCGACACGGTTCACGGAGTGAATCCGGCATGGATTGGTCTGGCTGCGGCGATTATATTATTGCTGCCCCGCTGGGGGATTGTTCCTCCCAAATCATTCAACGGGAGTATCGATTTCGGGGCAGTTGTGTTTGTTGCCGCTGCGCTTGGACTTGGCGCGTTAGTTAACCAGTCAGGCATTGGTTCGATTATGGGCGATGTCTTGGGCAACTTAGTCCCCGGAAAGGGAGAGGGCGGTTTCCTGAATTTCATGGCACTTTCTTTGATGTCGATGGTGACGGGGTTAGTCGCCACGGTTCCCGGTGTCCCGACCGTTCTGACCCCGATGGCCGCAGATTTAGCACAGACCACTGGCTTTACGGTTCCCGAGGTGTTGATGACTCAAGTGGTCGGTTTTTCTACCATCATTTTCCCATATCAGGTTACACCACTGATTATTGCGATGCAGTTGTCGAATGAACCGTTGGTGAAGCTTGTGAAACTGACCTTCCCGTTGGCGGTCATCACGATTTTGGTTTTAATGCCGTTGGATTATCTGTGGTGGGGATTTGTGGGGTGGTTGGGGTGAGATGCACTTCATTTCATCACCTTTATTTTGTCATCCTTTGGCTTCGGAATGTGACGCACAATGGCGTTTTTCGGTTTCAGAGGCATCGGTGTTCTGTGCGTCAGTTACTCTTGCCAAGATGCAAGCGTAACCAGAAGATCTTTTTTGTTGGGCTTGGTCGTGCGCTTTCCAGAACCAGCTTTTACGGGCGTCCTGCCCGGAAAAGCTTAATCATTCTTCCGTGAATGATTTTCTTTGTTGGGTGGCTGTTTTGAGTTGGGTGAAACTCTGAATCAATAAAGCTAAATTGATCGATGAATTCAGGGTAAAATTCACGGATGAATTTTAAGCTTTTCGTGAGCAGGAGCGAATAAAAGCGACCCTGATGACGCGCGCTGAACCCAAAAAGATGTTTTTGGTTCCTTTTGACATCCATCAAAAGGAACTGGGGCGCAGTCGGAGATGGCAATGAGATCGAAGAAAGTCATTGCGTCCCAAACCAGCAGCCTATCATTTTTACCTTCCCAGCTTTTGGCACCGAAATTTGACGCACAATTGTGTTCATCAATTTCAGAGGCATTGATGTTCTGTGCGCCAGTTCATCTTTCAGAGATGAAAGACGAACCAGAAAATCTTTTTTGTTGGGCTTGGTCGCACGTTGTCCAGAACCAGCTTTTACGGGCGTCCTGCCCGGAAAAGCCTAACCATTCTTCCATGAATGGTTTTCTTGGTTTGGTGGTTGATTTGAATAAAGTGAAACATTGAATCAACGAAGCTCAATTGATCGATGCTCTCAGGGTAAAATTCACGGATGAATTTTAAGCTATCCCTTAATAAAAAGGCTGAGCAGGAGCGAATAAAAGCGCCCCTGATTCGGTGCGCTGAACCGTTAGATTATTTCAGGTGGTTTTGTGGTAATTGAGATTGTCCCAACACAGCAACGACGAGGATAAAACCATCTTCCTTTGTGAAATAAGCAGTATGTTCCCCAATCGGAAAGTAAAACCCGTTACTGTATATTTCATGGCAACTTCGTCCCAAGTCCGGGTTATCAGCGAGCATTTGAAAGCCTGAGAGTAGTGTTTCTTTGTAGCGTTGCCACTGAAGTTCAGAAAAGTGGCTGATGGTATAATTTTTTACTTTGCGTAGATGAGCTTGAGCTAGATGGCTTAGTCTATATTGGTTATGGTGCATATTTCTGATTACAGCTCACTCAAAAAGTCTTTACCATCAACGATATCATCTTTTGCTAAGTCATCTTTGGCGGCGATGAAGCAGTGTTTGAGGTACTCAGCTTTCATCATCTCAAGTTCCTCGTAGTCATGTATAGACATAACGACAACTGCATCTTTACTATTTTTACTGATCTTAATTGGCTGACGTTGAGCATTTAAAAGCAACTCACCAAAATTTCGTTTAGCGTCATTTGCTGTTAATGTCCGCATAACTTAGTCTCCACAGTTTTAAATCTAATCAGAGTATAGCCTTTAGGACGAAATGGTCAATCCGATTAAATCGTGCGAAATGTGCGAAAGTGTTGTGATTGATGAAGTCTGAGTGCTTTACGTTTTTATCTTCCCAGCTTTTGGCTCACAAATTTGACGCACAATTCCGTTTTTCGGTTTCAGAGGCATCAGTGTTCTGTGCGCCAGTTACTCTTGCAGAGATGCCAGAGTAACCAGAAGATCTTTTTTGTTTGACGGAGTCACACGCGTTCCAGAACCAGCTTTTACGGGCATCCTGCCCGGAAAAGCCTAACCATTCTTCCATGAATGGTTTTCTTTGATTAGTGGTTGATTTGAATGAAGTGAAACATTCTTAAAAAGTTAATTTGGTCACTGAACTCAGGGTGAAAAATCACGGATGATTTTTTATATTGTTTATCATGGTATATTGTTTGTTCTGGTTGTTATTATATCTATTTGATTTTGTTGTTTTTAATTGCTATTTTGCTCATCAGTGTTCATTGAAAAATATCATCAGTCAATGAATTGTGTGTAGCTATATGTGTAGTAAAAAATAAATTATGGCAGCAATTAACAAACTTTCAGATAAACAACTTAAGGCCATTCATGGCAAACCTTATACAGGGCGTCAGGTGGTTTCTGACGGTGCCGGACTCTCTGCAAGGATCTCTCCCAAAGGTAAAATTGCATGGGTCTAC
>NZ_FULE01000022.1 GCF_900163965.1 Vibrio ruber DSM 16370
TGTTGGGACAATAGCCCGATGGAGCGGTTCTTCAGAAGTCTAAAGACAGAATGGATACCGGTGTCGGGTTATAGGAGTTTTAGCGAAGCAAGACAGCATATAACTCGTTACATCACAGGTTATTACAGCCAACTTAGGCCCCATCAATATAATGGTGGGCTGACACCCAATGAGTCTGAACGACTATATTGGAAAAACTCTAAAACCGTGGCCAATTTTAGTTGACCACTACAAAAGGTCTCTCTAGCCAAGAATCGCTCCATCTCTTTTGAAAACTCTTCACCGTACACAATCTCTTTAAGTGAAGAGATGCGAGCATCTAGCATGTCCTTAAAGCCTTCGAGCTTGTAGTCTTCGATTTTCTGGCGCACCAAATCAATATTCAGCACGGCACCATTTCGCTTCAAAAACACCAGATCCCAAACATCTCTATACCTGATATATTTCTGTGTAGCAGGGAGGGAAATAATTTTATCAGCCATAACTTCATCAAGGGTTTCCGTGTAAATTAATGTTGATGAGTAACCATCCGGAAGAAAATCATAGTTCTTACCTAGAGGTAATGGCTCCTTGGTGTAGGCAGGGATATTTGCTATCTCTAGTTTAATTCTCTGTTTAGCTAAGTGTTTTTGCCCCGGTGAAGTCACTACCGCAATTTGCCATTTATCAATATTCAGCTCAGCATACTTCGGATCTTGCTTAAGCGAGCTTGGCTCCTTGACTGTAACCTCAAGCCCGTAACGTTCACCGATGTATTTTTCAATTACCTCCTTCATTTCAATTAACATTTTGCTACTGAAATCTTTCCCGCCAGCGAAATCCAAGTCTTCACTATATCGGTTGGAGCCTCTACATAGACGTAAAGAAGTCCCGCCTTGAAAAACTAGCCGATCTAGCAACTTCGATTCATCTAGTGCAAACAAGATGTCGTAATGAAGGAGTTCCTTCTCAATTACAGGGCGCATATCCTTTGTGCCACCCTGAGCGAGCGCCATCTCCACTAGCGCATCAAAATCTTCTTTCGTCTTAGTCATGTGTCATTGCATCCATATCAATCAAATGTGTATTACGACCCACACGCTTCAAATCTCTTAATGCGGCAACCTTTGATGCAACCCTAAGCGGCCTATCGGTGTTGATCACCTGACTTAAAATATCTGAAACTGAGCGTTTTGTATGGGTGAACTCGATTACTCCGTAATCTGTCTTGTACGTTCCCTTGGCCCCTGTTGTCATCAAGGTAAGTCTGTCTACTGGGATTTGAGAAATAACCCCATAAGAAGACAATGCCGACTCAAGGCTTACGTAGTTGTACTCGCCTCTTCTTAGAGCGGTAGCAATAAGCTCAATGGTCTTTGAGGTGTTTTTGTTTTTTGATAAGCCATATACGTAGACCCCTCTCGCTGGTCGCTCTAGTAATCCTGTTTTTACCAGGCGAGCTAGGCTATCGTTCAATGAACGGGGGGAATCTTCGTGAAAAATTTTGGCTAAATCTCGGTGCAAAAAGACATAACGACCCTTTGAATCCAGCTCGTTAAGTCTGCTAATCGCTAATTCTTGTCTCATAGTTTTAAGTCTATAGTTATTACTCTTATAGGCAGTATAAGTCACCACTTATCAGAAAATCAACAAGTGGTTAGTTATTACAGGTAAAGGCAGTATAACCCATGACTTATTTATAGAAATGATACTTAAGTAAATACTTATTACAGTTATAGGCAGTATAAGTATATACTTTGTTTTTGCGTTCAAGTTAAGAAAAGTACCCCTAGTAAGTTCCAGTCTATTATCGGAATACCACAAACCCTCTTCTAAAACGAGCCGCAATTGCGGCTCGAAATCTAAATCACCAATAACTACACCAAATGTTCCCCGTCAATCTCTTGATGGTAGCGCACATAATGGGTGGTAATCAGGTTATTCAGATACAGCAGCACATTGCGCAGCTCTTGACTATTGTGCCGCTGTTCGGCTTCAAAGATTTCTTCTAACTGACGCAGATATTCACGGGATTTCTGGGCAAATTCGTGGTTGTAAGGAATGGTTTCGTACATAGGTTGTCACCTCTTCTTGTGATGGATGATATCTCACCACACAAAGGTCTCAAACTTTGGGTGGCGAACTGGACAGGTTTGAGACAGCCGCTCACAAGAAACGGTGCGCCAAAGCGCCCCTATCCAGCCCACCATAATTCAGGTGTGCTGAAGTTACATGAAAACCTCAGCAAAGCTGGAGTTTTACATGTCTTGTGAAGAAAATACAGGGGTCTCAATCCCGGCACTGAATTTTGCCAGTGCATTCACAGGCTATCAGGTTTTATTTCGATAAAAGTATGAAAAAAGTATGAGATTTTGCGAGCTGGGAAGCATTGGCTACAGTCGCTGTAAGCTTGACCTCCCCTGCCATTCTTTACAAAAAAACGACAGCCATGCAGCTATCGCAGTTGATGCTCGTTGGTATATCTGAACTATGCGCAACAAAAAAGCCACGTCTTGTTTGAGCGCGGCTTTAGATGATGAAGAAATTCTGGATTAATTCTTTGGGAGCACTATTTTGCGGTTATAAACGCATCTTGCCCAGCAATGAATTCATTGAAATTTTTTGATTGATAAGCATTAAAACACCCATAACTTTCAGATATCTCACCATTTTTCATATAACCACGAGATTGCTTAGCCTCACCAACCAAAACGCTCACCGCCTCAGCATATGGATCGTGTTCCGTTTCAAGCGTCTCTTCATTTTGAACAATCATATACTCACCCTTGCCCATAAAAGAGAGCGCGCGTTTACTATATTTTAAGTCTTTCCCCAGCTTGCTATCAGGATCAATTGCAATCAGACAAGAGACCAGAGCATAATCTTTTAATTTATTCCTGGCATCAAGCACTTGCTTATTCAAGGTCTCGAAAGATGCGACACACCCTACTGAAAAAAATAGCACCGCGAAAAGCAGAGGATAGATTAGTCTTTTAATTCCCATAACATTACCCTTGTGGGGATAACAGCCCCATTATAGTGTTCTTTATAGTAATCCAACTCGTGATAGCGGCTTCCATCCCCTGTAGATGAGCCATCCCAAAGTGTTGCATGCCCATAAGCATCGTTCCATCCGCTGACTTCAGTAATAATTAATCCCTTTTTACCAGATATCGATGATATATCAGAAGGGTTCATATCGTATTCGGGCTTACCCCAATTAAATTCAATATACTTGACTAAATCTTTGACTCGAAGGATGTAGATTTTATTATCAGCACCTCGGACGCGATATATCGGATAGGTCTCAATAATTGTGCCACTTGGAACAAGAAAACCCCCATAGTTAAAACCACGACTCATCCTTAGTGCGCAGGCATTCGCGTAACTTTCACTATCAGAAAGATATAGCTCCAAGACTCTCCCACCCACTAGCTCATACACTTTTGGAGCAGACATGAAGCCAACCTCAGAGTAGGCAGACCATAAATCGGAAAATCTAGGTCGCTTGATATCTACTGTCGTTACTGAGTTTCCAGCACTTGCCGTTAAACTTCCCATCACATGTTCTTCCCTTCAAATTCCAAGCGAGTACCTTTCAGAGCATTTATTATGCAAACTTCACCGTTTCCATCGACATAGCCAGAAACGGTTTTATTGACTGGTCCAGATAGTGTGATGGAAACAGTTTCACCGGGAAGATAACCACTTGTTTTCGCATGAACATTAATATCAGTATAGTGACGTGAAGCTCCTGAAATGAGCTGGCAATCAGGCCCATAAGAAAAGTAAACAGAGGTAATGGTCTTAGTAGCAACCACATTCAGTGGAGCAGCACCGCCACCTCCGGTAGATGGAACATCTCCGATGTTAACTGTGCCCCCACCGATGGTAACACCACCGCAACTGATATCACCCCCAGTGATTGCAGCAGATTTCCCATTAATAGAAACCGTAGAAGAGCCTGAGGCAATACTACGATTATGTGGAGGATGTTTGGGCTTGCTGTGAGGTGCCAGAGGATCACCGACTCTCGCCGCAGGAATACCATCAAATTTCACGTCAGGTGAGCCAGCAGTCACTGGCGTAGGAGGGAAACCATCGTGATCAGTACCTGTATCTCCAACTCTAACTGCCTTTGCCATCATGCATCCTTGTCACTTAAATAATTATTGTTAAATAAATATGCAACTAATGGCAATTTGGAAATATTTAAACCTGAATGCATATCACTGACAGATAGGTGATACTGAGATAGATAAGTCAGAACAATGATATTGGAAAAGCTCTAAATAAAACCGTGCTTAATTGTTGTTGACCACGACAAAAGTATTTTCGGTTCGTTGATTTAGCAAGCTGGTTAGTTTCCATCGTCGTTATCCGTGATCATGAGAGGTGATAACTGAACTAGCCTTCAAACTCAATTCTGAACTGAAACAAAGCCCCCCTTCTAAAACGAGCCGCAATTGCGGCTCGAAATCTAAATCACCAATAACTACACCAAATGTTCCCCGTCAATCTCTTGATGGTAGCGCACGTAATGGGTGGTAATCAGGTTATTCAGATACAGCAGCACATTGCGCAGCTCTTGACTATTGTGCCGCTGTTCGGCTTCAAAGATTTCTTCTAACTGACGCAGATATTCACGGGATTTCTGGGCAAATTCGTGGTTGTAAGGAATGGTTTCGTACATAGGTTGTCACCTCTTCTTGTGATGGATGATATCTCACCACACAAAGGTTCCTAATCTTTGAGTGGTGAACTGAACAGGTTTAGGAACTACCGCTCACAAGAAACGGTGCGCCAAAGCGCCCCTATCCAGCCCACCATAATTCAGGTGTGCTGAAGTTACATGAAAACCTCAGCAAAGCTGGCATTTTACATGTCTTGTGAAGAAAAGACAGGGTTCCTAATCCCGGCACTGAATTTTGCCAGTGCATTCACAGGCTATCAGGTTTTATTTCGATAAAAGTATGAAAAAAGTATGAGATTTTGCGAGCGGGGAAGCATTAGTTAGCTGATGTAGACGAAAGCGTGCCAGTGATCTGGAACGCTTCCGTCAGATTAGGAAAAGGATGTCGATGCCTTGATCGGTTGTGATACCCAGTGCACTAGACGTTGCTATTACTCGAACTGTTGAATGAGTACATTCGAACTTCATCTCTGGCGAACCAACCTAGCCTCTCATAAAACTGTTGGGCATTGATATTGTCGTTATACACAAATAAATGAGTCTTCGGGATATCAATCTTAGCGAGAGAATTGATGGCTTGGTTTACTAATTCACGACCTAACTTTTTCCCCCGAAAATGCGGTGATACCGCCAGATGTTGTAGATAGCCTCTACGTCCATCTGTACCAACCAATACAGCACCAACAATTTCATGATTAATTTCTGCAACAAAGCTTAAATCAGGATTGCGCTCTAAATAGCGTGCAATATTTTCTCTTGAGTCCACATCCCGAATGCTCATGCCTTCCGTTTGCTCCCAAAGAGCGATTACTTCGTCATAGTCCGCGATTTTCATTTCACGAATTTTTACCACTTTATTTTCCTTACGTATCACGCCAGAACCGTTATCAAACAAACAACGTCTGGCAGCACTTGTCCATCTAAAATACCTTGGGTAATATTTTCAACCGTTCATTTCTAAAATAAGAACTTCTACGAGTTGTTTGGCGGTGAGTTCCCGAATCAAAGGGGCGCCCTGCCCGGCCCAATAGGCGGTATATTCATCTGTTCCCTGGTTGAGTGCGGCAAACGATAGCTTTTTGGCGACATCGTATGCTAATGGATAGTCCGGTACACTAGGCGCATGAGCAGATTCCAGAAATGAAGTAAACTTGTTGCACAGGCCTCTGGCCGCTCTGCCTGATATCCCCTCAATTAAAATAGTTTCTTGATTCCGCTCACTGAGTAGCATATCGCGATTCTTTTGGCTTGCAGCGGATTCCGGGCAGGTGATAAATGCTGTACCGAGCTGTGCAGCAGAAGCGCCCAGCGTCATAAAATGGTTGATATGTTTGCCGTTCATAATGCCACCGGCAGCAATAATCGGTACAGAAACATTGGCGACTAAAAGACTGACCAAATCAGCCGTGCTCAGTTTGTCGTCTTCGATGTCGGTATCAGATAGGGTGGAATCAAACGTCCCCCGGTGCCCTCCGGCTTCAATGCCTTGCGCGACTATCGCGTTTACACCGAGTGTTTCAATGTGTTTTGCTTCTTGCAGGTTGGTGGCCGTCGCTATCAGAAAGATACCTTCTTCCTTCAATCTCTTAATCCACTCTGCTGGCGGCAGCCCAAAGTGAAAACTAATCACCCGGGGTTTATGTTTGAGTAGTAGCAAAAACATCTCTGTATCGAGTATGAAGCTTTGATATATCTCATTTAAAGCGCTGGGTGGTTCAGCGCCTAACGCTTTGAAAAGAGGGCTGATAAAATCTAACCATCGTGCTTCTTTGTGCTGATCCCGCTCCGGCTGTTTGTGACAGAATAGATTGACATTGAATGGTTGAGTCGTCAGTTTTTTTGTCTCTTTGAGCAGAATATCGGCTTGATGAACGTCGCTTGCACCCAGCGCAATAGAGCCCAAAGCACCGGCATTTGAGACAGCGGCGGCTAATGAAGGCGTAGAGATTCCCGCCATCGGTGCCTGAATGATTGGATGTATATTTAAACGGGAGGTCAGAGGATTCTGTTTCATGGCGATTCACCTCAGTGTAAGTTGATCACTTGGCGCTGTAATTTGCTTTGAATATATCAGAATTGCTTGTGTGATTGCGGCCCCATGCTGTGCCGTTTTCCTTCCACGCCTGCGGCAATAGGCTCGATAGTAACATAGCCGCATATTTTAACTATCCCATTTGTAACGATGTCATTTGTAACGATGTCATGTTTAACTACGCCATTTGTAACTAAGCCATAGTGACCTTATCTCTCAGATTCGGCGTCGTGGCAAATTGCCCGTCTCCGGTGATCACGATTGCTTCCATACCGTCAATCTGGTTAACGGTGGTTAAAATGCGTCTGGCATCTAAGCCAAAGAGTTTGGTGGTATAGATGTCACAGTCCAACGAGTGATCCGAAATAATGCTTAAAGAAGCCACATTGTTATCGACCGGATAACCACTGTGGCTGTCAAAAATATGGTGGTAACGATTGCCATGATATTGAAAGGTTCTCTCGTAGATCCCGGAAGTGACGACGGACTGATTTCTGATCTTCACCGTGGCAACACAGTGACCCCGGGGTAAAAAGGGATTCTGGATACCCACATCCCAATCGAGATGATGCTTCGGGGATTCACCATACACCAGCAGATTGCCACCAATATCAATCATGGCGGAGACGGGCTGCTTTTCTTTGAAGAAAGCCATGATTTGATCGCTGAAATATCCCTTCGCAATCGCACCCAGATCGATTTCCAGACCGGGCTTGGTAAAACAGACCGATCGTTGTGCATCGTTCAGCACAATATCCGCAGGATTTAAGCGCTCCAATACCTGCTGTATTTCGGCTGGGTCAGGCACCCTTGCTTCGGCAAACCCAATTCGCCACAGCTTAATCAACGGGCCAATCGCAATGTTTAAAAAGCTATCGGCATCAAGGCTGTGCTGCTTACCGATCTTGATTAATTCATACAAATCATGGTCAACGACAACAGGTTGATTCACGGCGGCATTTTTCAATGCAAACAGTTGAGACTGCTCGCTGTTGGCGCTAAAGACTGCCTCATAGCGCCTCAACATGGAAACCGCCTGATTTAACCGCTGTTCCGCCTGATGACCTTTAAAGTAAAGGCGAATGGTGGTTCCCATCAGCTGAATTTCTTGTGAGCCTTCAGTCATGTCTTTTCCTTTTCATCCCGTCAGTATGTCGCGGTGTCTTTGTTACGTAAGAATGAATCCACCAGCCCTTGCTCCATCACAGAAAGCGCCCTGCTGCTGTGATGTGCGATGAAATAATCTAAATTCAATTGGTCAATCGGCAACGGATAAATATTGTACTGCTCAGGGCAAGGCGCGATGGTCAGGCTTTCAGGCACAAACGTGATCCCGCAGCCGGCCATGGCAAGATGTTTGACGGTGGCAATTTCTCTGCTTTCTAACACAATATCGGGCTTGATTTTGTAAATACTGAACAGATGATCCACCTGCGCTCTGATGGCTGACCCTTTCGCGGTTAAGACAAACTTTTGCCGTAATAAATCGTCCATCTCAATACTGCCCGGAGCAATCGTGGCCATACCGGCCTGATAAAGATCGCAGGATTTGGGAATCACGGCAAAATAACCATGCTTGCCCCATGACACAGCAAGCAGATTGGGCGCAATACTGCTTGCGTTCTGCCCGATCCAAAAGTCCACTTCACCCTTTAGCAGGCGCTTCTCATTGTTTTCCGGGATATCTTCCACCAGCTCGATTTGACAATCAGGATAGCGTTCCAGAAATTTGGGTAAAAACAGCGGGATCAGGTACGTCCCAATACTGGTTAAGATCCCGATTTTGATGGTTTGCTTATCCTTGTCAGTGATGGCGGCAATTTGCCTGCGCATATTGGCGTGCACCGTATCGAGCGAGCCAAGATAGTCATAGTAAATCTTTCCCTGCTCGGTTAAACGGTAGGGCAGCTCACTGCGATTGATGATCTGACAATTCAATTCACTTTCGATCCGTTTAATCACTTGCGTCAGATAGGGTTGAGAGATGTAAAGGGACTCTGCTGCCTTGCTGTAATTGCTAAATTTAAGCAACGCATCAATATAATATAAGGTGTGTTGATTGTGATATTTTGACATCTCGTCCCCGGTTCTGCGCAACAACCCAGCCATGATAACAAATTACTTATTAAGGATGAATATATAGCTATTAGATAGATTTTTCATACTGTGTTAAAACAATATCCAGATATTAAATATGGTTTTTAACAGTATAGGAATCCACCGGATATGAACTACTTAGCTATCGTTGGCACGAATTCAGAAGTGTCAACAAACCGTATGCTACTGCAATTCATGCAACGGCACTTTCAAGCGCAAGCGCAACTGGAACTCTATGAGATCAGAGATTTGCCTGCTTTTTATGAAGCGGACGATGACCAAGTGCCTCAAGAAGTCACCAGCTTATCTGACAAGATTCGTCAGGCAGATGGCGTGATTATTGCCACCCCGGAGTATGATCACGCCATTCCGGCGGTGTTAAAAAGTGCATTGGAATGGATCAGTTATACCAGTCAGGCACTCACCGACAAGCCGGTTTTAATCGTCGGCGCGTCTCACGGCGCACTCGGCTCTTCACGCGCTCAAGCCCATCTTCGCCAGATTCTTGACTCCCCGGAACTCGCCGCACGCCTGATGCCCAGCAGCGAATTTCTGCTCGGAAAATCACAAGCTGCCTTTAATCGCAGCGGCCAATTAATTGATGAACATAAGCTGGCTGAACTGGATGAGATTTTCAGAGAGTTTGTGCTGTTTACCGAGATGATAACCAAACTCTTATCAGAGAGAACCATCATCAAAAAAGATAAAAAATACGCTTGGCAAACCCGGGAGGCATGAGAGCAATGAAATTTACAGCAATCGTCGGCACGACATCGCCAAAGTCCTACAACCGGACACTGCTGCAGTTTATGCAAGCGCATTTCAAGGACAAAGCAGACATTGAACTGTTGGAAATCGACCAAGTCCCCATGTTCAACCAAGACCAGCCGTCGACCAACCCACAGCTCTTGGAAATCAATCAAAAAATTATCGCCAGTGACGGCGTGATTATTGCGACCCCCGAATATAACCACTCGATTCCGTCAAGCCTGAAAAGCGTGCTTGAATGGCTCAGCTACGAACTTCACCCGCTGGATGGCAAGCCGGTCATGATTCTCGGCGCGTCGATTGATGCCCAAGGCTCGTCCCGGGCGCAGTTGCACCTGCGTCAGATATTGGATGCCCCGGGCGTCAACGCCAATGTGATGCCGGGTTACGAATTCTTACTGGGCAATGCTCATCAAGCCTTTGATGACAAGGGTCAGTTGAACAACGAAGCAACCATCGACTTCTTAGAAATCTGTTTTTTCAGATTTATGCGCTTTGCCAAGATCTCAAACCAACTGAATGTAGAAGAAGACTTCTCTTTCGCACCGGGGACTTATGAAGTCCATGCTTTGGGTCACGGTGGTGCGCTGCCGATGCAGGTTTCCTTCAGTGAGAAGAAAATCGAAAGTATTCATATCGACACTGCCGGTGAGACAGAAGGATTGGCCGATGTAGTATTTGTCCGCATCCCGGACAAGATCATCGAGGGGCAAACGCTGAACGTGGATGCCCTGTCAGGCGCATCTGAAACCAGTCATGCCGTGATTGATGGGGTTGCCAAAGCCGTGAAACTGGCGGGCGTGAACCCGGATATCCTGAAAAAACGGCCCAAACCGGCCAGCAGCCTGAATCGTGACGATGAAGAATACAGCTGTGATGTGGTGGTGATTGGCGGCGGCGGTGCCGGTTTGAGTGCCGCAGCAACGGTTTTACAGGCCGGTAAAAATGCGATTGTGCTGGAAAAATTCCCGGCCGTTGGTGGCAACACCATTCGTACCGGTGGGCCGATTAATGCTGCCGACCCGGAATGGCAGCGTACTTTCGACGAGAACCCGGGGGAAAGACATACCATTGAAGCGCTGTTAAGCACCGATGAAAGCGAGATTCACCCGGAATATCTGGCTGATTTCAGAGCGCTGAAAGAAGAATTCGCGGCCTATCAGCAGCAGTTCGGTGATCAAAAAGGCTATCTGTTTGATTCACCACTACTGCACAGAATGCAGACTTATTTCGGCGGGAAGCGGACTGACCTTGAAGGCAACAGCATCTATGGACAATACGATCTGGTGAAAATCTTAACCGACCATGCGCTGGAAAGTGTGCAGTGGCTGGAAGAGATCGGAGTTGAGTATGACAAAGAGGTGGTGTTTGCACCGGTCGGTGCCCTGTGGCGACGCGGACACAAGCCCGTCAAACGATACGGAACGGCCTTTATTCTTGCCTTAAGCCGCTATATTGAATCGATGTCAGGCACCATTCTGACCGATAGTCCGGCCAAAGAATTTCTCATCGAAGACGGTGAAATCAAAGGGGTGATTGCGACCGGTGTCAACGGCCAGAAGATCACAATTCATGCTAAAGCGGTTGTGCTGGCCAGTGGCGGTTTTGGTGCCAATACTAAGATGCTTCAACAATACAACACATACTGGAGCCACATTGCTGACGATATCAAAACCACCAACTCCTATGCGATGACCGGAGACGGCATTGTGCTGGGTCAGTCCGTCGGTGCAGGTTTAATCGGTATGGGCTTCACGCAGATGATGCCCGTCGCAGATCCGAATACCGGTGAACTCTTCAGCGGGCTTCAGGTGCCACCGGAGAACTTCGTCATTGTCAATCAACAAGGGAAACGGTTCGTTAATGAATTTGCCGGACGAGATGTATTAACCAAAGCAGCATTGGCAGAAGGCGGGCTCTTCTATCTGATTGCAGATGATGAGATTAAGAAAACCGCGGCAAACACCAGTCAGGAGAAAATTGACCGTCAAGTCGAAGCGGGAACGCTGTTCAGAGCCGATACTCTTGAAGAACTGGCCGTTCAGGTGGGCATGGAGCCCGATGTATTAGTCGAGACCATCAACAAATACAATCGCTATGTCGAGGCAGGACACGATCCTGAATTCCACAAGGATACCTTTAGCCTGAAAGTGGAAAAAGCACCGTTCTATGCCACGCCCAGACAACCGGCCGTTCACCATACAATGGGCGGGCTTAAGATTGATACCGCCACGCGAGTTCTGAATGAAAACAACCGACCAATCAAGCACCTGTATGCTGCGGGTGAAGTCGCCGGTGGGATTCATGCGGGCAACCGTCTTGGCGGTAATGCACTGGCAGATATCTTTACTTTCGGCCGCATTGCCGGAAAAACAGCCATGAGTGAAATGGACTAAGCAGTGAATTGAACTCAGCCGCGCAGCGTTCAAGCAACGCGCTCAGGCAACCCAGAGAGAGAGCGAGGAATACTCGCTCTCTTATTTCACCGCATCTCACGCCTTATACGGTTAAATCAACTGACCTGTTGAGCACAATGCAGGTGTCAGCCACTGCTCACTTTTCTATAAATCAGGTCGTCATACAGCGTGCCACCGATTTCGACATCTTTCTCGACGACTTCGTCACAGTGAAAACCGCATTTTAACAACACCCGTTCAGAGGCATGATTCCCCGCGGTGACATTGGCTTGAAAGCGGTAAATCCCGCAGTAGTCGGCAAATTCCAGCAAACCATTTAAAGACTCGGTTGCATATCCCTTCCCCGTATCGTGCGGCGCAATCATATAACCCAGCTCAGCCACACCATCATTCAAATAAAATCCGGTGAGTCCGACAAGCCGATCAGTGGCGATTTCTTGCAACATCAGGCATAGCCAAAACTCAGATGTCGGTGTCCACAGCGGTAAACGAGATTCGAATCGCTGCCGAATGTGCGCCTCTGTACGGCGGTTAAAGCTGTATTGAATCGTTGCCGGGTCGGTTTGCAGGAAGTAAAAAAAATCCCAATCGGTGGCATTGATTTGTCTCATGTTCAACCGTTGGGTTTGCCATTCAATCGTCACGTTGATAATGCCTTGATTTTAAATATGAACAATATTTCTACTGGGAACGAGGGTCGGATGTCAATAGAGTTTGTGATGATTGCAGTCGGGAGATTTACAAAACCTTCAGTGACAGGTGTAAAAAAAGCCAACCACAAAGATTGTGATTGGCTATCAATATGAACAAATTAGGTTCACTAACAACGTCAGTTGGCTAGGTGACCCTCGGCTTAATAAGGGTCATTATAACTAATGCAGTATGTGTGCCAACTTTTCAATTTTAGCTTAACTATTTGATTTTAAATAATTCGTATAATTATCAACCTATTCGCAATACAGTAAAACTCATATGCCATTCTTAAAATGCAAATCTGTTTTTATTTTGCAAAACTACTCAACCTCATTGCCACTAAGCACGCCTTGCTCAAAGCAATGCACATTATCAAATGTGGTGTTGGCAATGGAGAGCAATGCCTCTTTAGTCAGAAATGCCTGATGGCCGGTGAACAGCACGTTATGGCAAGCCGATAGACGGCGGAACACATCATCCGTAATCACAATGTTGGATTTATCTTCAAAGAACAGCTCTTGCTCTTCTTCGTACACATCCAGCCCCAGAGAGCCAATAACGCCTTGTTTGAGGGCTTCAATCGCATCCAGTGCATTGAGTAACGCGCCCCGGCTGGTGTTGATGATCATCACGCCTTTTTTCATTTTGGCAAAAGCCTGAGCATCCAGCATATGGTGGTTCTCTTTGAACAGCGGGCAGTGCAGACTAATCACATCAGATGATTGCAGTAAGGTGTCTAAATCGACGTATTCAGCACCAAGCTCAAGAGCCGCGGGGTTTTCATAAGGATCATGCACCAATAACCGCATGCCGAATCCTTTCAGAATTCTCAGTGTCGCCACACCGATCTTCCCCGTCCCGATAATTCCGGCGGTTTTACCATGCATATTGAACCCGACTAATCCATCGAGTGAAAAATTGGCATCACGGGTGCGCTGATAGGCTTTATGAATCCGTCGATTGAGAGTCATCATTAAACCAACAGTATGCTCTGCCACTGCTTCAGGAGAATATGCCGGTACACGTACCACGGTGATGTTATATTTTTTGGCGGCTTCCAGATCGACATTGTTATAACCGGCACAACGCATCGCCAATAATCGGGTGCCATTGGCAGCTAAAGTCTGTAGCACAGGCTCAGACAGATCATCATTGACAAATGCACAGACGACCGGGCTGTTGTGCGCGAGCCGGGCGGTCTTTTTATCTAACCGGACTTCGTAAAACTCAAGCTCGAATCCATGCGCCTGATTGGCTTGGGTAAAATAGGCTTGGTCATAAGCTTTTGAGCTAAAAACGGATATTTTCATCACTTCATTCCTCAGGCTAAACAATCAACGGCAGCGGTTATTACTATGTTGCGTTTATGTTGAGTCTCTTTTGCTGTCCGTTTTGGTTTTATACCGAAATCATAAAATTATTACTAGTTACTCTTTACAGTGTAAAACATCGTTGTAAGATCAGTTCTCCTTTCTTTTTTAATGGTTATTGTCATGATTGCCTGCTATGAGTCCTATAAAGCCGGACTCTTTCATTCTTCTCAATGGTTACGAAATATCAGTGCCGGTGTGATTGTCGGTGTGGTCGCTTTACCTTTGGCGATGGCGTTTGCAATTGCATCCGGTGTGAAACCGGAACAGGGCCTGTATACAGCTATCATTGCCGGCATTCTTGTCTCGCTGTTCGGTGGCTCCCGGATTCAAATTGCCGGGCCGACGGGCGCTTTTATCGTGTTGTTGTCCGGTGTCGTCCACGACTACGGTATCAGTGGCTTACAAATCGCAACCATGATGGCTGGTGTTTTTCTGCTGCTGCTGGGGATTACCAAGCTCGGCAGTATCATCCGGTTTATTCCTGATCCGGTGATTATTGGCTTTACCAGCGGTATCGGTGTCATTATCTGGGTCGGACAGTGGCAGGAGTTCTTCGGCTTGCCGCAAATTCATGGTGAACACTTTCATCAGAAACTGCTGTCGATCTATCACGCTTTGCCCCACTTGAACTGGCAAACAACCGGGCTCGCCCTGTTATCTTTGGTGATTGTTATTTACGGGCCAAAGATTCCTAAACTGACCAAAGTTCCCGGTCCGCTATTGGCGTTGGTGGTCGTGACACTGTTACAAAATACCCTGCATCTGGATGGGATCCGCACCATCGGGACAGCGTTTGGCGGTATTCCTCAGGGGTTACCATCAGTGACGCTGCCACAGGCAAGCCTTGCCGACTTGATCCCGTTAATCGGCCCTGCCTTTGCGATTGCGATGCTGGGGGCAATTGAATCACTCTTGTCCGCCGTGGTTGCTGACGGGATGACAGGGACACGGCACAATTCAAATCAGGAACTGATCGGTCAGGGGATCGCCAATATGGTTTCCCCTCTGTTCGGTGGTATTGCTGCTACCGGAGCCATCGCCCGAACCGCCACCAATATCCGTAACGGAGGCAACAGCCCGCTGGCCGGGTTGGTACACGCTGCAACCCTGATTATCATTTTGCTACTGCTTGCTCCACTGGCAGTCAATATTCCACTGGCAACATTGAGTGCTATTCTGTTTGTGGTTGCGTGGAATATGAGTGAAGCCCGGCACTTTATCAAACTGTTGAAACGGGCACCGAGAGCCGATGTTTTGATTCTGCTGATTACCTTCTTCCTGACGGTTTTTGCCGATCTGGTTGTCGCAGTCAATATCGGGGTGATCATTGCGGTTTTGCACTTTGTCAAACGCATGGCGATGAGTGTCGAAGTCAAAGCCAGTACCAATGTTGAACTGGCTGACGAGCTGGCGCGTCAGGGGATCACTCAACTACCACCGGAACTGGCGGTTTACGCGCTGGAAGGTCCGTTTTTCTTTGCCGCTGCCGATGCCTTTGAACGCGTCATGCACAGCATCCCGGACAAGCCGCAAATTCTGATCTTACGCCTGAAATGGGTGCCGTTTATGGACATGACCGGCTTGCAGACACTGGAAGAGATGGTTCAGGATTTCCGGCGCCGGAATATCCGGGTGATGATCTCCGGTGCAAACGCGCGTGTCACGTACAAATTACAAAAAGTTGGCATCATCCACCAGATTGGCGAAGATTACTATTTCGCTGAATTTCAGGCAGCACTGCGGGCTGCATTACAAATCATTGCAACCACATCAAGCCCGTCAACAAAAGCATAACTTTGTTCAAAATCTCAGAGACAAGACTTCAGGACATTCCTTCCTGAAGTCTTTCAATACAACCGGGATGCTCAGGAAGACTCTTGCTCGGTAAGAGCGACAAGCTGGGGTTTATACACGCCTTCAAAAGAGAGCAAGCGAATTTCGATGGTTCCGCCGAAAAACTCAAGTTCGACGCGGGGATCCTGACTCTCCTTGATCTGTGAATCGAACATTTCAAAGAGATCAGCCATAAAATTCCTGACTGCCTGTTCGGAATATTCCGAATAATTCTTTTTCATATTTATTCCTGCCAACGTTTTTTTGTGAACTGATCGTGTCGCCAGTTTCATCATGAATCATTAATGTGAATGCAATATCTATCACGCATATTAAGATAAGCCAAAGTACGAAACTCTATTGGGTTCGTTTTTCAAATGGAGGTATTTTTATATTTTAAAGTCACAATGGTCAACCGATCATAATGTGTTTTTTATCTCCTTCATATTCATTCTGACACGGTCATTCACAAATATGTGGCTTTTAAATTACAAGAAAATCGATATATTGCGACGATGCTTCGTTAAACCGCCCCAAAAACACTTGCTATCAAGCGCCCTATTGTATGCTCCATATTATGTATCTTGACGATGTACTATGCTGACGCATTTGGCGCCTTGGTCACATCCGGTCTCGACTCTGTTTTTACCTTTGTCTTTCGCTGTATACAAGGCCATATCAGCACGTTCTATCAGCTGTTCGATATTTTCATTATCTGTACGGGTCACCACACCAAAACTACAGGTACAACGTCCCACGACATTAAATTCATGGTTCATAAATACCCGGCGAATTTTTTCTGCCAGAATATGCACACCATGAAGATCGGTATCCGGGCAAACAACCATAAACTCTTCTCCACCCCACCGCCCTGGGATATCCGTCTTCCTCACATGGCTTTTCAATAGCTCGGCAATGGTGCATAACACGTCATCACCAACCTGATGCCCGAAGGTGTCATTCACAACTTTAAAATCATCGATATCCAACATAATAATCGATAAAGGATGCCGGTGACGATCCGCCCGGGAGACTTCTTTCTCTAATGTTTCATCTAATTTTAGCCGGTTATGCATTCCGGTCAGCCGATCAGTGACAGACAGAACTTCAAGATGCTTGCGATCGGTAATATTCTGCTCCACGGTGGTGTACCCTGTCAGGTTTGCGTTGGCATCGAGAGTCGGTTCAATACAAGCAAATACCCAATATACTTCTCCTGTTTTACTGAGCTTTTTGATCTCCCCGCTCCAGGATTGTTCTGCCAAAATATTCTCTTTGATATCAACCGCAAGCTCTTCAGATGTATCCGGGTGAAAAAGTTGATCATATGACTGTCCCTGTAGTTCTTCGGCTGTATAACCTGAGACTTGGCAAAAGGCCTCAGAAACCGATTCAAGATGATCGTCTAAATTCACAGTGGCATAAATGACATAGTCATCGATAATTTGATTTGCCATCAATAACTTATTAATCGTCTTCTGTGATTTAAAATATATAGAGAACATATAATAACCAAAGAAGATAAAGAAAATAAAGAAGCCCCCTATCATCACAATATGATAGTGATGAATTGATTTTTTTAAGAGTTCTAATTGATCTTTTTCAATATAATAGATAATTTTCCATGGATAATGAGATAACTGCTTTGCTGAAGTATTGACATAAAATCTCGTACCACGCAATTTGCCATTCTTTTCCACAGTTAATAAAGTATTGAAGACCCCAAACTCATGCTCGTCAATAAATTTTCCTGAGGTTTCCGTCCTGATTTTTTCCCACACTTGAAGGTGGTCGATTGGCATTTTAATCTGGTATTTCAACTGATATAATTTCTCGAGTGAGTTATCTGAAGCAATCTTAAACCATTGTCCCAAATTATTAGAAATCCAAAGGTTTTCATTAATATTAAATAAACGACTTAGCAAATCATCGACTTTATAACTAACAATCAAAACTCCTTTGATATGTACTCCTTTTTGTATTTTCTCTCCGAGTATCAAAACCGGCACATCATCAATCGAGTTCACACTCTCTTTCATATCAATACTGAGAGATGAAATAAATAATTTCCCACGAGGAAATTTCATAATATCTTTAAAATAAGAAGCCTGACTAATATTGGTTAGATTTTCTTCCCGGGTGATAGAAACCCGACCCTGTTTATAATTTACTCTAACTTGCTCCTGCCCGGAGAAATCAACCCATTTTACCTCAGTATAAACACGCCGGGATTGAATGAATTTTTGCCATAATGATGCAAGTTTTTCAGTATTCAGATGCCCGGATGCATCATACTCGGCATGAGTCAGGGTTCTCTCAAAAAAGTTAATATCACTCACACGCCATTTCAAAGCGTTTTGAAGCGCTTTTTCAGCACTGGAGACTTGGTTGGTCGCATTACTAATCATATTCGTATCAACTTCATGTAACTCAACTTGATAAAGCGTTGATAGCAATGATAGGAATAAACCAACCAAGAAAGTATAAAGCAAAAAAAGTTTGGGAAATTTTTTATTCTGTATCACTTCAGAGCTTCCATCAGAGTGAATTTTTATGAATTACGATCCATAAACTTCCTAGCCCTAAAATTTAGCATTGACTGCTTTTAGTATGAATAAAGTATGGTGCATCATCACAATAATACAATATTTAATCACTTTTTCAGTCAGACGGCTTGCATAACAGGTGGGAATCTACTCCGGTAGTTCGGCCTCACTAATCACGAGTTCTGACATTTTATCCGCCATGGCCTGTGAAAAAATCGCTTTACGGTCAGTTTCCCATACCGGTGAAGTAACACTGACCAACACCAATCCCAAACCGACACAGAGTGAGACAGGGAATGACTCTTCCAGAGAGAGTGATGCCCCGGCAGTGACAATTGACTGAACCAGAAGTGATACATGGCAAAGGCCTAACTCACTTAACAGCTGTTCGTCATTGATCAGATATTGCAACATCGGTAACGATTCACCAATTAATATATCTACCGATGCAATGACATGTGTGGCTAAGGAAATATCGGTTTCAATGCTTAAAGCTCCCAGCCCTAACGTCAAAATCTGCGGATGTCGATGGCGGAAGTAATCACCGGAAAGTAAAGTCATAAGATGCTTCCGATAACCCGGTAATACCAAGTACGTCTCATGATTATAAGTTCTCACATAAGCTGTAATGCCCAACGCCTCACATAACCTAACAGGATCAGGGTGTGTTATGTTGATTGGCTCAAGCCGCCGCTGATGCTTTCTGCTATATAGCAGTGATAGAAATTCCCACCACTCATTCGGAGATAAGATTGTGATATCAGCTTTATCAGAGACAAACTTCAGCGGAATTTCTCGTGCAGCCTGATGCGAAGAGAGTGCCGGCCAATATATCGGTGAGTGCTTCCAGTAAATCGGACGTTTTCGTGACGTCTCAGTGACGATCTCTGACGTTTCAATATCCAAATCGAATTCATTGCTCATCATCATTCCCAATACAAAATGTCATTCAATGATTGATTGCCGAAGCTGAGCTGAAGAAAAAAGCCCTCAAATGAGGGCAAAGCAACGACCGGGATAGACGAAAAAAATTTCGTCATCGACCGATTCAGCATCGTTTCGTGCAAAACGGGGTTGTGGATTTCTCCATCATAGGAAAATTGCAATTGAATATTCTATTGATTCAAATGCGTAGTTTATGGAGTGACTTCATAAAAAATGTATTTAAGGCTACTTGCAGCAAAGCCATCATGTTATCCTGTTAAGTCATTGTTTATTCAGCATGTAATGCAGGCTTGCCTTTCTACATAACATGCTCATCTGAGAGTATTATTGATCGCATATGAGTAAAAAACAAGTTTCATTGCCGCCTTTTGACTATCTTGCTGGGAAGCAGGTCACAGAAAAACTATGCAACATATTAAATGTCAAAAGTACGCGCGCTCTGTCCGAGCAGCTCAACGTCCCGACATCGACTTTCGCCACATGGCATAAACGAAATGTCTGCCCTTATGAGCTGGCAATAAGATTACATCTACATAAGGGGATTTCTTTAAAATGGCTACTGCTTGATGAAGGCGATCCCTATCCGAATGCAGCCGCTCATGAATATCATGTGAATGATGAGCCTAAACGTCTGGTACATATTGATTTATTTGCGTTGAAGAATGGGCAACTCAATCATCGGGGTACAATGACGTTAGATCAGTTCTTTTTAGATGAATTGGAGATTTCCAATGTCATTGCGGTTCGTGAGGGCGATACGACTTATCTGGTTGATCAGGAATCAACCCGTGCAGTCAGCGGTACTTACCTGCTTAACGTTGATGGGCTGTTATCAATCAATACGCTACAACGTCTGCCGGGTAAACAACTGGCATTAAACTTTGATGGTTCAGCTTTGACCATCAACGAGTCCGACGTTAAAGTCGCCGGACAAGTCGTTCTGTTTATGTCTCGCAGACACTCACAGGCCGAAACACTCCCCGAGGCAAACGACGCGGTGTAATGTCAGGCTGTTGAGTATATATCGGGGTACCAGATGTGCATCAACCTTTCGGGATGCTCTACAGGGGCAAAGCCATATTGTGCATAGAGGCCATGCGCATCTTTTGTCGTCAGCAAGAACCGCCGAAGCCCTTGTAAGTCAGGGGCTTCAAGGATCGTTGCCATCAGCCATTTGCTTAATCCTTTCCCACGGTGTGCTTCCAGAATAAACACATCCGCCAGATAAGCGAAAGTAGCATGGTCAGTGATCACCCTGGCGAAACCAACCTGCTCGCCGGAATCTAAATACACCCCAAAACAACAAGCATTTTCAATTGCTTTGCGAAGTACAGACTCGGGAATCCCTTCAGACCAGTAACTTTTTGATAAATAAGCATAGATAACATCAAAGTTAAGCGCCTTTTTATCTGTACTAATATAATACCCCTGCATTATTTCCTCCTTGAAAAAGCATCAGACCATTGCGGATCGACGTTTCTATGGTGAAACCGTCGTCTGTGAGAAGACACCAATGCATCATCTCATGCTCTGATTGAAGATCAAGGACTAAAAACTCAAACGATTACGCCATTTCAGATGGAGGAACTTTGCCGCTGATCGCAGAATATATTTGCATATGAAATAAATTTAACTCGATACTACGTCCCTCCAATAATCAATGGTATTCTGATTCGCACTGTTTGTTCAGCATGAATAGCAGGCTTGCCCTTCTGCATTTATGCTCAATTGAGTTAATTATTGATCGCATATGAATAAAAAACAAGTTTTATTACCCCCAATTGACTATCAGGTTGGTAAAAAAGTCACCGATAGAATTCGAGAAGTCTTAGATCTCAAGAGCATACGGGCTCTGGCAAAGAATACTGAGATGTCTTATTCAACCATTACCACTTGGCATCAGCGCAAAAGTTGCCCTTTTGATCTGGCTATCCGGTCTCATTTGCATAAAGGAGTTTCTCTAAAATGGCTGTTACTGGGTGAAGGAACCCCTTACCCGAATGCGGCAACCCATACCTATCAGGGAGAAAACCAAGAAGTCAAAAAGCTGATCGATATTGATCTCTTTTGGTTGAAAAATGGCAAATTAACCCAGAGTGGGACACTGACACTAGAGCAGTTTTTGTTAGATGAATTGTCTATCACCAACGTGATTGCGATTCGCGAGGACAGCCATACTTACATTGTCGATCAAGAGTCGCAACAAGCTGTGTCGGGCTGTTATCTCATCGATTTCGACGGTCTGTACTCCATCAATGATATTCAGCGACTCCCCGAACAAAAACTGGCGATTGATTTTAAAGGTTCACCACTGGTTGTCGGGGAGGATGCACTGAAAGTATCCGGAAAAGTCGTCCTTCGGATGTCTCGCGATTGATTCGCAGCCGGAGCGATGGGCAAGGCCAAGTCAGACCCGACAGCTATCAGTGAATCACCATAGACTGAACCGGGCTGATTTCAACAACATTTCTATTTTGAGGCACTGTCTTATTCAATCACAAAGGCAGCCAAAACAGGCTGCCTTTCATAGGTGCTCTTCGATAGAAATCAGGATCATCTTTGGCGCTACAATCTCAATTGACTCAAGATTGCTTTTCGGCGGTTGACATACCTTCCGGAATTGTATCCCAGCTCAGCTTTTCACTGACCCACAGATGGTGTGACGGTGCAAACAAACTGTCATCGGCTAATCCTGTTGGTTTCAGTTTCAACTTAATCGCATCCGGTTGTGCCGGATTGATATGATAAATTCGAACCCCGCAATCGGGACAGAATTTAGCAATGTTGGTATTGCCACTTTCAGCAATCCGCGACCATTGTTTCATTTCCCGGAGAACCGAATATTTTCAGCAGAGACCAACGCAGTGACACTAAAAGGCGCACCGGACAGTTTTTGACACTCTTGACAATGACAAGCAACCACTCTTTGTGGTGCCGCTAATAATTCATAAGTCACCTGACCACACTGGCAGGCGCCATGGATAGGAAATTCCATCTTAAAGTACTCCTCAGTTTATTTATATTTGCTGGCATAGACGTATACATTGAAGCTCGGACAGCTGTCGAAACCAAACTAAGCCATCATCACAGAACCATACGTCGGACTCAATCATATTATTCTTATCCATCAAAAGCGACTGAACACGTGCTCCATCTCAAAAATTGCATTCCGTTAACCCAAAAGATTAAAAAACACTTTACCTCAAGTTAACTTGAGGTTTTATATTCTCTCATGAATTAGCAATAATGAGTAATGAGACATGTTAATGCCAAGTTGAGTCGTATATCCGGCAATCATTTCTCAAAATAACATAAGGAGTTCATGATGATTCATTTAGAGCACGTCAATCTGGTGGTCCGAAAAGAAGATATTCCTGCCATGCTGAAGTTCTATCAGACTGTTTTTCCCCACTGGCATATCAGAGATCAGGGCGTATCGGACTGGTACGGTAAGTCCCGGACATGGCTCCACTTTGGCGACGATTATCAATATCTGGCACTCAGTGACAATGGCGAAGGCGAAAACCGAGATTTGACCGGTCATCAGGTTGGGTTAGCTCATTTTGCTTATGTCACCAATAATCTTGATGCGGTCATCACTCGTCTGACTGATGCCGGATTTGAAATCGCAAAAGACGGGGCGCCCCACCCGCATCGGAAAAATATCTACTTTATTGACCCGGCAGGATTTGAAGTTGAGTTTGTTGAGTATATGAGTGATATTGTCAGCGAAAGAAATAGTACGATTTAATGCTCTGAATCACCGACAATATACCGGATCCAAACGGTTCGGTATATTATCAAATAATCAAACCAATGTGTTCAGCATCACGCTAACGGTTATCGTGAATACTTAAAGTCCGTTAGAAATCTTCTGCTGCTTTATATTGCTTAACGAAACGGTTAAATCTTTCCAAAAATTCAGGATTTTCAGCTAAATATTTATTCGACCAATAAACCCCAAGTGGTTTATTCATATTTGGATAAATTTTAAATATTTCTGGTGGCAAGCTTTCTTTCTGCAAATAATTATTGATGGCTAATTCATTTGCAAGCATTGCATCACAACGCTTGGCTAAAAGGGCTTTGATTAATGCATCTGTGTTCTTAAAACTCCCAACAGCTTTATAATGGTTGGCATGAAGCCAATGCTGCATATTTGAACCGAATCTCACCAATATACACGCATTCTCTTTGAATGATTCATCATTAGGATTGAGTGGGTTATTCCGCAGCAGATACCAATTCCATTTTTGCGGGAAAATCGCTTCTGAAAATGTGGCATAGGCATCACGTTTGCTGTTTTTAGAGGCAAGGAAAAATCCTTGTGCGGCACCAGCTTGCACCATCACCTGTGCTCTTTCCCACGGATAAACCTTAATCTCATAGGGAACATCCATTTTTTCAAGTATGTTTTTAACCACCGTCACCGCGGTGCCTTCTAAAAGATGATCGTGGTATACCTGATAAGGTGGCCAGATTTGAGTCGTGAGCAATATTTTTTCTGCTGCATACAACTTCACACCACTCATTAAGAATAATATAAAAACAGCCGTACTTGAGATACACTTTCTCATAAAATAGTCCAAATATTTATATACATCATTCAGTTGTATGGATTCTTCTAACGAGCCATTTATTTCTTACAACTTAATATAATATTTAGCATAGTACAGTCGACTCGATGTTATCCAGAGTGGTGATAAAAATATAATGGCATATCATATTCAACCAAACCGAAGGTACGAAATAAACTGTAAGCAATTTGTGTCACATACCAGTTAACAGGAAATCTTAATACAAATACCGAAAGTCATATCATAATTTTAATTCTAGCTTTTTGAATTTAAAAAAGATCTCTATGATAAGAGATCTTTTTATCAGGCTATCTCATGATCAGCTTCCCCGATCAGACTGGGGATGTTTTAAAACTCAAACTGATAACAAGTCATATGATGGTAGGTCTCACCCGGCTTGAGAATACAGCTTGGCTGCTGCCATTCAGAATGGTTAGGTGAATCGGGCAAGAACTGTGTTTCTAAAGCAATACCGGCATATTGCGAGTAGATATGATCACCACGTCCCGGAGTGCCTGCCAACCAATTACCCGTGTATAGCTGAATCGCGGGCATCGTTGTGACGACATGCATCCGAATCCGCTCATCAACACTGGTTAATGAGGCCACAGGACGTGACACGTCACGTTCAGCCCGGAATAAATAGGCATGGTCGTAACCTTGTGCAGTCATTTGTTGTTGATCTTGCATTAAATCAGTGCGTACAGGTTTGTTCCGGCGAAAATCAAACCCGGAGCCGGTGACATCCTGTAATTCACCGAGCGGAATCCCGGTATCACTAATCGGCAAAAACTCATCGGCATCAAGCCAAAGCGAATGATCGAGACAAGAATCCACCTGATCTGCACCATGCAGGTTAAAATATGCGTGATTGGTCAGACTCACAGGGGTGGGCTGGTTCGTCGTGGCATGATATTCAATCAATACCTGATCGGACTCTGTCACGGTATACGTCACCGAAACCGCTAAATCACCGGGGAACCCCATCTCACCATCCGGAGACGTGGTAGAAAACCGGACTTGATTTTCTGTCTGTTCAGCGACATCCCAGCGACGGTTATGGAACGCCTGTTTGCCACTATGCAGGCAATTGCCATTTTCATTGGCATCAAGCACATATTGCTTGCCGTCAAGGGTAAAACTGGCATTGGCAATCCGGTTGGCGTAAGGCCCGATCGTCATTCCCAGATAGCTTGTCTGAGTCAGTAACGTCTGTTCAGAATCAACCCCCAGCAAGACTTCCCGCATGTCACTCTGACTGACTGGCAGCTGACAGCTGAGCCAAGTGGCTCCCATCGGGGTTAGTTCAACCCGCATTCCTCGCGAGTTCTGCAAAACAATCGAGTCTTTCCATTGCGCTTGATTCTCTGCCGAAGCTTGTTCGGCAAATAGTTGTTGCATGATTATTCCCTCATGATTCGGAAATCAGGCCTGCCCCTTGTGTCGCTTGGCAGACATAGATAGATGCTTGCAAACCAGTCGCGGCTTGATACTGCCTCTCAACGGCTGTCCGGACTCTTTCCACGAATGCCGGAGGCACCAGTGCAACCACACATCCACCGAAACCACCGCCCGTCATTCGTACACCACCCTGTTCCCCGATCTCCGTTTTTATCAAATCAACCAGTATATCGATTTCTGGTACTGTTATTTCAAAATCATCCCGCATTGATATATGGGATTGTGCCATCAGTTGCGCAACTGTGTGGATATCACCGGCGGCAAGTGCCCGGGCCGCTTTGCAAGTCCGGTCATTCTCAGTAATCACATGCCGGGCTCGGCGGGCAACCACTTCATCCAGCTCACTGAATCGGGCATTAAGCTGTTCCAGCGTTACATCCCGCAGCGCTTTGACGCCAAACTGACGCGCAGCCGCTTCACACTGCTCACGACGGGTATTATATTCACTGTCAACCAACCCACGCTGCTTATTCGAATTGACGATCATGACGACCATCTCTTCAGGCATCGGCACCGCCTGAGTCGTTAAATCCCGGCAATCAATCAACAATGCGTGATGCGCATGTCCTGCCGATGAGATTAATTGATCCATAATCCCACAGTTGCAGCCGACAAACTCATTTTCTGCCTGTTGTGCATTCAGTGCAATCTCTTGCTGGCTAATATCAAGGTTCAGTAACACTTTAAATGTTTGTCCAATCGCCACTTCCAGCGCAGCGGAAGAACTCAGCCCCGCCCCTTGGGGAACATTGCCACTGACCGTCATATCCAGACCACACAGTGAATAACCGCGCTCAATTAAGCATTTTACAACGCCACGGATATAATTCGCCCACATGGTATCGGCCTGAAATTCGATCGGTGCATTCAAATCAAATTCATCGACCGCATTCTGGTAATCACAAGCGATGACCCGAATACGAGAATCCTGACGTTTGGCGGCTGCCACCACGGTCTGATAGTTAATCGCACAGGGCAAAACAAACCCATCGTTGTAATCGGTATGTTCACCAATCAGATTGACACGGCCGGGCGCCTGAATCAGATGGCTTGGCTGATATCCGAAAATTTCGGAGAATGATGTTGTTACAGTTTGAGTTGGATTCGACATCTTGTTTCTCTTTATTGTTCTTTATAATGAATATCACTGACATCACGCAGATACTGTGCAGCTTGTTCGGCGGTCAGGTCTCGTTGCGTTTCAGCCAGCATTTCATAGCCCACCATAAACTTACGGATCGAAGCACTGCGCAGTAACGGTGGATAAAACAACGCATGCAACTGCCAGTGGTCAATATCAGTGCCTTCCTCAAAGAACGGGGCATAGTGCCATCCCATTGAGTAAGGGAAAGAACACTGGAACAGATTGTCATATCGACTGGTTAGTTTTTTGATGGCCAGCGCCAGATCATCCCGCTGTTCATCGGTCAGTTCGTTCATGCGACGCACATGCGTTTTCGGCAGCAAAAGCGTTTCGTAGGGCCACACTGCCCAGAAAGGCACCACCGCCAGCCAGTGTTGGGTTTCAACCACAGTTCGGGAACCATCATTCAACTCGGTCTGAACATAATCGACCAGTAAATTGGAGCCGTGTTGCTCAAAATACGCTTTCAGCTGTTGATCTTTACGCTCAATTTCATTCGGCAGAAAGCTGTTGGCCCAAATCTGACCATGGGGATGAGGTTGGGAACAACCCATCAGCTCACCTTTGTTTTCAAAGGCCTGAACCCAGACATATGACTGTCCCAGCGCTTCGATTTGTGTATTCCATGTATCAATCACCTGACGGATCTGTTGCGGCGTAAGCTCCGGTAACGTTTTGCTATGATCGGGAGAGAAACATATCACCCGGCTTAATCCCTGCACGCCCTGAACTTGCAACAACGGATTGTCGCTTTCAGGTGCTGAAGGAGAATCGGGCATTAACGCGGCAAAGTCGTTCTCAAACACATACGTGCCCGCATAATCAGGGTTCGCCTCTCCCGAGACCCGCGTGTTGCCCGGACACAAAAAGCAAGATTGATCATAAGGGGGGACGTCACTGTGAGCAGGCGGTTCGTTGAGCCCGCTCCATGGACGCTTAGCCCGGTGTGGCGAAACCAATACCCATTGCCCGGTCAGCGGGTTATAACGACGGTGGGGATGAGCACTCGGGTCAAATAATTGATTTGTCATTGTCACTTACTCTTCATGCATAGATGCAAAACAAACAGGAGAAACTGAATCATCATTCGGGATGACGGCGGTGCACCAAACGATATACTGCACTTTCTCAGCACTTTCTCAGCACTCGCTCGGCGGGTCAGACGCCTGTCCCGCATAAAATGTGAGTCTAACAGCTCAGCTATCTCTGTTTCTGTGATTAAAACCACACAGTGGAAACGTTTACACAACAACTAATTTGCCATGAAAGTCTGATTATTTTCTCCATCGGCAAGCCGATTCAGTCCATAAAACCGACCTGTTTTTAATGCTTTTCTTGTTAATAGGAATGCGCTAGCATGAATAAACTGATACAGCCCAAACCACTTCGGCACAGTATTGGCGCGAGCCTCTGATCAGGATGTTTTCAGCAACCCTGCTGTCCTTTTCCGCGTGATATAAACGCCATATCCCTGCCCATGGGGATCCAAAACAGTGTCCTGATCTCATTTATCATATGACTGTCATACAGTACATGACTGCTTAAATTAAGGGAGCACAGGTGTTACACGAAATTCCGTTTTTAGGTCTGCTCTTCAGCCCGCTGGTGGTTTACATCCCGCTCGCGATTGGGATCACTTATCTCATCCGGATCGTGCTGTTTCGCACAGGCCTCTATGCCAGAATCTGGAAACCGGCATGGATGTTAGTCAGCCTGTTTGTCTGTATTTTATCTCTTTCTATCACTCTCTATGGAGCGTAATGCGATGAAAAAATTTTCCACCATCATCATGATTCTGATCGCAATCGGCTCCGGTTACTGGCTCTGGCATCATTACATGCTGACGCCGTGGACCAGAGATGCCAGAGTCAACGCCCATATTATTACCATCTCACCGGATGTTTCCGGTTTTGTCACACATGTGGCGGTCAGTGATAACCAAGTCGTTCGTCAAGGGCAAATGTTGTTCCGGATCGATCCGCAACGTTACGAGATCGCCGTCTCTCAAGCCAACGCGACCTTGAAAAATCGTCTTGCGGCTTGGGAGTTATCCAAACACCGATATGAGCGGCGTAAAAATCTACCGAGTCAGGATTCAATCAGTAGTGAAGATCTGGAAACCGCTCGCATCAACATGGATATCGCCAAAGCCAATTACCAACTGGCTCAGGCTCAGTTAGACGAGGCGAAGCTCAACCTTGCAAGAACCACGATCACGGCACCATTTGACGGAACAGTGATTAATTTGAGCCTGCGTTCCGGCAATTACGTTCGTCAGGGGACTTCCGTGCTGGCATTGGTCGAAAAGAATTCTTTTTACATCACCGGTTATTTTGAAGAAACGAAAATTGCCAAAATTCAGATCGGCCAGCACGCCACGATCCAATTGATGAACGGACAACCACCGCTGACCGGAACAGTGTTGAGCATTGGTCGCGCGATTGCCAACAGCAACACCAATACCAACAGTCAGTTGCTGCCGCAAATCCAACAAACCTTTAACTGGGTACGACTCGCGCAACGGATTCCAGTCAATATCCGGCTCGATGATCAAGTCGATCAACAACAACTCAGTGCCGGTATGACTGCCTCAATCAACATACAGGAACCGGCCAAGTGAGTGCATCAGTCCTCGCCAAAGCCATTTTTTTCCCGCAGCGTTCGGCAGTGATTTTTGCCACCAAAGGGATTATCGCAATGGCACTGTCATTGTATGTGGCGATGTACTGTCAGTTAGATCGTCCTTACTGGGCGCTGGTGTCGGCCGTGTTTCTGCAAATCAGACCTGAAAGCGGGCTGGTGATAGAAAAAGGGATCAGCCAAATCAGCGGCACTCTGGTCGGGGGCGGCATCGGCATTTTGATTCTGAACTGGCTGATGCCATTCCCGGAACTGGCATTACCGGCACTGGGACTCTGGCTGGGTACGATGGCGTATTTCTCTGCTATGGTGCGTAATCCCAATGCCATTTATGCCTACACCATGGCTGGGGTCACTCCGATCCTCATCGTCGTGTTGACCATGGCTCAACCGACAGCAGCCATCTCAAGCCATACCGTATTTGATGTCGCTCAGGCTCGCATGAGTGAGCTGATTGTCGGTTCGGTTTGCGCTACGCTGATCAGCCTGTTCTTCTGGCCGACCCACATCAAAGACAGCCTGCACGATCTCTCGCGTGTTGTAGTCAACCAAACATTACATTATCTGGTTCATGAACTGGATGAAAACAAAACACATCAGGAACGACATCAGGCACTTGATGCGATTTTAGAGACGCTGGCACAACTCAATGAAAGTACCAGTGCCGTTCAGTATGAAGGTCCGCAAGGGCCCAGTATGTACCGGGCAATCTCCCTGCTGAATAACAAAATTATGTCGTTGCTGGCGGTCATTCAGATTTTCGGCCGGGTTAAACGCTATCACCCTGAGCTGGACAGCCCGTTTCTCAACAGTATTGTCGAGTATATCCGTCAATCCGTTTGCCAAATGAAAGCAGAAACCGACCGGCAAGTCTGCTATCAAATTGCAAAAAACCTGCGCCAAAAACTGCTGGAACTCAAGCAGTCAACGGAACACCCCAGCCCGATAGAATTACGCTTGATGAAAGTTGCCATGGAGATGGCCGCAGATTTAATCGTGGTCTTAACCACCTATCAGGCGATTTTCCACCGCGAAGGCACACGCCTCCACGCACCAAAGTTCCGCCCGCACCGGGATCCGTGGATTGGGATCTCCGTCGCCGTGAGAACAGTGAGTGTTTTCGCGATATCTTCGGCACTGTGGATTTTTACCGGGTCATCCGCGGTGATCATGATGATGATTCTGCCAGTGATATTTTCGATGATGATGGCTCGTTTACCGCTTAACATTGTCACGATCGTTCTGAAACGGCTGACGATCAGTGCCATCGTCGCGGTTTGCGTCGCCATTTTTTATGCGCTCAATATTCTTGCTCAGAGTTCAACCGATTATATTTTACTATTGCTCGTGCTGGCCGGGCCTTATTTTCTCGGTCTGTTGGCACTGGCAAACCGTCCAACCCTGCCTTACGGACTCGGCTTTTGCATCCCTTTTACCATTTTAACTCGCCCCGGCCCGGATATGAGCCTGTCGTTTTCAATTGACTTTGCGATCAGTAGCGGGCTGGGCATTATCAGTGGCAGTTACCTGTTATATTGGCTATTCCAAATTATTACCGGCCCGAGCCTGAAACTGATTCAAAAAGGTGTCTTAAAAACCACGGTGAACGATTTGAAGTCACTGTCATCTCATCATGACAATGAAGAAACCCGCTTTAATGCCCGAATGACCGATCGATTACTCCGTTCAGTTGCCGGAGAAGCGACACCGGAGCGTCAGAGGATAACGGATATTGTCCTGACGGGACTCAATCTCGGCCACATTATCCTGCGCTTTGGCCGGATGCTAAACACGCTCGGGCTGAATCAACAATCGTCCTCATATCAACATTGGCAGACGGTTTTGGCCGAAGCCTACGGGCTGGCAGCCCAAGGCCGGTATAGCGAACAATTTCAGACGGCTTCCGAACAATTACTGGCCGCTCTGCAAACCGCAGGGGTCAACGAAGTGCAACTGCGGATGATTGAGGGAATGATCCAACGGATCAACTTAACGTTTGAGAGGACAGCCAAGAGTATCAATGACTGATATACTGCTGGATTATTGATGCTCTCTTCAGATCGCGTTCTGCTCTTTCTTGATTTGTAACAAGGATTTCCAATTTTGAATATCTTGTGGCAACTCCGGTGTATGGTGCAGCTCGAAGTCAGTCGCCCGGAGTAATTCAGTCGTCTCTACCTTATGACCTTTACAGACAAACAAGGCTCGGATATTCGCAATTGCATGTAATCCGGATTCACTGATAAACCGCTGTTCCAGATAAAAATACTTATCATCCCACCCGAGGATTCGGCTCTCAATAGAGAATTTTTGCAACGGTTTAATTGCCCGTATAAACGTAAATTCAGACGCATTGACGACTGGCAGCCAACCACGCTTCAGAAACGGTTTCAACAATCTCATTTCAGCGAGCAGATAGGTTCGGCCTAAGTCCATCAATGCCGGATAACGGGCATTGGTCAGATGTAAATTGATATCACAATCCGTGGGCCAGGCTCGAAATTCTAATCGAGATTTATCCAACAAACCAAGACGTCGGCAAAAACGCATCCGCCAAACCAACAACCATATAAAACGGAAGTAAAGGTTCATGTCCTTCCCCTATTCTCTGGATGAATCCATTCATTCGATACAAATCAGCGTAATCTAAAACTGGTCATACCACAACAAATATACGTGTTACAACATGATTGCATCCCGTGTCACTTTGACGCAATCTGCTTTGAGGCCAATGGCTGTGACGTAAAAAGTGCAACCCAGGGGTTGCACTTTGCAGAGTCAAAACTCGTATCTGTCGCGATAAACGAATCTTTATAGATTGACGCTAATCGTTTTGGTTGTGACGTTCCCATCGTTGTCCGTAATCGTCAGTAGCACATCATACTGACCCCGTTTGGGGAATGTGTAGATCAGCGACAAACCATGCTTCTCTTCACCATTGGGAAGTGTCCATTTGGTATCAACAATATGCCCGTCTTCATCCCAACTTGTCGACCACATCATCACCGTGCGGAGGAAATTGAAATGCCAGATGCGTGCAATCGGTGCCTGACTCGGTTCAAGCGCGATAACCCATTTACTGACCGTATCCGTTGCACCCTGATCATCGGTAACCGTGAGAGAAACCTGATACGTACCTTGCTTTTGATACGTCCATGTCGGGGCAGCCGCGGTACTCGTCTGACCGTCACCAAAGTCCCACAAATAGCTGACAATATTGCCATCAGTATCTTGGCTACGATTGACAGTTGAGACGGTCAGATCATTCACGGTGAACTCAAAATCAGCCTGAGGCTCCGCATTGGGAGTCGATGCTTGAGAGATCTTAATCACACCGTACTGATTATTCTCCCCTTGCTCTAACACATCAATTTGTAATCCCAGCTCCGTCAATAACCGCCCGGCATCGGGTTGACCGGGATTGCTATAATCCTGATTATCGGCAAAATTCGCATTGGCAATCAGACTACTGTCTTCCAATACATCCCCATCATTGTTGACCAGACGCAATGGTGCCTGATCTTGCAATGAGAATGCTGCATCACGGACTTGAAAACGCGTTTGTGCCGCTTGAGCGGTGTTCGCCCACACCAGAGTATTTTGGTCGGCGTCAACCACACCGAGCCAGCCTTGACCGGGGTGATTACCAACCCAGTTATCGGTTAATGATTCATCAACATACCAAACCAGCAGACCCGGTTCGAATGACATCAGACCGTTGAAGCGTCGTAAGTGACCTAAACCGGCATCAACACCATCATGGCTACGCCACTGGAGCAGATAATAATGGTCGGCAGTGTGGAAACCATTATTGAGACGGAATCCATCAAAAGTGAACGTCGGTGTACTTTCCGCATCATCAATCAGTGTCGTCACACCATCCGCTTCAAGTTGCAAATTATCCAGATAGAGGCCAGCCATTGCCAGACCACCGTCGGTGATGTATTCAAATCCTAAATCAATGTCCTGACCGGCCCACTTCGACAGATCAAATTGCGCATCGACCCACCCATCTGACTCACCTGAGATCGCCGGTACCAAGCCAGTGTTTTGCGGATCGTCCATCGTCGTGATATTCCCGGCAATCGACTCACCATTGACCGTAACGCGCGCAAAATCATAATCTTTCTCGATTTGATACCAGGCTTTAAATTTCAACGTCACATTGGATGCATCCGGTACGGTTAAAGTGCGATGCATTTTATTCTTCAGGCTATCTCCTTTATCAGAATAAAAATCATAACTGCCTTCATACGGCGGCAGATCTTCAACTTGTTTCGGAGGTAAAGGAATTTTGACCAGGTTTTGTTGCTCAGTATCAATTGTCTGACGCAGCTTAATCACTTTGGCATGGTGTGACAGTTCATCCAGCGTCACTTCCGTTGCGTTGATCCACTGACCGCCGACGGCATCTTGCAGGAACTGTTTCGACCATGCTGAAAATGCGGTTGGTTCAGTACCCGGCACCTTCCCTGCCCAACTGCCCGAAGACATAATTGACCAGTAAGAAACAGGCTCACCTTTACCGGTATACTGGGTGTCGTATTCATCGGGTAATCCCAAATCGTGCCCATATTCATGCGCACAAACCCCTGCAGCAGCGTCGATTGGCTGCATGGTATAGTCATAGGCTGCATACTGGCCGTTGAATCTTCCCGGTACGTTACTCTGCGTGCCTTTCAGGACATAAAATTGTCCCAGATTATGGCGGTGTGACCAAATAGCATCCTCGCCAAGCACACCACCACCGGCTTCTTCTCCGACTGATGAGTGAAAGACCATCAGATGATCAATTACACCGTCGGGCTCTCGATAGTCACCATCATTGTCGTAGTCATAGCGATCTTCAATATCATAATCAGCAAGATTAATATTGGGATCTTTGGCCAGTTGGTCGAGTGCTTCGCGAACCAGCTGTTGCGGGTTGAGATCATTGCCACCCGATGGCGTATGGCCGCCATAATAAGCGGCTTCATGTTCAGCATGATACCAACCCATGACTTTCCCGGAAACGCCGTAACTATCACCGGATTCCTGATGATAATATTGACGCATTGAAATCAGATTCTGCCCGCTGGGGCCGTCATAGCCGGTATCAGAGAACAATAGCGACTGATAGTGATCGGGCGTATAGCTGGCATAGAACATATCTGTCAGTTCCGGAGTCAGCCGGTTGTCATCCCACGGCAGATCAGGAAAATCAATTAACAGTGCGAGAATTTTATCATTCCGTTTCTGGCTGACATCCAGTGCGAAAATACTGCGTTGTTGATTCCCTACACCGGCTTTCATCGCTTTCAGCACTTTGGCTCGGTTAAGCAGCGCTTTCTTATCCAACTGAGTATCACCGCTAAAACCGTGATCGATTTTTTTTGCCAAGTATGCTTTGAGTGCCCGGTGTTTCGCCTCGTCAGATGCATGACGGTCAACCACTCCCTTGCGAACCAGCATTTCAATCAGTTTTTCTTCATTCACAACCCCCATATCAATCGGGGCATGAGCATATGTATAACTGCTGATACCAATACAGCTCATCACTGCTGTTACAAGCAAGGTTTTCCTCATTTTTATCATTGGATAATCCTTCTTATTTTTTTATGTTACAAATAGCCAACTCTTCCTGAATTTTGATGAAGGATAAACATCAAAACGAACAGGTTCGTTGTGGGTGGAATTATTGTTTAGGTGGTGCAATACACGATGTCGAAGCAGGTGTTTCTGATGATTTATCTGGATGTTTTTTTGCTTTTTTATTCAGATAAATACGGAGTGCTTCTTGCTGTTCTTCGTAGGTCAGGTCTTGACAGATAACACCACGTTGAATCAGTGACTGAAGTAATTTTTCATCCTGAGGCGGAGAGCCGGAATAAACCTGAGCTGAGAAGCTCAACGTCAATAAAAATGCGATCCTTGCTTTCATATTGAGTCTGTTTTCTGTAATTGATTTTTACAAAATATATTTATATTTACATTATTTCAACAAATAATTCTTTAACTTAAATCGTTCAACCAATACTTGATAAATATCATGAACTGTCATCATAGGATAACCGATATTAATTGATAAAAATGAAGATACAATCAGAAAAAATGAGATAAAAACAGAATTACCCAACGAGACCAATCTGTAAACTGCATATATTTACAGTTCAATAATAACAATTAAATAATTTATTTTTAAATAAATATGAACAAAAATCACAAACAAAAAATAATAATATTTGAATCCTTATGAAGTATAAAATGATATCACGCTCACTATTCACATCAATTATTTAACAATAGAGAATGCTAAAAATTAAACACATCGGTATTATCATAACTTTTCAATCTCTGCTTATTAAAATATTCACTTATCATGTTATTTGATAAATAATCTGTCATTTTATGACATAATCAGGCTGATGATTGATATTATACCGACGGTTATGTTTTTTATTCCTGAACCCTCCTGGTGTTTAATTGTGCTTCACGTCGCAATTATCATTAAAATATCGACTCATCACATATACAAGCCTTTGATTTTTAATATATTTTGTATTTGATAGATTACTCTTTTTGTAATATTTGTCACATTAATAAAATATCATAAATCAATTATTAATTTAGACAAGTTGATTATATCTCACGACATAACACAATAAATATTGGTAAACATGTACCCTGGAGAATAAATAAAATGACTACGACAACTACCAATAAATTGTCGGTCAAGGAGAAAGTTGCGTATGGCTTAGGTGATACCGGCTGTAACTTTGTCTGGCAGACCGTTATGCTTTTTTTAGCTTACTTTTATACGGACATTTACGGGCTCTCTCCCGCACACATGGGAACCATGTTTTTACTCGTCCGCTTTATTGATGCCGTGACCGATCCGATTATGGGATCAATTGTCGACAGAACCCGCTCAAAGCATGGCCGTTACAGACCTTACCTGCTGTGGATTGCAGTCCCTTTCGGGGTCGCTTGTATGCTCGCTTTTTTCACCCCGGATTTCGGCGCAACCGGTAAACTGATCTACGCCTATACGTCTTATATTTTCTTAACCCTGATGTATACCGCGATCAATGTACCTTACTGCGCAATGGCAAATGCACTGACAAACGACTCGAGTGAACGCACGTCACTCCAATCCTATCGTTTTGCACTCAGTACCGCCGGAGGGCTCATAGTCGCCATGGTGGCATTACCGCTGGTGGATATTATTGGTCAGGGCAATACGCAAAAAGGCTATTTGGGCGCCATGGCGGTGATGGGGCTTGGTGCTATCGCACTATTCTTTTTCAGTTTCGCCAACACCAAAGAGCGCTATGTCCCGACTGAGGAGAGACAATCTGCACTGCAAGATTTAAAGCGGCTGATGAAAAATAGCCAATGGCGAATTTTGTTTATCGTCAACGTCGTGCTCCTTACCGGCGTCGTATTCAAGGGCGCATCAACGATGTACTACGTCAAAGTTGTGATGGGCCGGGCAGACCTTGCCACGATTTTTATGGTTTCCGGGATGTTGGCCAATATTGTCGGGGCAATGTTATCTTCGCCTTTATTCGGCAAATATAATAAACCAACCATGTACCGGATTCTGACCGTACTCTCCGGGATTCTCGCAGCATTGCTCTATCTGGTCGATCCGGCGAACGTCCCTGCGGTCTTTACATTGGTCGTTCTGCTGGGTGTCGTACAGATGAGTACCACACCGATTCTGTGGAGCATGATGTCCGATGTGGTTGACTATGAAAAAACGCGGAGTAATCGCTCACTGAGCGGGATGGTATTCTCCACCAACTTATTTGCCATCAAACTGGGGATTGCCCTTGGTGGTGCAGGTGTCGGTTGGATCTTGGCATGGGCTGGATATGAGGGTGGCGCAGCAGTTCAAACACCAAAAGCAATCAATGCGATCAATTTACTGTTTACCGTGATCCCCGGCGTATTTTTTGCCTTACTAGCGATATTTATGCTGTTCTATAAACTTGATAACCACAAGCTGGCTCAAATCAAATCTGACTTGGCGGAGCTTGAACTACCACATGATCCTCTATCGGCAGAGCCAGTTCAGCCCCAGAAGGATCGCGAAGCGTTAGTATAAAATATGCTGATTGAGCGGAAGATATTCGGGAAACCGGAAAGATGTTGCGTGAGAGGTTGATATTAACTGTTGGTTGCATCAGGCAACCAACAGTATTCAAAACTCGAGATTCAGGCAAATTTAGAACGCAATCTCAGTATCAACGTATCCGTCACCTCTCTGAGATGAACTGCTGTTAACAACAAACAGATGATAAGTGCCGACAGGCAACTGCTCAGAAACCCAGCTCGTTGGTCCGGCAACAATTTGGTTACCGGTTGAATCCGTAAGGTATAGAGCCAGAGAACCGTTAGATAAGTTAGTCATCTTCGCAGTAATAAATTTATTGGCGCAAGTTTGGTTAAATGAGTAAACCAGTTGGAGGTCATTTGGACGAACGTTGGTAAAGTAGACCGTTTTCTTAGTATAGAACCGGCATTTGAAATCTAGTGCCGAAGCCGCAGCCAGCCCCTGCTTTTCGACTTGTTGACTTTCTTCTTTGGTTAAGTCGATCGACAGAGACTGATTCGCGACAACCGCACTAACCTCAGGGTTAACCGCATAAGACACCCCACCGAGCACCACTTCCGACGGCACTTGAGCCGCCTGTGAGGCAAACGACAAAATACATAATGAGAAAACCAAAACTGACTTGATGAGATTCATCATGATGAAACTTCCTTTTAAAGTTATTGATATGAATATAATGATCGAGGCATATAAATAACATGCATATTAACAATGCTCAATAACACAATAATGTGGCACGTATGACACGCACCACATTATTGATAATTCTTTTATTTTTCATCAAAAACGAATTTGAAAGCTTCTTGATTCAGATTTGTTGATGCTCGGCTCCCCGAACGCAAAGCCAGCGGAAAATAGCGAGTTGAGCGGGTAAGTAAAAGAGGTATTCGGGATGCCACTGCACCCCTAAGATAGGTGTGTGATCGGTGCTTTCCACTGCCTGAGTAAACTGGTCCAAATCCCAACCGACCACTTGTAAATCCTGCCCTACATTCTTGACAGCCTGATGATGCAAACTATTCACCCGTAAGCGCACTTTTTGACACACGGCGGCCAGTTTTGAATTCGCACGGAGCTTCACCTGTTTGGTCGGAAGTAACCCTGAACGGTTATACGTCTGTTGACGCAATTCACTGATATCAGCATATAAAGAGCCGCCTTTGACCACATTAATCAGTTGTAATCCCCGACATATCCCAAGCAGCGGCTTACGATGTTCAAGTGCCCATTCAATCCAGTCAATTTCTAATTGGTCACGCTGCGGATCAATCCGCACCTGTTGGTTAACATCACCACCATAATGCTCGGGGCTGATGTCGTCACCACCACCAATAATCAAAGCATCTAACGGCTCACCCGACCACGAATGGCGGACACTCAAACGAATTGCCCGCGCGCCAACCAGCCATAATGCAATCCGTGTACACCACCATGAAGGTGACCAGCGTTGACCGTTACCGGTTACACCCACCCTTGGTCGTTGAGCCATTGTGAGATCTCCTTTACCCAAACTTTGCGATCAACACCAATCAAGGGGCGTTCTGATTTAAGAAAGCGCATTGCCAGTATCTCAATCGCCTGCGGATCCGCTGCAAGCCTCTCGACAACACACCACAAATCCCAGCTCTTGGTCAGATCCCAGCCGGCATCTTCAATACGGCAATCCGGGAGACGATAGTGAAATGTGGGACGCGCCTTGATTTTTGGATCACCAACTACCTGACGAACCCGATCCGCATCGATTTCAGCTAACAAAGGTAATAAATCGAGCGCTCGATTACGTGTCGGATTATGGGTGAGATAGCTCTCAAACAAATGATCCATATCAGCCGAGTTATCGTTGAGCAGCGTTTTCACATAAGCTTCTGGGTAGAGCGCAATGTAAGGACTGAGCCGACGGGTTGGATCGACATCATGCGCATCGACGAGCCACCACTGGAGTAAAGCAAATGCTTTCAGATAGTTGTTGATCGTTGCGGCAGTCAAATCAGGTAATTCAGGATTTATATGCACCCCAAAGGCGGCAATCAAAGAGTCTTCCGTTCCTTTTGCGCCCGCTTTGCGTAATGCAGGAATCAGTTGATTAAGCGGTTCAAGTTGATCCAGAGGAATCGGAGGGCTGACAATTTCAAGCGGGACAACCGGCAATGCGGCTTGATGTAAAATATCGACTAATTCATGGCCATCATCTTTCTGCCAAGCCGATTTGGCTTTCCGTTTGAGGAAATCCCAGTCTAATTCAATATTGAACGTCCCTAAATTATCAGTACGCACACCAAACTCAACCGCCGATCGCTGCTCGACTTGGCCGCCTAAAATCGAACACAAAGGTTCAAGCGCTTGCTCAAGCGTTAAACCGGTAAATTCCAATTCAAAACCTACTTTTCTGACATCGCCATTTTGGGTATCAGTGATAGGTGGCATCTTGAATGACATTGATAAATCACCACTTTTGTCTATTATCTTATCAGTCTAGCATATTAACCTCGGCCTTTTACAAGATGGCCAGAAGTCTAACGAGTGGTTCTGACAAATGCTTGACTGTCTGTCGGTGCCAGGCAGGCAGGTACGGATCAAAAGAGCCACCATGCCAAGAACAAGACATGGTGGCTCCGTAGGATAATCCCGATAGCGGCATTGTTGAAGTTCGATATCGGCTATCGAACATATCAAACTATCGAGAGTGCCTCAAAAATTATCGGTGCGACAAGAATTAAGATGAACGAGCCGTTAATGGCACTTCCGGATCCGGTTCATGCGTGATGCGATTACGTAAATCACGACGAATAATTTCAATCGACCAGAACCAAATTAAATGGCCGACGATTTCAGAAACATGCTCATACCAAGGCAAGTCGAACACTGGTGGTGTCAGTCCCATCAGTGGGAAAGAGATCATATGGACAAACAGTTGTGCCAATGCTCCGGCAAGCAGCCCCTGCCATAGTTTAAAGACCGGGAACCGCTCGGTGACCACGCAATAACCAACAGCAAACACAATTGAGAAAATAATGTGTGTTACACCAACCCAATTGAAGGCATGTCCTGCAAAGGTATACACCGCACTATTGGGATCAACCATCCCTAACCAATCACGCAAAAAGACATAAGGTGGATTTAAAAAATTACGTGAGCAGTCGATCTGCTCAGCAACACGATTGAGTAATTCAGGGGCACAAGCCGCACTGAAAATATCATCGGGGCTACGAGGCGGTAACGGATGTTCAGCTCCCCATTTCACAAATGCAGAAACAATACCTGCAATCAGGCCAATGAATGCAGCAAGGCCATAACGCCGGCGAGCCGGATCAGATTGTTGAAGAATATTCATAACACCATCTCAAATTTTACTTAAAAATAATTACAAAACAATCAGTTATAAAACAAATTGGGGAAAACAACAATGCAAGAAGGGTTATAGCATCGATGCACATCAATGTACATCACAATTCTGATATAAGGATGTGGCAGGATAAATGATGAGCAATGCATACCAAATTACAGGGACAGGCACTATAACCATCATTAATATTTTCTTCTTGAGGTCACTTGGTCTATATACAATAAGTGATATATTAATTAAAGTTAGAGTCTGATTTTAAATATAAAAAAATCAACGTTCTGATTTAATTCTACGAATAAAACCAGATGACTTGGATCACCAATACAACAATCAAAATAGAGAAAAGCAATATGAAAAAAATTATTATTTCAAGTATCTTATCCTGTATCGCACTTCCGGCTTTCGCAGGTACAGCCAATATTACAGGTTGGTATGCCGATGCAAGCCCTTCTGTGGGTCATTCTTGTTTTACAGTTTCAAATACTTCCGGTGTACCTGCTGATGTGACAGTTCATTTATATAATCAAAACGGTGAAGAATATACAGAAAAACTGTCATCAACGATTTACATTACTGCAGTTGGAGAGACATATACCTTACCTGCACTGGCAACAAGTCGGTTCTGTACACCACCAACTTCTCAAGGCGGTCTGGGATTCGGAACAATAGAAGCACATGCTGCGAGTGGCTATCAGGGGCAAGTCAAAGTCGTTGCTAATGGTTGGTACCATAACAACGCTGTTGGTTTCTCAATTCCGGTCAACAATGGTCAGCCTTTCTAATCATTTTCTTCAATAAAATCCGCAAGCATATGAGACCCACCTCATTCACTGCTAGCCTCTGGTAGACAAGCAAGTCTAACACCATAAAAAAGCGCCTCTGAAACCAGAGGCGCTGCGTAAGCGTGCCAAACCTTCCTTAGATCAGCACAATCGGCTTCACAACATCTTTTTGTGAAGCGGGGAGACAAAATCTAGAAGAATCCCAATGGGTTGGTGCTATAACTCACCAATATATTCTTCGTATTCTGATAGTGGCCGAGCATCATCTTGTGCGTTTCCCGACCAATCCCTGATTTTTTGTAACCACCGAAAGCTGCATGTGCCGGGTAAGCATGATAACAGTTGACCCAAACCCGACCGGCTTCAATATTTCTTGCCATGCGGTACGCGAGATTGGTATCACGCGTCCAGACTCCGGCACCTAGTCCATACTCTGTATCATTAGCAAGTGCCAAGGCCTCAGCTTCATCTTTAAATGTCGTAACAGCAATCACCGGACCGAAAATCTCTTCCTGAAACACCCGCATTTTGTTATTACCGAACAGCATGGTTGGCTGAATGTAGTAACCATGTTCGACACTGCCACTTTGCTGTGACGCTTCTCCGCCAAACAAGACCTGAGCCCCTTCGTTACGACCGATTTCAAGGTAACTGATAATCTTGTCGAATTGTTCCTGTGACGCCTGCGCACCGACCTGCGTTTCAGTATCAAGCGGATTCCCCTGTTTAATGGTTTTCGCCCGCTCAATCACTTTATCGATAAACCGCTCATAGACCGATTCATGCACCAACACTCGGGACGGACACGTACAGACTTCACCTTGGTTGAAGAATCCCAGTAAAATCCCTTCGATACACTTATCCAAATACTCATCTTCGTAATCGAAAATATCAGAGAAATAGATATTGGGTGACTTACCGCCCAGCTCCACAGTCGATGGAATCAAGTTATCTGCCGCACATTTCAGGATATGGTTACCCACTTGGGTTGAACCGGTAAAGGCCAGTTTGGCAATGCGGTTACTGACTGCCAGCGCTTGGCCTGCTTCAGCCCCGTATCCGTTAACAATATTGATAACACCCGGTGGCAACAGGTCACCAATTTTCTCCATTAATACCAGTATAGACGTTGGTGTCTGTTCTGCTGGTTTTAATACCACACAACAGCCAGCCGCCAGTGCCGGTGCCAGTTTCCAGGCCGCCATCAACATTGGGAAGTTCCATGGAATGATCTGCCCGACTACCCCAATCGGCTCAGGGAAATGATAACTTGCTGTCGTGCTGTCCAGCTCTGCTGCCGAACCTTCCTGCGCCCGAATACAACCGGCAAAATAACGGAAATGGTCTACCACCAACGGCAGATCTGCTGCCAGTGTTTCACGCACAGGTTTACCGTTTTCCCATGCTTCAGCAACTGCCAGCTCTTCCAAATGAGCCTCAATACGATCAGCAATTTTCAGGAGCGTATTGGCTCGCTCTGCGACGGGTGTTGCGGCCCACTGAGCACGAATTTCATGTGCGGCATCCAAAGCAAGGTTGATATCGGCCTCCGAAGAGCGGGCAACCTGACAGTAAGGTTGACCGTTGACCGGAGAAATATTGTCAAAGTATCTGCCATCAACCGGTTTGACCCACTGCCCCCCAATATAATTGTCGTAATGGGATTTAAAATTGATGATGGCATCTGCTGTTCCGGGTTGCGCATAAATCATATGTCGTTCCTTCTGGCTTATTTTATTTTCACGTATTGGTTTTCACGTTCATGTCATTGTTTGTTTTGACATTGTTCAGGCGTTATTTTTTGCCTGTAATTTTCTGTGTAACGCAAATCACAGGCCAGCATGGAAAAACTTGTTGTTACTTTTTTGCAACACTATGATTAATAAAATATAACAACCATAATCCGTTGACGTCGGGGTAACCCGATGATTCTCTCCAAATTGTTCAAGTGTTACAAAATGGAACACGGTTCATGTGAAAGAGTGAAACAATGATGCAACATGTTCAATTTTCTGCCGGAGACTGGTTGACATCATCTTGGGATCGATGTCATCAGGCTGGTTTAAAACAGCGTAGACAGCCTGAGAATATCATCATGTCCAGTGCCGAGCTCAAAGCGCGAAAATGGTCGGTTAACCCGCTGATCCAAGCGGTCGAGAATTATGCGGTACCGTTGTTTAATCAGATGTTTGCTCACAGTGACAGCCGTCTGATCCTCACCGACCATGATGGGGTGATTCTGGCGAGCTGGGGACAACCGCGTTTTAAAGAACGACTCACCCAGATTGCACTCGATAACGGCGTCTGCTGGCAAGAAAGCCTTAAAGGTACCAATGCCATCGGAACCGCCATAGTTGAAGCCAGACCATTAACGATTATCGGTAATCAGCACTACGTGCATCAACACCAGTTTATTAGCTGCTCCGCCAGCCCGGTCTTCAACCATCAGGGGCAACTCATCGGGATTCTGGACATTACCAGCGAACAACAGCAACACGACCTCTCAACACAAATGCTGGTGCAGAACATGGTTCAGCAGGTAGAAAATCATCTGTTATGCAATATTCCCGACGGTGCGGTTAAAATCAATCTGGCCTGTGAAAAACACTTACTCAACAGTGGCTGGCAGGGCGTACTGATTACCGACACATCCGGCAAAATTCTCGCTCATAATCATATTGCCTTTCAGTTACTTGAACACCCTAACATTGTCGGTCTCTCCGTCGAGCATCTGTTACAACAGCAAGACCGTGCGCTGGTTTTTGAAAAACATACGCTCCAGTCGTCTGAAAAAAAATCCAGTGCGTTTCACTCAGCCAATGCGTTCACTACCTCGTGTGAACTCCATTTCGGTGATGACCGAATTGAGCAGGCCTGGCAACAGGCTCATAAACTGATCGATCAGGACATTCCTCTGCTGATTTTGGGAGAAACCGGGGTCGGTAAAAATGAATTCGTCAAAGCGCTACACCAGCACAGCTCACGACAGCATCGTCCGCTAGTGATTGTCAACTGTGGTGCGATCCCTAAAGATCTGATTGAATCCGAACTGTTCGGGTATGTTGCCGGTGCCTTCACCGGTGCCAGCCCCAAAGGCTATCAGGGTAAAATTCGCCAGGCACATCAGGGAATCCTGTTTCTGGATGAAATTGCAGATATGCCACTGGACGCGCAGTGTCGCCTGCTGCATGTATTACAAGAAAAAGAAGTGATACCTGTCGGGTCAGGTCAGAGTGAGCCGGTTGATATTCAGGTCATCGCAGCCACCCATAAGGATTTAACCGCAGAAGTCGAAGCCGGGCGATTCCGTCAGGATCTCTACTACAGGCTCAATGGGCTGGTACTCGAACTTCCCGCGTTGCGAGAGCGGCAAGATAAAGCACAATTAATTGAGCATATTCACCGCCAATATCGTCTCAATCAGCAACAGATTTGTCCGCAATTATTGCACGTTCTGCAAGATTATCGCTGGCCGGGCAATATCCGTGAACTGGATAATATGTTGAAAGTTACCTGTCTGCTCACCAGCGACGAACCGCTGTTAAAGCTGGCACATATTCCCGGTCATATCCTGAAATCGTTGACAATATCTGCATCGGCAGTCACAACGCCATCGATTCAATTGGCTGAGCCACCGCTTGAAGTCAGTGAAACATACCGAATGCCCGATTTGAAAACCACGGTAGAAAGTCGCCTGCTGCAAACCTATCAGGCAACTCAGGGGAATATCAGCCAGACCTCACGGTTACTCGGGGTCAGCCGTAATACCATTTATCGCAAACTCAAAACGCTCGGTATTTTGAGTTGCTAACCGGTTCAGACATTCAAAAACTCAACCGGTCCAGAACCCGGGCTTTCAAATAAGAACCGAGGCATTTCACTTTGCTGATCGCCTCGATTTCGGCCAGAGCCGCTGCGATGGCCGGGTCTTGGTAGTGCCCGTCTAAATCGATAAAAAAGTGATATTTACCGAATTGAGTGCAGGTTGGCCGGGAAATAATCGAGGTCAGATTGATTTTACGTCGGGAAAAAGAGGTCAAAATCTCCCCGAGAAAACCGGGATGATCATGCTCATCAACGACAATCAGGCTGGTTTTATAATCGGCTTGCGCATAATGAGTCTCCGGATAATGTTGAGCGGCAAACACCAAAAACCGAGTCTGATTATTCTCGTAGTCATTGACGTTTTCAATGACTGTATAAAATGTCTCTTGACGGGCGCTATCAGCCGGTACAATTGCAGCACAAGGCTGTGAGGATTGACGCGCCAGTGCCAGTGATTCGGTATTACTTTCGGTCAGAACAATCTGGCATGTCCCCAGTGATTCAATAAAACGACTACACTGTCCTTTCGCGACGAACTGAACAAATAATTGTTGAATCTCATGCAACGCAACCGAGCTCACACAAGCAAAACGAATCGGAAGAATGACTTCACCGATAACTTTGAGATCCGCATGAATCAGTTGATCAAGAACCGAGGGAATAAACCCCTCAGAGAAGTTTTCAATCGGCAACACACCGACATCACACACCGAACCTATCGCATCCAGAGCCCGTTCGATTGAAGAAAAATACGCCAATTCATACGGGAACATTGGTGCATCCACCGGCAGTGCTGACTGCTCGGTGATGTAACGAAGTGTCGCCGTTTCCGAAAATGTTCCCCGTGGCCCCAGTGTTGCAATTTTTCTCATGTCCTTTCCATACTCATCGTTCAATCACCGAAAATGAACCGGCAGTTTAACATAAAAGTGAGCACAAAAGACCCATGCAGTTGAGGAAGAACATCCGGTCAATCACCTGATGGCTTTGCGGTAAAAATAGTATCGAACCGGTCAAACGCAGCAACTTTAGCATTGGCTTTCCTTTGCCATTTCGCCTGACTGGCAACCAACCATGTTTGCTGTGAGTGATGAATGATAGCCTGACTGACAGCCGCTTCACGGAGTTCATATTCCATGGCAAACTCGGTCAACTCAGTATCCGACTGACCGCTCATCGGCGGTCGGGTGAAGCGACAAACCGCGGCACAACCAATGATGCCGATATCCGCAGAAAAACGTCCGAAAAGCTGGCTGACATTGTCACCGACGATATCACCGTCATGGCTGCGAATCCGCCCCTCCGGAAGCCAAATTTCCATATGTTCATTTTGAGACAGGATATGTGCCGCTTCAAAATTATTGGTCACCACACGCAGTTCCCGGTGATGCACCAAACGCTCGGCAATCAACGCAATGGTTGTACCAATTCCCAGAAAAATGGTACTGCCGTCAGGAATCAGCGCTGCGACTCGTTCAGCAATCTGCCGTTTTTCAGCCTGATCAGTCGCCTGACGCGATAAATAACTACGATTCGACAGGGTCGCCGGTAAACCGACACCACCATGATGTCGCCTTGTCAGTCCCATCGAACAAAGTGCGTTAATATCACGACGGATGGTCTGAGTCGTGACCGAAAAATGTTGGGACAGCGCATCAATAGAACAATACTCATCACGGTGAACCAGCGTCAGAATCTGCTCTTGGCGGACGGTTAAATCTTCCATCGTTTACCTATCAATATTTGTCAATGATTCATGTGCATCGATACGGTTCACTGTTTTTTATAAACATAACGGTGGGGTTTATCCGTAATCATCATATCCACTCCCCATTGCCAGTGCCCTTCAACCTCCAATGGCTGGTTCGGGGTATAACAATACAGTGCATAACCGCGCTGTTTAATCGCTGCTGCTTGCTGTCGGTTGAGATGACGGTAATCACAGTGAACACTAAAGGCACCTAACATCGTCAGAGTATCAAATGCATCAGCGGGCATGGTTTCCCACAATAATCCGCGGCGAATCTCAGGCATTATGTGTTGCATGGCAGCCAGCGCCGTGACACTGAAACTGGAGAACAACAGTTGTTCCTTAGCAATCCCGGCCGCATCAATCACTGCCGCAACCCGCTGGCAGAGCAAGGTTTCGTCATCTTCGGGATAAAGCTTTAACTCAATATTCAGGTTGATATGGTGCTGTTTGGCAAGTTGCAAGGTCGCTTCTAAGCTTGGTACCGTCTCATCACTGAATGTTTGATCAAACCAATGACCAGCCGAATATTGCGTCAGCTCGTTGAAGGTCAAATCTGCGATCTTACCGACACCGTCGGTACAGCGTTCTAATGTCTGGTCATGAATCACGACGGGGATTTGATCTGCGGTTAACTGGACATCCAACTCGATCCACTGGCAACCAAACGCAATGGCTTTTTTAAATGCGGCTAACGTATTTTCCGGAGCTTGACTCGAATACCCCCGGTGCGCCATGACTTGCATAATACTCTTCCTTACTGACATTTAGTGAAAGCAGCATTCCAAACCAATATGACGGTAAGATTGCGTTCATATGACAGATAATTGCGTTCAAATAAATTCATTTATTTGTCATTTAAGCGTCATTTTGCGTGCGTAGCGTTCATATGAACATAAATCGGGTAACTTCACGCCAAAGTGAATATTCGCTTGAATTTTAAATGAGAATGATAGGGAAAATTAGCATGATGCTTAAAAAACTCGTGGGTTTGACGCTTGCAACAACGCTGGTCAGCGCACCGGTCTTTGCCAAAACCGAAATTCAGTGGTGGCACGCAATGGGTGGCGCTTTAGGGAAAAAAGTCGATCAGATTGCTGCTGATTTTAATGCAAGTCAGGATCAATACGAAATCAAACCGGTTTACAAAGGAACGTACGCCGAGACAATGACCAGTGCCATTGCTGCTTTCCGGGCTAAAGAGCAGCCGGCAATTGTCCAGGTGTTTGAAGTCGGTACCGCGACCATGATGGGCGCAAAAAAAGCGATTTACCCGGTTTACAAACTGATGAAAGATACCCAAGAGCCGTTTAATCCGAACGATTATCTTGCTGCGGTCACCGGTTACTACACCACCAATGATGGCAAAATGCTCTCGATGCCGTTTAACAGCTCAACTCCGGTGCTTTACTACAACAAAGATATGTTTAAAAAAGCCGGCATTACTGCTCCCCCAAAAACATGGGATGAAATGGGAGAAGTATCGCAAAAACTGCTGCAATCGGGTGCCAAATGTGGCTTCACTACAACATGGCAATCCTGGATTCAAATCGAAAACTTCGCCGCGCGGAATAACATCCCGATGGCTACGCAAAACAATGGGTTTGGCGGTCTGACAGCTAAATTCGAATTCAACACCAAGCCTTTCGTTAACCATATTAACCAGATAGCACAATGGGCGAAAGACGGTGTATTCAAATATGGTGGCCGTCAGTCTGAAGCAATGCCACTGTTCTACACTCAAGAATGTGCAATGAGCATGGGCTCTTCTGCCGGACTCGCTGGAATTAAAGAAAACATGAAAGGGATCGATGTCGGTGTGGCTCAACTGCCTTACGACTCGCATATTATCAAATCTCCGCAAAATACCATCATCGGTGGCGCTTCACTTTGGGTACTCAGAGGTCATTCAAAAGCCGAGTACAAAGGGGTTGCGAAATTCTTTAACTACTTGTCCAGTGCCAAAGTTCAGGCAGACTGGCACCAGTTTACCGGCTACCTGCCGATCACCAAGCAAGCCTATGAGTTAACCAAACAGCAAGGATTCTACGCGAAAAATCCGGGAGCCGAAGTGGCGGTAACTCAAATGACGTCAAAGAAACCAACGGCAAACTCAAAAGGAATCCGCTTCGGTAACTTCCTTCAGACCCGTGACATTATTAATGAAGAGCTTGAGGCGGTCTGGGCTGGCAAAGAATCCGCTCAAACAGCACTCAACAATGCGGTTAAACGCGGGAATGCCCAGTTACGCCGCTTTGAACGTACACAAAAATAACCGGTTCTACATAAGCGGATCGGTTCGATCCGCTTTCATCTGAAATAAGTTTACTGATTATGATGTCATCGCAAGTGGTGTTTAAGCACCGGTGGTTACCGCTGCTGCTGATCGCACCTCAACTGTTTATTACGTTTGTGTTTTTTCTCTGGCCGGCCGGACAGGCCATTGTCCAGTCTACCCAGCTAGAAGATGCCTTTGGCATGTCCACCGAATTTGTCGGTGCTGAAAACTTCCTGCGGTTATTTACCGATAGCCATTATCTTGAGTCACTCGGTACTACTTTCGTGTTCAGCAGTGCGGTTGCTGTTTTAGCACTGGTCAGTGCGCTGGTGCTCGCGGGCGTGGCTGAAAGTGTTGTCCGGGGCGCACTGACCTATCGAACTCTGCTGATCTGGCCGTATGCCGTCGCCCCGGTAGTCGCCGGGTCATTGTGGCTGTTTCTGTTCGATCCGACCATTGGGGTGATCAGTCACTGGATTGATCAGCTCGGTATCGACTGGAACCCGAAACTGAACGGCACTCAAGCTCTGATCATGGTGGTGATTGCCGCGACATGGAAACAGGTCAGCTACAACTTTCTGTTCTTTCTTGCCGCATTGCAGTCGGTGCCGAAATCGCTGCACGAAGCAGCAGCCATTGATGGCAGCGGCCCGATTAAACGTTTTCTGACCATCAGCTTCCCGCTGATTACCCCGACCAGTTTCTTTCTTTTGGTGGTGAATTTTGTATATGCCTTCTTTGATACCTTCGCCATCATTCACGCGATGACCCAAGGTGGCCCAAGTAACAGCACCACAACCCTGGTGTATAAAGTATATAACGATGGGTTTATCGGGCTGGACATGGGCTCATCGGCTGCACAGTCGGTCATTCTGATGATCATTGTCGCCCTGCTCACCGTGGTTCAGTTTAAATATGTCGAGAAAAAGGTGACGTACTGATGGTTGAGAAAAGACCTTTATTCAAATTATTTTGCCACCTGACGCTGATTCTCGGCATTGCTTCGGTGGCATTTCCGGTCTGGCTGGCGATTGTCGCCACCACACACAGCAACGGTGAGTTCGCAACCGGCACGCCACTGTGGTTCGGAGATCTGGGACTGGATGTGTTCAAAGCACTGTTTTACTCACACGACAAAGTCAACGGCTCCAAATTTCCGCTTGCGCTAATGCTGACCAACTCTTTAATCATGGCACTGTGCATTACCGTCGGTAAGCTGGTGATTTCAATTCTGTCCGCTTATGCCGTGGTGTTTTTTCGCTTTCCGGGAAGAATGCTGGCCTTCTGGGTGATTTTTTTCACGCTCATGTTGCCGGTTGAAGTACGCATCATGCCCACTTTTGAAGTGATCACTGACCTGCACATGCTGAATTCGTTTTACGGACTGACGATTCCGCTGATTGCCAGTGCGACCGCAACATTTCTGTTCCGTCAGTTTTTTATGACCGTGCCGCACGAGTTAGTTGAAGCAGCACGGATTGACGGCGCCGGGCCGTGGCGATTTTTCTTTGACATTTTGCTGCCGCTGTCACGCACCAACATTGCAGCCCTGTTCGTGATTACCTTTATCTACGGCTGGAACCAGTATCTCTGGCCGCTACTGATTACTACAGATATCAAATACTACACCATCGTGATGGGTATCAAGCAGCTCCTCAACGTCAATGATGGCATTGTGGAATGGAACAAAATTATGGCGATTACCCTCATTGCAATGCTGCCACCGGTTCTGGTGGTCATCGGTATGCAAAAAGCTTTTGTGAAGGGTTTGGTCGATTCGGAGAAATAAATCATGGCGACGTTAACATTAACAGACATTAAAAAATCCTATCCAAACGGATTTCAGGCAATCCACGGGGTTGACTTAGCCATTAACGACGGTGAAATGGTGGTTTTAGTCGGACCCAGCGGCTGCGGCAAATCGACGTTACTCAGAATGATCGCCGGGCTCGAAGAAATCAGTGCCGGACAATTGATGATTGATGAGCAACCCGTTAACGATCTCGAACCGGGACAACGGGATATTGCGATGGTGTTTCAAAATTATGCGCTTTATCCACACATGTCGGTGTTCGACAATATGGCTTACGGGCTGAAAAACCGCAAAGTCCCCAAAGATGAAATCCGCGCGATGGTGACTGAAACGGCAACGCTGTTAGAGCTGGAGCATCTGCTGGAGCGCAAACCCAAACAGCTTTCCGGCGGGCAACGTCAGCGCGTCGCCATGGGACGTGCAATCGTGCGTTCGCCGAAAGTATTCTTATTTGATGAGCCGCTGTCTAACCTTGATGCAAAGCTGCGCGTGCAGATGCGTCTGGAAATCAAAAAACTTCAGCGCCGTTTACAGACCACCGCTGTTTATGTCACCCACGATCAAGTCGAAGCCATGACATTAGGTGATAAGCTGGTGGTGCTCAACAAAGGCAATATTGAACAGATCGGCACACCAATGGCGATATACCAACACCCGGAATCGCTGTTTGTGGCAACGTTTATCGGAGCACCGGCAATGAATATTCTGGATTGCCTCATCACTGCCGACGGGCTCAGACTGGGAGAGTATGAATTGCTGATGGACACCACCCGGTGGGAACTCGGTCAGGCCAAGCTGGGGATGCGCCCGGAGCATATTCAGATCGTCGGAGACAATCCGATGTTCGAGGCGACCATCGACATGATGGAATCCTTAGGCGCAGACTTATTACTGTACTGTCACATCTGCGGCAGTGAAGCGCAAACGCTGATTATCCGCGTGCATGGAGATCGGCAATTTGATATCGGTGAAACTTTAAGTCTGGCAATTGCTCCCGAACATCTTCATCTGTTTGATACGACCAGTGAACAACGCCTGCCCTCCCCCTTACCTGCCACTGAACAGAGCGAGCGAATGCATGGTTAGTCTGATGAAACAACTGACGGCAGAACGAGCCAAAAAGATAGAATGGTTACTTACCGATGTCGATGACACCTTAACGTGGCGCGGACGAATTCCGCCGGAGACGCTCGCATCCCTCGAACGGTTGCACCGCTCCGGTGTGAAAGTCGTTGCCGTCACCGGCGCTTGTGCCGGCTGGTGCGATCATATCGCCAAACTTTGGCCACTGTATGGGGTAATTGGGGAGAATGGTGCCTTCTGGATGATCAAAAATCGCCACGGTTTTCAAACCCATTACACCCAACCGCTTGAAACGATGCGTTTACGTCAGGAACAGCTCAGAGAAAAAATCGGTACAATTTTGGCAGATTATCCCGACGTCGATTTTGCCGCAGACCAAGGTTACCGAATCTGCGATGTGGCGATTAATTTGAGTCAGGATCGGATTCCGGTGGATAAGACCATTGCTCAGGAAATTACTCAGCGGATTCGTGGTTTAGACATCGATGGTGAGCCGGTCAATGTGATGCTGAGCTCGATCCATATCAATGCGTGGGTCGGAGAACACAGCAAACAACGCAGCGGTCAATCGTTTCTCCACCGTATGACTGAACAAGATGAGATTGATTTGGCAACCGTGACCTATGTCGGGGATTCACACAATGATGAGAGTATGTTCGCGTGGCTGCCACTGACTTTTGGCGTCAATAATATTCTCGCCATTATGGATGATTTAACCCACCAGCCCAGTTTTATCACCGAACGTAATGGTGGCTATGGGTTCTCGGAGCTGGCCGATAATTTATTGCAACTGCGGCGGATGTAGCCAAGCCGTCACCCCAGATAAAAACAAAGCTAACCCCCGGCTTCAGGACGTTAGCTTTGTCATTTTGCCATAACACTCCCGCCCGCCACCGTAAGTATCAACCAATCGCAAACATTGCATTCGATTGAGTGTTCATGAAGATTGAGCGCACGCGGCATCACGAATCCTTGTGATAACCTATATAAACTTAACGATATAATGTGTAATCGTAGCGCCACCTCGATAGCTCTCGACTGGTTTTCCATCTAAATAAAGTTCGGCGACACAACCGGTTATTTTTTCGTCACCACGTTGACGTTCTAAAATGAATCTCAATTTAAGATTTGCGTTTTCTGGTGGATTCATCTCAAGGTGTAAAGCACAGACACTGTCAAAACCGCCACCGCCTTGTAACAGTCTTATCGAGTAGTTCAATGTTTCATCAGCAGGAATCGTAAATGTATGGACAGGCTCATCAGGTTTAATGACTTGCTGACCACCCCAACTTTCATCGGGTGTGGCGATGTTAAACCATACGCTTTCATTCATTAAAATACTCTGCTTTTCTGCAAAGTTCGGCACTTCAACCGTGAGTTTTGCTGTCGAACCGGAAGCCGGGGCTGTAATCTTTGACACACAGCCAAATACACTGAAGGCAAGTGCAAAAACGATAATCAAATTGGTCAATTTCATTAATACTCCTTTGTCGGACGGACTGTGATCACGCTGCGCTCAAGTGTAACCGACTCTATCACTGCTTTTAGTTTTGATATGCTTGGTTCCACGAAAAACGACAACAAGACACAATCTGTCACATTTGAATATCTTGTCTGTGATTGAGCACTATCGTTCTATTCGAGATATTCACTATCAATTCAGGAATAAATACCCGCTAGATTGAATACGAAACCTATTCTTCTTTTGTCACCAATATCTCATGACTTAAAAATATAGCTCACCTCACCAACGATATTATCACTGGTGATATAACCCAAATGCCGGCTATCCACTGAGTTGTCACGGTTATCGCCCATGAAGAAATAACTCTTTGCCGGCAAGATGACTTCTTGCATATCTCCAGATGCTCTCATCCGGAGGTGTCGGATTGTGTATGTCACCCCATCTAACACTTGTTGATAGACTGTATGCCCCTCTTGCTGAGAGAGCTTTTCAGTTGTTAATGCGGAGCCGTTGAGTATGATTTGGTTACCGGTAATCGCCAGAGTATCCCCCGGCAGTGCAATTAATCGTTTCACAAAAATTACATCTTTCCCCGGTAGATAAAATGCATATAACTTACCTCGTTGCATTAAATCAGCAGACGATACGTCATCATTGATGAGTTTGATGCCATATGTTCCGTATGTACCATAGCCAAACTTTTTGACCAGCACATAATCTCCCGAATTGATTGTCGGCGCCATTGAAACAGAGGGAACGACAAACGGCTCATACAAGAAAGCGCGAACGAGGAAAACGCTTGTGAAAAACGTGCCATAAATGGTCGGAATCCCCCACCACTTTGAATACCACGCCCGTTCACAAGAGAGATTGAAATGTCTTACCACCAGATAAGCATGAATCGGGCAGATCAGGGAGAAAATGGCGACATATGATGTTTGATATCGCCAATCCAATACTGATACCAGTACAGAAAGCAGCAAATAAACCCAAAAGAGTCTAGGCCGATTTAAATATAGAAATGTAAATGCCTGTAAAAATACACCTAAAAGAACGGCAACCCATGTTTTAGGCTTCCAATCAATATCCAAAGTGTTCTCCTTGATACGAGGATGAATCCCTCTCGCAGTGATGTATCCATATCAGATGATCACAACGGAAATAACTCAAGCGATTATAGATATCTGTCACCTGAGCTATTTCGATTCAATTTGGTCTCAATTGATCATAACTCTTATTTGAATAACAGTTGAGGTTGATACCTGATATTGGTGAGTGAATATGCAATATTCGACAGTCGGAAAACCTAGGTCAGGAGGCGATGACATTCCGCCTGTCCTGCGATGATTATTCTTGTGGTAGCATAATGGCATTCCCGACTAAATATGAGCCATCACAGTGGCTAATTTTAAACCGCACTTTTTTGCCAGCCATAGATGCAGCAAGACCAACTGACATAGCTCTGTCAGCTGAAAATAGTCTACCAAACCTCAGACTCTGTAAATACAAAAACCGACTTTAAACCTAAAATATCATGCGTAGCAAATCATAATTAAACAATTTATACCGCTACTTTTCGTTGCATGATATGTTGCGGGCCAGCGGGGCCGCTGAGATATAACTCGCCGGTATCTTCAAACCCACATTTACTGTAACAGTGATAAGCCGCTTTATTGCGACAGTTGACCGTTAATTGAAGAACTTCAAAATCTGGATAATATTGAGCCACGTAAGCAGGTAATAAGTTGATTGCCTGAGTTGCGATACCCTGCCCCACCCTGCCCCTGATAATGATGACCGACTAAAAGTGCTCTGATACCTAAAGCTTTTGAGTCACTGAAACCATATGTTTCTGTATATAATAAATCCAACAGAAAAAAGCCGACGACCTGACCGTTATCAATAATTAAATGAGGGTGCTCGTGCTCTTGTAACGATGCAATAAAGTCGCTAATTTGACTAACAGTAAACGCTGCCTGCTCAGGCCGTACACCCAGTAAATCAATTTCTGTTTTTCTTTTTTCGCTATATTTTTCTATTGAGATCATTTTTTACTCTAATGTTAAATAAACTATAAACTTAATTTAATGATTCAATGTTCTATTTAGGAAAGCTTTCGTACTTAATGGCTTGTATACTGGCCTTGAGACAACTAGCCGGCTCTGAACAGAAGGGCCTCACCTACTATCGCTTTATTTGGTACTCGCCGCCAGACGCACTCCCAAAGCAATGAATAAAGCGCCAAGGCTTCTATCCATCCATAAGCCGGCTCGCTTATTCGCCCTCAGAAAAGTTCCTAGTTTTGAGCCCACAACAATAAGCGGCGGTTCGATAAAAGCCGCAACCACAATAATCAAACTGCCATGCAATAACAGTTGAGCACTTGCGGAACCTGCACTTTCAACAACAAACTGCGGCAAAAAAGCAAGGAAAAACAGGGCAACTTTCGGATTCAGCGCTGAAACGAGGCCCCCCTGCCAATAGACTGACCTGATCCGTACACTGTCGCTTTGGTTTTCATCAGAGATAAAGGCGTCACCTTGCGAAAAGAGCATTTTGATACCCAACCAGACCAAATACACTGCCCCAACCCACTTGACCACTGAAAATGCTAAAGCAGATGTCGCAAGAACTGCCGACAACCCCACCCCGGCCATCACAACATGCAATAACGTGCCAGACCATATACCGAGCATTGCTGCAACCCCGTGCCGACGACCACTACGCAAGGTCTGCCCCAGAATGAAGGCCATATCCGGACCCGGAGAAAGGTTGAGCAATACCGCCGCAGATAAAAATGTCATCCAATGGATAATAGAGTAGTCAAACATACAGAACCTTCGTCGTATTGAATCGACAGCTCAGAAAGCTGAAGTCCATATAATATTGCCCCTCAATGATAGAGGGGCAATCATTCAATTGAAACCGGTAGGGATGCATTGATTATGCAAACCGGCTCCTAAACATAAAATATACCGCACCGACAAGACACAGCCCCGCCCATAAATAATCAAGTTTGAGCGGCTCTTTGAGGTACATAACTGAAAACGGCACAAACACCGATAACGTAATCACCTCTTGAATAATTTTCAGCTGACCGACGGTTAACACCGTGTAACCGATACGGTTTGCCGGAACCTGAAATAAATACTCTAAAAGCGCAATGCCCCAGCTCACTAATGCTGCGATGATCCAAGGCTTATTACTTAGCTCTTTCAGATGTGCGTACCAGGCAAATGTCATAAATACATTGCTACAAACCAGTAAACCGATTGAAATTAATATTGGATGCATTGTTTCTCGTTTTCCATCATGCCTAATAATTACGTTTTCGCCTTTAAAGTTGCGCTTGTTAACCCTTATGACACCAAAGCTTCAGTTGTAATTGCGCCTATTTTTACACCAAAACTCGATATATTAGGCAATATCGCATTATGATGAGCTCGAATTTGCTCACCTGATAAATGTGTTTTGCTTTGCGTTGTATGGGCGTTTGATACCAAATCCACAGAGTAACCCAAACCGGCATGAACCCTCTGGGCAGCATTTGTCGCTCATTTATCCAGCGTTAGGTCATGGTTCATGTAGGTCATGGTTCATGTAGATCGCTACACTTCACATGACCTGCCTTGACTAAATGTACGACAAATTGCTGCAAAAACCATCACGAAAGGTCAACAGCCCCTAGCAATAAAATCAGCATCTATGTTATAGCAAACTGCGACAGTAATTCCTACTTTCAATCACTTACCGGTCATAAAAAACACCGGATGCCCAATCGATGAACTTACAGGCATAAAAAAAGTATCCACCGGCATAGCCGGTGGTTTTTCATATGCGCCTATAAGGCTCTCCTACTAGCAGCGCCCTAGCAGGCGCGTAGTGATCTGACATTTGCATATGACTACTTCCTGCGGCCCGTAAACGGGCTACCTGAATACGGGATCGACAATTGCTCTCCCATTTTATCCTGCTCTAGTTGCTGCTTAATGTAATTTTGTATCTTGCTCGTATTTTTACCTACCGTA
>NZ_FULE01000055.1 GCF_900163965.1 Vibrio ruber DSM 16370
AGATACGGTAGGTAAAAATACGAGCAAGATACAAAATTACATCAAGCAGCAACTAGAGCAGGATAAAATGGGAGAGCAATTGTCGATCCCGTATTCAGGTAGCCCGTTTACGGGCCGCAGGAACTAGTCATATGCAAATGTCAGATCACTACGCGCCTGCTAGGGCGCTGCTAGTAGGAGAGCCTTATAGGCGCATATGAAAAACCACCGGCTATGCCGGTGGATACTTTTTTTGCATCAGAGCATCAGGCTTTCCGTCTCTCACAACAGCTCACTTTTTCACGCCATGAGAGACGGTAATACCGGGCTCCCTTTTAAACGATGGTATTCAGACAAGGCGACTTTGTCAGCTAATGTATCCACATGAGCTTCAGATAAATTACACCAAAATACCTCAGCAGCTTCGAAAGACGAAATACTTCCTTCCCAATAACTGACGACATAATAATGCAATAGTTGCAGCTCAGTTGTCGGGTGATAGAGCGAACACAGGTAGTGATAACTTTTTGGGGTCACACCAAGCTCTTCCTGAATTTCACGGAGCAGTGCTTCTTTTTGCGATTCGCCGACTTCAATATGCCCACTGGGGATGGCGACGATATCAGGATCACACGTTTTATCTTTCGCACGCTTTTCCAGCAGAACTTGCGCATCATCAACCAATAAAAAAGACACACATTCATGTACTTTTATCATCTTCTTTCTCCTCCGGGGGGATGCCCTCCGACACAGCCATTACATCAGGATTGACCGATTCCTATCATCCAGCATACACCGATGTAAACCCACAGTGCTAATATCGATACCAAATACATCAGCCGAATCGTGCGCTGGATATCATCTCGCTCAATCAGACGCTTATCATCACCAATCCAAGGCTTTTCCACCCGTTGGCCAAAATAATCATTCGCGCCACCAAGTTGTATCCCCAGTGCTCCGGCAACGGCCGCTTCCGACCACGCACAATTGGGACTTTTATGTTGATAACGATCCCGCCAGCCAATTGTGAGAGCCCCTCGCGCATCGTAACGCAATAGCAAAGCCGCCAAAGCAAACAGCAGCCAGCTCAAACGTGCAGGTAACCAATTCGCCAAGTCGTCCATTTTGGCCGAGACATAACCCAATGCCCGGTATTTTGGGTTGTGATAACCGACCATAGAATCGAGTGTATTCACTGCTTTATACGCCATCGCCAATGGCACACCACCGAGAAACAGATAAAACATCGGTGCAATCATGCCGTCAACGGTATTTTCTGCCACTGTTTCAACCACGGCACGAGAAATCTGGGGATGCTCCAGACTGCGGGTATCCCGTCCCACAATATAAGACAACTGCCGACGGCTCTCTTCAATATCACCTTGCTCCTGCGCCCGATACACCAAGTTGGCACAATCCGCCAAACATCGGCCAGCTAATGTGGTGTAAGCCAACCACACCGTCACAGCAACCCCAACCCAAGGATGAATCGTCTCCGTAGCCTGAAGCACCAGCCAAGTCACACCCCAGCTTAACGTGACAATCACGATCCACAGTACGGCTCCGCCAGCGTAAAGCGCCCGTTCATGCTGACTCAAACGACGAATCAACTGTTCCAGCCGGGAAATCGCTGTGCCGATCCATCGAATCGGATGCGGCCAATGCGGTGGGTCACCGAGAATCAAGTCAAGGATAAAAGCACTACAATAAATCAACAGACTCATCGGCAAGTTCTGCCCCGTCGGAACCAGTTGAGCAGTAAATCAGGATTCTGACCAAAGTGCACATGGAGGTAACTCGCAAAGGTATTGTTAACTTGATAACCGCCTTGCCAGTGCTGCAAAATCTGGCCATCCCGCTCTTTGGTGCAGGTAAAAACCGGGGTAAGTTCGGTCGTGAACTCGGAGTAATGGAATTCATGCCCCCGAATGACCGCCCCTTGTGTGGCAATCAACACATCTTGATCCGCAGAAGCCTGACAATAGCCGAATCGCTTCAGCGAAGTCGTCATCGTACTATATCCCTGAAAAATGCCACACATCGGATACTGCTGCCCGGCCTGATCAATCAGACTTTCCCCCAAATACATCAACCCGCCACATTCGGCGTAAATCGCCACACCTTGTTCATGAGCGCGCTTCAAGCCATTCAACATCGCTTGATTCGCTGACAATTGTTCGGCATACAATTCCGGGAAACCGCCGCCAATATAGATCAAATCTGCATCCGGCACCGCCTGATCCTGCAACGGGCTGAAGCGAACAATTCGCACCCCGCTCGCGGCCAAAAGATCGAGATTATCCTGATAATAGAAATTAAAGGCTTCATCATAAGCCATTGCCAGTGTCAGCCCGTTTCCCTGCCCTTTTAATGCCGCAGTCAATGTATCATCCGTCACCGGTACCGGCGGCAACACTGAAACCTGAAGCAATAAATCCAGATCGAGGTGCTGTTCAATCTGCTCTGCCAGTTGATCCCAGGCATCATCATAAGCAGCTTGTTCATGCGCGGTGACTAATCCGAGATGACGGGAAGGTAGTTCGATTGCTTTGAGGTTGGGTAAACGTCCGAGCACGGGGATATCTGTATAACGTTCAATTGCGGTTTTCAGTAAATCGAAGTGGCCGTCCGAATTGACCTGATTGAGAATAACCCCGGCGATATTCAAAGCCGGATCAAACTGCTTAAATCCCAGCACGGTTGCTGCTGCCGATGTAGAGACAGCTTTACCATCAATCACCAGAATCACCGGACACCCCAATTGTTTTGCCATCCCGGCACTACTGCAATAATCCGGGTCAGTACCATAGCCGTCATATAACCCCATCACACCTTCGATGACGGCAACATCAACCTGAGTCACATGTTGGTAAAATGTATTCAATAGCACCGCCTGCGGTAACATAAACTCATCCAGATTTCTGGATATCGTGCCAGAAACTCGCGAATGCCACGCAGTATCAATATAGTCCGGACCGACTTTGAACGGCTGAACAGATAAACCTCTGCGTCGAAGTGCCCGCAGTAAACCTAATGTGAGGGTCGTCTTACCACTGCCACTACTCGTACCACCAATTAAGAATGCATTCATGTCGGTTTCAATTTGATTTTTAATGAAAAACAGTACCATAGCAGATGAGCCCGGCTCTGAGCACCACAAAGTTATCGATTTGGCCTACTTTGTCTACAAAAAACCTCATCATCTATGAATCGGCTCGAACTTCCTCATTTCAACCAGGATAAAAATGTAAACCTAGTCGAACATTAGAGCAGTCATCAGCATTGCATCGATGGCTTCATCAAATTTTCATATTGATCACCGATAATGCTAAGATCAGACGACAAGACATCCGCCACCGGCTTGAAACCACTTAAACGATATCAGTACGAACATTATGCCGTACTCTGTAAACTCACCTATCCTCGAATATTTCGGCATACCCGCTATGGTTTCGATCCCAACGGGCAACGAATCATCCGGGATCGGCATGGTAAAACCATCATTCGGGTGCTGTGGAGCCGTAAAAAAGACGAAGTCGTCGTCGTGTTCAAAGGCTCTCATTCAGTGAGTGACTGGGTACTGAATCTGGCGTTATGGCTGAGAGACTGCCGGCCGCTCGGACTGCCTTATCATATTCATGCAGGCTTGTATTATCTTTTACTACAGGAAAGCCAGCCGGTTCGTAATGAAGATAAACTCGGTATCAATGTACTGGAAAGGCTGGAAACCATTCTGTTACCGTTGATCGAGCAAGGGAAACGCGTCGTGCTGACCGGGCATTCATCCGGGGGTGCCATGGCATGTGTCGTCGCTGACTATCTGGAACGCAGGGTACCGAAAAGCATTAAACGTGTGGTCACTTTTGGTCAGCCGGCCGTCGGTAACTGGCACTTCTACAGACAATATTCCTTAAATCATAAAACCTATCGTATCTGTTGCGACATCGATATTGTGACCTTTTTACCGCCACTCCCGTTTATCTACTGGCATGTCGGTAAACTACTCTGGCTCTATAACGGGCGTATTTATGAAAATACGCCGACCTTGATCCGGCTCGGCCGTTCGCTGCTCAGTTGGGTGATTCGTCCGTTTTCTTATCATTTGATGAGTAAGTACATCCGCAATAAAGACTTCTTTGATGAACGCTGAAAAATGGAGTCACGAAAAAGACTGACCAAATTAATCGATAGTAGGGATTGAAAAAGTGGAGATGTAAAAAAGACGCTTAGAAAGCGTCTTTTTACCGGGATATGGAGGCGCGTCCCGGAGTCGAACCGAGGTCCACGGATTTGCAATCCGCTGCATAGCCACTCTGCCAACGCGCCAAATTATTTCGTTCTCAATCATTGTAGATGGTGCCCCGGGCCGGACTTGAACCGGCACAGCGCGAACGCCGAGGGATTTTAAATCCCTTGTGTCTACCAATTCCACCACCAGGGCAACGCTAAAAGCGATGGTAACACCACCTCTCATCGGCATGAACCGTGAGAACGAGGCATACTTTATCGGATTAAAAATCAAGGTCAACAAAAATTTCCTTATTATCAATCAAATGGCTAATAAACATGCGTATCGGTATAGACAACATACAATCAGGATAAAAACCAGCCACGTCTCAGCTGTCGATGGCGTCTCATTCAACCGTCAAGCATCAGGGCAACTTTCTCTTCATATTTTTATGTCATGTCACATGATTTTTGAATCTATCGGATTGTTGATAAACTGATTCCCCTTCGATATGCAACGGATTATCATGTTTTATCGTTAACGTTCAGCCACCCGGCTTACCCAAAAAGCAAAAAGAGAAGGGGAAATTTAAATGAGCGACAAACAATATGTACCGCCAAAAGTCTGGAAAAATGAACCCAGTTCAGGCAATCAATGGGCGAATATTAATCGCCCGGAGGCAGGGGCAAGATTTGAGAGAGATCTGCCCGTCGGCGAGCACCCATTTCAACTCTACTCACTAGGAACGCCAAACGGCCAAAAAGTAACGATCTTGTTTGAGGAGCTTTTAGCGCTGGGAATAAAAGACGCTGAATACGATGCTCATCTTATTAATATCGGCGATTCTGATCAATTTTCATCAGGATTCGTTGCCGTCAACCCAAACTCAAAAATTCCAGCGTTGGTTGATAACTCCGGCACTGAACCTGTGAACGTGTTTGAATCCGCTTCGATTCTGGTTCATCTTGCTGAAAAATTTGGCCATTTTTTACCGGCCAGTGGCCCGGCAAGAACACAAACATTAAACTGGTTATTCTGGGCACAAGGCTCTGCACCCTTCTTAGGGGGTGGCTTTGGTCATTTCTATGCGTATGCCGATGAAAAACAAGAATATCCGATTAACCGTTTCGCGATGGAAGTGAAACGTCAGTTAGATGTGTTAGATAAGCAACTTGCCAAAAATACTTACGTCGCCGGTGAAGAATATACCATTGCGGATATGGCCATTTGGCCTTGGTATGGCAACCTTGTGTTAGGCCGGGCATACGACGCTGCTGAGTTTTTACAGGTGCATACCTACGAGCATGTGGTTCGTTGGGCTCAACAGATTGAAGCACGTGAAGCAGTTCAACGTGGTCGTATTGTCAACCGAACGATGGGTGAAATATGGGAACAAGTGGCGGAAAGACATAGCGCAGCAGATATTGATCAAGCGCTAAAACTCAAACCATAACCTCCCAATAAAGCGCACTTACAAGGGTGCGCTTTTTTTTAAGAAAACCGTAAAATATCCAGTCGGCCAGCCAGCTCTGACTTTCGCTCAAACCATTTTCTGTATCTATTGATAGCCTGACAAATATAGATTGCTTTTCTCCGACGAGGTATTAGAATCCGCGTCGTTTGATGCTGTCGGGAACCAACATCGGCAGTTTATTCCTCATCTATTTGCAAAGGTAAGTATTCATGTCAATGAAATTAGCCAACCCAGCCCCTCTAGGCTTAATGGGTTTTGGTATGACCACTGTATTGCTCAATATTCACAATGCAGGGTTTTTCCCTCTGGATTCAATGATTCTGGCCATGGGGATATTTTATGGCGGTCTCAGTCAGGTCATTGTCGGTATCATGTGTTTTAAACGCGGTGACACATTCGGTACCACCGCTTTTACATCCTATGGCTTGTTCTGGTTAACCTTAGTCGGCCTGATTGTGATGCCGAAGATGGGTCTGCCAGCCAGTCCGGCTCATTTTATGGGATGCTACCTCGCATTGTGGGGCGTTTTCACCGGATTTATGTTTATTGGTTCTTTGTGCTATCCAATCGCCAAACAAGTGGTGTTCGGTTCTCTGACTATTCTGTTTGCCTTGTTGGCAATTCGCGATTTCACCGGTAATGAAACCATTGGGGTCATTGCCGGTTTTGAAGGTATTTTCTGTGGTGCAAGTGCCATCTACTTTGCTATGGCGCAAATGCTGAACCATGAATATGGTCGCGTTATTTTGCCTGTGGGCGATAAACGCAAAACCAACGTTCAACCCGCCGTTGCTTAAATCGTTGTTTAAACTAACGCTGTCCTTTCCCACTGAACAACGGTCAGACAATCATTATCAAAATCAGCCTGTTGAAACAGGCTGATTTTATTTATGTGACTTTTATTTATATAACACGCTTTATATTTATAATCAGACAACTGAGCGACAAAAATCAACTATCTGAACCGCGAATAGTCCATCTCAATATAAATAAACAGCACTAAATATTTCGTGTCACAAAATGTCACAAGTATCACTGGGTTTCTGAGATAAAATTTTACCAAGAACATGCTTTTGAACCGTCATGCAGACTGTGGTACTCTCGATAGGCGTGCTTTATAAATGTAAATCTCTTTACTCAACTTGTCTGTAAAGCAAGAAATTACACTTTATATACATAGGGTAAATAATAAAAACAACTTTGTTAGGTGATCAGGAGCTTTAATGTCAAACTTATATTTAAAAAAGGTTTTATGCCTTATCCCGGCGTCATGTCTAATCGCTTTCCCGGGGTATGCAGCAGAAAATGGTCTTTCACTCGGTCTCGGTGCTTCATATTCTACGTCAGTTTATAAAGACTACGATGAAAGTGCCCGCCCGTTTCCGCTCGTTAATTACGATAATCAAGTTTTCTTTATTCATGGCCTTTCAGCCGGTGCCTATTTGTATCAGGATGAATACAACGTATTACAAGCCTCTGTGTCTTATTACGCTCAGGAGTTTGATCCGGATGATGCGAACAACAGCCAGATGAAATTATTGGATCAAAGAGACAGCACAGCCATGGGAGCAATTTCTTATACATTTCGCTCACCGCTCGGGAATATCACGTCTTCGCTTGCTGTCGATATTCTTGATGAGACCGATGGTGGCATGATAGCTTCTGCACACTATAACTACCCCATTCCTTTTACACAGCAGTTGATGGTAATTCCTGAAGCGGGTATCAAATATACCAATAGTGACCTGAATCAGCATTATTATGGTGTCAGTTCAAGCGAATCAGCACGTAGTGGATTAACCGCCTACAATCCCGGCAGTGCAATCACACCTTATTTGGGCATTACATTCAGATATAGTGTCTCTGATACTTTAGGTGCATTTGTTTCCAGCCGTTATCAAGTATTACCTGACGAAATCCAAGATAGTCCGATGGTTGATTCCAGCCACACGATTCAAACCACCGCTGGTGTTTCTTACCAATTTTAATTTGGTCGCACCAAATAACGAAAACAGAGAGCCAAATGGCTCTCTGTTCATTTCTGAATAAATTATTTGACAGACGAACGACTTTTTATCAAACGGCCGATAATACCGGGATAATAACGCCAGCTATAGTCAAATATTTCCATTAACTGCGGATTCCCATACCGGGAAAGACTAATCGCATGAAAACGGTTATGTTGTGCTTTTAATGTATTGATCGCATCATTTAATTCCTGAGAAGGTTTCGGTGCCATAAAATCAGAGATCACCACCAAATCAGCATTCTTATATCGATCGCTATGCATGGTTTTAATTGCATCCGATAATGCCAGTTCCAGATCGGTTCCGCCTTTAAAGGTATAGCTCAGAAAATCACACACTTCTCTCAATCCATCTTGCTTGGTTAACTGATAGGTAATGATCTGTGTTGAAAAAATCACCACATAACAGTCCCTGTTATCCGCCAGAGCTATCTGCATCAAAGCATAGGCTACCGCTTTGGCACACTGTTCGGGAAATCCGTTCATCGAACCGGACGCATCAATACAAACCACAAAAGGCCCTTTTTCAATATCCACCTGAGCATTGGCTGGTTTTGATGTGGTTACTTTTGATAATGTGCGTGATTTCCCCTGCATTCGATAATTCAATAACCGTTTATCAATCAAATGCTTATAAAAAATGACTTCCAGCTCGGGATGCGCCAGAAACAGCATCTCATTCGGGAGAATTTTATTCAAATCATCACTCTGATGAACACCGACAATATCGTCAGTTGCCTGATCAGACTGTTCTTCAACCAACTGTAGTGTTTCGATACTTGCCCGTTGCAGGTCAGGATCATCCACCTCGCTGGCCATGCGCCCAAGGCTTTCCGCAATCTGTTGAATCTCCTTATGTTTTTTAAGAAACTCAGCATGTTTTTTCATCACAGCCAGATCAACTTTGCCCAGCTTGGCACTCGCCATATTCCACAGTCGGTGGATACTTTGCACATCATCAGTATCCGTGACTTGATCCATTGACCGCAATGTCTCAATCCGCTGATATAAGTCGTCCAATACCTTCTCTTTATTGGCTTCCAGCTCCATCACCTGCGCCTGTTTGAGCGCATTGGACAAACTGTTATACCATTGATCACAGAAGTAGCGCGGAAACATCGGATTACTGAAGTTTTTCTTCTGCTCACATAACTGACGGGCGGTTGTATAAAATGCAGAGTGCCATTCTAGCTGTTGCAATACTTCAGGAATTTTCCGGAAAAAAGTGTTTTCGTCCCAGTGAATCACTTCCTGATATAAAGCCAGCTCCTGTTGAAATCGCTCCGTTTCGCAAACATTGGTCATTTTTTTCTTCACCTGCCCACGCCACTTGAGCAAATGATTTTGTACCGAAGTATTCACTCCCCGGTTTTCAGCGGCAATCAACAGTTGAATGTTGTCCATCAGTTCATTTACTGCAGTATCAATTAACCCCGAATCGGCAATCATCATCGCGAGATTTAGTCCGTCAACGCCTAACATAACAATCTCCTACATGAAATACTGACTGAAATGATTCATCTGCTGAGCGGCTTCTTCGCACGCAGTTATTGAGTTCTCCAACTGTTGTTGTAATTGCTGTAATGAACTTTCCATCGCTACGGGAAGTTCAGGGTCGATAAAATGATGGGGCAACGCATCATGAAACTGCCGCGACGACTGACGTAAATGAGATGCAGTTTGCTCTAATTGATGATGAATCTGTTCAATCCGTGTTTGCCATGCCTGAAATAGCCGAGGCTGGTTTTGGTGTTGTGTCGTCACAACAGAAACCAGCACCGAACGATTGGCAATATCTTTGATGATTAATAAATCATCCGAGTCAACACCAAACTGAAAAGAGCACAGCGTGGTATTTTGGTTCACATAACCGAACAGCTCACCGCCCCCTTCGCGAATCACCTTATCAAAATCAGCTTTTGGTACATAAACCCAATGACAATATTTATCAGTATTTTCCGCATCGGTGACAGTTGTATGACTTTGGAGCAACACGATTTTGAGGAGGTCTTTGCGGTTACCGGATTGATAGGTCTTCGCATGTGTCAGATCATAGCTATAGACCTGTTTCTTAATCAGCCCGGCGGTTTTCTCGACCCCCAGCGGCATGGCATATTTTCCTTCCAGTTCCTGCTGAATATCCGTTAGTGCTTCTTGGCAGATATCGATTTGATGCTCGACATCTTGCTGATCAAACGCATATTTCAAGGCAAACTCACGAATGACATCCTTTACAATCGCAAGAGAGTCAGGACTATTCCACAAACAGTCCTGCAACAGAAACAGATCGAGTGGATTGATGCTGTCACGGCCATTAAAGAATGCACTGGCTTTGAGCAGTTTGACTGCTTTTTTCCAACGCCGATCAGAAACATACATTTCATCGGATGCCGTCAACGTACTGTTTTCCGCGGCGGTATCCAGCATTGATTTGAGCTGATAGAGTTTTTCAAACACATCATTACTCAACGTTAATTTATCTAAAGCCTGTTGCCACTCATGATACTCCTGATCGGTAATTGCCAGCCCCTCCGGAATATGGGCTTCTTGCGATGTACCAACCGTCAGCATCGACTTAAAGTTTTGTTTATTCTGGATACGATTCACAAAAATTCGCACCAAAATTCGGTCGAATAATGCCTCCAGACCACTGTCTTTATCCGGTAGCTCATTCGATGCAGAAACCAACAGACGCATAGGAACCCGCTCGACTTCACTACCATTGTTAAACGTTTTTTCATTCACGACCGTCAACAATGTATTCAAAATAGCGGGGCCTGCTTTCCAGATTTCATCTAAGAACACGACCTGAGCCGTCGGCAGATAACCTTGGGTTAGCCGAAGATAACGCCCATTATCTTTCAACTCTTGAATACTCAATGGGCCGAACACTTCTTCAGGCGTTGAAAAACGCGTCATCAGATATTCGAAATAGGAACTGTTCTCGAAGGCTTGAATCAGACGTTTCGCAATTAAACTTTTTGCGATTCCGGGAGGCCCCAACAGAAACACGCTCTCACCGGCAAGAGCAGCAAGCAGACAAATCTTAATCGCGTGTTCCCGTTCATAAACACCGTCAGCCAGTGCACCGGCTAACTTGTTAATTCTTTCTGACAGCAATGCCTTCTGCGAATGACTTGCAGGAATTGAACTTACCATGAAAATGACTCACTAGATTCACAAAATATGAAAGCGCTTGTTGTAATTTTTTATACCGCTTCAGTCTATTATAAGTTTATCTTGTTGTTAATTGAATGTTACAAAAAATTTAATTTATACTTCTGTTTTTATATCAGATCCACAATTCGTGCGATTGGTTGAAACCTATGTTTCCAAATATGAGTTTTGTATCATTAATGCTAGAGTAATGGGTTCAAACAAAAAACCTTTATTTTTGAGTGCCATAGAGGTATCGTTTGCCAAGAATACTCTATCACACTTCCGGACGATAACAGGCCGGATAAGTCAAAGGACTGTATGCGTAAAACGATACATCAGTGGAAACAGATTTCTTTGGTTGAAGAAGAAGTCATGCTACCAACCCATCGTCCAATCCTCCATACCACGATCATTCATCCGGGCGCAGCGGTGATCCTGCCTGTTAATCAACAAGGTGAGATTGTCATGTTGCGACAGTTTCGTCCGTCCATTCGAAAATGGCTGCTCGAATTACCTGCCGGAACCCGCGAAGATTCAGAAACACCTTTGGCATGTGCGCAACGAGAACTCGCTGAAGAAACCGGTTATCTTGCCAGCGAATGGGTTGCTTTAGGGCAGTTGACTCCGCTTGCCGGTTTCTGTGATGAGATTCAGCATCTGTTTGTCGCCAAAGACCTCTCTGTCACACAAGATTATCAACGTGATGATGATGAAGTGATTGATACCTTCTGTCTATCTATTCCAGCACTGGAAAAAAAGATTATCGACGGCGAAATTACCGATACCAAAACAATCGCTTGTTTGAGTAAAGCCAAGCTTTGTGGGTATATATAATAGCAACTTATCAGTTGTCCCGTGGATAAATCGGAATACCATCAAAACAGCGAGTTCAAAACTTGGATACAATTGGGAAACGCTCAACACTGGATTCCCACGACACCAAAACATCAAAAATGACCATAAAAAGACAAGGGCGTCGCAGCGCTCACGATGCCGAACAGACGCGTCAACAAATTTTACGCATTGCCACTGAGCTATTTTGTGAGTTTGGTTATACGCAAGTTTCGTTACGCACCATCAGCGAAAAAGTCGGTATCTCACATAGCCTGATTCGCCACCATTTTGGCAGTAAAGAACAAATCTGGTATTGCATTAGCGACAATATGCACCAATACATTACTCACTATTGTCAAACCATACTGATGCATTTACCGAAAGATATGCCGGTCAACGAACTCCTGTATCAATTTATTGTTCGTATGCTGGCCTTTACGCTGGCTAACAAACAACCGATCCAGTTGATGGCGGATGTCGTTCGTCAGAAAGGCAAACGATTCGATTATTTTATTGATCAATCCGGTGAAGTGGAGAAGCTGATTTTTCATCTGGCTGAAGATTACAACCAGCGTTTTCCGGAACACGCCATTAAAATTTGGGAAATCAAATGGCAAATGATCATGTTTGCTCACGGTGCTGCTTCTCTGGGTCCATTCCTGAATGAAACTTGGTCACAGGAATGTGAGAGCGAAAACGAGTGTCTGTTGAAACACTGGCAGATGTGCGATGAAATTATGGCGAAAAAATTGATGATACCGGCCTCATCCCGGTTACAGCCGCAACAACTTGATGAGCTGATTATTCAGCTGGCTCATCCAGACGAACCATACCTTACAACCCGAGTGAATGTGAGTTAAAGGCCATCAGTCATCCATTTCACCGGTTTGTTTGCTTTCAAACATGAATCGGTTTTTTCAAATGTGGATGACTGACTTCCAAAATCGGGGGGGAAGATTACATATCCGGATAACCGTCCGGATTATTTGACTGCCAGCGCCAACTATCCTGAACCATATCATCTAACGAACGAGTGGCACGCCACCCTAATTCTTGCATTGCTTTGGCAGGATCAGCCCAACACTCGGCAATATCTCCCGGACGACGTTCAACCAATTGATAGGCAATCGTCTGACCACATGCCTTTTCAAACGCATGAACCATATCCAGTACACTGTAGCCGATCCCGGTACCGAGGTTGTATACATGTAATCCGCTTTTCGTCCCAACTTTTTGCAAAGCTGCAATATGTCCGTCCGCGAGATCCATCACATGAATATAGTCCCGAACGCCGGTACCATCTTTGGTCGGATAATCATTACCAAAAATAGAAAGACACTCACGACGTCCCACCGCTACTTGCGCGACAAACGGCATCAGGTTGTTTGGAATCCCCTGCGGATCTTCACCAATTTCACCCGAAGGATGTGATCCCACCGGATTAAAATAACGCAGTAAAGTAATACTCCAGTCCGGATTCGCGTGTTGGAAATCAGTGAGACATTCCTCCACCATCAATTTACTTCTGCCATATGGGTTGGTCACCTGTGTCGGAAAACTTTCGACGATAGGCACAGAAGCCGGATCACCGTAAACCGTAGCTGATGAGCTGAAAATTAACGTTTTGACATTCGCGATCCGCATCGCATCAACCAGCACCAAAGTGCCACTGACATTATTTTCATAATATTCCAGTGGCTTCTGAACCGATTCGCCCACCGCTTTTAAACCCGCGAAGTGGATCACGGCCTCAATCTGATGCTCATTCATCACTTCAATCAATAAACTACGGTCACGAACATCACCGCGGATAAACACAGGCCGGTAACCCGCTATCTTTTCAATACGTTCCAAAACGGCTGGTTTGCTATTGTAGAGATTGTCTAAAATCACAGGCTTCATGCCTGCTTCAATCATCTGAATACAAGTATGGCTGCCGATATAGCCCATACCGCCGGTAATCAATACATTCATTGCCTAGCCTCTCCCATATGACATATACATAACTGTATGTTACTACACCAATGTAATCGTAAAGTCATTCTAGCTTGAAATTCCTGCGACATCTGTCCGGATTATAAGAATTACTCAGCGAATGATTCAGACCTATGAAGACTCAGGGCTCATATTAACACCCAATAATTTTAGCCAGTTCAACGGGATACCCCCGCGCCTGAGCTAGCTCAATTGCAAACTGCTCAACTCTGTCCGCTGCATGTGAAAGACTAATCGGATGCTGCTGTTCAATCGACGCTAAAGTCGAATGATCGGCCAACTGCCAGTGTGCTATCAGCTTTCTCGCTGCCTCTAAAGCCGATGATCCCTTTACAATTTCGATCCGGGCATAATTGTGGCCACTGAATGACACATCGGCAGCGCGCAACGTCTCATCTTCCCCCGGGATCTGCTGAGCACCAAACAGTGGCTTGCCATCAGGGTAAGCGCGACAGTAGTCAGGCATAAACTTGCCGATATGTGCAATCGCATGACGCGTTCGGGCTTCAACCACAGCATCCGGCCAACCGTTGGTGAGTTTCATCTGCAACACGTCTGGCAGAATCGGCTGCGATGAATGGAGCGGACTTCTCGTTAAGCCATCATCAAACAAAGTGATGGCTTTGGTCATCCCATGCAACTGAAACACACCATCAGCATATGGCGTAAGCTGAGCCATTCCCTGTGGTGTCCCGCGCTGACCATGAAAAATCACTTCGGGCCAGAGGCTATCTTCTCCCGGCCATTTCGCGATATATGCGGCCTTAAATTCAGCCATCCGATACTGAGGGTTCTTGGTCAGGTCATCTAGTTTACCCGTCTCATATCCACAAGCATTGACTAAATAATCCACAACCAGTGTATGGGGTTGTGAATCCTCATCGTGATAAGTCAAATGCCACTGTCCGTCACGCATTTGCGCATCAACCAACGTACTGTTCGTTAATAGCTGACAGTGAGGTAACTGTTGAAGGGTTAACATCGCGGTTGCAGCAAGACGGAAAACACTCCACCCATATTCTTGCACCGCAATGACGGGATACTGAATCAGATCCAAATCAACATGCTTGGCAAAAGGAATCAGCCAGTCATCCATACAAGCAGGTTCTTGCGGCTGAGAGCTCAATCTGAGTCGCTCTAAATCTGCCCGCTCATAGAGTTGATAATATTCGTCCGGAGCCCCCAGAACTGCATTACAGGCATCCTGCTGAACCATCGCCTGATAAGCCTGCTTTACCGCTTCTAACCGGGGTAATAATGCTTGTGGATGTTCGGGATCAGTGATTGGTGTCGCGATCACGGTCGGACGTTTATTCACGGTATGTCGATATAGCCGAATCGTATCAACCGACTGTCTTAATAAATCCAGGCACTGTTGTTGAGAGATCTCTCGATATAGGTTTCCACCGGCATGAAGATGACAGATTGGCGGGCCATTAACCAGGCTCGGGCCACGTTCCATCAGAACAACGTCTAAGCCCTGTTCACCTAAATGAACTGCAGCCGTCGCTCCTGCAACGCCACCACCAATAATCGCAATCCGGGGTTTTTGGCGATTCGATGAATTATTCTGCATCACTACTCTATCTTGTCTGACGTGTCCACATTGTATATGCACAAAAACTTAATTTAAATCACATTTTTGATAGGGTTTTCCTTGAATCATTCATTCATCTGCAAGAATAATTTTTTCAAAAAAAACACTTGACGAGAACTCTATCTATCTCGAATTTCGTGTTTTGAACACATCAAAACTGACGGTAACATATTGAATGTACACATGTGATTTCTCAAATTATCACTCATGCTTGTCCACTTATCCCAAACTTTATCCACTGTTTTTGTGGATAACTGCTCCGACAACTGAACATGCAACCCCTCATTGAGGAGAAAACGGGAAGGTGTCCGTTTATAAATCACACGCTGCCTTATCCAACCCGCTGATAGCTCCATATTTCGCCCTGATTAGCTAAAGAGATACCACAAAGCTTACAACCTGATTGTTTATGATTGCCGATTTTGCTCATGCTTATTTTTCTATTGCGACTCATGACTAATTTTACCTTGGCTTACTTCTCTATAACTGAGACACTTATGCCGCAACTTACATTAGGCAAAAAAATATGAAACTTTTAGTTCGCAATCTAGCGCGTACAACGACTGAACATGACATTCGTGTTCTTTTTTCAACTCATGGCACAGTCACTGTGTGCAACTTGGTTTTAGACCAGGAAACAGGATTATCAAAAGGCTTCGCGTTTGTTGAAATGCCCGACGACGATGAAGCAAAAGCTGCAATCCAAAAACTAAACCTTTCAAGCTTCGCGAAAAGCACCATCAGGGTTAAACGCGCACAAAACTGACACCCTAGAAGCCAGCCGTTCATTACACGGCTGGCTTTTCTGACCGGCCTTCCCTTCACCTGTTGATAAGTTGATAAACCAGATTAGAGTGCCAGAGCCATTATCGTCCCCCGTGACACAACACTTGCCTCATTTACCCGATTGAATGTACTAAATGCGCAAAGCCGTTTTCAACTAAACTGCTTTCCATCATTGCAATAACCTTTCGGCTTGTCTCAGCAGGTATCACATCAGATTGGTATTCATGATTAAGGATAAGTGAAGAGACATGCTCAATCTCGTATTCAAATCCACCCCCTCTCGCAGGTGAGGTTATTCTATGGTTTTTACCTTGATAGAAAAGGTCGATGTTTTGGGGGTTCCACCACTTATCATGAATCACGATTTCCAACTCAGACCCTTTTATGATTGCTTCGCGCTTTAGATCACGCGTAATCGAAGCCCCGATTCTACCCTTGACCTCACCATCAAACATAAATTCAACCGTTTCATCGACCTCAGAATGAGCATTATCTGTGATATATTTTACTGACGGTTTACACACCGGGCGTTGCATGAGATGGCATAAATCGACATATAACCATAAAGCATACACTCCGACATCCAGTGTTGCACCGCCGCATAAATCAGGATTGAATATTCTCAATTGACTATCAAAGTCGTGCCAATTACCAAAAGCCGCTTCAACTGAATTGATTTTGATCTGGTTATCCAGAATAAACTGCCGCAGTGACTGATAAGCCGGGAAAGCAACTGATTTCATTGCTTCAACTAACAGTAAGCCTTTTTCGTTGGCCAGCGAGGACATTGCATCCCAGTCATCAACATTAGTAAAAGCTGGCTTTTCAACCAAAACATGCTTGCCGTGTTTCAGAAACAGTTCCACCATGCTTCTGTGGAAAGGATGCAGGGTTGCAATGTAGACCACATCAACGTTCGAGTCTTGTGCCAGTGCCTGATATGAACCATAACTTCTCTGGCACTTAAATTCATTAGCAAATGCGTCAGCCCGCAACTGATTTCTTGCCGCGACAGCGTATAACTCTCCGTTTGGAACATGTTGCGTCAAATCTTTCACAAAACGATGCGCGATTTCACCTAGCCCGGCGATTCCCCAACGAACCTTCTTATTCATCATCGACATCCCTAATCACGTTAAATATTTGAACAACAATACTATTACGGCAACTCAGGTATCAAGTATAACCATTTGTCTCTGAGCCAGAGTTTAACTCAGCGGGTCAAAGACAGACGAAATGGATGGAGAAATAAAACCACACAATTAGCCTGCATCCAATTGAGACCGCACCACCGACAAACACTCTTCAGCTTTGCGCTTGCGCCGATCCTGATGACTCAAATATGCCAACGGCACAATAATAAATAAGGCACCAATCACGAGAAACAGATCGACCGGCTCATTGAAGATAACCCAACCCAGTATCGCTGCAAATAACAACCCTGAATACTCGGCACTACTCACTTGGCTGGATGCCACATGTCGGTAACCCTGTAAGCATGCCAAACTATAAAAAACTGAGCACACCGCAGATCCGCCAGCGTATAATAAACCATCAAAATTCCAAGGTTCATTTTCCCACAAAGCCAAACAAGCCGTTAATGGCAAGGCCGATACGTGAGTAATCAACAGCCCGAAGAACAGATTTTGCTCCTTCGGTAACTTGCGGATCAGCAAACTATTGGTCGCCAGTACCACAGCGAATGACACGGCACTGATCATGCCCCAGCTGACTTGTGAAGGGCGCAAAATAATCAACACTCCCACAAAACCAGATACCGCAGCAATCACAATACCAGCCGTAATTTTCTCCTTAAAGAAAATCCCTGCAAACAGAACAATCAGAATCGGCGCGATATAAAACACTGTATTCGCCGTAGCCAGCGGAAGCTGTGTCAAAGAGAATACCAGTAGGATACTTGCCAACACCCAAAGATTGCCCCTTAACACATGCAGCTTAAGACCAATATCCCCTTTAAAATCAATATACTTATAGGCCAGCGGCAGTACAACAAGACAACTCATCAACAGACGCATAAAGGTAAACTGATACACAGCGACACTACTGCCCGCCATCTTGATAAATACATCACAAAGGATCGCGAAAAGGTTACCGATCACAAGAATCAAAATAGCACTACCAACCGTTTTTCCAGACATCGCTCCTCCTCACACCAATCGAATGTATCAAGAATTGCAGTCTAGTCTCGACTTCCCTAATCATAAAATGATATATCCTGACCTAGTATTAGTTTTTTGGATAATAAACATGCTACCACCACTGAAGGCATTACCCGTCTTTGAAGCCGTTGCCAGATTAAACAGCTTTTCACTCGCCGCGCAGGAACTCAACCTAAGCCAAAGCGCAGTGTCTCATCAGATCCGCGCCTTAGAAAATCACTTAGGAGAAAGCCTCTTCCACCGCCAAGGACGCTATCTCAGCCTGACGTCAGAGGGAAAACATTATCGGGATGCGATTAGCAGCTCTTTGTCACAGATTGCCCACGCGAGCAACCTGATAAGAGGGGAGAGTGAAACCAAAGTCAGAATCGCGGTATACAGCTCTTTTGCCGTTTGTTGGTTAATGCCACGTCTGCCAGATCTGATGAGGCTGCATCCCAATCTGGACATCAGCATTACCATGGCGCACGACTCACTAGAACTTTCTGACAAAACAGCGGATTGTTTCATTACCACTGACCGTGACAAACGCGGCTTTGATTTTAAGCACATCTACAGAGAGCGGCTCTTTCCCGTTTGCAGTCCCGCATTTTATGAGTCGATGAAAAACACGCTCAATCTCCGCTCAGACAAAGATATAGCCGACTTGCTGAAGACACATCCCGAAAGACTGGGCGACTTTCCTCTAGTGACCTCGTTTGGTATCTACAACGTATATACCGAAGACTGGCGCAGATGGTTTGCCGAAACAGGCAATCCCCTGCCCGACGACCTGCAACTGCATAAATTCAGTCACTTACTGCTCGCTTATGAAGCTGCCAAATATTCGCTTGGTATCGGTTTAATCAATGACTATATGTTTAATGAGGATAGAACCAAGGATGACCTGATCCGCCTCCCCACTCATCATATCGAAACCGGTGACGAGTTTTACTTTGCCTATAAGTATTCAAGGCGAAATGAACCGGGCATTGCGGAGGTTAAACGATGGTTAATCAATGAAGCTGCGGAGCTGCAGCCAGATGACTGAGGGAGGAAGTATAACCCTCAATCTGTTACTAAGACTGGATGAGCTAACGATGCTGCGGGATTCATCCCCCAGTTGCTAGTCTAGTATCGCGATATCACACATCAATTTAGGGGAGAGGTTATTTTTTATATTTGTTATATAAACCATCGACCGAGTATTCAAACAGTTCTTTAATATGATGCTTCGCCTCTGCAATCGAAACCAACTCAAAATCAACCAACACCGATTTGCGACCAAATATCCGCATCACACCGCGTTGATAAACCACATCCAAATCCAAAAACCCACGATCAGTTTCTACCGGAGTAAATTGGTAGCTCGCATATTGCCCCTCAGCATCGCCAAGAAGAAAAAAGAAACCACCGCCTTCACCAAGCGTCTCAAATAGCGCCAACTCCTGAGCCCAAGGATAGTTATCAATTATTTCGCAAGCTTCACAATGAGATTTCAACGTTCTTTCATGATCAATAAGCTCGGTTCCGCCTTCGCGATGTTGATAGAATACTTTGACTATATTCATAGCATAATCCTGTCCTGATTCAGTTCACGAATAACGCTGATTCCCCTCAAACGAGAATTCATTGACAGTCATATCACAACACTGAAGTCTCTGTCACTAAAACAGCTCAGTACCTGTCAGAGAGCGAGCCCTTTCATTTGATAACAAACAAAAGGCTTTTGGCCTCATTCACCGACCAAAGCCTTCTGTGACAACATTACAAAGAAATATCTCGCTGCACGCCTGATTCACGGGCAAAATCATGATCATGACTAACCAGAATGAAACCGCCACGATAGTTGCACAAAGCTTGTGCCAAAATGACTTTTGATTCGAGATCGAGGTAATTATCGGGCTCATCAAGTAATAACAAAGGTTGTTCAGGTTGATGGCTGATGATCAACATCGCTAACTTCATTTTCTCGCCGCCACTCAGCGTATAACCCAGACGAAAAACACTGTCACGACGAAACCCAATCCCGGCCAGCAATGTTCTGGCATCGCTTGCTTTGAGCCCACCACACTGTTGCATCAAATTATCCAGTATCGATAACTTGGGTTGAACCGTCCCAAAATGCTGATCAAGATAATACAATGGCGTGTTCAATCGCAGTTCCCCTTGTTGAAGAGCAACCTCGCCGAATAACGTTTTCAACAACGTTGATTTCCCACTGCCATTGTTACCTGTCAGATGAATCTTTTCATTGGCACAGACTTGGAATGAGATGGGCTGAGTCCGGCCAAACGACAATACACCGTCAAGCATCGAAACCACCTTACCTGCGTGGCTTTGGCTATCTTCAAGATAGAGCTTTTGCCCTTTCAGTTGCTCTTTTCTCGCCTTTAATAACTGTGTTTTATTTTGGAGGTGAGCCTGACGAAGTTGCTCGTTTTTACTGCGACTTGAACTACTTGCGGTGGCTTTATCTTTTTTCGCATCGAGCAAGATTTTCCCGTGGCTACCGGCCTGACGTAATTTGTTCCCTTGCGCCGCTCTTTGCTCTGCTTTTTCTCGATTGCGCTGAGCTTGTACTGCCAGCTTTTTTCTCTGCTTATCAACGCTTGCAAGTTGTCGGTCGACCGCTTGCAACTCGGTACGCTTCTGTTCAGCGTAAACATCGTAGTTACCACCAAATACTTGTAATCCAAGCCCGGACAGCTCCCAAATTTCTTCCATGTCACGCAGCAGTACCCGATCATGACTAATGAGTAAAATCGCACCGTTGAACGCTCGCATCGATGCCAACAACCATTGCTTGGCCTGAACATCAAGATGGTTAGACGGTTCATCGAGAATCAGCAGCTCAACGTCACTGGCAAACATCTGCCAAAGCTTTAGTCGCGCTAATTGTCCCCCACTCAAACGGGCGCAGGGAAAGTCGGCATCTGGTGGCAATCCTAGCACTTCAAGTTGCTGAATGAGTTGTATGAGTAAATCCCACTGATCCCCAATCACATCAAACCAATGTTCTGAACAATCGCCGGCTTCAACCTGCTTTAACGCTTCAAGTACATGGTGTTTGCCCAAGAACTGCGCAATAGAAAGCTCACCGGATAGCAAATCCGACGGTTGCTGGCGATACACTAAAAATGACTTGGGTAACGTCACCGTTCCACTCGATGGCTGTTGTTCGCCACTTAAAATTGAAGCGAGTATCGATTTACCCACCCCATTGCGACCAACCAAGCCGACACGATTTTTAATCATGGAACATGATAATTGTTGAAACAGCTTTTCACCGTTATCAAATTGATGACTGATGTTGTAAGCCTGTAATACTGGCATAGTTGCCTCCTGTAATGACAGGGACATCAGCCGTAGCTAGACAGTGACAAAGGATGACATCAATACAAATACCCGGTAAATACACGCTGTTATCCGAGCAATTAGAGATTCAAAATGTATTTGTAAAGAAATATCGGAAAGTGAGCTACGCCGACTAACCCTGTAGATCCAAAAATAAAATGAGTAATGGATGACAGGTTTAGTTGTTCATATTGGCGTAATCTCCTCAAGAAGTGATGGGGAAAAGATACTGGATTCAGCCGCGTTTCGTCAAGGAACAGCGGCCTGAAAAGGCAAATCTTGGTTGAAATTGCGAGCTGTCTTTAAACTTTACTCAACGTAAAATCATCGATTCGAACCGATAAAAGGCTACCTGCGGGTAGCCTTTTGTTTAGTTGTGCCTTTTCTACCAAGATGCATGTTCATCCAAGAAACTAGTCACCCAGAACAAAGGCGCGTTCCAGTTGACTGTCACTTCATTCATCGTCCATGCACCGATATCATCGATCCAGCAGGTTTGCCCGGTACAATTACCTTTCAGCGTCGCCGCAACCGGATCACTGAAATCCATAGAGTTCGGACCGCCTGAGATCACGCCGGGTGGAACAATCGGGAGATCAGGATTTTCAGAATGCGCCCAGAACCGATGATGAGGATTTTGCAGCGGATAAGTGCCATAGCCTGAAATATAAGAATGATCCATCGGGTTACGTCCTAACATATAGTCCATTGCATCAGACATTGCCTGTAAATACTTCTGGGTTTTCGTCCAGTCAAAAGCAAGTCCGAGGAAGATACTGCGGTTCATCAGATTCGAGTTTGAACCCCATGGATATTGATCGCTCTGATAAGGAATCAGATACCCTTGTGTCTTGACACTGGCTTCATAGATATCCGCTGTTTTGAGAAGATTTGCACGCGCCTTCTCAATCGTGCTTTTATCGAGACTATTCGGGACGAGTGCTAACGAAACCGTGCCGGCGCTGCCCATATTTGCCCATGACAGATCATCGCTGGTCGTCGGTGTAGTCAAATAATAAGGAGACTGCTCAAGCGCGGTTTTGTATTCCCCCTTACCTGTCGTGACAAACAACTCAGCAGCAGCCCAGTAGAATTCATCCGCCAGATGGGTATCGCCATAAGGGCCGGAGCCGTCAAAGTTATCATAGGCATACACATTGTTGTGAACATTGGCCGCCTGCCATGCTCTTTCAGCAGCGGATAAACATTTGTCTGCATACGTTGCATCCAGAGGACGCCAGATCCGGGCACATTGTGCAGCTGTCGCGGCCAGATTCAATGTTGCCGCAGTGCTTGGGTAGCTCAGGAAGCGTGGTTGGGGATCTTCATAAGGCGGTAGAGGGACGCCCGTCCATTTTGCATCGGCTATTTTATGGAAAACCATGCCACCGGCATCGATTTCTGTCAGTTTTAACGCAGACAAATGACCGGACTGATCACCCACCGGCACCGAGACTTTTTTATGTTCCGGGACTTGCATGGCCAGCATAAAGTCCATCATCCACTTAGCTTCATCCAGTAAATCATTATACTGGTTAGACTGCTCGGGGATCTGAACCATACCGTCAGCAAATGCACTGGTATGATTGGTTTTATAGAGCTTTTCACGCTCGTAATAATTCATCAGTGTCCAGACCGAAATCCCGCCATTCACCACGTATTTACCGTGGTCGCCGGCATCGTACCATCCACCGGTGACATCCAGAGAAAAGTTACATCCGGGCCAGTCATTCCCTTTCGCATCGGTTTGATTAAAGCAGGTCACGATTTCCTGCGGATGGCCTGCCGGACGGGCTAAATCAGCACGCTGAACGTAGGCATTTTCAATTTCAATTCCGCTGCGTTGTTGATAGAAGAAAGACAGCGCATCATATTTCATTGTCTTGTAAATATCATGGCCGATATCAAACGGATGACTTTTCTGGCCGTTTACCTCAAGAATGATATCCTCTTCCGGTGTCTGTACCTGACTGAAATCAGCAATCTGCACCTGCTCTCCTGAAGCACTGTTAAGACCAAATGGAATGGTCTGACCTTCAGCAATCACCTCTCCCTGAGCGTCCAGCAACTGCCACGGCAACGGTGTCTGAGTATCGGTCTGAATGGTCGCCCGTTTTTTTGCATTTAACAGATAACCCACCTGATTGAGACGGACAGCGGAGCGCCGATCTTCTTCTTGGTAACTCGGACCATACAAGGAGATATCACTCAGGCACACGGTATTCCCCGGCTGAGCCCCGACCTGAAAAGCCAACTGTGCTTTTTTATCTCTGGCTGACGGTTTAATCTCAAATTCAAATGATTGCACCGTGTTATTTAAGGAGATCAGCTTATTCATATAGTTGGTGTAAGGTTCACCATCGTGCTGCAGCACCGCGGTTAAATTGGCGGCATTCTGGGCCATCGCACTAAATCGGAGGGTATATATTTCATCTTTTAGCAATTTTAGATTCGACTGACCTAAAACCACATCCCACGGATTCTCTCCGCCATCAGTGAAGGTAATACATCCCATTTGATCCTGAGTGTTAAAGGTACCACCAGATGCCCACCAACCGGTATCTCCCTGAAAATTACCATTGATCAGAATATCGACTATGGAACTTTGTTGATTTTGTACCTTGTCCTGATGCTGTGAACTTTGCGCTGCATAACTGCCATTCACACCAATCAGGCTGCAAACAATCGCAGCCAATACTGTTGATTGAATATTTTTCATCTAAGCCTCTTGTTGTGTATCAATGTCACTGTAAAAATAAATTCGCCAGCTTATTGATCGTTATTAGTGTTTGAACCAATGTTAAATCATAGTCAATGGATTGATTTTGCTCCGCTCGTTCAGGATTCATCTTTAATCTTTATGAACACGGTTCAATATATTCACGGATTAGTTATCCCTAATAACAATAAGGATTTAGAGTTGGGATTGGTGTTAAATTTGGGTGCCGGAGGCTGGGAAGGTAAAACTTGTAATGCCGGTGTTTGGGGGTGAGAAATGGTGATTCTGCGGTTTGGTGCGTAATCAAGTTCTTCGATTTCATTAGCATCCTCGAACGCGCCCCAGTTACTTTTGATAGATGTCAAAAGTAACCAAAAGCATCTTTTTGAGTTCAGCACGCGTAATCAGGGGCGCTTTTATTCGCTCCTGCTAGGCCTTTTTGTTGAGGGATAGCTTAAAATTCTTCCCTGAATTTTACCCTGAGAGCATCGATCAATTGAGCTTCGTTGATTCAATGTTTCACTTCACTCAAATCAGCCACTCAACCAAGAAAACCATTCCGGGAGAATGGTTAGGCTTTTCCGGGCAGGACGCCCGTAAAAGCTGGTTCTGGACAACGTGCGATTCAGCCAAAACAAAAGATTTTCTGGTTCGTCTTTCATCTCTGAAAGATGAACTGGCGCACTGAGTACCGATGTTTCTGAAATCGAGGAACAAAATGTGCGTCAAATTTGGGAGCCGACGAGACTGTTCATTATTTTGTGTCACGCCCATTTTTATAAATCCAGATATGGAGTGAGCCAGCCTTCAAAGTGGATGCTAAGCTGAGACAGTGTCAGGTTCCAGTTCTGCACCGGAGAGACTGTAAAAGATTCTGTGTAAACGGAAAAGCCCTATTTACCAGCGTCCATTTTTTCAGGGAGGGTTACAATTACACCAGTCGTTCTTATCGGCAACTGTTGTGGCGTTATCAAATCAAGCAAAGCTTATCTAGGCGAGGTAATTGTTGGGACAATAGCCCGATGGAGCGGTTCTTCAGAAGTCTAAAGACAGAATGGATACCGGTGTCGGGTTATAGGAGTTTTAGCGAAGCAAGACAGCATATAACTCGTTACATCACAGGTTATTACAGCCAACTTAGGCCCCATCAATATAATGGTGGGCTGACACCCAATGAGTCTGAACGACTATATTGGAAAAACTCTAAAACCGTGGCCAATTTTAGTTGACCACTACATGTCGTATTCATTGTCCACCACTTTATGAGCTGGTGTTTGTCGCTCTTTTCGGACTTTTTTTAATGGTTTTAACATCTTACTTGGGTAAGTATCATCGGGAAACCTAAAGGATAATGCTATCCACTCTTCAAGTAGACGTAAGGTTCCTTTACGAACACGTTCGTAAATGTCACCCTCAATCGGTTTTAGCTCCTCCAACTCCAATGTACCTTCAAAGAAAGGTTTATTGATATTTTCGGATAGAAACTTATCTAATAAGTTGATGAAGTCATAATAGTTCTTTGATGTTGGAGAAAAGAAGAACGTGAAGTTTTTGGGACTATGCTCTCCATCAAGCTCTTTTCGAAATAAAGGAACGCCAAAAATTGATTCTGTTAATTTATGGATAGCATTTATTTCATCAATTAAAGCACTAAACATGGACTTAGAAGTAATCCATTGACCAAGAATTACATTGTTATAGTGATCTTCTAATACCTTACATTCAGTGTAAGGTATTTCCTTAGTGCTCCTGACCTGCCCCCAAGAATTAATCCAAAATTTCATTAGTAATGCTTATTAAATCACCATTGTTCGTTACTGTTCTTGTGGTTGCTGCAAACTCAGATGGAGTCAGATAATCCAGTGCTGAGTGAGGACGATTTTCATTGTAATCCATACGCCAGCTACTGATGAGTTCACGAGCATGACTCAGATCCCGAAACCAATGTTCGTTTAAACATTCATCGCGGAACTTTCCGTTAA
>NZ_FULE01000095.1 GCF_900163965.1 Vibrio ruber DSM 16370
CCATTGCGGATGACTTCCAGCACGGCTGCGGTATCAACCAGTTGCCCGGCACTGATGCCGGAATCGCGGCTGGCCAGCTCGATGTGATAGCGAAAGCCATACACCGGGTTTCCCTGTGCATCCAATGAATCAGAGATAGATTCATGTCCCTGATAATCACGGACGACCAAGGCTTCACCGACACCACTGACAAGACGGAAGTTCAAAGTCCCCATAGTTTTTTCCTGACATTGTGAAATAAGCAAATGATGAAGATGAACTGCTCTGTCTGAATGTGGATGTGCTTATCTATTTATTTTTACAGACGAAAACAGAGCCAGCGCTATTATAACGAAACGGTTATATGAATCCTGATGAAAACAAAAATATGACTGATAAATGAGAAGAAAAGCGATTTTCCTGAAGGGAGATCTCACTTTTATAGAGATAGATAACAGTGTGAAATTACTCGCAAAATAATGACACACCCAGTGTGAGCAAAGTATGAGATTTTACGCTATGACACGCGCTTTATTTTCTTATGACTCGTCAGCAAACCAGATACTGCTTACGCTCCATCTGCACCGATAAAATCCGGTGTCGGGATTCGAACCCCAATTGACATCACTAGGCATATAAAGCGACGCTTGTATTGGTCTGTATTTATATGTAGCCTTCGCTCATCTGTATTATGGTGAGCTGAATGAGGCTGACTTAGTCAGGCCGTGTCCTAGTGAATGGTTGTTCGAACCTTGTTCAGTTCACCACCTCAGAGATTCGAACCTCTTGGTGGTTGTTTTCTAAAAAATTTCACTAGGAGACATTATGTCTAATCATCTTGATTTACACCTGACTGCTCGCGGTTATCTGATTGATTTTCTTGCCACCAGCACCGCACCTTCCGTTGACCAAAATGAATTGCGTGAAATTCTGCTATTTCTCAATAATCTGATTACGTTTGATGAGCTGAATTTGATTAAAGAAGACGTAGAAGGGATTTAATGGAGAAAAGGGGGATCAGGTTGCTGATCCTCCTTATTGTAGTATTATGGTCTTGGATTCATTTCATCAATATAGATGACAGGTGTCATATTATTTATTATTTCTTGTGCTCTGTTATGAGCATTATTAATTTCTAATTTACTCAAAGGCTTTAAGCCGTTTTCTTTAAGAATATAATTAAACCTTCTTAAATGATCATCTCTGCTCTCTAATTGATCTGAAGCAGTAGCACACGCCGCACTATCTATAATATGATCTCTGTCAGTATTATCAACTTCTGTATAGTATCTTATACATAGGAATGGCTCTGTATTTATCATCATACTTTGCTTGACTACTTTTAATAAATATGGTTTTTTATAGAATTCTCTATTAAAAAAAACAATATTTGTCATTGCTGGTGGGAAGTTATTATTGACTGGAAGGTATGCTAGCTCAGATATATAATTATTCTCTTCAGCAGAAATAGCCTCTCTTCTATTGAAAAAAGTTAAATACATTCTATCTTTATAATTCTTTATAAGTCTCATCAATGGCTGATAATAATGATTTTTGGCATTTTCAGTGATTAGTCGTTCCAGCTCTTTATGCACCTCTTCTGAGCTGTCTTCATCATACTGAAGCAGATAATACTCTGCTTTTTTATCGCCTTTCTCTGCCCGCTCTTGCAGTAGTTTTCGCCCGAGTTTTCCCCACTTTTGATCACAGTAACCGCTCATAAACATCTGGCATTCACGGTTGTTGCTATCTAAACGGAGTGCGGCATAGGGATTCCCCAGCTCGGCTGACTTCTGGAATAACTTGGCCGCCGGGCCGCCGGAGTAGTAGCTATCGTCATAGGTGATTTGAGCCAACCAATACATCGCATCAGCATTGCCTTGTTCGACTAAGGGTTGCAACAGCTCTTCGGCTTTTCCCTGCCGATGTCTTTGGATATATAGCAGGGGCTCATACAGCGGATCTCCGGGTCGATAGGTACTGGAGATATACGGGTCGGGGTTAAATGGCTGGCTTTCCTGAGCCATTTCTAGTAACTCAGTCAGTACCTTGGGGCCTTCTGCCTGCCGGGACTGAAAACCGGAAGGGATCATCAGGTAGGCCATCAGTCCACCGACCGCTAGAATAATCACACCAACGATGGTCAGCAGTGTTTTGTAAATCAGTTTTTTATTGATATTCATGCTTTAAAGTGTCCAGTTTTTTTCTTTCCACGGTTTATAGGTGGTTTTGTTCCACAAGTAACCTTTGTCTTCGGTCTCTTTGATGGTCTGTTCCAGTTTTTTCCGATCATCAATCACTTGTGGCTTGTCACCGTCTTTGGCGACCCGAATGGTTAAGTAGTCATATTCGCCATCGACAAAATGAGCAATTGCATCCGAGTGCTCTTCGGCTTCATAGTGGTAGCGTTTCATGTTGCCACATAGAATCCCACTAAAGTCGTTAAAATCTGTTCTAATGTTCTTAATGATCTTAGTATTCCCAATAATCTTAGAAACATGATTGATGAAGTTTTCTAATTGCATCCAACTTTGGGTGAAGCGTCGCCATTGCTCCATCGGGAGCCGGGCGGATTCATAATTGCCCCCCATACGGATCAGAGTCTTTTCAAACTGTCGGCGTTTCTTCTCAATATCCGCTTCACTGGCACCTGTCTTTGGGGATATCCATTTGAGGATTTGCACAATGGCTAAGGCCTTATCGACTTCTTGACTCTGTCGGGCGACTTTCTCTTCGTCATTTTCGAACAAGCCACCTTTGTTTTGGTTACTCAGGCAATCTAATAAGTTGCAGAGTGTCTCAGGCGGTAAATCAGAGACCCAAATCTGAATTTTCTTTTTACCCTCTTTGCCTTCATCTTTTTTGATGATCCGTCTGGCGATTAACGGTGCATAATCTTCCTGCAAACCATCTTTGTGAATAAATGACAGGGCTTTGGCCGGCAGCAGCAAAGCTTCACCTAAAGTCAGGCCGAGTGCGACCGCGACGGTCAGGCGGCGGTTGAGCTCTTCAAAGTCTTCATTGCGGCCTTGCTCATTCACCTCACCGAAAGCTTCAATGCGTTTAAAGCCGGATTCATTGAGCATGGCGAGCAGGCATTGAATAAAGCGGTCAACGTTGAGCGCATCAAGGGCGATGGCGACTTTGCCTGACGCACCGGGGCCGCAGACCAGTTTGGCTGCGGCAATCACATATAAAGCTCCGCGGTGGAAAGTAATGCTGAACTGAGCCGATAATCCGATGCCATAGCTGACAGCTGCCTGAACCGCTAAACTC
>NZ_FULE01000057.1 GCF_900163965.1 Vibrio ruber DSM 16370
CATCAGAGGCTTCCATACCACCGTACTTCGATTTCCAGTTATAGTAGGTTGCATCAGAGATCCCGTATTCGCGGCACACTTCATTGACTTTCCTGCCGGCTTCGACTTCCTTCAGGATCTTGACGATTTGCGTTTCTGTATAGCGTGATTTTTTCATCATGCACTCTCCGTTTATTTCAGTGTAAACGGAAAAGCCCTATTTACCAGCGTCCATTTTTTCGGGGAGGGTTACACAGACAACTGGAAGAAAGTTGGTACTAGAACAGTGTTGAAAGAGTTCTTTGAATAAACAAAAACAAACATAGCAAACGATTAAGGTTTCAAGGTACTTTTCTAATCTGGTTCATGGGCGTTGGAGCATCATATCTAACACATTTCTGTCCAAAAATAAGCTTGAGTAGAGATTGAGACCTTTTCCATTCTGACACCTCACTCGCACCAGCCCCTCAACATTGCAGTATGAAAAATAAAGTGATGTGAAGTGACTCGGGAAAAGGCAGCGATATAGATTTAACCCGATGAAAACCCATAGACTTTTGCGCGGTAGCTCGCCACACTGTGGGCATTGTTCATTAACCGATGTAAATCATTCAGATATGAAGACTTCACTCGATCATCTGCCCGAACGTAAACAGCATGAGTTGGCGCTGATTTCCACTATTTTGCGCGATACGCTGGAAGAATACATCGTCGGTAAGCAGGGGAGTAAAGCCGAGTTTCGGATCCTGAAAATCATCTTGTTCGGCAGCCATGCCAAAGGCGGTTGGGTGAGGGATATTCCCAACGGCTATGTCAGTGATTACGATATTCTGGTGATCGTTAACCAATCCTCGCTGGTGGAAGAAGATCTGGTCTGGCGTCGGGCGGAAGAGCAGATCGACCGCAAAGTCACAAGTGCACCGCTGGGTCTGATTGTGCATACCTTGGCAGAAGTGAATGAACAGCTTAGACAAGGTCATTATTTTTTTAAGGATATCCGCGAAGAGGGTATTGAAATCTTTGCCGCCACCCCGAAGGAACTGGCCGAGCCGGGCGATCTCACCGATGAAGAACGCCGTGACATTGCACAGGGGCATTTTGAGCAGTGGTTTCAAAGTGCAGGAGAGTTTTTAGAATTCTCACAGATTGCGATAGACAAAGGTTATGTGAATAAAGCGGCTTTTGAATTACACCAAGCCGCAGAGCGATTTTTCGCCTGCACCTTGCTGGTTCTGACCAACTACCTGCCGAAAACCCATAATATCGAAAAGCTGAAAAAATACTGCGCAGAGCAAGACCATACCTTTGCCGATATTTTCCCGATGGATGACAAATTCCACCGCCGCAGCTTTCGCCGCCTGCAACGCGCTTATATCGACGCCCGTTACTCAATGCATTATGAAATCACTGAAGAAGAGTTGGCGTATCTGCAAGGTGAAGTGGAAAAACTAAAAACGCTGGCGGAAGCAGTTTGTCTGCGGAAGCTGGAAGCGTAGGCCGTATGGTGTTACCTAATCGTTGTGATGCGATATTTAGGTTTCGAGCCGTGTGTTTAGAATTGGATTTTAGATGAAACAAGAAAATAGATTTGTCGCAGACTTATATCATTTACTTTCTCCGTTCATGGATAAAGACAAAGACCTCTATTTATGCATGGATGGTGGTGGTGCCAAGCACCATGCAGCCTCAGAACATGGCAAACTTGAAGATGCGGTTCTCCCAGATATCTGGTTTTGTTTAGTCGGACAAGAAAAGCATATTGGCATTGAAGCGAAGGTGTTTGATTCAAATAATTTGAGTTTTAGGCAGATGCAAATCCAGTCTTGGAGGTCGGATGGAAACGGTATCTACACACCAAATTTTTGGGTTGCAACAAATAGGGAACTAACCGAATATAAATGTTGGTTTCACAAAACAATGGTGGCTAGATTAGACACGACAATGAGTACCGTGGATAATGTCAGCCTCTCCATGAGCAAATACCCAGCTGATCATGAGTCAAATACAATACAAGAACTCGCATTGTTTATATTGCAAAATCAATACAAGAGCGCATAACAAGTCAATGTACACAGAGAATAGAAAACAGAAAAGTAATATTATTAACTTTGAAAGAAGGATGCACTAATCATGTTAGAAGAAGTATCCTATTTAGGTCATGAATTAGTTAATTCTTCTTTCTCTCTGAAAAAAGAACCTAGAGGGAAAGGTTACTATAAATATAATCTTAGCATTGGCGATAAATTTAATTTTTTAAAACGAATGATGATGAAGACGAATATTTACATAACGAAATTTCGATATCCATAAACGCATTTGTTCACGGTTTTGAAAAAGATTCAGAAGCGCTGGTTTTTATAATGGATATCGAATTTATTATAAGATTTGAATTAGATAAGGGCCAGTTGATGGAGCAAGACTATGCGATGGAGAACGAATGGTTCTTTATGAATTTTGCTAGCATAGCATCGAAAACAATTATTGATTCGATTTTATCTCATACAGCACTAAAGGGTACTTTTATCCCTGCTCATAGACTTCCTGAAGCATAACCAAATAATCAAACGCGTTAAACTCAGCGGTTTTGGTATCAACTATATGGTAGGAAATCCATTTCATGTTGTCTTGGAGCCAAATGATTTTAAATGGCTGGTTTGGTTGCTGATGTCATTCTGTGTCGTTTTTGGATTTGAGCTTGTGATTGAAATTACCAGCGCTAATAAATCAACCCAGCTAGCCGCTAACGCGCTGACTGATTGAGGTTATGCCTTCTAAGTTCGATAATACAATGAACTCAAAATGTCGTGTGCAGGTTGGTCTCAAGAAGGATATCGTCTAAAAAATCAGTTCTTTTAGGGTACATTTTAGTGCAAAATTAAATCCGGAGTAATCTGACAAATAGATTTATTGCTTATCGGCTAGTGTGTTTACGGCAGTTATTTTGGGTATAGCGGGATATTTGCAGTCACTTAGCTTCGTTATATTTTTTTCGGATAAAAGGAACAAATCTGTGAAAATAGCAGTTATTTATTTCACAAAAACGGATGTTACAGGAAAATTAGCACAATCGGTTATTAATGGCATTTATGACGAAGATCCGAATGCAACTGTGCTTGAGTACCGAATTGAGGGAAAAGAAATCATCGAAGGTCGATTCATTAATCCGACACTTTTCGAAAGATTGCTTGAGTGTGATGCGATCATCATGGGGTCACCGACATATATGGGTGGCGTTTCAGCTCAGTTTAAAGCGTTTGCTGATGCAAGTAGTGATTATTGGAGTGACCAAATGTGGTCAAACAAGGTTGCTGCTGGTTTTACATGTGGCAGCGCTCCGAATGGAGATCAAGCGAGTACGTTGAATTATCTGTTTACTTTGGCCAGTCAACACGGCATGTACTGGGTTGGTCTGGATTTAGCGCATGGCTATAGAGATCAAGGTCTGAATCGTTTAGGTTGCCAGCTTGGTGTCGTTGCTCTATCGGTTGATGGTGTAGTAGATGAGGTTGATTTGTTGTCAGCGAAGTATCTAGGTCAGAGAGTTGTGGGGTTAGTTTCTAAACTTAGCCCCAAAACATAATAAATGAGTATGGCGTCAATCATTCATTTTTCGTTTGTACCTTGTGGGTTTTGAGCGATTACCTGCTCAAAACCCACAAGATCGAAAAACTGAAAAATACTCCGCAGAGCAAGACCGTGCCTTTGCCGATGTTTCCCCAATGGACGACAAATTCCACTGCCGTCGCAGCGAACACAGATAACATACAAATGAAGCCGGTGATTGTTTTCATTATGCCTTCGGGAGTTTTTTGCAAAATGCGAAAATTTTTATTTTAAGAATTGATTATGAGCCAATATGCTATAAATTGATTTCTTAATAAAAAATAATGAATAAAAACAATTGGTTAAATTTTATTAAAAAGTTGGCACGTATAGTGCTTTACCAAGAGTGATCCTTTTTAAGCCGAAGGATCACCTAGCCAACTGACGTTGTTAGTGAACCAAATTTGTTCATATTGATAGCCAATCACGATTTTGTGATTGGCTTTTTTTATGGGGACGACTTTATGATGGACGATGCAATCGGATTGTTCATCGTCACTACCAGCCTGGGATGAATATGGCTACTGTGATTTAGCCGTTGATTCTGCCGGGGTAGGCTGCGGGCGAGAGATAAACTCAATCGGTGTGTGTAATTGACCTTCAACGGTCTTTCCCTGCAGCGCTTCATGAATCAGCCAGACTCCCTTGTAACCCATTTTATACGGGAGCTGAATCATATAGCCGTACAGTGAGCCATTTTTGAGGCTTTCAACCATCATTTCTTGTTCATCAAAGCCGATGTGAATGACATTAGATTGATTGAGGTAGCTTTCTCGTGAAATTAATACGCCAATTGTTGTCGTATCATTCGGAGTAAAAATCCCATTGGCATGAGGAAATTGCTCCAGGATCTCGGCTGACTTTGAACGTGCATCACCGACTTGCGTGCCCAGATAAGCATCGGCAACGATTGTCAGACCTATCTTTTGGGCTTCATCGGCAAAGCCTCGTTCTCTGGCATCTGTCGATGCAACACCTTTCTTGAGCCGGAAAAGCAGGACATTTCCCTGATAGCCTAATGCTTCCCCCATTTTTTGAGCGGCCAGTTGTCCCGCAGCATAGTTATCTGTCGTGACAGAAGCCAGTCGATCACCACCGGTATCCCGATCAATATAGATTACCGGAATGCCTTCCGCTTTTAAGTGGGCGATGTCTTGATTGCGACTGGCATCTGATGGCGCAATCACCAGACCACGGCAGTGAAACAGTTTCATCGTGTTCTCTAAGACGAATTTTTGCCCGGAAGAATCGGAGTCTTCAACGGTTCCTCTGGCGTAGACTTTCAATCCCAATTCTTTGCCTGCTTGCGTTGCGCCTTCAATGACCTTTGACCAAAACGCCCGGCTGGTACTGCCGGATGTGATCACCGTGACACAATTTTGTCTTTCTTGTGGGGCGGATTGTGCGCTCAGGGGGATGGCCAGTGTAAGGATAAAACCAGTGATAAAAGTCGACACAATCCTGAAATTCATAGTTTTCCCTCTTCGTTCCCTCGGAATCATCCCGTTCATTATAAGTCTGATTTCATAGCTGTGAGGAAATAAGTGCAAAGTTGTTGCCAAGGTCACGTCATCAACTTTATCCGTACGTGATTGAAGGTATTCGTTCACTCAGGTCGGTTTGAGCGGCCAATGAATGGATCATATCGAGAATCGGATTAATTTCTTTCGTCGCTTCACTGAGAGCGGTTAATTGTTCTGACAGGGGGCCGTTCCCGAAGTTTATTTGTATGACTCGCTCAGAAGCGTTTTTTGCAAAATGGGAATTTTTTTTATTTTGCATTTTAGCTATGTCCATATATGCAATAAAACTAAGCCTTTAAAATGAAAAATTAGTAAAATCAGTATCTTAAAGATAAAATAAAAGTTGGCACGTATACTGCATTAATTAGAATGACCCTTATTAAGCCGAGGGTCACCTAGCCAACTGACGTTGTTAGTGAACCAAATTTGTTCATATTGATAGCCAATCACGACCTTGTGATTGGCTTTTTTTGTATAGAGAAAACCCCCAGCTAGGCTGGGGGTTCCGTAAAGCTTACAGCTATAAGTCAGTTATATAACCCCTTTCAATTTGATAAAAACGTCTTGTGGTCTGGCAACTACAAGAGTTAATTAAGAATTGAAAGGGGGTCCCAATGGGGGACGAAAAGAGCTTAGCGCACACGCGCTGGAACTGTAAATACCACATAGTCTTTGCACCGAAATATAGAAGGCAAGTGT
>NZ_FULE01000071.1 GCF_900163965.1 Vibrio ruber DSM 16370
TCACCGAAAGCTTCAATGCGTTTAAAGCCGGATTCATTGAGCATGGCGAGCAGGCATTGAATAAAGCGGTCAACGTTGAGCGCATCAAGGGCGATGGCGACTTTGCCTGACGCACCGGGGCCGCAGACCAGTTTGGCTGCGGCAATCACATATAAAGCTCCGCGGTGGAAAGTAATGCTGAACTGAGCCGATAATCCGATGCCATAGCTGACAGCTGCCTGAACCGCTAAACTCCCTAAGCGCATCATCTTGCCGCGCTCCGCACTATTGGAGATGTCAATCGTCGGTGGCCGCCAGTAGACCTCACCACTCAGTTCTCCCCCGACTTCAACCCCGGCAAAGGCATCGACGGTAATTCCTGCTTGTGCGGCGGAGTTCTTTTTGAGTGTGCCGAGTGCCCTTTGCCCGACGGATTGCTCTGACTGTGGCAAGGATGGTGGCGGTGCTGCGCGGACTTGGCTGATTTCACCGGCATTATAGTCCGCTGTTGTAATCGCCTTACCCCGGACACCGAGTTCACCCGCTTTCGTTGTGGCCGGGCCGAAGCAAAGATTCCCGGCGATACTGACACTGGCGGCTGCTAAACCATAAATCGTGGCGGAGACGCGCATAAACATCTCACCGGCATCATAAATGTCCTTTTTATCTTGTCCATCCACGTTTTTCAGATAATGGATTGCTAGTGGTTTCCCCTTGAACTGGCGTTTGTCTTTATGGTCATCATTTTCAGGTTGCAGCGGGAACCACGCCTTCGCCGTTAATTGAGCCCGGAATAAATCCGCAGTGAAATTGAGTGCGCCACCGGCAGTGGTATCGGTATTGACCGCGAGATTATTGTATTCGCTTAACGGGAGGTTGAGGTTGGTCTTCACACTGGAAGACAAGCGCATAAATTGTGCGGAAGCATCAACCACATATTGAGAGGATTTGCCGTCCGGCCCGAGCCCTTCTTCCCAGTGATAGCTGTCTGACCAGAATGCCGATACTTCTGATTTTTTCTCTGCGGCTAAGTTGATTGGGTTGAGCAGGAACTTGCCATTCAGCATACTCGCTTTCAATGCCTTAACGCCATCCGTTTTGATGGATGTACGGATGGCTTTCATCGCCTCAGACAGGGTCGGAAATGCATTGGCTTCGGTCTTAATGTTTCCCGGTGTTTTACCGTCAGCCGCCGGGCTGACCAGCGCGACCTTAGTGGTAATATCGCTGAGGTGGCCTTTTGCCAGCAGGGTGTCTTTTTCGTCTTTAGGTAAATACCACGCCGGGCCTCGCACCCAACCGAGTGTTCCTTCAGACATCAACACACATTCAACCACCTGAAGGTCGGCTTTGCCGGTCTCTTTATGGAAGACTTTGGTCTTTTTCTCTTTGGGTTGATACTCTTTTTCTTCCCAGAGCAGCAGGTAGCTGGTTGGGATTTTATCACCGCTGAGGTAGAAATTACGCAGTGAATCGGCGCCTTTTTGGGCTCTCGATGTAGCGATGGTTTTCAGCGCATCAATTCGCGCCATGGCGAGCTTTTTCAGCCACAGTAAGTCACCGAACATATCCGGTGCAGGCATCCGTTTGTTTTGCTCATCTTTATCAAGGCCCAGCAGTTCATCTAAGTCGGCTATCCACTTGGTGATTGTCGCATCGACTAGTTTGACCAGCGCCAGACAGGGGTAATAGGCCCATTGCCCTGCGCAGCCCTGACTGAGCAGTGATTTAATCAGCTCTTCTTCAGTCTGTTTACGGGTACCGTCGATATTTGTGGCGTGCAACGCTTCCTTATTGACCTTGAGCTCGGTCAGCAAGTCGTTGACCAGTTTTGCCCCTTCGGTAATTTTGACCGGCAGTCCGTTGTCAGTGAGGAATTTATTATTCCGCCATTCTGAAAAATTCTTCTCAAGGGTTTTGGGGCCGAGGTGTGCCGGACTGGTGCCTTCGAGCTCAGCCATGGTCAGACATTGCTCTTTGAGAACATAGCCATACAAGTTTAATTGATTCAGATTCTCAGCAAAAGTTCGAGAAAAGAGCAATGGCGGCGGACCAAGCGTTCTATCCGATTTGCCGGCAGCCCTTGCTTCCGCAGCTCTTTTGACAAACTCGTTCGCCTGTTTAACTTCCTGATCCCAGTGATATTTAATGCTCTTTGTTGCCTGCTCATGGGAATGAAGCGCCAATGTTGCATCGCTCCCCCGTCTCTTGTGTATCAGATTCACCGCTTTTACCGCATGCTCGATCTCTTTTTCATGCGTACTGGTGAAGTAACTCAGTTTTTTGTCATAAACATAAGAAGAGCCGTCATCGGCCTTTTTGTTTTTTGCGGTAAGCTCTGCGACCTTATCCAGTTTTTCGATCTCATCGTCGAGATGATCTTGTAAGGTTTCTTTTAATTTCTTTCTGGCTTGCTCGAGATGATAGGCTTGTTTACTCGCCTCATCGAGATACTTTTTCACGCTGCTACTGGTGAGCAGTAATCTCTGAGCAATTGGGTCTCTCCACATGACACTGACAAGTAACCAGTATTTGACCTTTTCCCATGTGGCATAACGCTTAAGTAGTTTCTCGGTATCAAGGCCTTCTTGTTCGGCAAGGCTGCCGATAAACCCATTTTCGCCACCGTGTTGATAATCTTTCGCTGCACCGGAGCGAATCGTCTTACGCATATGGAGTAGAAAACGGTAACGCTTCAGGTCATCTTCTGATTCGAGGAACATCTCATGCGGGCTGGTATAAAAGCGTGAGAGAATTCCGAGGCGATTGAGGTTTTGGATGGTCTCGGTTTGATCTTCAACGATCGATTTTGCTAATAGTTTGTGTTCCGCCTGAATCGCTTGTTTGACTTCATCGGTAATGGCGTAAAACCGTTTTTGTTTTTCGGTCGGGTGTGACGGAACATACAGGATATCGGTAAACGGGGTATCCTTTCCGGAGCATAGATCACCGGCACAGGCGTCTTTTTCCGGTGGCTTGGGGATCTCATCCCGGCTGCCGGGCTGGTTATCGATTGCAGAGTTTGCATCCTCTCCGGGCAGAATAATGGTATCACCGGCATAGATCAGATCGATATCGTCAATCAGATCGCTGTTCAGTTTTGCGAGAATTTCCGGCTTGGTACCAAAATGCTCTGCAAGCAGACTTAAACAGTCACCGGGTTTTATTGTATAAGTTTTCGGTGTCTCAGTTGGATTAGCCATAACGTTGTTCTACCAATGCGTTAAATACGGGGGATTGTAAATGGTACGGTAACTGGAAATCGGCTTCGATCTTCGCCTCGGGAAACTGTCTGAGTGAATGACCGTTCTGCTGGCTGTCTACCCAACTCAGTGCCTGACACGGGCCCAGCAGCGTACATCGATCCTCCGCGGTGGTTTCTGGCGCAACGTCATTCCATATCGGGCTGGCGTAATAACGGAATAGAATCGGGGACTCAGCAACGACCACATAAAGCAGTGCCTGAAAATGCTGAATGACCGATTCAGTCGCAACAGACGGATCACAGGAAAACAGCACACTACTGGTTCGGAGTGCAAAATCTTCTTTGAGCTGTCGCTCGATTTCTGTCACACCGCTATAACGGAAAGCCACCGGGCTTTGTTCAATTAAATGATCGAACGGGGTACCGGCAAACAGGCGATATAACTCAACGTTTTTCTCATACTGGTAAACGAGTTGGGTAATATCCGGTACCCGGACGGAATCAACCACCAGCCAATGTACCAGTGAACTATCTTGTAATTCTGGGAAAAGCCTCATTATTTATGCCTCCGAGGTACACGGACAGTCACCACGCGGACAGCTTCCGTCCGGCTGGCGCTGACACATTTTCGACATCGGTGTGTTCTGCATTGAAACCTGTTCAAATGCCGGTGCCTGAATATTTTTCGGCGAAGCAAGCGTGTAGATCGCCGGGGATGCAGGCGTTTGGGTTGCAGTGATATCTAAAGCCTGCGCCTCCTCCGG
>NZ_FULE01000063.1 GCF_900163965.1 Vibrio ruber DSM 16370
CTGAAGTTAAATCCCAAGTTTATTCTACTGTTTCAGCCGGTTTATTCTCCGTGGGTGAACAAGATAGAGAAGCTTTGGCACGCTTTGCATGAAACAGTGACCCGGAACCATCAGTGTAAAACGATGTGGCAATTATTGCAGCGGGTACGTTACTTTATGGATAACGTTTCACCATTTCCCGGTAGCGGTTATGGTTTGATGAGAGTGGAGCATAATTAGGATCAGTTATTTAGATAAACGGTTTTCTGGTATACAAGGGAATACCTTAAAACGTTATATGCATCAAAGCTATTCGTCGATGCGTCCTATTCATGTTGTTGCTGCATATTCATGAATAACTATGGTTCCGATGACTGCATTTTTTCATGGATTTAAGCAAAATAAACTCTACCGAGGCATGGGAGATAGTGTTGTTGAAGCCCTTGTTCGTGTTGGACGTGTACCAACAGAAGTCATAGAACTTTTTTTATCGATGATTTGCAGTATGCTCAATGAAGAATCAAAACAAAGTTTTCTGACATTCAGACAACAGATAGAAGCAGAGTATGGATGTATGATAGATCATAGTCACTTGTTACCACCGGATGTTCTGGACATTAATGCCTTTGCAATTGACTATTACCATTCAATTGCTCTTACAGTAAAAAAATTCAGACACGAAAATAATCTTTCTATTGACACTATATCTAGAGTTCTTGGTTTATCAGAATATCAGTATAACATTTTGGAAAATCCGAATAGAACAACACACTTTCCTGTATCTATCGGTTTCAGAGTTATGCAGGGTTTTCATCTCGATGCTCATGTGAATTTCATCAGTGAAATGAAGCAGTTCCCCGAGTTTCACAAACTTAGACAGGTTCAACATGTACGAGATTCTTTAATGATAGAGGCACTTAGATTACTTGGAGAAAATGAACGAAAATCAATGATTAAAGTTCTGATGAGTTTGTCAGAACTATATAGATAAAACGTGATACCTATCATTTCACTGTAAAAGGTCAACTTAAAACGGACATAGATTTAAGTTGACCAAGTTGAATATAAATTTAAAAATAAGATTCAATCATTCATACAAATTCTTGTAATTTTTTACTTAAATTTATATAGAGATCAGCCTGTAAAGTTAAAATATTACATAGTTTTTCTGGATGTTCTAAATGAACAAAATGGTCAGCGTTATTAATTGTAATAAAGTTACAATTTGTTAGTTTTTGTGAAAAATTAAATACGCTTTCTTTAGTAATATATGGGTCGTATTCACCCACACAAATAGTGCAAGGTGTCTTTATATTTTCTATATTATCAGGGTGATGTACTAATAGCCTGACTGTATTCTCAAAGAATATATTCATTCTGTCCGGTGACATTTTAGATATGTTTCTTTCGACCACTTTTCGGATTGCTTTATTTTGGGGAATATCAGGATTATCGACTGTCATTGTATTGGTGAATAATTTGGCGAACTCTTTGCTGTCACCCATTGATGCAGCAATCATTTTTTTGGTCGCATATCTGCCTGATTCTGGGATGCTTGGAAGCCCTCCACATATCGACAGACTAATGATATCGGGGCAGAGGACACAAAGTTCAACCGATATTGCTGTTGCATATGACAAGGCAATAATATGGATTTTTTTCATACCCATATAATGAATAAATTCTAAAAGCATCATGGCCTGCTCTCGAATACTAATGCTGGCATCAAGCGGTTTAGTACATCCAGTTCCGGGAACTTCTATAGTGAAGCAATCCAGATGCTCAGAAAATTTACGAGAGAATGAATCAACTGATTCGATCTCCTGTAGAGCGCCAAGCAGAAAAATGACCACATGTTCTGATTCAGATTGATGATTCTTGTACAAAGAAAATCTGAACAGGTTGTTATTGAGAATTATTTGATTGATTTCCATTGTGTTTCTCCTTTTAGAAATGGAGAGCAAAATATAAATCATTCATATAGATAAGAATAAACAGAAGCGATTGCATCGCGTCATCGCTCATTGGGTACAAACGATGTTGGTAGGCTTATGAAACAAGATAAATCATCTCACTCTCTGCTTGATGCTGATCAACCTGTCAGAGAGTTTATTGCATCCCTTTATGAAACCTTCAGCGCTCAGCTAAAACAGCAAGATGACCCACGAGTCAAAATTGAATACTTTGGTGGGGTAATCGAAGTTCAGCTTGTCTCTTTTGACGGGATTTATGAACGACCAAAAGCTGAGAAATAGCATTAACGTGATTGCTATTCATCAATAAGGCAGTAAATCCACCTATTTATGGAATGTAAACCACATTAACCATCTGATTCTATTGATAATGGATCATCTGTTATTGTGCTGTTGTACAATGCTCCTCCTATATCGATATGAACTGAATTCATACATAAACAACGTCAAATGAACTATCAAACCATCCAAATCTACAACCTGATGAGTTATGAATTTGCTCAGGTTGAAGGGGATTTTTCATCCCTGAACGAATCGGATATAAAATCCGTAACGCCTGCCGGAATGCGCTGCTCTGATTTTCTTGAGCAGCTTCGCAGCGGCCATCAAGTCTTACTCACTGATACACCATCCATCCCCTTATTGATTCGGGATCGGGATGAATGGGGCAATCAATACTGGCGAGTCAATCCCGAGGTTGAGCCTCAGCTCGACGGACTGGCGTACAAGGCCTATACCGCACGGGCTGAGCTGGTCAATCATGGCATTGGCTCATCTTACGTCGGCAGTGTCAACGCCTCGGTGTATACTGAGCCTTATGTTGAACGTGAACCTGTGAAACTCACTTTAGCCGAGCGGCTGGCAAAACAGCGTCAGGAACGAATACAAGAATTAGATAACATTCAACTGCCCCCGTCATCATGGCAAGACACGTTTAACAAGCCACCGATCAAACCCTCTCGTTTTGCAAAATCTGCCCTTGTGCCGAGAGGAACGTGTAATATCGGTACGCAAAGAGAGCAACTCTCATCTCTGGGTGAGTATGCTGCCTATACGCTGGCGATTGGTCAGGGGGTTGGGACGGCAGCGACTGAAGACGCTTTTTTAACGCGTATTGGTGGTGCAGCACTGGCAGAGCTACCGAACCTGACGATGAAAATTGTTGGTCGGGCTGGCATTCTGGCCGCATTTATGCCCAGCCAACTTGGTGACGGCACGCTGTACAATGAAAATGACCTGATGGATAAAACCACGGTTGAAACCAATATCCGCTTAGGGTTCAATGCTGATAATCGGATTTACGGTTATCATGTCAATGGGGTGAATATTCCCAAACGTGAAGTGACTCGGGTCGGTGATAAATTTGTCGTTGAGTTAGAGCCGGATGTCACCATTGAATGGATACCGATGAGTGGTGATTTTGGCGGTAAACCAATCCTTGTCAATCCCATTCCTGACCTGAAAACTTACAATATCTGGGTGTATCCGGAGGCTGAGCAAGGCCAAGAATTTGACAACACCTACATCACGCCAATCGCTGATGCAGATTTACAAGACTATATTCTGACCTTTCCGGCAGATACCGGACTCCCACCACTGTATGTGGTGTATAGTCATCAAATCCGTCAACCGAATGGTCAGTATGGTGCGAGTAAATATCCCAAACCGGAGCTAAACCGAACATCTCTTCGGGCTGAGACCAAAAGACAGATTGAAGCAGAGGCAGAAAAGTTAAATGGTCATTTCGTCGATGAAGACGGCAACGTAATTACAGATTGGCATTATGGACATCGATTTGGAGTTGAAAACCGACGTATTCTCTTAGCGGCTGATGAGATGGGAATGACGCAGGAAGAATTGAATGATTTTGTGAATTCACACCCTGACTATTTTCTGATTGAGGATGCCAAGACCAACCTTAGTCATGTCAATGAAAAACCGGGCAGTGATGACCTAGAAAAGATTCTTGAAGATATGGACAAATTTTTAGAGAAGAGACAATTGAAATGAAATATACCGAAAGACCGGAGTATAAGCTTTTTAAGGCCTTGAGGAATGGGCAAATACAACAAGCTGAAACATTGATTAAAGACGGTGCAGACATTCACAGAATATCAGAATCGGAAAAATGGAGTTACTTGCATAAAATCCTGATGTCAACGTCTACAGACCCAGAGGAAAGTCCTCCGATTGAGTCTGTCCAATACCTCATTGACCAAGGGCTGGATGTCAACGCAATTGATAGCTATGGCTATACGCCACTGATTTATGCCGTTCGTCAACGCAACGTCGAGGGGATCCGGCTCTTGTTGGAAAACGGTGCTGATAAATTGATTGAGCACAGAGGCATAGATAGCATAAACGCCCTTCGAATGGCATTTCGAGGAAAACCATTTGTATATGATGTTGTCAAACTATTGCTTGATTTCGGTGCTGATCCTGATGCTAAAACAGAAAAGGGAAAATCAGTCCGAGAGCTTGTTAACTTACTCGATGACATGGATCCTAAGATTATTGAATTAGTCAGTCATTACTAAATAGAACCCACCATCAATCAGGGTAGTGTTTAAAACGGAACTCATCCAGAGCCGCATGATGTTGTGGCTTTTTTTGTATCAGCCCTTTTCCTGCAAAATCGGGGCTTGCAAAGATAGTCAATATGTTTAAAAATCAAGCAAACCTTAAATTAGACACTTCATTGTTGTTCATGTAAGTCTATGATTATTCAAAACAATTGCGTGTAGCAATGCGTGTATAAAATCGGTTTTTTTAATAAGCAATATTTTAATTAATTTCAATAAAATCATATAGTTATGATTGTGTTTAAATAATCCATGGATGATTTTTCAGGATTGCCTGAGCAGGATGCGAATCAATCCTCCCCTGATTCGGTGCGCTGAACGTAAACCTCAGGCATTTTTGGATACTTTTGGGGCTATAAAAAAGTATCTGGGGCGCTTTCGGAGATGCGAATAAAATCGAAGAAAGTCATAGCGTCCCAAACACCTGCATCACAAATTTTATCCTTCCAGCCTCCGGCTCCCAAAGATGACGTGAAATCTAAAAACTACCCATGACTGATTCATTCCAAAACCACGTCACCGCCTGATCCAATGCCGGATGATTTAGCGCCAAGTACCGTTATTTATGAGCAAACTGTAGAGCAAAACAACAAAGGCCATCGACAGCCCCATGATACTGAGCATTCTGACCGCTGATTCCGGATAATAGTTTTGCAGGTTGGGAAACAGAAAAGAGACATAACCGATAGCCGGAATACCCAGATAGAAACTACCGAGATAAGGTGAGAGGGGCTGGTGATAAAAATAAGCGAATGTGATGGCATACGAGAGATAATAAGCAGTAAAGAGCCATTGTGATGTATTCAATGACTTCCAGCGGAAAGGTACAATCATCAGTGGTAAAAATACCCACATCATGGTCAGCATGTCCTAAAGGAAAATGGATGAGTTTGAATCTGGGATGAAATAGTGTACATTTTTATGCAAATACATGCTTATATGATAGCACAGTTGTATCATGGCAATGATAAGATTTGTGTGTCTGTATATCGTTGTACAATTCGAGGGATACGCGATATAAAAATGAGCCTTGCGAATGCAAGGCTCACACTATTGTTCACCGGTTTAACCGGCTACCAGATCGGCTTGTTTGGCTGGTGTTGAGGTGCTGGCGTTCTCTTGACGATTGAATAATCGTTCCACCAGCCAGTCGGCCGCCAGAGCGCAAGCCTCGGCATTGGCATTATGCGCGTTGTGCTCCGCACCTTTAAAGTAGACTTGCTGCTTATCGCTGGTGGTTGCCTCTTCATAAATGCGTTTGACGTTCGACGACGGAATTAAAAAGTCCGGACGGTTGTGAATAATCAAGAGCGGGCGGTCAATCTTGGTTGATAGCGTATCCATCCCGAAACGGTCAACAAATGGGTAAATCTCATCAACTGCCACGTTACCGCGATAGGCAAACACCGCTTCAAACTGAGGGTGTTCTCTGACACTGCTCGTCAGCTCGTAGCCACCGCCCATACAGACAATTGCTTTGACTTTATCCCGCTGCGCTGCTGCGGTTCTGGCCACCAGCAATCCGCCCATACATAAACCGTATAAAGCAATATTGTTGCCTACATCAGTCCGGTCAATCAGGTAGTCAATCATGACCTTATGTGCCAGTTCTGATTCCGGTTCAACACCGATACCATAATGATAGAATGTTTCTCCCTGCCCCGGACCGTCGATATTCAAGACTGCGATTCCCCGCTCAAGAAAGTGGGTAATCACATAATGAACTTCTTCTTTAAAGCCGGTAATACCACCGGTCGCAAGCACGACCGGGACATCATCACTGCAATTTAAAGGCTTCATCAGCCAGCCAACCAGTTTTCCTTCCCGATAGGGAATTTCGGTTCGTTCTGCGCTAAAGCGAGTATCGAGTGAGAGTGCCCGGCTGAATACCTCTAGCTCTTTCTGATATAACGCTGATTTTTCGTCGTCAAACTCGAGAATTCCGTAATGGGAGATCCGATATAACGCGGCCGCTTTATACGAGAGCTGGCAGGCACTGAGCTGATGTCCTGCTGCCTGTTTTTCTAAAGCGACTTCATCGAGGTGGTGTGCCAGTGAGCGGCAGACTTCGACGCAGTCTTCACCTTTACGATTGACGCGGTAGTCGATTTTTTGGTAGTCAGAAAAATCGATACCCCGGGCATTTAATCTGGCCGGTGTTTGTCCTTTTGGTAATGGGCGTGGTTGAGTCATGATGATTTCTCCTAAGCTGCGACGGTTACGGTGAGCAATTCATGCAGGATGTCAGCAATGACATCGACGTTTTCTTTGTCCAGCATGGTGTAATGGGTTCCGGGGACGACGAACTCTTTGATTGTCGATTGTGCAAAACATTGCCATTGTGCGATTTCGGTGCCTTCAACCAATGAGATGTTCAGCACATCCAATATCTCTTGGGGTTGGAACACTTCTGCTTTAAAGAAGAGCAAATCTGCTTTTAGTTTTTCGGATGGCATATGCGTTCTCAATGTATTGTGATTACTGCGCCATAGTTCGTAGTACAGTTTGAATTCTTCGGTACTGAATCCCCAAGGAACCCAGCCTTTCTGTTTGAGATAATCGACCACATCTTCAAGCGTGTCACTTTTCATATCATTGAGCGGTTCTTTGGTGTTAAAGAACATGCCGCAGATGACGGGGAATGACGCCAGGAACTGCTGTTCGCTGAAGACCGTGTTTGAGAAGTATGCTTGTGGCGGATGGCTGTCAAACATAATGACTTGCTCGATAGTTCTGCCCGCTTGTTCGAACTGAAGCGCCATTTCCAGCGCCGCATTGCCCCCGAATGAATGACCGGCAAGGATCAGATTACCGGTTGGGTAAAGCGCGGTTATTTTCTCGTTATAATGGCGGGCTAAATCACACATGGAGACGATGTCATTGCCTTCATCGCGAAAGGGGTACTGAATCCCATAAACGGGGTGACCTTCCGGCAGTCGACGCGCCAATTCTTTACAGCCCATCACGGTGCCGCCTGCCGGGTGAATCAGGAAGACCGGTGCGAGATTGCCTTGGTCGTTAAAGCAGACGATATGTTCATCCAGCGTAGAGTGTTCACCGATATGTTTGAGGTTATAAATCACCTCAGAGAGCTTGTTCAGAGTATTGTTCTCAATAAATGTTTTGTTTGACAACGAAATCTCATAGAAGTCTTCTAACTCAACATTCATCTGTAACGCGGTAAAGGAATCTCCGCACAGTTCATAAATATCGGTGGTTGCTGCGCAAGGAATCGCTTCACCCAAATCATCGAGCCAGAGTTGCCGGATTTTGTCCTGAATACTTTCCAGAGTTATCGCGGTGTTGTCAGTGGCTGGCAGCTCAGTATCCGCTGAGCCGGTGAGCGCGTCGGAACCATTCGTAATCGTCGGTTCAATTTCAAACACGGTCTGGTCAAACGCATAACCCGGTAGGGAGACTTTCCGGACGGACTGAGTCGCATAGAATTTTTGCCAGCGAATCGTCAGCCCTTGTTGCCACAACCAGCAGAGCATGTTGAACACATCGTTGTTGCTCAAATAGGAAATTTCGCTGTCGGTCTCTGCCACTTTTTTGTTGTCTGCGTTGTAGGCATGAATCATCACTTTATCGATCAGTTCATTGGTGTAGAACATTTCTACTTCTAACGGTTCTATCACCATTTGCTCGCATAGTTCCGCCCAAAAGCGGTGTTTTTCTGACAGTTCAGTGAAATTGAAATAATGGGCACTGTTGATGAAGGTTTCCGATAAGGTCATCTCCTGAGTTTGATAAATCTTAATCCGGCAGATTCCGCTGGGCTGATACACTGCACTTTCGGTGAGTGCGGCGAGATTCCGGCGTACTTCTGCAATGTTTGTGGCTTCCATCCAGTGGCGATAAGGGAAGTGATGTCTTCCGGCAGCCAGTGTATAAGCAACATCAGCCAGATCTTGATCGGTGTAATGGTGAGTTGCAGCAGCGATTTGCTGGCTATTGCGAATTAAATCTTGTGCTGTCCGGCCGGACAGTAAGATGTGTTGTGGTTCGGCTGGTACGTGCGAAGATGATTGTTGATAGATATCACCTGATTCCACAATCATATGCGCATTGGTGCCACCCAGCCCGAAAGAGCTGACAGCCGCATAACGGATCGCTGCGTCATCATGCCAGTCAGCCAATTGAGTGTTGACTTCCAACGAACTGTTATCGAGTTCAAGCAATGGATTGGGCTGATTAAAATGAATCTGAGGCAGCAAGGTATGATGTTTCATCATCAATGCAACTTTGATCAATCCGGTAATCCCAGAAGCGGTATCGGTATGGCCGATATTGGCTTTGACCGAGCCCAGTTTGACTTTCTGACCTTGATGACCGGTATAAATGTCTCTGAGAGCATTGATTTCAATCGGATCCCCCAGTTTGGTGCCGGTGCCGTGGGTTTCCACATAACTGATCTGACTGGCATCGAGTCCGGACAGGCTCAGAGCATCTTCAATCACTCGCGATTGTCCGGAAATGCTGGGGGAGGTGAAGCCCATTTTATCCTGACCATCATTATTGATAGCTGAGCCTTTGATCACACAGTAGATCTGATCGCGGTCGCGTAATGCGTCTTCGAGCAGTTTCAGAACAACAATGCCACAACCATCACTGACGACGGTACCGCAGGCATCCTGATCGAACGGACGGCAGTGACCATCAGGCGATAAGATGCCGCCATCTTGATATTTATAGCCGGCTTTGACGGGGAATCGGATGGTAATGCCACCGGCCATGGCGATATCACACTCACCGTTGAGCAGACTTTGGCAGGCCATATGAACCGCCACCAGTGAGGTTGAGCATCCGGTTTGAACGGTCATGGCTGGACCGCGCAGGTTCAGTGCGTGCGAGACGCGTGTACAGAGAAAATCTTTCTCGTTACCGAGGATGACCGGGTATTGATTCATTTCATGGCGATAATCTGAATGAAAAATATGGTGGGACAGATAGGTATTTGAACTGCTGCCGCCATACAGTGCAATGTCACCCTGATAGGTGAATGGGTCACACCCTGCATCTTCTAATGCGTGCCACGCGGTCTGTAAAAAAATCCGCTGTTGTGGGTCAGTTAATAGCGCGTCCCGGTTCGAGATATTAAAAAACTTATTATCAAATCCGGTTGCGTTATTGATGATACCAGCCCGTTTGACGTAGTTTGCGTCCTGACTGTACCAAGGGTCACTTTCTTGCAACTCTTCATCGGTGAATGTGGTTAAACATTCTTTGCCGTGTTTGAGATTATCAAAAAAGTCTTGAATATTATCAGCCTGTGGGTATTTGCCTGCAATCCCGATGATTGCTACCTCTATGCCATTCTTTTCCATCTTATGCACCATTTAATTGGGGTTGACGTTGTCTTCTGTTTTTTAATTGATTGATTCTTTTCTGCGCTCTTGCCGTTTTTTGCGAATCGGTCTCTTTGTCGGGCGCAGTTGTGGTTTTATCGGATAAAAATCGCGATAAGCTGCGGATATTCCTGTATTTAAATAAGTCAGTGACCAATAGCTGACCGGGGTAGTGTTGGTTCAGTTGCTGATAAACTTTCAAGATGGAGCTGGAGTTCCCTCCCATGGTGAAGAAATCGCTTTCCAGATCGATTTCATCGAAGCCGAGAATTTTCTGCCAAATCGACAAAATGGTGATCTCTGTTGCTGACTCGGCAACCTGATTGCGGACGGTCGGTAAGAGTTGGGTTGATATGTCATGCAACCGCTTCATATCGACTTTGTTATTGACGGTTAATGGAATTTCATCAGTGAGATAAAATTGTTGCGGAATCATATATTCCGGTAGATCGGCTGCGATCTCCTGAACAATCTGTTCGTAACTAATTGGTGTGTTCATCAACAAGTAAGCAATGAGAATGGTGTCATTGTCGGTTTTTTGGGTGGTTACAAATGCTTGAGAAACCGCCTCAATCCGCGATAGTTTGGCCTGAATGTCACCCAGTTCAATCCGGAATCCGCGTATTTTGACTTGATGGTCGATGCGACCAAGGTAATCAATTTCTTGATCACTGATAAAGCGTGCCAGATCACCGGAGCGATACAACCGCAGTGTTTCACCACCCAGTGTTTTTTCGATGAATTTTTCTGCCGTGAGCTCGGGACGGTTAAAATACCCTTTGGCTAATCCTTCACCGGCGACATACATTTCTCCCGGCCAGCCAATCGGTAACGGGTGGCCGAATGTATCCATCACGACGACGCCTAAATCATTCAGGGGCATTCCGATCAGGCTGCCCCGGTCATCAAGGCAGTCTTGTTGCGCCAGCTTACGGTAGGTGACGTGAACGGTCGTTTCTGTAATGCCATACATATTGATTAGGCTGACGCGTTCTCCGTAGGTGTTATACCACGGTAATAAGCTCGCCAGATTAAGGGCTTCACCACCGAATACCACTACCCGTAGCTGCCGGAGTGATAGCTGATTACGGATACAACTTTCACTGAAGCGGGAAAAGGCGGTCGGTGTCTGGTTGAGAACAGTCACTTGTTCTTGCTCGACCAACTGCGAGAACTCTTCAGGGCTGCGTGAGATCAGATAAGGCACAATCACGAGACGGCCACCGTAGAGCAGAGCACCAAAGATCTCCCAAACCGAGAAATCAAAAGCAAATGAGTGGTAAAGGGTCCAGACATCGTTTTCAGAAAACTGGAAGTTATCGTCGCTGGTGGTAAACAGGCGGACGACATTGCGATGGCAAATCTGGACTCCTTTCGGTTTACCTGTCGACCCAGAGGTATAAATGATATAGGCCAGATCTTCACTGTCCGGTAAGGATGACGTCAATGAGCCGCTCGGCGTTTGCTGTGCCAGAGCATCGAGAGCGGGCACGACAACTCGTTCCAGCAATGGCTCAAATCTTGCGGTGAGACTCTCTTCAACCAAGCCGTTGACAGCCTGAATATCAGACAAAATATCACTCACGCGGCTATCGGGATACGCGGGGTTAATCGGTACATAGCAGGCACCGCATTTCAGTACGGCAAGGAGCGCGACAATCATGTCAGGGCCGGGGTTGAAGCACAGTGGGATTTTATCACCGCGCTTCACGCCATATCCGATCAGCTGGTGTGCCAAGTTGTCAGCCAGACGGAATAATGACCGATAGGTGAGTTGAGTGTCGTTGTAGCGAATCGCCAGATGATCGGGATACTTTGCTGCGGTTTCATTCAGCCAGTCCACCAGTGTGCGACTGGTGGTGCCGGGTTGGATTGTCAACGGACGCTGTGCTTTGTTTGTGGTGAAACTAAATTCGCAGAGTGCACGTTCCGGCTGTTGCAGACAGACATCGGAAAAATGGACAAAGTTCGCCAAAATACCTTCAGCGGTTGCATGACTGATCACGTTATCCTTGTGAAGGAGGAAAATATCAAATCCGTCAGTGGTTTCTTCTGCCACCATCAGTAAATCAAACTGGCAATCAATTTGTTCAATGTCGAAGGGCTCTAGTGTTGTCTGATCGATGGTGATGGATCGCCCTTGAGAACCATACAACAAAGAGGACAGGCTGCCCTGATAAGTTTGCGAGAGTTTTTGGAAATTGAAGCACACATTAAACAGCGGGTTGGTACTGAGTGAACGCTCCGGTGCGCAGGCTTCAACGATCCGCTTCAAGGGAAGCCGGCTGTGATGCAGCGCATTCAACATGGTCGTATTGCCTGTTGAAAGCATGTCATTGACTGTTTGATCCGGAGAAAAATGGTAGGGGATAGGCAGAACGTTGACTGCATAGCCCAAACCAATTTCCGGGTTATTCTTTCTCATACTGACGGATAAGCCCATACAAAATTCGGTTTGTCCGCTCAGTCGGTATAAGGTCATGGCAAATATCTGACTGAGCAACCGAGCAGGGCTGATACTGGCGTGAGCACAGTATTGTTTAATACTCGAATACAAGTTGCCTTTGATTCTGGTTTTACAAATACTGCCATTAAATTCATTTTGAGGTGGCGTATTCGGTAATAATTCAAGCGCAGTCTTTTTATGCTTTAATTGTTCTGACCAGAAATTAATATCATCCTGATATTCTTGGCTATCAATATATTTAGATTGTAAATCACTCAATGTTTTTGACGAGGATAAATGCTGATAGTCACTTTTAAATAACTGCTTAATGATAGTTTCAATAAAATGAAAATCAGAAATAATATGGTGTACTCTAATGACAACGAGTTTTTTTTCTGTGTTCTCGTTGAGATGGATCTTGATTAAACAACTATCTTCTTTTAGATCGAATTTCTCTGATAATACATTGTGAATGAATTCATTCTCATTCATTTCTTGGTGATATTTGATGATGTTGTCAATATTAAAATATGGTGAAGTATATTTTAATAATTCAGAATTGGTGGATCTAAAGTAACTTCTTAATTCATTATTTTGGTTAATGAGGGCAATAATTTTTTGACATAAATCACTTATATTTGTTTGTTTTTCAAGTTTAAATGCGACTCTGAGTTCATTCTCCCGGCTGGTTGAATTAAAGCCATCCACGAACCACATGGCTTCTTGAGCGCACGAAACGACGTAGCCTTCGGTACTATTCATACTGACGAATTCCTGTAGATATAATTGTTTTATATATTCATTTGTAATGAGTTATCAATGATATTTTTATATGTGTATATATTTATAAAATTGATATAAAAACATTACAATGGGTTTTGGGTTATTTCTTTAATTACTCTCATAAATTTAATTTATTTAATTAAATTTTAACTATACGAAGACATATTGGGGAGGGTGTATATTACAGACATGTTCTCACAAACGAGTATTAGTAATATAAACAACCAATATAAATATTCCGTATTCGATTGATAAATAGTGTGCATGTTTTAATCATTGGATGAATACATTATTTAATAATGAAAGGCATCACTAAATAAGCAATATATCAATGCAACTATGTTCACTTAAATTTGTTTGATAAGGTATACACTTCTATTTAGAAGTCAAGAAATATTTTGTTACATTTGGCCATTTTTAAGTCTAGATGAGCCGTTGTGATTTACAAGGTTATTGTTATTTTTAGATTTATTATCTTATTACTATTGTTTTTGTAGTTTTTAAATCTATTTTGAGGTTTTTTTGTCAGTTAAAAGATATTTTATTTTGTTACATGTTTGGGTGGTTCCATCAGGCTTTATTACATCGAAAAGTGGGTTGATGATGAAGGCTAAGGCAGGGTTGAATCTTTCGTGTTCGGGGGCTTACAGAATATTGTCGGTGATCATATCGAGAACGTTAAAGAGCACTTCGATGCTGTAGACGGCATTGGGGACGACGGCTTTGATACTCTCGACGGTTACCGACCAGACCTGACTGGCGAGTTTGTCATAACAACGCAGCAGGCGGTTTTCGTCTTCTTCCCCCCAATTGCGGCTGTGCAGGTTGCTTTGCCGGCGGCGATTTCCAGATCAACATTCAAGTCCCCCGAACGGGCAACATAATGCAACAGACTGATGCCATCGTTGATCAGCGTCTGTGTTTCGATCAGGGCCGCGGTTGGTGCTGTTTTATCAGCACTCGATAGCGTGTCTGAAGCGACGCTCCCGGAGGAGCGCCGACTGAATGCGCGAATAACCATATTGATGAGCACTCATTTGTGTCTGTAACTATGTGGCTGCATGGCGGTTATTGCATGATTAATACGCAAAATGAGCAATCTCATATCCAAGGTAATCGGACAGCGCGCACATCCCGCCGCGATTGTTCCAGATCGCTGTCGGGCTATTCACACTATATTCATTCGCAGCACTGGGGGGACGATTGGTATAAACCCGGACCGTCCCCGAGGGTTCAATAATCGCCCCCGACGGGAAGGTAAAGCTGTGTGTATTACTCATGGCGGTGAGCTGCCACCCGGTGATATCAACACGATCTCCGGAGGTGTTATGTAATTCAACATATTCGTCACCCTCAGTTCTGAATTCATCGCCTTTATAGTGCACGTTAGATATCATCACATGCATATGAGCCGCTTTCCCGTAAAGCCAGGTTGAGATGACTTCGCCGCTATGATTGAACAGCGTGGCTGTATCTCCATGATTGTTCCAGATCGAGCGGTTTGAATTAAAACTATGTCGGGCACCGGGCTGGGTATAAACCGTGACAGATTCACCGCCCCGGAGCAGGGTGTCCTCGGGGAAAATATAGTCTTGATGAGGGTTTCCGGCATTGATCCGCCACTGACCGATATCGCAAATGACATGGCCCCGGTTAGTGATCGTGATGGACTCATCTCCATCGGGCTCCCCGAGAAAATCCAGCCCGGTGATCTGGAGATAAAACTTCACTTGTAAATCGTTCAGAGCTGCCCAGTAGGCGTCCATCTTCATGGCGTCCAAAGGGTAGGTTGACGCAATCTCTTGACTGAGCTGCTGCGTTTTCAAAATGATATCTGATGACACGGGTGTTCTCCTTTTATGTGGTTTCATCCGTAGCTGTGATCGGGTCGTTTTGTCGTGATAAGGTGAACCAATCACCAATGGTTTTATTTATCCCCGATGGCGTTCTGCCAAAAACATCCCCCCGGACAAAGCTTTCGACATCATCATAACCGGCACTTTGATGGTTGAACCCCATGATCTGATAGCGTCTGTAAGAGGTGGATTTCAATGCAGCTTCCCGCTCCAGAGTCAGTGCTTGCTGTAAACGCTTATACTCTTTTTTCCCTCGGTGTACAGTGAGCGATCCCAATCTTCCGGCACTCTGGCGGAATGGTTGATGCGAGATATGCTCCGGGCCAAGGCGCGTGCGGAAGATGAAAAATATTCACCGCTTCAGGATTATTTTTCCGTCGGTGACGACGCGCTCATGACGGCCAAGCCTGTGGGAATAAAAATGCCCTGTATCACGGATGAAGGGATTCGTTATCAGATTCAATGGATTCCGTTATATATGTTGTGTCCGTGCCGTTTTTTCAAAGTAGAACGTCTGTCTCTTGAGTTAAATGCTTACCTTGAACAATCCGGGCAACAGGACACCACAAAGTCTGCGCCGAAGGTGACTTTATTCAAAAAATCGCGCTGGTGGAATATACCGATCAACATGTCGTTGCAGTTTTCAGAGTCATAGGGGGCAAAGCATCTGTATCGAGTATGATGAGAACTGGCCTGAAGATCCATCCCCGGAGACTGATTGACTCCGGGGATGTCACCATATTTTATTCAGTGTGATACGCCAAATATGCTTGAGCGGGTGAGCTGCCCATATAGCGGGTTAAGGTTTTTTCTGCAACCTGACGAAGGTCGACCACAATCAGGCCGTCCAGTGAATCATGAAAATCCGGGTCAACATTGAAGCAGGCGAACTTACCGTTCAGACCTAAATATTGACGTAACAGAACCGGTACGCCTTTCCCTTCATCAATCCTGGCAATAACTTTGGACAGGAGTTGTAAGTCTGCCAGTGCGCTGAGCAGATGAATATTCCAGTCATGGTATTTGTGGGCCGGCAGTGGGTTGGTTGGTTTGACTAACTGTGCCTGCTCCGGATCGTAGTAATTTAAAGTCATGGTTTGCGCCAGTAACTGGCGGGCGTCATCACTATATTCATTACTGATACTGACCGGGCCAAACAGGTGTGTATATTGTGGGCGGTGGGTTACAAATGTCGCAATCCCTTTCCAGAGCAATAGCAATGACGCCATGCTCTTCTGATAAGGCTGCGCGACAACGGAGCGTCCCATTTCTATCGATTTACCCATCTGATGAATAAACTGGGGATCGTAGTTGAACAGGGTGCTGGAATAGAGCCCGGCTAAGCCATGTTCTGCCATCAGTTCATCGACCAGACCTAAGCGATAGGCACCGACCAGTTCATCGGCTTCCCGATCCCAGATAAACAGATGGAAGTAATGCCGATCGAACTTATCGATATCCAGTGCCAGCCCCGTTCCTTCACCAACCTGACGGAAGTTGAGCTCCCGGACGCGGCCGATTTCGTGCATGATGCACGGGATCGATGCGGCTTTGGCGCAATACACATCAAATTCATTGTATTGCAAAATGTGCTCCTCAGCGGATAACCGGGCCAGATCACTTTTCAGGTCATCCAGCGGTAAACGAGGTGCGACAGGAGGGAGGGTGAGATCGCCATCTTGCTTATTGCGTTGTTTTTGTGTTGCCGGGTTAAGCAGATAGGTATTAAAGCGAAGGTAATGGACTAACTGCTCATCATTCAGTGGGGTGATTTCTTTATACTGAATCGGCTGACCAATGGCGATCTCGATGGCGCGGGATTTTTTATTGAGGAGTTCGCGTCCGAGCATCAGCGTTCTCAACAGCGGGTGAATTTTGCCTGCCATATAGAAACGCTTGGAGTTTTGCCCGTTAATAAAGATGGGCACTGACGTTGCGTGGTGTTTTTTAATTAAACGACTGACAGACGTGCTCCACGCTTTATCCTGTAGTCGTTGTTGTTTGATATCGACCAGATGAGACACCTCTCCGGCGGGGAAAATCAACAGTAAGCCCCCTTGTTCCAGATGGCGATGCGCTGTACGCATCGCTTTCAGGTTTGCCTGTTGTGCCTGATTGGTACTGAAGACATCGACGCCGATGAAGAGCGAATCCAGCTCGGGAACCGTTTTCAGATAGTGATTGGCGAGAATTTGGACATCGGAACGAATTTGTAACAGCATTTCAGCCAGAATGACACCCTCAACGCATCCGAGCGGATGGTTGGCGACCACAACGGTCGGGCCTGAAGCGGGAATATGATTTAAGGCGCCTTTAATCACCCGATAATCGATACCTAAAATTTCCAGAGTGAATCTTAAAAAGGTTTGAGTATCGCAGTTTGCCGGGCGTTGGGCATAAAATTTATCTAATTTGGTTAAGCCTGTTGCCCATTCCGCAATGTGTTCACCGACACCAAATGGCGTCTTTTTGGGTAGCTTAAAAGGACTGTTCGCTAGCATGTCAACCTCGAATCATGATGATGATCCTCATGCTAGGCTGGATTTGTTGCAGGCTTGCTTCAGTTTTGTGAGGCTTTCATGTCATACCAGTGACGTTCTGATGACCTTGTTATTGCAAGATGATGAATGCAACTTGATTTATTTCAAATAAGTCGTGGTTTCATGCCTGATAAGTGGCTTTGCTCTTGAAGCTTTTTCCTTGAAGGAGGAGACTGATCATTTTATGGTTTGACTCGCGCTTTAGACCAATCGAGCCATAATCTTTTTATATCGAATCAAGCAATACCAATCAGGGGAAATTTATGTTCCAAGCTCTCTATATCGACAAACAAGGCGATGATTATCAATGTTCGCTGAAAACATTGCAGGATGATGCGTTTCCATCACACGGTGATGTGGTTGTTCAGGTTGATTATTCTACGCTGAACTATAAAGATGGGTTGGCGATTACCGGAAGTTCACCGGTTGTTCGCTCATTTCCGATGGTGCCGGGGATTGATTTCTCCGGTGTGGTTGAATCAAGCCAACACCCTGATTTTTCTGTTGGTCAGCGTGTGTTAATCAATGGTTGGGGGCTGGGCGAAAAGTATTGGGGCGGTCTGGCCCAAAAAGCCAAAGTGCCGGGGGATTGGTTGCTGCCGGTTCCGCCGACGCTTAGTAATTTTGACGTGATGGCGATAGGGACAGCCGGTTACACGGCAATGCTTTGCGTGATGGCATTAGAAAAACATGGTGTATTACCGCACAGCGGGCCAGTGTTAGTGACCGGGGCAAATGGTGGCGTTGGCGGCTTTGCCATCGCATTTCTGGCAAAACTCGGTTATCAGGTCGTGGCCTCGACGGGGCGCCCTGAAGATGCAGAGCGGCTTAATGCACTCGGTGCATCGGAAATCATTGAGCGTCAGAGTTTATCTCAGCCGGGGAAACCGCTGGCAAAAGAACGTTGGGCCGGGGTGATTGATTCGGTCGGTAGTCATACATTAGCCAATGCTTGTGCCTCAACGATGTATGGTGGTGCTGTGGCTGCTTGCGGGTTAGCTCAGGGGATGGATTTCCCTGCCAGTGTGGCACCGTTTATTTTGCGGGGTGTGACTCTGGTCGGGATTGATAGCGTGATGTGCCCAATGGATACAAGACATATGGCATGGGACAAAATTGCCGGGTTGGTTGATTCGGATATTATTGCCCAAGCCAGCCGGGTGATTGGCATGTCGGAAGTGGTTGAAACCGCGCAGGCATTACTGGCAGGTAAAGTGGCAGGGCGTGTGGTTGTCGATGTCAATCAGGACTGATTCATCCCAGCTTGGTTTTGCCATCACCGGAGAGTTGCTCTCCGGTGATGGTTTGGGCAGATTCTGTAATTTTCTCTCAAATTACGGTTTAACTTTTATCATGCAAATGGTTACGCTTAAGCGTTTAATGGTAAAATCGTGAGCTTTCACCCCATGGCTTTTTATAGCCTTACTTTTCAAATTATTACTTTTCAAATGCTTACTTTAAAATGAATGGTCAGTTACGCGATACCGGTTAATAAGCATCAATTGACGAGAGTCCTATCATCGGTGAGTGTTGCTGTGATGCTACTGCGAAAATCGATCGTACATATAGATTGTCTCTTTGTCTTTTATTCAAGCTTTTCTATATTTAGCAATATTCTGCGTGTTTAATGAATGTTGTGATCAGCGGTGTTTGACCAATTTTGTCTCTAAAATCATATATGAGCTTTATGTTGTATATGTTATTTATCTTGAATTTATTTCAGATTTATTGGTCGAATGACAACAAGGTGTAGGATTCTGCTCTTGAAATGATTCAGTTGAAGGTGTGACGGTCATTTTGTCGGAAAATTGCATCGACATATTTTTAAGGAAATAGACATTGTATAAAGTAAAAGTTTTGCTAGGACCGCTCTATCCGATTGTTAGCGCTGCGATTGTTTTTATTGCGCTTTTTACCGTTTCCCGTTTGGGGTTGTCTTTATGGCAGATTGAACGGGTGAATGACGCTCAGGGATGGGGAAATATCTTCTTGGGTGGTTTACGGGTCGATGTGTCATCCGTCTGTTATTTGTTGATCTTACCTGCACTTCTTTCTGCTCTCTTTTCCGGGGATCATCTGCTTGGACGTTGTTGGCATGTGATTCTCCGTCTCTGGCTGACTGCCGGATTATGGTTGGTTGTGTATATGGAAGTCGCAACTGTTCCGTTTATTCAAGAATATGACCTGCGTCCGAATCGATTATTCGTGGAGTATCTAATCTATCCGAAAGAAGTGTTTGGGATGCTTTGGAGCGGCTATAAATTGGAGTTGCTGATTGGTCTGGTGACGTCGGTAGTGACAATTTTTATCGGCTGGCGCTGGTCGAAAAACTTGGTCACGGGGCTTTCTTTCCCACGCTGGTATTGGCGTCCGGTGATTGCTGTTGGTGTGGTGGCACTGGGGGTAATGGGCGCCCGATCAAGCTTTGAACATCGGCCGATGAATCCGGCGATGGTGGCATTTTCCAGTGATCCATTAATGAATGATTTTGCCCTCAACTCTTCTTATTCGGTCATCTTTGCTGCCAAACAAATGGGCGCAGAAGCAAGTGCATTTCAGTTTTACCCGAAAATGGCCAAAGAGAAAATTATCGCAGAAGTAAAAGCTTCGATGAATGTTGATCCGCAAGATTTCGTTCCGGGTGACAAGCCGACATTAGCCCGCCATCAAGCGCAATATCAGGGCAAGCCAAAGAATATTGTGATTTTGCTATTAGAGAGTCATGGGGCGCAATTTGTCAGTCATCTCGGGGGAATTAATGCCTCTCCGAATATTGATCGCTTAATCGATGAAGGCTGGGCTTTTACCCGGATGTATGCCACGGGAACCCGTTCTGTACGTGGAATTGAAGCGGTGACAACCGGGTTTACACCGACACCGGCGCGTGCGGTTGTGAAACTGGGTAAGAGTCAGACCAACTTTTTTACCATTGCCGATCTGCTGAAAACACAGGGTTATCACACGCAGTTCATTTATGGTGGAGAGAGCCATTTTGACAATATGAAGAGCTTCTTCCTCGGCAATGGTTTTGTGGATATACAGGATTTTCCAACCTTTCAAGCGCCTGAATTCGTTGGGTCATGGGGGGCTTCCGATACCGACTTGTACAAAAAAGCAGATGAGCAATTTACTCGACTGGATGCACAAGGAGAGCCTTTCTTCAGTTTAGTGTTCTCCTCATCCAATCACACACCGTATGAGTTTCCGGATAGCCCGTTCGAACTGTATAACCAGCCGAAGAATACTCAGGAAAACGCCGTCAAATATGCCGATTATGCCTTGGGCCAATTTGTGAAGCAGGCAAAACAGTCAGCGTACTGGAATGACACGATCTTTGTGGTTGTTGCTGATCATGACGCTCGTACCAGCGGTAATTTACCGGTGCCGATTGGTCACTTTAAAATCCCGGCGATTATCTTTGGTGGTGGTATTGAGCACCGACTTGATGATCGTTTGGCAAGTCAGATCGATCTGCCACCGACACTACTATCTCTGGCCGGGATCAGTAGTGTCAATCCGATGGTCGGCAATGATATGACCAAAACCGTTCCGGTCGATAAGCAACGGGCGTTGATGCAACGGGATAAAAACTTTGGCTGGATGACGGCTGATAATCAAGTGGTGGTGATTCGTCCTGAGCAGGGGATTACAACTTACCGGTATGACCCGCAACACGATACGTTAACCGACCATCCGGTGGCTGAACCTATCGTCGACAGAGCGCACGCTTACGCCATGTGGGGCAGTCTGGCTTTTCAAAACAACTATTATCAAGCGCAAGAGAATTATCACTCGCCTCAGGTTGAGTGATTGTTTCAGAGGGAGCAGCTCAGGCACCCCCGTTTCAAGGCGCGGAACGCCATGTATTTATATTCATGATGAGAGGTGTTTTTTCTATTGTCATGGCCGTGATCGTGCATATTGCTGCAATAGATCGTCCACTTTGACCTACACTTGAGAGATGTAGGTTGAATTGGAGAGATTGATGGCAGATCAAAATATCGGACAGATACTCCAGTCTTTTAATAATATCGAATCACGAATCCAAGAGCAGAATGGTATGCTACGGGAGCTGACTGCCAAGGTGAAATCGCTGGAAGCTCAGAATAAGCAACTGGTTCAGATGATCCATCAATTACAATCATCATCATCGCCTCCGCCTGAGCAATTTGGTCAGAACAAAGCTGAATTTCAGGAGAACGTTACGCGAAGTTTGCGTTCGATTGAAGATAAGTCGAAGAAAGCGATTGAACTGATTAAAGCCAATGGTGGTAAAAAACGGGCTTGGCCATAATGCAACAATGAGCGTGATATAAAGGTATAAAAAGGCAGCAAGTGATGCTGCCTGAAGTTTTTATTTTGAGCAATTTGCATCGACGATGTAGCTTGTTTGATCAAATTTTTGCCATGCGCCAGTGCCAACGCCATCGACGACAAGAATAGACACCAGGCCAAAGTCGATAAATACCCCCAACAATGTGGTTGGATCAAATGACTTCGTTACAGGAATTGTGACTGAGTGGCAATTATCTTCTTCGACGCGAATCGTATAGTTTTGGTTTTTCTTGAATACGGTAATGACATTACCGTCGCCAAGATATGCGTCATTCACATAGATTTTAGCCGCTGGGTTTTTACTACGAATTGATACTTGTTGACTTGTGCCGTTAAACATCGCTGCACAACCAGAAAGTGTGACCAGTAAGATAAAGCTGATTAAAAGTTTTTTCATGTTTCGCTCATGGGTTTTGCAAAGCGCGCATTTTCTATGATTTATAATTTAATTTGAAGTTTTATTTTGAAGTCTATCAATTAATTGCGCTTTTTTAATGATAGTTGTATTATTTTTGAGCGATAAAAACACGAAACCAAGCACAAGTTCTAGAATAAAGCGACGGTGGAAGTCAGCGAATGATAGTCGTTATTTTTCACTACCATTGAAAAGTTCTGGTATGGTTAAAAAATAATCTATTCTATTTATTGATATAACAATAAAGAAAAGGATTATTTTATGAAAATGCATCTATTGACAGTTGGTATCACCGTGTTGGCTTTAACCGCTTGTTCGATGACTGCTGTAAATCCGCAAGAAGAATATAACAATACCCTCCTCATGACCTTTGACAAAAACAAACCTGAAACGAAGGTTTTTTATAACGGTATTCAGTGTGTCGATGAAGGTTCCGATGCTAAAAAAACGAGGCTTTGTCGCGCCTATGCTTGGGCTGAGCAATTAGAATTTAAATACGCCAAAGCGGCTAATACCCAATACAAGTATAATACAGCTTATGATGCGGCTTTGTTGGCTGGAGCTGTTGCGTCAGGAGTGATATTACTCGGTAATGCTCATATCGACGCCATCAAATCTGCCGGTGTTTTTATTGCAGGTGTGACAGGGATGAAAAGCTACCATCAACCCATATCGAGAACCGAGTTATATTTGTCTGCTGAGAAAAAGATGGCATGTATTACCCAAACCAGTCATTTGATCTTACAGGATGAAAATTCTGAACAGCAAGTGAAAACACTCGGTGATGAGATGATCAAAAGCCTGAATATACTGGGTTCTGCAACATTTGATGATGGTATCAAGTTCATTGAAGAAGGGATAAAAAAACCTGACACTGACGAAAAAACTATGGCAAAAGGGAAGGCTGCCTTGGCGGCTTATCAAACATTACTGGCTAACCGGGCCGGGTTGTTACAAGAGGCGCATGAATCGCAGTACCTGATCTCTTCGATGCCTGATGCGGTGATTGCCGCAACAAAAGAAGCCAATCTTGCGGTAAAAAATCAACTGTTATCCAACCGTCCGGATATTAATACCATCATTGCTAACCTGAATACGCAAATGACTAATATCCGCAAATCTGCATCACAAGAGGGCATGTATGATGCTATTTTTCAGTCGGTAAATGATGTCGATAATAAAGCGGCAGGAGAAGAGAAAGGTCGTTCAACGTCTACACTCAATCAATCGATATCTGCTGTCAATCAACTACTCGGCTATATTAAATTTACGCGGGAGAAATTGAATGCAACGAAAGCCCGGTATGTTCGTGCTCAAGAAGCGTTGAAGCTATGCCCGGCGGTGAGTTTCTAAAAAAATCTCTCAGAATTACTAAAATATCCTCCTTTTCAGGAGGATATTGATTCAATCACTCATTCGTCTCGCAGCATGACATCGAGCTGATCCACCAATTCGGCCCAATCGGCATCTTCCTCAATTGCCTGTTTTAAAAAAGCAGACTGGGAAGCGGTCCAAAAACTTGCTTTATGGAGCGGTGTCGAATCCCGAGTGTATCGATGCTTCTTCACGAAGTCCTTAATTTCGTCCGGTGAACTTCCTAAACCAAGCTGTTCGAATAGATCCGTCATGTCGTGTTGAGATATTTCCATGGTCTGCCTCCTTCACTGCGTTCACTTACCTGAAGTATATACGTTGTTCAGGATAGTGTTGGAGGTCAACTTGTAGTGGTACGGTGAATTTGGCCACCTGATTAGAGGTGTTAAAATACACCTCATAGCATGACAGGTGAAACTATGACCAAGCGTACCAGACGCACTTTCAGTGCGGAATTCAAACTCGAAGCAGCGCAACTTGTTCTCGATCAAAACTACACCGTTGTTGAAGCTGCAAAAGCCATGGGTGTTGGTAAATCGACAATGGATAAGTGGGTAAGGCAGCTCAAGCAAGAAAAAAA
>NZ_FULE01000064.1 GCF_900163965.1 Vibrio ruber DSM 16370
CGGCACCATTACCCCTTTCGGTTGTCCGGTTGAGCCGGAGGTATAAATTACATACGCCAGATGCTCGCTGCTCAGTGCCGGAACCACCGGGTTATCTGTCGGCTCATCCGCCCATGATTCACGATTGAGTGTCAAAACCTGTAGCTGCGACGCCTGCGCACCGAATGTCGCGGCAATATCAACCGTCCCGTCGGTAATCAGCACCACCGGGCGACTGTCGGCCACCATGTATTGTAGCCGCTCGGACGGGAACAGCGGGTCTAGCGGTACGTAGGCACCGCCTGCTTTGAGGGTCGCGAGTAAGGTGGTGACCATCGCGCAGTTGCGTTCGACCATCACCGCAACATAGCTGCCCGGCGTCACGCCGAGTGCAATCAGGCAATGGGCTAGCTGATTGGCCTGGGTATTCAGCGCGGCATAACTTAAGGAGTCATCGCCCGAGACGACGGCCGGCGCATCAGGGGTCTGCACGGCTTGTTTTTCGAATAACTGGTGAAGACATGCGTGCCCGGGATATGGCATTGCGGTCTGATTAAACTGGTTGAGCACTAAATCACGTTCATCTTGTGACAAAACACTCAGCCGTGCCGGGTAAGTGATATCAGATTCGTCGCGAACACATTCACTCAAAAAAGACTCTAGGCGTCTCAGATGACATTGAACTTCCTGCCTTTCATACAAATCGTGGTTGGCATTGAGATACAGGGTCAAACCTTGCTGCGGCCCGCGGTCATAAAATGTAAACGACAGATCATCAACCGGGCCAATTGCGGTATTTACGACGGTTGCAGAAACATCGCCAAAAAACAGTTCATATTCAGAAGGGACAAAGTTGAGTACGGTGCTATACCAACAGTCTTTCTCAGCAATGAGCTTCGTTTCTTGTCGCAGATCCTCACTATAATAACGGGAATGTCTGGATGTTTTACCGACATGAAGAGCAACTTGTTCCAGCAACTGCTCAAATGTGGTATCCGCATCGACCTGCACGCCCAGCGGCAAAATGTTGACTGCTATCCCCGTTGTCCGCCGCAGAGGTCGTCCCATCCTTCCTCGGTGCGTAAAACCGAGCATCATTGACGACTCTCCGGTCATCAAATGTAAATAAACCGAAGCCAATGCTGTGATAAGTGTTGCCAGATTGGTTTGATAACGCTCAGCAACGCCCTTTAAACGCGTATAAATATCCAGAGGAAGCCGATGTCGTTCACTGATAACTTGAGAACATGGCGCACTTTGCCCGGCCAAACTGAGCGACTGGTAGGTTTGCACCTGAGCCATATAGTCCAGCCAGTATTCACGGTCACGCGCAAAGCCTGTTGAATCACGGTACGTATTTTCGGCCTCGATCAGGGCTTCAATCCCTAATAATTGGCTTTCCGGAATCGGCTGGCCGGCATTTAATGCTGAATATATTTCTGCAAAACGCGCGATAACCATCATGAAACCATATCCGTCAGTGGTAATATGGTCAGCACTACAATAAAGGTAATATTGTTCGGCGTGGACTTTTAGCAACGCAAAATCAAACAAGACTGTTCTTTCCCCGGCCGAGACAGGATGGTCGAGGCGTTTTTCCATCCATGCCATCGCTAAAGCATCTGCGTCCGGCTCCTGAGACAAGTCGATAAAAGGTAATTCCCAATCAAAGAAGTATTCAACGGTTTGTTGCAGTGTCTCTTCGTAGTAACCCGTTTTGATATGGAATGTTTCGGCTTCTCCGACACCTTGTCTTACCGCAGCCTCCATCATTTCAGGGTTAATCCTCCCCGGCAGATCCAAATACCCGGCAACTTTGAATACCCGGGAACCAACATGATTAACAATATGCTGGGCGAACCAGATTCCTTTCTGTGGCGTAGAGAGTGGTGAAGGGGAAGACACATTTGACTGAGCGTGGAGGAGTGAACTTTGCTTGCTTGCTTCGCGAATATTCGTATTCATATAGCACCAACCTTCATTTGTTATTTTTTATTATTTGTATTTTACGCATAAGACAAAGAGCACCTGACATGTGTAACACCAGATACTAAAACCTCATATATGCTTGATATGACGTAATCAAAAATGACAGTTAATTAATGACAAATGTATTATTAATAATATTTTTCATTCTTGGGTTTCTATATTTAAACCGAACCTACCCAATGGTTAACATTTACAAACAAAATTACCCATTCGTTCTCTGACAATCAAGTTATATTATTTTGACACACATCAGCCGCACACCAAATTACAATACTCCATAAAAAAACAGCAAAATAACAAAATTATAAATATTAAAAGCAATTATAATCATCATCATATAGTAATAAGAATATCAAAAATACACTTCATTCCTTAGATGAATCGCTCAAATTTTAAACTAAAGCCAAATTGTTAATGATATTTTCATATAATAAAATGCAAAAAAATTTTAACTATATACAAATGACATTTATAGCAGCGCGTTGATACAAAAAATAAAATAATCATTAAAAAACAGATGGATACAAAAAGGTTATAAATTCATTCAAACGACAAGAATAAAAGAATAATTTTCCATTCCATGGCCTATTCAGCATAAAAATAAGAATTTAATTGAAAAATAAACACAAAAAATAGATAAAAATCCCGCATTGAAACAAAAAATCAATATATCAATTGGCAAAATTTTTATCATCGGAGTATCTCACATTCTGTAATTCTCAACCTAAACCAAAACTATTTTTAAAAAATTTGATCACCTTCAAGAATTGTTAGCAAGGTTACATGATTTTTACAGTAACGACCAACCCTGATTAATAGCGCGCTATCAGGATAGGTGATTAATATTTGCTATTAAGAGCAGGACACTTTCAACACATGAAACAGAAAAAAAATAATGATAGAAAACATATTAATCAGACAGGGGAACTAGTTTTTCACAGTCAACACATTCTTAATAAATATTTATACGACCAATATAATTAGTGTAAAAACTCAAAAAACCAAGTGCATGAAATTTATTTTATATGCCAATCAATGAGGATTCATAAAAGTCACATATTAAAGTGACATGCTGATACAGGATAGATTTATTATTTTCATACAAAATTAAATTACCCCCAAAAAATAGATAAACATAAAAATAAAATCTGTCTTTCATTAATAATGAAAACCATACTATCCATCTTTTTTGAGCTTATCTTACGACTCAACAGTCTGTTTATAAGTACCAAACAATATATTCGCATCTGAGTAATAAAAAACTCAAATTCCCTCGCCCGACCCGATTTACGCTTTGAGCTGGATATGACAACATGTGTCACATCTACTGATGCCGATATAACGAGATATAAATCACAAAACGGGGAGTCTTACGTACCCAATACTTTCAAAAACCATCACATAATTTTGAAATAAATTGGATCACGAACAAGACTATAGACCAAGATATACGGTATAAAGGGTTGAGTTAGGTTGCTATGTTTTCCCGTCTGAGGGAAGGATGCGTGAAACCATCTAAAAAGATGTGGCTCTACTGACAGGATGATTGCTGTTACACTAGGAAATATTGGAAAAGTTGAACGATATTACCGTTGAAATAGTATATTATTAAAAGACTCCAGTGGTTATGGTGATGAATTTGGACCACAATTTAACAAAACAGATAGAAGAGATATGCGCTGCAAGAGGTGTCAGGTTGACTTCTCAACGTAAACAGGTCTTTGAGCTTATCTGTTCCAGTAGGAAAGCATCCAGTGCCTATGAGCTGCTTGAAGCGCTACAGCAAAGCGAACCGCAGGCAAAACCACCGACCGTTTATCGGGCACTCGATTTTCTGATGGGGCAAGGCTTCATCCACCGTGTTGAGTCAACAAACAGTTACATTTCATGTTGCTCTTGTAATGCTCATAAACACTTCTCACATCTTTTAATCTGCAAACAATGTAGTGATGTGACCGAACTTCAGGATGAGACGCTGGTCTCATCACTGGAACATAATGCAGAGAAGCACGGATTTAAGATTACAAATCATGTCATTGAATCTCATGGTATTTGCCAAACGTGCTCCTCAGAAACAAAGAGAGAAACAGTAAAAGATTATGCGCGCTGAGTTTGTAAATCCGTTTTTAGCGTCTCTGATGAACGTCTTAAAAACAATGGCTTCACTTGAATTGAAACCTCAAAAGCCAAGAGTCAAAAAAGATGAAATTGCCCGAGGTGATATTTCAGGTCTGATCGGTATGGTTGGCGATCAAACTCGGGGATCGATGTCGATCACTTTCGATGAGAGTCTTGCATTAGAAATCATGCAAAATATGTTGGGTGAACGCCCGAATGGCTTGAATGAAGAAGTGACCGATATGGTGGGTGAAATCACCAATATGGTGACCGGCGGAGCCAAAAGAATACTTGCAGAGAGTGGTTTTGATTTCAATATGGCAACCCCGGTTGTCGTCTCTGGCCGAGGTCATACGATTCGCCACAAGTGCGAAGGAGCCATCATAATCATGCCTTTCACCTCGACATGGGGAAATGCATTTATCGAGATCTGCTTCGAATAAGTCTCTTTCCGCTTTGTATCAATGTAAAAACAGGAGATGGCGTTGCCATCCCCTGTTTATTGTATAGAGAAAACCCCCAGCTAGGCTGGGGGTTCCGTAAAGCTTACAGCTATAAGTCAGTTATATAACCCCTTTCAATTTGATAAAAACGTCTTGTGGTCTGGCAACTACAAGAGTTAATTAAGAATTGAAAGGGGGTCCCAATGGGGGACGAAAAGAGCTTAGCGCACACGCGCTGGAACTGTAAATACCACATAGTCTTTGCACCGAAATATAGAAGGCAAGTGTTCTAC
>NZ_FULE01000079.1 GCF_900163965.1 Vibrio ruber DSM 16370
CTTGGGGACTGTCCATCGTCGGGATGTAAAATCCCATTCATCCCACGTTGAAAGCCGAACCTCTTGCGTTCGTGCACCAAAGATAGTCAACAGCAATGCAAGCCGTTGGTAATAGTCCATCATCCGGTTGGAATGCGTGATGAAATCAACAAAAGACCTTAACTCAGCTTCGGTTAAAACGCGATGTCGTTCTGATTTCGCGGTGCCAACATCCGAGCGAACCAAATCATTGAGGGCATGACTAACCGCAAAGCCTCTTTTGCGGCAAAAGAGTAACGCCTGTTTACACACCGCAAACAACGTGCCTGCAAGCACAGGGACAGGTTTTTGTTTACCTTCGACACCTTTTCTCATCCGGTCAAAACATGTCACCCACATCTGGGTGCTGACCTGCTCTAATGGTAAATGACCAATATAAGGAATGATATGATTATTGATATGGGCTCGCCATTGACCTGCTGTTTTACGGTGAACCTCAGCATACTCAACTAACCAGTATTCCATTGCATCGGCAACGGTAACGGGTTTCTCCCGCTTTTCTTTAGCAAGCTGGATTTCCATTGAAGGGTCAAGCCCATTATCCAGCCACTCGCGGCACAGGTCGCGTTTTTCTCTGGCTTGTTTGATAGAGGTTTCAGGGTAGTTTCCCAGCCCTAACCATTTTGGATTGGAATCTCTGCCACCGAGTCGGTAACGGTAGACCCATGCAATTTTACCTTTGGGAGAGATCCTTGCAGAGAGTCCGGCACCGTCAGAAACCACCTGACGCCCTGTATAAGGTTTGCCATGAATGGCCTTAAGTTGTTTATCTGAAAGTTTGTTAATTGCTGCCATAATTTATTTTTTACTACACATATAGCTACACACAATTCATTGACTGATGATATTTTTCAATGAACACTGATGAGCAAAATAGCAATTAAAAACAAC
>NZ_FULE01000087.1 GCF_900163965.1 Vibrio ruber DSM 16370
AACAGTCCGAAGTTACCGAAGTGACGCAGCGTGACTATAGTTTTAAAAAGCCCTCTTACAGCTTTAAACAGTCGGCACTTGGCAGTGACATGGCCTATCAGTTGCCGGACTACCAACACTACGATGCACCGGGGCGCTATAAAGACGATGCCAGCGGCAAAGCCTTCAGTCAGATTAAGCTCGAACATCTGCGCCGCACCAGTCATACCGCAAGCGGTAAAAGTAACGAAGCCAAACTTCAGGCCGGGCTGGTCTTTACACTGGCCGACCATCTTGATAGCACGATGAACCGCCTCTGGCTGATTGTCGGGATTGACCATCAGGGCAGTCAGCCCCAGGCACTGGAAGAATCCGGTGGCAGCGGTGCCACCACTTACAGCAACCAGTTTGTTGTCATCCCGAATGAAACCCTGTGGCGTATGCAGCCCCAGCCAAAGCCGCAAGTTGATGGCCCGATGGTCGCGACCGTTGTCGGCCCGGAAGGCGAAGAGATCTACTGTGATGAACATGGCCGGGTGAAAATCTCTTTCCCGTGGGACCGTTACAGCAACGAAGACGAGCACAGCTCCTGCTGGGTGCGCGTCGCACAAGGCTGGGCAGGCGCCCAGTACGGCATGATGGCGATCCCTCGTATCGGTCATGAAGTGATTGTCACCTTCCTCAACGGTGACCCGGATCAACCGATGGTGACCGGGCGCACCTATCACGCGACCAACACGCCGCCCTATCCTCTGCCGGATCACAAAACCAAAACCGTGATTCGCACCCAGACCCATCAGGGCACCGGTTTCAACGAATTAAGTTTTGAAGACCAGTCCGGCAGCGAGAAGATTTACCTCCACGCGCAGAAAGACTATGAAGCGCTGGTTGAA
>NZ_FULE01000013.1 GCF_900163965.1 Vibrio ruber DSM 16370
TTTTCTTGCTTGAGCTGCCTTACCCACTTATCCATTGTCGATTTACCAACACCCATGGCTTTTGCAGCTTCAACAACGGTGTAGTTTTGATCGAGAACAAGTTGCGCTGCTTCGAGTTTGAATTCCGCACTGAAAGTGCGTCTGGTACGCTTGGTCATAGTTTCACCTGTCATGCTATGAGGTGTATTTTAACACCTCTAATCAGGTGGCCAAATTCACCGTACCACTACATTCAAAGCGCAATGGAATTGCTTGGGCATTCAATTTCACACTACAACGGAAAGAAGGAGCTTGACCGAAAGCTTCTCATACTACATCTGGCTAATGCTGTTGAGCTCATTCTTAAAGACTTGGTACTTGACGCAGGTCAGTCTATATATAAGAACGCCAAAGAGACAATAACAATTCAAGGATGCTTAAGTGCTTTAAATGAAGCTAATGTAGGGCTTCCATTCTTAAATAAAATTGAGCTTTTAATCGATGAGCGTAATGCACTTCAACACAGGTTTGGATCACCCAATGAACTTACAAGCATTTTCTATATGAATATTGCCCAGAGTTTTTTTCAAGAGGTTCTAAAAAAGCACTATGGCCAAGATTATGATGAGGTTGTGAGTCAATTTGTTGATGAGCAAGACTTAGTTGCGTTCAAATTGGGTGAACCTACCAATGATCAAGAATTAGACAGATTAGTGGAGCTCGCCAAAATTCACCCATTAGGAGCTCTTCTATCTGCATGGTCATATCTAGAAAAAACTACGGAAAAATTCACTAACGATGCCGGCATGAATTTTCGGAGGAGGCGCCCATTTATTATGGAGTTAACACGCGGGAGCCTAGAACAGTTCGGCGTTGATATTCCTCAAGAGTTGATGGAAAAAATCGATGTTATGCGCCAAGTTAGGAATATGTCTGCACATGGTCGTATGGAGCCAACCCAAGAGCAGGTTCAAGAAACAATTACAACTATTGAAAACCTTGAAAAGCACCTTTATTCCTTAGATTTAGCTGAAATACAAAAACGAGCTCAAGTTGAAATAGAAAAAGAAGAAGCTGCGCGAATGAAACGAAGAGAAGAGATGCGCGAGTATCAAGAAAGAATGGAAGCCCAGAAAAAACTAGAGCTAGATAATGACTAACAAGGCTATTAACTACGCGCCTGCGGCACCGGACGCTCGTACCTCGTGCTAGTTATTGCAGCATTATATCCCCCAATAACCCCAACACCCCATAATCGAAAAATGATAAGAAAATACAACGAAGAAGACTTAGATTCAGTGCTGGATATCTGGCTGAAAGCATCAGTGAAAGCCCACGATTTTGTTTCAGCAGAGTTCTGGGAATCTCAAATCGAGAACATGCGCAATATTTATATTCCAGCCTCAGAGGTCTGCGTTTTCGAAACCGAGTCTCAAGTGGTCGGGTTTTACGCATTGTACGAAAATACCCTTGCTGCTCTATTTGTCGTACCTGAACTTCAGGGAAAGGGGTATCGGTAAGCAACTGTTAAATCATGCTAAAATGCAGAGAGCCCGGTTAAGTCTGTCCGTGTACCAAGAAAATCAGGCCAGCTATCAGTTCTATGTATCGCAAGGTTTTCATGTGGTGAGTGAACAACGCGATGAACATACGGGACATCCCGAATACACCATGCGTTCGGCCACATAAGCATCATTGTGTGTGATGCCTCGAAGCTGAAACTTGAGACAATCATCGGGGGACAGAAATAAAAAAGAACCGCGTCGCATTTTATCTTCCCACAATGCTAAAACTATGATAAACAGTGTTTTTTGCTGGATGCTTCTTTTATGCTAGAGCCATGTTATCCACCAAAGCGAAGCACGATTATGAAAACCTCCCTCGACCACCTGCCTGAATTCAAACAGCAAGAGCTTGCCACGATCTCGACCATTCTGCGCGATACGCTGGAAGACTATCTTGAGGGCAAAACGGGGAGTAAAAGTGAATTTCGTATCCTGAAAATTATTCTGTTCGGCAGCCACGCTAAAGGCAATTGGGTCAGCGATCCGGTCAATGGTTACATCAGTGATTACGATATTCTGGTGATCGTCAATAAAGCTGCCTTGGTGGAAAATTATGTGGTCTGGCAGCGTGCTGAAGAGCAAATTGATCGCAAAGTGAAATCCGCGCCGTTGGGTTTGATTGTTCACGATTTGCAGGAAGTAAATGAACGATTGCAGCAGGGGCATTATTTCTTTAAGGATATCCGTGAAGAGGGGATTGAACTGTTTGCCGCAACACCGAAACCGCTGATTGAGCCGGGGGATTTGACGGAGGAAGAATTGCGGGAAATTGCCCGAAAGCATTATGAACAGTGGTTAAAAGCGGGTAGTGATTATGTAAAAACATACCATTACCATCAATCAGAAGAAGATATGATTAATCTTGCGGCTTTCGATTTACATCAAGCCACAGAAAGATTCTTCGCCTGCGTATTACTCACATGCACCAACTACTTACCCAAATCCCACAATATCGAAAAGCTGAGTAAACTGTGCGCGCAAATCGAGCCTGAGTTTAAAACGATTTTCCCGCTCGACAATAAATTCCACCGTCGCAGCTTCCGCCGTTTGCAACGCGCCTATATCGAAGCCCGTTATTCCGAACATTATGAAATTACCGCAGAGGAGCTGGCTTATCTCGAAGGGAGAGTGTTGCAGTTAAAAGCAGTGGTTGAACGGGTCTGTTTAGCGCGGATAGATTCTGCTTAACCATTCTTCCTTGAATGATTTTCTTGGTTGAGTGGTTGATTTGAATAGAGTGAAATCTTTTTAAAAGCCAACTTGATCGATGATCTCAGGGGGAAAATTCAAGGATGAATTTTCAGGATTGCTTGAGCAGGATGCGAATCAATCCGACCCTGATTCAGTGCGCTGAACTCAAACCCTAGGCATTTTTGGGTACTTTTTCGGCCTTGAAAAAGTATCTGGGGCGCAGTCGGAGACGCTAACGAAACCGAGGAAAGTGATTGCGTCCCAAACTCAGCATCACAATTTTACTTTCCTACAGCCTATGGCTTCCAAATTTATCGTATAAACTGGATATCAACCGACGTACAGGGAAAAAGAAGATGAAAGTGTATCAGGGAAGTTGTTTATGTGGTCAGGTGACTTATGAGGTTCGTGGGCTGAGTAAGGACGGCGCACACTGCCACTGCTCGATGTGTCGTAAATTTCACGGCGCAGCATTCGGAACACTGTTTACTGCCGAACATGTACAGTGGACATCAGGACAGTCACTGGTGAAAGAATATGTTGCTCCGAACGGCACCATCCGGACTTTTTGTCGTGAGTGCGGGTCGAGTCTGGGATTCCGGGGGGAAGGACGTCCCTCAGAGCCGGATGGAAGTTGCTATCGCGACATTGGATGATGATATTGAAGCCACACCGGATGCGCACATTTATACCCGATATAAATCAAACTGGTATGTCATTGACGATCATTTGCCCCGGTTCGATGAAGGAAGAGAGGGGGAGTGAGGCTTTTTTCAGCAGAATATTGAAAACAGATTCTTAGCAATATACTGTACATAATTACAGTAAATAGCGATGAGATAAGAATTAATGAAAGAATCTGTTTCTTTATCTGCGCAGCGAGTGTGGCAGGATACACCTTATCGGAGGATTCGTTATGCGTGGTTGCACCAGTCAGAACCCGGCCCGAATATAGCATTACTTCAGCTGGAACAAGGCGCTTGTCTTCCGCGACATTTTCACCCGGGCTGGGAGCAAATCGATGTGATTTCTGGTCACATCGAAGTGAACGGGTGTCACCTGTTTGCAAACGATCATATATACATCGGAAAAGAGCAGGCACATGAAGTGATTGCCCGCGAAGCGTCACTCTATCATACCGTTTCTGAGGTTCAGGGCGTGACGATTTGTGATACGTCACCTGCCTCGCTGAACAACTAACGTTCCATCGTGGCCAGTTTTATTCCCATTAATACAAACAGTCCGGCGAAGCTTTTTTGGATCCGACGGACAATTTTGGGTGACTGGATGATGGCATGACGGATTTTATTGGCCAGCAGGCCGTAGATGACAAACACGATAAAGGTCATCAGCATGAACACCAGACTCAGGATCAACATGTGCAGTATCGGAGCCGTCTGTTGCGCGGGGACAAACTGAGGTAAGAAAGCGAGGAAAAAGATCGACAGTTTCGGGTTGAGTAAATTAATCAATACGGCTTTGGATGCAATAGCAAGATAACCCGTTTGAGATGTGTTCTCATTCTGAAGTGTCAGTGCTCCGGCGTCTTTCCACATCCCCCAAGCCAGATAAGCCAGATAGATCACGCCGGCATATTTCAATAGCTGAAACAGGACTGCGCTGGTATGTAAAATGGCCGCCAGCCCGAAAACGCTGGCAACCAGATGCGGAATAATACCGGCAGTACAGCCGAGCGCCGCATAGAGGCTGGCTTTGGCACCGCGAGTCAGGCCAATCGATACGGTATATAACACCCCCGTCCCGGGAAGCAGAACAACAATCAGTGAAGTCAGAAGAAATTCAATTGGCATAAACAATCCTTGTGCTGAGCCAGCATGTTTTGAAAACAATCGGATATATCATATCGGAGTGGTGAAGTATTGACCATCATTGTTTGGTTTGGGTCGTTATCGTTCCATCGATGCCATCCAGTCACAGTGATCGTATTGAGGTATAGATATCAGCAGATATGGGATCCTCGTGTTGTTGTCCCATGAGGCCGGAACGTCTCGGCATCATGGGAATGTTCATACATCGAAAAGGCGGCGAGTGGATACGATTTATTTGCTGTTCAGCGCGTTAGTATACTCTACGGGTAACCAGCGATATCCGCGTTGTGCTTTTACGACATGCCCGAAGCCCGGGAAGGAGATATGCGCAGCCGCGACGAGATCGCCTTCTTTGACCACTTGTTGCAAGACTTTCTTCCGTGTTTCAACGGCTTTTTGCTGATTGACGTCAAAGTGAATTGCGACTGAAGGTGAGGGGAGTTGGATGGTTTTGATATGGATAATATCGCCCCACAACACCAGATTTTTCCCTGCGCTGGACACTTTGTAAATCACGCTGCCCGGTGTGTGTCCCGGTGCCGGAATCGCTTGTATGCCCGGAAATAATGCTACCGGTGCCTGAAACGTGGTTAATTTACCGGCATCTTTGACCGGGCCGACCGTCTTTTGGGTGTCGGCAAATGTATGGCGCTGGTCTGCCTCAACATGGCTGATGTTTTTCTCGTTCAGCCAAAAGTCAGCATCATGCTGATCGACATACACGGTGGCGTTAGGAAATGCCAAATGTCCGTTTCTGCTGACGCCACCGGAATGATCGGCATGGATGTGGGTCAGTAATACCGCGTCGATGCTCTCTGCCGGATATCCGGCGGCGGCAAGATTACTGAGCAGGTGTCCGCCCAAGTCGCCAAATAGATCGCCAGCTCCGGCATCGACTAAAATCTGTTGTTTACCATCATCAATCACAAATGTATTGATTGATGTTTCTACCGGTGATTGCAGATAGGCGGATTGGAGTGCCTGATGAATCGATTTTTTGCTGGTATGGGTCAGGATTTTATCGAACGGTACATTGACCGTCCCGTCTGAAACTGCCGTCACAAGTAGTTTACCGAGTTTAATCCGATAGTAGCCCGGCGCTTGCTGTGCATCGAGATAGGTGGATGCATTGGCGAAACTCGCTACCAACATAAAAGATATGATCCAAAATTTTTTCATGGTTTCCTCTGATGAGATTGATCGATTGAGTTTCTGGAGTATATTCATACTCTGTTTATTAATTAAATTGATTATCTTGATGAACCATATTGTTATTGATGATATTAGACGGGTGGACTTAAATTTGCTGGTGGTGTTATTGGCTTTGTATCATGAGCAAAGTGTCACCAAAGCTGCGGAACGCTTGTATCTGGGGCAGCCTGCCGTGAGCGGTGCGCTGAAGCGACTCAGAGAGCTCGTCGGCGATCCCTTGTTCGTGAGACAAGGCAGCGGGATGATTGCAACCCCCCGTGCTGAAACATTGGTTCAAGCGCTGACACCGTTGATGGCATCACTCCACAGCCATCTGTTTGATGTGCCGGTTTTCTCCCCCCAAACCAGTGTAAAAACCTTTCGGATTGGCATGAGTGAATGGGTTGAGCAGTGGGTGATGCCAAAGTTTTTACAGCAGACATATCAAGATGCACCGGGGGTTTACTTCAAGGTTGTCAATGTCGATCCTTATACGGCGCGTGATGCGGTAGAAGAAGGGATTGTTGATGTGGCCATCTCGCTGGATACCATATCGACGCAGGAAACTGAGAGTGTGCAGGTCAGGAATATGGGCTATAAAACCGTTTGGTCACAAGCGCAAATGTCACTCTCAAACCCGATCACTTTGGATGAGTTTCTGAGCAAAGAGCATCTTTTGGTCTCTTACCGCAATGCATCAAGCAGTCAGCTTGACCAGTATCTGGCACAACAAGGCAAGTCACGCCGGATTCGTTATGTTTCGCCTAATTTCTCTTCCTATCCGCTGCTTTTAAATCAGCAGCCATTCTTAGCAACGGTGCCACATGGGCTCGCTGTCATTTGGCAACAGAATTACAATCTGACGGTAAGTGATGTGCCGGTGGATTACGAGGACATTAAGCTTTGTTTGTTGTGGCATAAAAGACAGACTCAGGATCCGGCGCTGAGCTGGCTTTTAGCACATTTGCAGCAAGCCATGAATGATGGATTAGGGCACCCATAGATAAAAAAAGCCAATCACAAAGCGTGTGATTGGCTATCGATATGAACAATTTGGTTCACTAACAACGTCAGTTGGCTAGGTGACCCTCGGCTTAATAAGGGTCATATGTACTAATGCACCATGTGTGCCAACTTTTTAATTGGTATTTAATTTATTGATTTATTTGTATTTGTTTGAATATTGGTCAGCATTCAATACAGTCATGCTCATATCTTGATTGCAAAATGCAAACGAGTTTCTATTTTGCAATGGTGGGGCGTGGTGTTTGATCCTAAAAATGAACGGGCCACTCGTTAAAGTGGCCCGTATTGAGAGAACATTCTGGCTTAACTTAATATCTTGGCCAGCCGTTGCTATCCCAGTTAAGTGTGCTAATCAGCAGTTTAGCCTTACCGCCATCAGTCGCATCATAAGCATGACGGACAATCACATCGGTATTGGCAATGTCCTGACCGCCGGGGCCAATCCACCGGTTGCTGCCGCCATCAAGTAAAGTCCCGCCGCCTTTCATCATGTCTTTACCACTTTTATCCAGATACGGGCCGATAATTTTGGTCGCCCGGCCATAACGGATCTGGTAGGTGCTGTCGACGCCACGACAACAGCGGCCTGTGGATACAAACAGATAATAGTAACCGCGACGATAAACAATACTAGGGGCTTCAATCCCACCGGAACGACTTGCCAGACTCAACAGATCGCCAATCGGTTTCATGGTGATTGGGTTGAGCCGAACCAGCTTGATACCCGAACCAAAAGAACCAAATGTCAGCCACGGATCACCGTCTTTATCAATCACTAAGTCAGGATCAATGGCGTTGTAGTTACTGGCTGCAGTGGTATGAATCACCACCCCGTGATCTTGCCAGTCACTATTGGCTAAACTTGAGGCCGAAGCCAAACCAATCGCTGACACACGGGAGCCAAATGTTGAAACTGCATAATAAAGCCATACCCGGCCATTATAATGTTTCACATCCGGTGCCCAGACGTCATCGTTTTCCAAATCGGGGACATAGCTGTACCACCAGCGTAAGCCATTCGGAAAAACGGATGGCAGCGGGTTCCAGTCCAAGCCGTTATCACTGACTTTACCGTAGATACCTTTGCCGGTCTGGAATTCCCACCAAGTCCCGTTTTCATAGGCAAGCGTCGGATCATGTGTGCCTAGGTTACCGCTCAGCGGCCAGTGATTGGCACGACCATTGGTGGATGAGGTATCCACCGGCTTGCCGCCAGAGGCCTTAATTAAGCTTAAGCGAAACTGCTGGGCATCGAGATTATTGACCTCCCACTGATCAAGATTGGCACCGTCAGATGTGTTCCAGTCCCATAAATCCAGTGCTTTACCACTGTTTTTATTGACCAGCACATGGTAGTTGTTATTCAGATCCCGGATATCCCACTTTTGGGCATCACCACCCCAATACTGCCATTGTGAGACATTATCACCATTCGCCTTACCAGCCTCGTATACTTCCATTGCTTTGGCACTGTTAAGATTAATGATGGAGTAGTAGCCGTCATCGCGCTTGGTAATGAGCCAACGTTGTGTGTTATGGCCGTTATCCGGCCATTGACTAATGTTGGCGCCATTACTTTTGTCAGCATTCGCGACTTCGACTAACTTACCACTGACCTTCGACTGAATGGTATACACACCATTTCTGACGTCTGCCTGTACAGTTCCTGCGAGCGTTATGCCCGCAAGAAATATAATGTAGAGTGTTCTCATTGAAACGCCTTCACTATAATGAGAGGTCAACGATCAACAGTTACTTAACGGTGTTTGAATCCCACAACCGTTGTAACATGTCCCATTTCTCAGTTTCGAAGCCAGTCCATTCACCCCAGCCAGATGTGTTGGTCCGTGCATCATAGGCGTGACTGTACAAACCACCTGTATCGTCTGATTCTGGGTTGATACTCCAGTAGCAACCTTCAATGTTCTTGTCTGACATGTAGTCAACCAGCGCATTTTGCCATTTTTTATCGTAGTCAGAACGAGGGAGGTAGCCCCACAAGTCTTGGATACGGATTGCACCAGATTCCGGCCAGTCATAGTGACCACCGAATTCACCGATCACAATTGCATAGCCTTCATCTTTGAGATAACCAAAGTGTTCTTCCCAGCCTTCTCTGAGCAGTTCAGGGTTAATCACAATGTTACATTTTGCTTTAGCCGCTTCGTCTTCAGACAAGCCAGCACATTCTGGTTGAGCAGGGTCCATAAACTGTTTCTGTACAGATACAGAAGGACCATAGGTATGTGGTGACAGCACTAAACGGTCTTTTGGAATATTCAGTGGGTCAGTCGCCATTGAGAAGAAGTTTTCACCCCAGTTTGGATTAGTTGCTTCATCACCATGAGGGCTTTGTGTACCAGCTGATGTACCACCACTGATCCCTTCAACCCAGATCAACACATTTTTGTTTTCTTCGTTGATGGCTTCATATGCATGTTCAGCCAGCGTTTTCCAATCAGTCCAAGTGTAATCCCATGGTTCGTTAAAGATATCGATCCCGAGGATGTTATTCACTTTCAACTCATCTGCGAAACGTGCCAGTTGACGGAGGTCTTCAAGCCATTTCTGTTCGTTGTATTCCTGAACAGTGACACCGGGGCCGACATCAGTACCGCAGGAGTAGTTTTCACGTTTGTAAGGGTAGTTATTACGATTGGCATCTGCATAAGGTGGTGTCGCGTCTAAACGTCCGGCACGCCAGCCAAGATAATTCGAGCATGAGTGAATATCGAGCAGGATATCAAGTCCGTTTTTGTCAGCAAGTTTGATGAAGTCTTCAAGTGCCTGACGTGCACTGGTAGCACGTACTGATGGGTGGTTTTTAAAGACACGAGGCTGACCTTGCGGGTCATCCGGATCGAGTGTTTGCGGTGCAATCGGCAGACGAATCAGGTTGATGCCTTTGGCTTTGATTTCATCCATGGTTTGTTGGATTGTCCGGCCTGTACCTTGGCTGTTGTTCGCCCAGAATGTGTTACCCATATAGAGTTCCATCGGTGCGCCGCTAGGGTTGGTAGCGTCATTTGCCTGTTCGTGACGACCTTCCAGACCAAACCATGAGCCACAGCGAACCGGTTTGACGACATCATCTTTGGTGATATGACCATTTTCATTGACCCGGAAGACAACTTGGTTGCCTTTACCGCCGTCGCCAGGGTCACCGGGGTCACCGGGATCACCGGGGTCACCACCGTCACCACACAGTGAACCGGTTAGAGTCGGAACTTCCGATGTGCCAGTGCCTTGAAAGCCGAATGAGGTGCTGGATCCGGGCTGTAAGCTACCGTTTGAAGGGGTATTAGTTGCTGTGTATGGGTTACTGCCTGACAGGACAGCGTTCCAGATATTGGTAATTTGAGCACCTTTGGTATACTCCCAGCCCACGTTCCACGCTGATACAGCACTGGAGGTATCATTTTTGACAGTCACGTTCGCAACGAAACCAGAGCCCCAGTCACTCTGAACTTCATAGGTACATCCTGCATACGCAGAACCGGATAAAGCAGCCAGAGCCAGACTGATCCCAATACTGAGGGTCTGTTTCTTACAACTGATGTTTTTGAAAACTTGCTGTTTTCTCATTTGTTACTCCTTTCAATTATTTTTAAGTATTTATTTTTATTGCTGAATATGATCTGTTGCTATCCATAAATGAATGTTCATCCACCCCCTGACTCAACCCTGAGTCCATAAGTTGAGATAAAAATTTGAGATGATTTATTTGCTTGAATTGGTGACCGTTTGGCAGAACTACAAATTCGTCAGTAAAAAACTGAAAATAAACTAAAGTCAAATAATCTCATCAAACACATTAACCATTAGTGACAGAATAACGGCCTGTCAAAATTTGAATGTGTTATTCATCGAATTAATTATTGAACTGTTATTTTTATCGAAAAAAATAAGCGAATAACTTATATGCCTATCATCATAAATTATTGTATCGTAGGGTGGATTGGTCTGTTGGGTAAATAAATAATTATTGATTTTTATCAAGTAATAAATAAAACGTCATACGTTATGGTGAGGATGAGCTGAATCAGTAGGATAACTGATGATATTCGAGGGTTAGTTTGTTTTTAATTGTATTATGTATGTAAATATATGATTTAATTTATTTTTTATAATTAATTCTTTCTGTTGTCTCTCATCGGTGCCGATGATGTTGTTGTGGTTTTTTTGAAATGTGTCATTGTTTTGAGCTCTTCGTGAAATATTTCATGATATTTTTAATGTTATAGTTTTATCTTATTTAATAATGACATTGATAAATTTTGTTTTAAAAATGAAATATTATTTCAAAACATTAATAAAATATAAAAATGGAAGATGTATCATGTTTTATGTGATTGAAAATTACAGGCTGGTATTCAGTTTAAAGTAGTAATTTCTAATCAATTATCGGTGAGGATTTAAATGATTAATCTGGATGATTTAATCAAGAAACTGTCTCCGTATGCATTGAAACGGCAATTAGCTTATCATCATACAATGTAGACCGAAGCGATGTTGCTTCGGCCGGGGTGTTATTGTACGGATAATCAATGATGCCAATGGTTAAGATTATCTTGAGGATTTGTCATAGGCTTTGATGAGCACTGAAGTGTCCATTCTTCCTAGGCCTTGATCCTGAAGTTTTGCGTACATGCTATCCACTTCTTTTGTCATCGGGAGCTCAATCTGGTGACGAGCCGCTTCATTCAGGCAGAAGCCTAAATCTTTTCTCATCCAGTCTATAGCAAAGCCAAAATCAAATTTATTTTGTGACATTGTCACAGCACGATTCTCCATCTGCCAGGATCCGGCAGCACCGTGTTTGATCACATTGACCACTTGTTCAATATCCAGATCAGCGGCTTGTGCCAGTTGCAATGCTTCACTTAATCCCTGAAGTACCCCGGCAATACAAATTTGGTTGACCATTTTACAGCGTTGGCCTTGGCCGTGCGTACCGAGTAACTCCGCCTGTTTAGCGTAGTTAGCCATAACAGGTTGAATTTGGTTGAAAATGTCTGCTTCACCACCACACATGATTGTGAGTGTGCCATTCTCGGCGCCGGCTTGTCCTCCGGATACGGGGGCATCGATGAATGAGATATCTTTTTCTTTACACGCCTGAGCCAGTTCAAGTGCAAGTTCTGCCGAGGTCGTGGTGTGATCCACGATAATTGCCCCCGGTTCAGTACCGGCAATTATCCCATCATCCCCATACATGACGCTGCGGACATCTTGGTCGTTCCCGACGCAAAGAAAAATGACTTCACAGCCTTTCGCAGCGAGTTTCGGGGTTGGATAAGATTTTCCGGGATAGTGTTGTTCCCAAGCGGCTGCTTTGGTCTGTGTCCGGTTATAGACACGTGTTTGATAGCCAGCTTTGGCAAGATAACCAGCCATTGGGTATCCCATCACACCTAAACCGATAAATGCGACATTGGTAATATTCATGTGTGCTCCTTGCGTAATAGAGTGAACAATTGATATATGTTATTTTATAAATATGATTTTTAAGGAAAAATTATATTTATATGCAGCTTTTACGAGTTGATGTCACTATAAAATGACAATTGACATATGTCAATTGGTAATTGTGAATGATTGCTTCTGCTATGAGTGTTGATCGCTTCAGGCGAGATGAACAACAAATTCAACCGGTGAGGTGGTCCGATTCCATCGTGAATCATGCGAGAGTACCCTGATTCAAAGAGATAACCTTCAAAGCAGAGAAACTGAGAGATCACTCAGTGATTTTGTGCATGTGATTCAAATAATGAACATTTTTAGTATAGAATTGCACAATAATTCCCAGTCATCTCATGATGATCCGGTATAGGTTGTATTGAATTTCGTGAACTAAACTGTCATTAACCGCGAAAATAATCAGTATTATAATTATATAGAGTCGGGGATTACTCGGTTGGTATTACCTAAGTACGGAAGTCGCAAACTAGGATTTAATATGGCAGATCATCCATCCGGTAAGCTGAATAAGACCAGCAAAATCAAATCATACGCTTTAGCTTTGAAGCAACCAGTGCAATTGATTTTTCTTACCGTTCTCTTTCTTGGCATTTTTGCGCAGATGATGATGACGACATTTCATCGTGAAGAAATGAAAAGTGTGGCTTATCTTGCTCTCAGTCATGCAAGTCAAATCGCAACCCAGTTGACGCAGGCAATGGAATTGCTGGCTGACAGTGATACGATTCCATGCAGTCCGGAAGATGAAAATATAATGCAGGACATTCTGCATGTTAACCACTTTGTTGCCGATATCGGGCGGATTGAAGATGGGATGATTCAATGCCTGACGCTCAAGAAATTAGAGATGCCACTCCGGTTGCCTGAAGCACAATATCGGTTAAATGGTTATTCTTTCGTGAAACGTTACCAGTTTGCATCATTGCCGAATCATTCCCCGATTGATCTGACTTTTCGCGATAATATCATTGCAATGACTGCCCCCCGAGCCTTTGAGGGCTTTGAAATCTCGACGAATTATACGGTTGAAATCCGCAGTTCTACACTAGCGCATACTTTTGAACGGTTAGGTGATACGAAGTTACCGGAAATTCAGCCGGACGGACGCATGTCACATTTGCTGATTGAAAAGCAGTGTAGCCGTCAACCGTCGCTCTGCGTGTTAGTCAGAGATAATCATCCCTTTCTCTACAATGCTTTGAATGGCCCGACCTTAAGTGCTTTTTTGGTCGTGATCTTATTTATCTTGCTGAGTTATAAAGCATGGGGAATGCCAGCTTCCCGGGATAAACAATTGAAGAGCCGTTTACGCAAGGCGATTGCGAACCGGCAACTCTCATTGGTCTATCAGCCTAAATTTGTGCTCAAAGATGAACGGATCCAAGGATTCGAAGTGTTATGTCGCTGGCATGATCCATTGTTGGGGAGTGTCAGCCCTGAGGTGTTTATTCCTTTGGCGGAACAGACAAAGCAGATTCGCCAGTTAACGTTGTTTGTTGTCGAACAGTCGATTCAGGATATGGCACGGGTTTTACAAAAGTATCCGGAATATACGTTGAGCATTAATTTGGCGGTGGATGAGTACCTGACTGAGACTTTTATTGAGCGTGTCACTGAGATTGTGAAAAAGTATTCGGTCAATGTGAATCAGATTATGTTTGAAATTACCGAGCGTTCATCTTTTGGTTGTCAGGATGTGGTTTCCGTGTGTGATGCGCTCCGGTTACGTCATTTCCGAGTATCGCTTGATGATTTCGGGACAGGATATTCAAATTTGTCGTGGCTGAGTGATATCTATACGGACGAAATCAAAATTGACCGGATGTTTACCAGTGCGTTGGGGACTGACACGATTGCTGGACGAACCGTGAACATGATGTTAGATCTGCTGGAAGGATTTGAGGATGTTACAATTGTGTTGGAAGGGATAGAGACTCTCGAACAGGTTGATTATCTGCGTAAACGAGATATCGCAGTCATCGGGCAGGGATGGTACTACGCCAGACCAATGCCGATTGAAGAGGTTAAAGCCTTCATTCATCGCCATTCGGTCAGAAATATCATTTAGGTCTGACACGTCAAATCAGGATAAAGTATTGCTGGTTTAGAGTATCGGTGTTGATTTTGTCATATCCGACATCACAGACATGGCGGGAGGTTTGAGTGAAAGAATCCGAGCAGATGCCTGATATTTATCGGTTAGGAGAGCACAGTTATGTGCTTCAGGCACCGGAACCGGTGACATTAACTCAGCAACATAAAATCTGGTTCATCGCAGAACAGCTTAGAATCAGGGCTGAAATGGTTGATGTTGTACCCGGGATGAATAATCTGACGGTGCGTATTCAACACCATATGACCGGTAATGACTCCGATGAATATAACTATGTCCACGAGCTGTTTTGTCACTATTGGACCAGTGATGACATGATATTGACCGACGGACGAGAACTCGATATTGCCGTGAGATTCGGCGGTGAGGATGGCCCTGATTTGACCCATGTTGCCGACCTCGCCGGATTGAGTATTGACGCGGTGGTTCGTCTTTATACTGAGGCTGAATATCGCGTTTATTTTTTAGGTTTCCAACCGGGTTTTGCTTATCTTGGCGGATTACCTGAAGCGCTGCATACCCCCCGACATGCCTCGCCCCGGACCACAATCCCCGCGGGTTCGGTGGCGATTGGCGGGGCTCAGACTGGTGTCTATCCCAATGCTTCGCCCGGAGGCTGGCAAGTGATTGGACGGACTGACGTAGTCTTGTTTGACCCACAACGCACTCCCCCTTCTTTTTGGTTACCCGGTGATCGGGTTAAATTTTCCGTTGCGGAGGTTGCTTGTGATTGAGGTGCTACAAACCGGCCCGTTGGTGAGTGTTCAGGATTTGGGGCGCGTCGGCTTTCGTCATCAGGGTGTGTCTCGTTCCGGGGCGCTCGATAACCTTGCGCTGACGATTGCCAACCGACTGGTCGGTAATCCTGACCATGCCGCGGGACTGGAAATCATGTTCGGGAATAGCACGTTTCTTTTTCAGGCTGATATTTGTTTTGCACTGACCGGTGCGGATAGTTTTGCCCGGTTAGATGATACCCCTGTCTACCCGGGATGGCGTTACCACGCCCATGCCGGACAAAAATTAAAGCTTCACATGCCTAAGCGAGGATTGTGCACTTATCTGGCGGTTCAGGGTGGGATTGATGTACCGCTGGTGATGGGCTCTGCTGCAACCGATTTACAGGCTGGTTTCGGTGGTATTGATGGGCGAGGGTTGTGTAAGGCTGACCGGCTGGTTGTGGGAGAAAACCGTCATTCCTGTGATGCGTTGTCGGATAACACGGGGATTTTACTCCCGGTGCCTGATGGCGTGCTTCGTGTTTGTACCGGGCCTGAATTTGACCACTATTCTGTTCAGGCTCAAACCCAGTTTTTTACCACTGCGTGGCAAGTGAGTGCCAATAGTAATCGGATGGGATTTCGACTGAAGGGATCGCCAATTGAAGCACAGACTGAGACCAGTCTACTATCTCATGCGGTCTTCCCCGGTGTGATTCAATTACCACCGGACGGGCAACCGATCATTCTTGCGGCGGAAGGGCAGACCAGTGGGGGTTACCCGAGAATGGCTGTGGTGATTGACAGTGATTTGTGGCGTTTAGGTCAACTGCGCCCGGGTGAGTCGGTTTATTTTCAACAGGTCTCTTTGGCTGAAGCTCGGATGGCTGCCGAAGTTCAGGCGCGTTATTTACAACGCGTGGCACTGGCCTTGGCTTCTCGGTGAACGGGAATTGCAAGGGGTCTGGTTATTTACTGATTAAGCAATGAGGGCAACATGAACAGCATCGATCTGAATTGTGACATGGGAGAAAGCTTCGGGGTGTATTCACTCGGTAATGATGTAGCATTGATGGATTATGTCAGTTCAGTGAATATTGCCTGTGGTTTTCATGCCGGTGATCCGGGAGTAATGCGTGAGACGGTCAGACATGCATTAGAGAAAAGTTTAGCGATCGGTGCACATCCGGGATTGCCGGATCTCGCTGGATTCGGTCGCCGGACGATGGCGATTTCCCCCCGGGAAGCTTATGACATGGTGGTTTACCAGATCGGGGCATTGTACGGGTTTGTCCGTGCTGCCGGGGGACATTTGCACCATGTAAAGCCACATGGCGCTTTATATAATATGGCCGCTCAGGATACGTCGCTGGCAGCCGCAATTGCGCAGGCGGTGAAGGATGTTGATCCGACTTTGATATTGTACGGACTATCCGGCAGTACGCTGATTCTGGCCGGAGAAGCTGAAGGGTTACGTGTGGCCAATGAAGTTTTCGCTGATCGCACTTATCAGTCTGACGGGACGTTAACACCACGTAGCCAGCCTGATGCTTTGATTCATCATGATGATGAGGCATTGAATCAGGTTCTTGATATGGTCAGCCAAGGTAAGGTTCAGGCAACTGACGGACAGTGGATCGATATTCAGGCTGACACCATCTGTATTCACGGTGATGGTGCCCATGCCCTTGAATTTGCCGTAAAAATCCATCAGACCTTGCAGCAGTCAGCTGTAGTTCAGTCAATGTAGATTCAGTCAATGTACGTGGTGATGTCACACTCCTCATTCATTGATGAAGGTTCTGGCAACACGCCGGGTCAGCTGAATCACCAGTTCATAGGGGATCGTTCCGACTAATTTCGCGACTTGCTCAATCGGAACATGCTGACCCCAAAGTTCAACGCAGTCACCGACCTGATCGGTTGCATCCGGGCCTAAATCGACGGTGATCATATCCATCGAGATCCGACCGGAGATTGGCACAATGCGGCCATTAATATAGACGGGTGTACCATTCGGAGCCGATCTCGGATAGCCATCACCATAACCCATTGCAATCACACCGATGTAAGTCTCTCGATCTGAGGTCCAATTTTCACCATAGCCAACGGGTTGGTTTGCCTGATGGCGGCGAACGGCAATTAATCGGGACTGTAATGTCATCACCGGTGTCAAATGATGGTGCTGACCGATTTCGTCAACATTCGGGGCAATACCATATAAAGCGATTCCCGCACGGACGGCATCAAAGTGAGATTCAGGCCAGTAGAGAATTCCCGCTGAATTGGCCAGAGTTTTCATCCCTTGATACGCTTGAGTCTGAGTTTTAAAACGTTCAAGCTGAGCCGGTGTTGTGTGTGAACTCGGAATGTCAGCGCAGCTGAAATGGCTGATAAAGCCAATGTTCCCCGCGATTTTACCGCTCTTTTCCAACCGCGTGACGTAAGTGTTGATTTCGTCAGCCTGAACACCGAGGCGGTGCATCCCTGTATCTAACTTTAACCAAACTGAGGTGTGTTGCGTCAGTGGTGTTTGCTCGAAATCCTGAAGTTGCTCAATGCAATGGATCGTGGTGTGTAAACTGAGCTGTGCGGCAAGCTGGAGATCCTCGGGGCAGAAGCAGCCTTCCAGTAGTAAGATGGGTTGAAGAATATCTGCTGAACGCAATTCAATTGCTTCTTCAATCCGAGAGACGGCAAACATATCGGCATTTGGTAGTGCGCGTGCGACTTGGATAGCGTTATGCCCGTAAGCATCACCTTTTAATACCGCGATCACTTTGGTGTCACTATCACAGTGAGATTTCAATAAGGCGAAATTATTCCTTAATGCATTTAAATCAATAACCGCTTCAGCAGTAATCATAATCGTTCCTGATTTGGGCAAACATAGAGCTCATCTTTTATTTTCGGTGACAACAGTGTATATCGCCTGATTAAGCAATGCATATATTAATCATTAACATATTAATAATACGGATCATATCGCGTTTGATTCAACGTGTGTGTCATCAGCGGATAAGATTTGTACAATTTTCATTGATATCCAAACGTCAGGGCAGAGGAAGCAATATACAGGCCAGTGCTTGTCGCATACTGACATCGGTTACGGGAAATTTTCCGACCGTGTACTGATGTCAGCAAGCCACATCGGTGCTGTATGTGCCAGAGAAATATGAATCATAATGAGTTGTTTCATTTTATGCTGCAAAACTTGTATTTTTTGGTTTTAAATTTTAATAACCCCAGAGGGTGGTTGGATGCGTGATTTGTTATCTGTATCCGTTGATATCACGTGATTCCTATTCCCTGATGGTGTTTTATATCAGCAAGATATCCATATTGAGCACCTTTTTAGTGCAATATGCACCACTAAGATGCATTCTCAACATTGGGTCCGACAGATATATACATAAATTATCACTATTTTAGTGACTATAGTCACACATTTGTAAGATTTTGTTTAGCTCACTTTAATAGTTTGAATCACTGATAAATGGTCGATCCTGTAAAATTATATAAATTTAAAAAAGGGAGATAGGCCGTGTATTTTTCTGATTCAGCCAGTCGGTTTAGAATAAGACTCTGAGAAAATGCCCAGAGCTGGCGGTTTCTATAAGTATATTTATGTTTGAATTGGATGAATTTTTATTCTTTTATTGGCTTTAAATTGAGTTTTTATTCACTTTTTGTGCTCAAAAATGATTCTGTTGTGCATTCCTTTCCTTCATGTTGTCATGTATTTTGCTCTGTAAATGATGATTGACCCATAATGAACATTTTAATATTCATGCTGATTCGGATGGAGTGACTGCGAGATGGAACTGAAGAAACCGTATTTATTATTTTTAGGTGATGCAGCCGATGCATTAGCAGCGAAGGTTGCTCAAGGCATTAAAACATGGCGTCCTGAGTATTGTGTCGGACAGTTTCGTTTAGAGAACTGTCATGCAGATTGCGGCTTGCCTGATATGAGTATATCGGACGCCGTGGCAGCCGGGGCCCAAACGTTGGTGATTGGCGTTGCCAACCGTGGGGGCATCATTTCTGATGAGTGGATTAATGTACTGGTTGAAGCATTAGAAGCCGGGATGGACATTGCGTCGGGATTACACAATAAGTTGACTGATATCCCCACCTTGGTCGCGTGTGCTGAGAAACAGGGGCGGGCTTTGTTTGATGTGCGTTATCCGACTCAGGTTTACCCCGTTGCAAATGGTAAAAAGCGAAGTGGTAAGCGGTTGCTCACCGTCGGAACCGATTGTTCTGTCGGGAAAATGTATACCTCTCTTGCGATTGAAAAAGAGATGCGTGATCGTGGGATGGATGCTGATTTTCGGGCCACCGGTCAGACCGGGATTTTGATTTCAGGAGAAGGTGTTAGCGCAGATTGTGTGGTGTCTGACTTTATTTCTGGTGCGATTGAAACCATATCTCCTGCCAACAGCCCTGATCACTGGGACGTTATAGAAGGCCAGGGTTCGTTATTTCATGCGTCGTTTGCCGGAGTGACAACCGGATTGATTCACGGCTCTCAGGCAGATGCGCTGGTGCTGTGTCATGAGCCAACGCGTCAGCATATGCGAGGATTACCGGAGTATGCATTGCCGGATATTGACGTCTGTATGGCTGCCAATCTGGCGACAGCGCGCTTAACCAATCCGAATGCTCAGTTTGTTGGCGTGTCGATCAATACATCCGGTTTAGAAGAACAAGCGGCACTGTCTTACATGGCCGAACTGGAGGAGCAGCTTGGGTTACCTGTGGTTGATCCTTTCCGGCAAGGTGTCGGACGTATTGTTGATCAGCTGGTGGTGGGTGCATGAATATTCGTCTCTATCGCAAAAGCTGGCCAATCCGGGGGAGCTTCACGATTTCTCGTGGTAGTAAGACCTCCGCGGAAACCATCGTGGTTGAGATTGAAAAAAACGGTTCTATCGGGCGGGGAGAATGTGTGCCCTATCACCGTTATGGTGAGTCTGTAGACAGTGTTATCGCCCAGATTGAAGGGATTTTTCCTGAAATCAAGTGTGGGATTAACCGTCAGCAGCTGCAACCTTTATTACCTGCCGGAGCAGCCCGAAATGCAGTCGATTGTGCGATGTGGGATCTGGAATGTAAGCTTAGTCAAACCACAATTTGGTCACAGCTCAAGATCACACCGGATGCGCTGACAACCGCATATACCTTGTCGCTCGATAAACCTCACAAGATGGAAGAGGCGGCGGTCGCGAATGCTTTTCGGCCGTTGCTCAAGTTAAAGTTAGGTGGTCCGGAGGATCTGGAACGTGTTCGGGCGGTTCGTCGTGGTTCACCTCAGGCAACTATTATTCTGGATGCCAATGAAGCTTGGGATGTCGCGACCTATCAAACGTTGATTCCTGAGTTAGAGCAGCTCAATGTGGCGATGATCGAACAGCCATTCCATGCCGATGAAGATGGGGTTTTAGATCAACTGCCTCGGCCGATTCCAATTTGTGCTGACGAATCTTGCCATGATCGGCATAGCCTGAGTCATGTGATTGGTCGCTATGACATGATTAATATTAAAACCGATAAAAGCGGTGGTTTGACTGAAGCACTGGCGTTGAAGCAAGCCGCTCAGGAAGCCGGATTACAGATTATGGTGGGTTGTATGTTGTCATCCTCACTCAGTATGGCACCGGCATTCGTCGTTGCTCAGGGGGTTGATGTTGTTGATTTGGATGGCCCGTTATTGCTGAGTCAGGATATTGAACATGGCTTTGAGTTTGAAAAAAATCAAATGCTGCCTTTTGGTTCAGAACTCTGGGGATAAAGGAAAAAATTATGGAACGGATTGTTTATGTTAATGGGGCGTATGTTCCTGAATCAGAAGCGAAAGTATCAATTTTTGACCGAGGTTTTCTGTTTGCTGATGCCGTGTATGAAGTGACATCGGTATTGGATGGTAAACTGATTGATAATGCGGGACATCTTGCCCGTCTGGAGCGTTCTTGTCGTGAGTTAGGGATCAAAATGCCGACGACAGCAGAACAGCTGACGTCCATTCAGCAGACGTTGATCGAAAAAAATCATCTGGTTGAAGGGGGCATCTATCTGCAATTAACCCGGGGTAATGAAGGGGATCGTGACTTTTCTTACCAAGATGCGATTGAGCCGACATTAGTTTTATTTACTCAGGCAAAGCAATTGGTTGATAGCCCGAAAGTGAAACATGGGATTAAAGTGATTTCATTTGGTGATATCCGCTGGAAGCGCCGGGATATTAAAACCACCAGTCTGTTGCCGGCGTGTCTGGCAAAACATGCAGCACATGCAGCGGGAGCTGATGATGTGTGGCTCATTGAAGACGGATATGTGACTGAAGGCGGTTCCAGCAATGCTTACATTGTGACGCAAGAAGGGACATTAGTCACTCGGCCACTCAGTCATGATATCTTGCATGGGATTACTCGTGCGGCTTTGATGAAGCTGGTTCAGGATACCGGAGTGGCGATTGAAGAACGCTTATTTACTATCGAAGAAGCCATGCAAGCCAAGGAAGCATTTATCAGTTCGGCAACTACGTTTGTCTGGCCGGTTGTGGCAATCGATGACCAGCCCGTTGGTGATGGTCAGCCGGGGTCGATTGCGTTGCAGCTCAGAGATATTTATATCCAGACTGCGAGAGCACATTCCTGATTCAAATTGCGCTGTTCATGCCGACTTGAAACCCAATCATTTTGATTGGTTTTTTTTGTTTGTACCGATCTTATTTCAGATAAGTATCTGTAATAATTATATTCAACTTGTATGGTAATCTATCATTCCTGTTATGAATATTCATTGATAAATATATTATATTAATTACTTCAATTACTTAAAATATGGTCATTATTAACCACGCTTTAACCCGATAAATATCTAGAATATAGTTAGTTCTCTGTCATTTGGTGACAGTATGATTTGTGACGGCTGATAAAGTGCCTCCATACTCTATACGTATGGGTGATTGATGCTGCTTGATTTGTGTAGGCTTGTAGAAATTCTTCGCAGCGTCACTGTGAACACAATGATGACTGAATCACGTACAGAATAAGGAATGAGGTGCTGAAGTGATGTAACTTGAGTACCAGTAGCATAGTTTTAGGAGAGTAATTCATGACGAAAACCTTCCCCTTTTATCGCCGGTCACTAGTTGCCTTTGGGCTGGTGTTTACACTTGCCGGATGCCAGCCGGATGGCTCTCAGGCTGAAGCAACCGCACCACAAAAGCCACAAGCTGTCGCGGTCGATGCTGTTGCGATTCAATATCAGCCTGTTGAGTTGACGACTCGTCTCCCCGGCCGGACAAGTGCCTACCGGGTGGCGGAAGTGAGACCTCAGGTGGCTGGGATTATCATTAAACGTTTATTTGTTGAAGGGAGTCTCGTCAAAAAAGGCGAGGTGTTATACCAAATCGACCCCGCAACATATGAAGCGACGCTTGATAGTGCTAAGGCCAGCCTTGCTTCTGCTCAAGCCACGTTAGAAAAAGCGAAACTACAAGCTGAACGTTATCAGACACTGGTGAAAAGCCGTGCGATCAGTGAACAGGATTATGAAGATTCCCGCGCGACTTACCGTGAAGCGCTTGCTGCGGTGATGTCTGCTGAAGCCTCCGTGAAATCTGCGCAGATCAATTTAGATTATACCCATATTAAGGCACCGATTTCCGGACGGATTGGTAAATCAAGTGTGACCGAAGGTGCACTGGTGACCACAAATCAGACGAACTATTTGGCAACGATTCAGCAACTTGATCCTTTATACGTCGATCTTTCTCAATCCAGTAATGAACTGTTGAAACTGAGAAAACAGACTGTCGGCGGTGACAAGAAACTCAGCGGCATTAAATTGAGTCTCGATGACGGGACCCAAATTGAACAGGAAGCGACGTTACAGTTTGCTGATGTAACGGTGAATGAGAAAACCGGTACAGTAAATCTGCGTGCTTTACTACCAAACCCTGATCAGGTTTTGCTGCCGGGGCTGTATGTCCGAGCTGATGTGCCGACAGAATACCGTGAAAAAGCGATTTTGGTCCCTCAGGCTGCTGTGGTGCGTGATGCCCAAGGCCAAGCCCACGTGATGGTTATTAATGCAGAAAACAAAGTCGAAGATCATGTGATCACCACCAACCGGATTGTCGGAACTCAATGGTTGGTTGATTCCGGCCTTAAAGCCGGAGACAAAGTTATCGTAAACGGATTACAAAAAATTCGTCCGGGAGCGATGGTGACGGCAAACATGGTAGAGCAGGGGCAATAAGATATGGTTCGCTTTTTTATCGACAGACCGATTTTTGCATGGGTGATCGCGATCGTCATCATGCTGGCCGGTGTTCTGTCTATCAAAACCTTACCGATTGAACAGTATCCGCAGATTGCGCCGCCAGCGGTTAGCATTTCTGGTGTTTACGTCGGTGCATCTGCGAAAACCGTGGAAAACAGTGTGACGCAGGTTATCGAACAAAACATGAACGGTATCGATAACCTGTTGTATATGTCTTCCAACAGTGATTCGTCCGGTTCATTTTCTATCAGTCTGACGTTTGCGACGGGGACAGACCCTGATATCGCACAGGTTCAAGTACAGAATAAATTGTCTGCCGTTGAATCGTCTCTGCCTGAGTCGGTTGTGACGCGGGGGATTACGGTTGCAAAATCAACCAGTAGTTTCTTGATGGTCATCGGTTTTATTTCTTCTGATGGCAGCATGGATAACACCGGTATCGCGGATTACATCGTTTCAAACGTAAAAGATCCGATTAGCCGTGTGCAGGGCGTGGGTGAAACCCAAGTTTTTGGGGCGCAACATGCGATGCGAATCTGGCTTGATCCACACAAACTGAACAAATTCAGTCTGACTTCTAATGATGTTGTCAGTGCGATTCAGTCTCAGAATACCCAAGTATCCGTCGGTGAACTGGGTGGCACGCCCGCAGTAAAAGGGCAGCAACTGACTGCAACGATCACGGCTCAGGGGCGTCTGAAGAGCGTAAAAGATTTCAAAAATATTTTGCTTAAAGTTGATACGGATGGCTCTCAAATCCGGTTACAGGACGTTGCACGCGTTGAAATCGGTGGTGAAAGTTATGCCGCTGTTGCTGAGTTTAATGGTTCACCGGCGACCGGTCTGGCGATTCGGCTTGCGACAGGCGCTAATGCACTGGATACAGCGGATGCTGTACGTGCCAAAATGGAAGAACTGAAACAATTCTTCCCCAACTCTCTGAAAATCGTTTATCCGTATGACACGACCCCATTCGTTAAAATTTCGATTGAAGAGGTGGTTCATACCCTGATTGAAGCGGTCGTGCTGGTCTTTTTGGTCATGTACCTCTTCTTGCAGAACTTCCGTGCGACTCTGATTCCGACCATTGCGGTACCGGTGGTGTTATTGGGGACGATGGGCATCATGGCTGCCTTCGGCTTTTCGATTAATACTCTGACGATGTTTGGTTTGGTGCTGGCGATCGGTCTGCTGGTGGATGACGCAATTGTCGTGGTCGAGAACGTCGAGCGGGTGATGGCTGAGGATGGTTTATCGCCATTAGAAGCAACCCGTAAGTCGATGGGGCAGATTACCGGTGCATTGGTTGGTATTGCTCTGGTTCTGAGTGCGGTATTTATTCCAATGGCTTTCTTTGGTGGTGCCGCCGGGGCGATTTACCGGCAGTTCTCCTTGACGATTGTCTCTTCTATGGCGCTGTCTGTGTTGGTGGCGATGATCCTTACACCGGCACTGTGTGCGACGATTCTGAAGCCGCTTTCAGAAGGTAGTCATCAGGCAAAACGCGGACCGATTGGCCTGTTTAACCGATTGTTTAATCAGGGAACGGTGCGTTATAAAGGCACGGTCGAAAAAGGAATTCATCAGAAAATCAGATATCTGGTAGTTTATGTCTTAATCGTCGGTGGCTTAGGTTTGTTGTGGCACAAACTACCGACTTCATTTTTGCCTGATGAAGATCAGGGTGTCTTAATGGTGATGGTTAAACTACCTTCCGGTGCAACGCAAGAACGGACACTCAACGTGATGGAGAAAATCCGGGGTCACTTCTTGCAAGATGAAAAAGATGATGTGGTTTCGGTCTTTACTGTTGCAGGGTTTAGTTTTGCCGGTCGCGGCCAGAATATGGGGCTGGCATTCGTCAAACTCACTGACTGGAGTGAACGAACCAAGCCTTCACAGTCCGTCGAAGCCATTATCGGGCGAGCATGGGGCGCTCTGGGACAGATCAAAGAAGCGCAAATATTTGCGTTCAACTTGCCTCCGATTATTTCGTTGGGAACAGCCAGTGGCTTTGATGCTTATCTGGTTGACCGGGGTAACCTCGGTCATGAGGCATTGATCCAGGCTCGTAACCAACTGTTGGGAATGGCAGCAAAGAACCCGAATCTGGTGTCTGTCCGGCCAAACGGGATGGAAGATACCGCTCAGCTCCGGATTGATATCGATTATGAAAAAGCGATGGCAATGGGCGTTTCTGTGAACGATATTAACTCAACCTTATCGACGGCATGGGGTTCGACTTATGTGAACGACTTTGTCGATAACGGGCGGATTAAGAAAGTGTACGTTCAGGCTGATGCGCCATTTCGGATGAACCCTGAAGACTTCGACCTGTGGCATGTTCGCAATTCAGAGGGGGACATGGTGCCGTTTAACGCCTTTGCCAAAACGTACTGGACCTATGGATCGCCACGACTGGAGCGTTTTAATGCTTCCCCTGCGGTCAATATTCAGGGTTCGGCTGCGCCCGGAAAGAGCTCTGGTGAGGCGATGCTTGAGATTGAAAAAATGGTTCGCCAGTTGCCAAAAGGCTTTGATGTGGAATGGAGTGGATCTTCGTATCAGGAAAGACAGTCCGGTTCCCAAGCCTCGTTACTGTATGGTATTTCTTTGCTTATCGTATTCCTCTGTCTGGCTGCACTTTATGAAAGTTGGAGTGTTCCTTTCTCGGTGATTTTGATTGTGCCGTTGGGGATTTTCGGGGCTGTATTAGCGACCACCCTGAAAGGATTAGCGAACGATGTTTACTTTCAGGTCGGCCTGTTGACGACGATTGGTTTGTCGGCGAAAAATGCGATTCTGATCGTTGAGTTTGCCAAAGCCCAATATGATGAGGGCATGGATCTGTTCAAAGCAACCGTTGAAGCTTGTCGGATGCGTTTACGTCCGATTCTGATGACCTCTTTTGCATTTATTCTGGGGGTTTTACCGTTGGCACTGAGTAGTGGTGCGGGGGCTGCCAGCCGGAATGCGATTGGTTGGGGGGTTGTCGGCGGCATGGTGTCTGCAACGGTGTTGTCTATTTTCTTTGTTCCGGTGTTCTTTGTCTTGGTAATGCGTTTGTTCCGCACTAAACCAAGAGGCGATCTCTCTGCCGCTCCTGCCGTGGAGGATAAGTCAGATGCAAATTAAGTTACTGCCGCTGATAATGACTGCTGTTTTAAGTGGCTGTAGTCTGGCGCCGGATTATCAGCAGCCAGAACCCCCGTCAACACAAGGGTGGCAAGGTGTTGAGGCAAGCCAGACGGCTGAAACCGAGCTGCCTGACTGGCGTACTTTTATGCCGGATGAGCGGTTACAATCGCTGATTGAGTTAGCGCTGGCAAATAATAAAGACTTGAAAACAACATTGCTGAATGTGGCTTCTTTACGGGCAACATACCGAATTCAGGATGCTGAACGCTATCCGGGGCTGGATGCCTCGGGAAGCGGTTCGAGAACACGTTTTTCTGATGCAAATACAGGCAATGGCAAGTCATATTCTTCGCAGTATAAAGCAACGGTCGGTGTGACGAGTTATGAGTTGGATCTGTTTGGCCGGGTACAAAACCTGAGTGAGCAGGCGCTTGAGAGTTATCTGTCTCAGGATGAGAATCGTCGCAGTACCGTGATTGCGCTGATTAGTGAAATTGCCAGTGCCTACATGAATTTGCTGACCAACCAAGAGTTGCTGACATTAACGACAGAAACGGTTGATGCCTATCAGGAAACCTTGTCACTGGTGCAAACGCGTTATGATGCCGGATATAGCGATGCTTTGACGCTCGCACAAAGTAAGACTGCATTATATAGCGCCCAAGCGAAGCAAGCACAGTACAAGTTGGCTGTTGCGAAGGGATACAATGTGTTGCGACAGCTGGTCGGTGCACCGATCATGCAATATATCGATGGCCGTTTACCTGAAGAAAGCGGGCAAATGTTATCTGCGTTGCAAGTTGGTACATCATCGGAACTGTTGCTCACGCGTCCGGATATTCTGGCTGCTGAACATGCACTTAAGGCGGCCAATGCGAACATCGGTGCGGCCCGGGCTGCATTTTTCCCGAGTATTCGTTTAACCGCGAATGCCGGTAGTGCCAGTAACTCCCTGTCAGGATTATTTAACTCAGATTCGGGGTATTGGCAATTTTCACCCTCTATTTCTTTACCGATCTTCGATTGGGGAAGTAATCAAGCGTCTCTGGATGCGGCAAAAATCAAGAAACAGAGTTCGATTGTTGCTTATCAGCAGGCGATTGAAACTGCATTTAAAGAAGTTTCTGATGCTTTGTTAGGGCAGACGTATTATATGGAGGAGTGGCAAGCGCAACAGAATAATATGGCTGCGAATCAAGAGTATTATGAGCTGGCAAAAATGCGTTATGAAAAAGGGAATGACAGTTATATGGATCTTCTGGACGCGCAACGGTCATTGTTTAGCGCCCGGGAGAGTGAATTGTCATCGCATTTGAATTTACTGCTGAGCCGGGTCAATTTATATAAAGCACTCGGTGGTGGTTGGCGTGCGGCTGATGAACAAGAGTCTGCTCAGGTTTCATCGGTTCTGGAAACCATGGAACAATAAATCTGAGACTGATGATTTGTTGGCGGGATATAACGTGTTTGTAATGAATAAGCGTGCCGAAAGCACGCTTATTTTTTTGCCTGAAATGTTGATTCGTGCGCCATTCGCTGTTGATCATACTGGTGTTGAATGTGCCGGATATCGATAATATTGTCTTCGAGCCATTCGATAAGAACGGCTGCTTTTTGCGTCACGGTGTGACCATGCGGTGTGAGCTGATACTCCACATGCGGTGGTACTACAGGATGCGCAATCCGCGTCAGAAAACCATCACGTTCTAAAGTTTGTAGGGTCTGCGACAGCATTTTTTCACTGATCCCGGTAATTTTCTTCCTCAATTCACTAAAGCGATGTCGCGCGTCGTCATTCAAAGCGATTAATACCAAAATCCCCCAACGGCTGGTGATATGGTTGAGTACCTCCCGCGACGGACATTGCGCAATAAAGACATCACCACGTTGATGTTGTTCAGACTGAGATATTTTTTCCATACTTACCTTTTTGTACGTACTTACTAAAAGTTAGCTTTGGTTCTATTATAGGATGAGTCGGTCTTGTGAGCAATGAATCAGTCATACTCAATAAGTAGGCCGTAATTGATTTTGAGATGATAGCAAGTCAAGGTAAAAGGAGAAATTATGTTAGCGATTACTGGAGCAACCGGCCAACTTGGCCGTCTCGTGATTGAAGCTTTGTTACAGAAAGTACCTGCATCACAAATTGTCGCAGCGGTTCGTGACGTTGATAAAGCGAAGGAGCTGGCCGGGCAGGGAATTCAGGTGCGGTATGCCGACTATTCTCAACCAGAGTCATTGCGTGATGCCTTTGCCGGTGTGGATAAAGTGCTGCTTATTTCTTCCAGTGAAGTGGGGCAGCGTGTTGAGCAGCATCGGGCTGTGATTGAGGCCGCAAAAGCCGCGAATATTGCTTTACTGGCTTATACCAGTATTTTGAATGCTGACCGTTCTTCACTCATGCTGGCCGAAGAACATGTTGCGACAGAAGCCATGATCCAAGAATCCGGACTGCCTGCGGTGATTTTAAGAAACGGCTGGTATTCGGAAAACTATACCATGGGGATCCCAGCGATTTTGCAACACGGAGTTATGATTGGGTGTGCCGGAGAAGGACGTATCTGTTCTGCGCCGCGTCGCGATTATGCGGAAGCTGCAGCGCATGTTCTGACACGTGACGGACAGGCTGGCAAAATCTACCAACTGGCGGGTGATCATGGTTTCACGCTGGCTGAATTTGCCAATATGTTATCTGAGGCAACAGGACGGCCGATTGTTTATCAGAATCTGTCTGAAGCCGATTATATTCAAGCGTTGGAGAATGCAGGTGTTCCGGCGCCATTTCCGAAGGTATTAGGGAATTCTGAAACCGGTGCGTCTGCCGGTGATCTATTCAGTCCATCGAGTGATTTGAGCCAGCTTCTCAATCGTGCCACGACACCGATAGAGGTGACGATTAAAGAGGCGTTATCCGAGGTTGCGGCGTAACGATATTGATCGTGCTCCGCGATGTTTGATGTATCAGTGATCCCCCGAAGCGCTCCGGGGGATTTTTCATTTCTTGCTGACAGAACATCGGAATTTCTGTTAACAGGCGCACTGTTTTGTCCCTTCGCGTTGCTGAGAATCAGCTACACTAAACCTAACGCATTGAGAAAACAGCGTTCGTAAAATATTACGTATCGATTTCATCTCAGTTACCTTGAGGAATGATCATGGCGGACTTACAGTATTTTCAGCCGGCAAGGGTTGCAGACATGGTTGGTGAAGAAAACGTCGATGAGATGCTCAGCGGCTATCTTACTTCCTTGGACGAATCTCTCTCCTTGTTACGCTCCTACTGGCACAAAGGTGATGTACAACATGTCAGAATGACGTCTCACCGCATGAAATCCTCAGCCCGATTTATCGGTGCCGATGAACTTGCTGAAGTTCTGCAGAAAATTGAAACGAATTCGCTCAATGAAGCGAATAATATTTGTGCGCAGACGACTCAGCTTAGTGTGGTTGAACAATGGTGTCATGAACTGACACAGGAGATTAACCACTATCTGGATTCTGCGCATTAAGGATTAGGCTATGGCAAGTCTTGAAGTTATATGTGTTGATGATGATGAATTTATGCTAAAAGCCATTGGCCGTCTGGTGCGTCGTTTGCGTCCCGAATGGCGGTTCCTGCTCCTCGATGAGCCGATGAGGTGGGAGGAGATTATGGCTGCTTCGGAAATTGAACATCCGGCGATATTTATTTCTGATCTATTGATGCCAAAGAAGCGTGGTGATGTATTACTCAATGAAGTCAAAATGAATTTGCCAGAATCGATCCGGGTGCTGCTGACGGGCGATACAACCCAAGAATTACCCCAAAAAGCACACGGTTATGCCCACTTTGTCTTACCCAAACCTTTTACTCAGGAAGATTTTGAGCACCTGTTTCAGTGTGCAGAACGTTTGCACAAAATGCCGTTTAATGCTGAATGCAGACAGAAATTAGGCTCTTTATCCGGTTTGCCGGTATTGCCACATACGGTGCAGGAATTGCAGAGCACGATTGCTTCCCCGAATTGTGACATGCATTTAATGGCTGATGTTGTCAGCCATGAGCCTTCGTTAGTTGCCCGGATATTCCAAATTGCTAATTCATCGTACTTTGGATTCAGAAGACATACCGACTCGCTCTCTGAAGCGGTCAGCCGATTAGGGGCGACATTAATTGAAACGATCGCGGTTTCTTTGTTAACTCAAATTCAGCATCACCGGGTTTCACCGAGTCAGCATAAGCAAGTCGCTGAACGAGCTCTGAGAGTCGGATCGATTGCACGATTGATCGCGAAAGAGATGAGTTTTGCCCGGTGTGAACAGGATAAAGTATTTGTTGCCAGCCTATTGACGTCGATTGGCACACTACTCGTACTTGAAGAAGGTGCAACGCTTGAAAATGTCAGAACCTATCTGGGATTACAGGAGGGTTTCTATGATCATCATGTTGCCGCGGCTTATCTGCTGATTTTGTGGGGATATGATATTGATATCGGTGACATTATTTTATCTCAGAGCAATATCGATTTTCTCAGTCCGGATGAGACAGTCGTGTATGGCAGTATTGTTGGTTTGGCTTATATGATTGAGAAATTAAAAACGGAAGCACAACTGAAGCAAGTTGCCGGGCAGTTACCCGACTCTGTCGGTGACGTGGTGCTAACGCTAATCCCGTTATTATTAGAAACGGCATAACCGTATGATTAAAAACAATATAATTACTGCAATATGCTGTAAGTGATATCACAACAGCGCAGCGTTGAGGATTTTTGACTGTGGGGGAGATGTAAATGGCGATTAATGTAACGATAGCGGATGATTCAAAAATGTCGCGTAAATCAGTGATGAGAGCATTACCTGAGCGATGGGATGTGAATATTCACGAAGCGTCGAATGGGAAAGAGGCGATTCTCAATTATAGTCAGGGGCTGGCGGATGTGATGTTTCTCGATTTAACCATGCCTGAAATGGATGGTTTTCAGGTTTTGGAGCACCTGCATCAAATTGATGCGAAAAGTATTGTGATCGTCATTAGTGCAGATATTCAGCCTTATTCTCAGGAAAGAGTGAAGCAATTAGGTGCCGCATCATTTATTCAGAAGCCGTTGGATCCGACACAATTGGAACATGTATTACATGGGGTAGGGTTGCTATGAATACGGTTTTTTCCGCAGATCACCAAGATGCGCTCCAAGAGTTTATGAATATATCGATGGGTCGGGCAGCGAATAAGCTGGCGACTTTACTCGATCTTCATATCACGATTTCTGTGCCGAATATTCGTTTAGCCACCGATGAAGATTTAGCCCGACTGCAAAAATCAGAGGCGGATTACTATTATACGCGGCAGTCATTTTTTGGCGGGATGGATGGGGAGCTGATTACGTTGCTCAGTCGTCTCGGGTGCCAACAGATTGTGACAGATTTGAATCGGATTAAGGGCGATACTTCCAATTCAATTAATATAGAAGAAAGTATTCTGGATATCTCGAATATTCTGTCCGGAGCGAGTCTCAGGGGGTTGTGTGAACAGATCGGTGTTAAAACTAAGATTCAGCCGCCGGTATTATTTGAACCCTCTAAGCAACCTTTACCGATCTCTGAGTGGAAGCTTTCTCTAATCATGGAAATTTCATTTCTGGTTGAAAAAGACTCGTTTTCAGCGAGGACGATTATCTGTTTTGCGGACAGGGAATTAGACAGAATGCTTGAACGCCTGGATGAATTATTATAGGAGTCACTATGGCAAAAAGTAGGCTATTGCTGTCAGATTTATTAGATCAGCTCAATTTTGCATTGTGTATTATTCGTAACGATTACGTGATTGTTAAAGCAAATGAGTATTTTCAGTCACGGGCGATCTACGCGGGTGACACAATGCAAGGGCAGAATGTTCTGACGCTATTTCCTCAGTCGGCTGATTATCTGAAGCGCAAAATAGATACTGCATTAGTGATTGAATCATCGAGTTTTTCGTCATGGGAGCAAAAACCCCACGTTTTACCCTTCAAAAGTTCTCGTCCGGTATCGGGCGAAGAAGAGCAGATGTTCCAAAATTTAGAAGTGATACCGATTCATAATGAAGATGGCTCGATTGAGCATGTTTGCCTGTGTATTTATGATGTGACCATTCAAGCCAGCCAGCAAGCGCAGCTACGGAATATTTCCCAACAATTGGAAGCTGAACATCAAGCACAAAAGTTGTTGATTAAGAAACTGGAAGATACTCAGGGGCAGTTGATTCAATCTGAAAAAATGGCATCTATCGGTCAGCTATCGGCGGGGATTGCGCATGAGATTAATAATCCGGTCGGTTTCATCACATCGAATATTCAGACATTGCATGATTACTTTCAGCGCCTGGCTCAAGTCATCGATAAGATGAAAGAGATGATTGACGAGGCAGGTGATCGTGCTTTGGCGGAACATTGTGAAACCGTTTTACACCAGCAACAAGTTGATTTTATTTTAGGAGATACATCTGATTTAATTCAGGAGTCGTTGGAAGGGTCATCCCGGGTGATGTCGATTGTGAAGAATCTGAAAGATTTCTCGCATGTTGATGGTTCGGAGTGGGGATATGCGAGTCTTGTGAATGGGATTGAATCAACACTGAAAATCATTCATAACGAGATTAAGTACAGTATTAAGATTGAAAAAGATTACCAGCCTGATATTCCGGATGTTTATTGTCAGCCTATGCAAATCAACCAAGTATTGCTGAACGTTTTACTGAATGCCAGTCAGGCAATTGAAGGGGAAGGAACGATTTATATCGCTGTACATCAGGCCAATGACCGCTATGTTGAAATTCGGATTCGGGACACGGGAACTGGCATTCCACCTGAAATTCAGGATCGTATTTTTGATCCATTCTTTACTACGAAAGCTGTTGGCTCCGGCACAGGGTTGGGATTATCGGTATCTTATGGGATTATTAAAACGCATAAGGGGACAATTGCCGTTCAGAGTGAGATCGGCGTCGGCAGTGAGTTTATTATTCAGCTCCCTATCGATGAAGTAACCGCAACCGATGAAGCCATTGCACAAGCAACAAGATGAGTTGTGCTGTCTGGTTTTGACCTGAACAGTGAAGGGTAGATAATGTGGGACATCCGTCAATAAAAAACGACATTCAAGTCAAACCGGTGATTTTTTCTGAAGCGGTGCAGCCATTTACAGAAAAAAAGTGCACAGAAAAAAAATACACAGAACAAACCCTTTTTCTGGATATTCTGCGGTTGATGCTGGCAACTGAAAGTCAGGACGACAGCATCGACCTGTTTCTCGATTTCATGAGAAAAACCTTTGCTAATACAAAAGTCTATCTGTTTGCTCTCCATGAACCTGAGGTGCTGCGTTTAATTCGTTCTCATCCGGTATTGACCGGTTCGATCTGTGAGCAGTCCTTTCCGGTTTTGACACAAGATGAGTTTTGTTTGATTGAGCAACTCGAAAACTCTGCTTTCTGGGCTGAACATTATGCCCCGTTTTTCCCGAAAATGAGCAAAGCACTGGTGGTGACTGTTCAGGTTCGTTCTCGTCACTATGTGATGCTTTTGACTTCCCCGTCTGAAGTGCTGTGGCAGCAACACAATTTAGAGACATTGTATTACATTGTTGAAACGGTGAAGATTGCGCTCACTTATATTACATCGACCGAGGTGATATATCATAAGCGGGATATGGAACAGACCGAGAAATTTGCTTCTTTAGGGAAACTGGCAGCGGGCGTTGCCCACGAAATTAATAACCCTTTGGGATTCGTTATGAGTAATTTAGGGACGTTAAGTGCCTATATGGACGAATTTAAACAGTGGATTTCGGCATTGCCTGATGCACAAAAAACAACCATAGCCGATGTGCTGGATGACAGTGCGGATATCATCTCTGAGACACTTGAAGGTTTGACCCGAATTCAGAATGTTGTTTCGAGTTTAAATGTCTACAACCATGTGGCCAGTTCAAACGTTAGGGTGGTTGACCTGCGGGATGTGATTAGTTCATCGCTGGGACTGATTCTGGGTGAGCTTAAGATGCGGGCTAAGATTGATTATCAGGCTCCGGAGCGAGCTATGTATGTCAAAGGCCAATCCAATAAGCTGCAACAGGCTTTTATCCATTTGCTCATGAATGCTTTTCAGTCGATTACCAATGCCGATGGTGTGATTCGCATTCAGCTGACATATGAAACCAGTATATTGCAGCCAAGAAAGCGCAATCTTTGTTTGTCGATCCAAGATAACGGGAAAGGGATTGCCGAGGAAGATTTACAACATATTTTTGAGCCGTTTTTTACCACCAAGCAAGTGGGGAGCGGTGCCGGGTTAGGGTTATCGGTTGCCAAAGAAATTATTGAAGAGCACCTTGGTTTCATCTCGATTGAGTCTGAATTAGGCAAAGGGACTGAGGCGGTGATTCGGTTGCCTTGTGTTGTCAGCATGCCTTAGGCGCAATCTAATCGTCAAATTAATGTTCCCTTGGCTCATCTCTGCCAGAGCCGCTCAAAGCCATCTCTGATATCAAATCAATGCTGATGACCGATCCATTTCCGGGACATTTTTCACCAATTCTTGAAAAGTATAATATAATTGAATTACTTACAGAGAAAATTCTCTTGGCAGTGATTCGGGGTCGGTAGCTCGATCTGATCAGTTCAAGCACAACATTGTTCTCTCACAGCAAACAGAAGCGGGAGCGATCATCATGGAAAGCCATGCAACAGCGTCGGAACGACTGACTCTGCTCTTATTAGATGATGAAAATGATATTCTGAAAGCGCTTAATCGGGTGCTGCGTCTTGATTATGATGTCGTGAGTTTCAGTGATGGTCGGGAAGCATTGACGTATTTGAAAGAGAATGAAGTCTCAATCATTATTTCCGATATGCGAATGCCCGAGATGGATGGTGCGGAGTTTTTATCTCAGGCGAAAGAAATTGTACCGGATGCGATCAGGATTCTTCTGACGGGATACAGCGATATTCAGTCGACCGTCAGAGCGGTGAATTCCGGAGGCATTCACACCTATATCAGTAAACCTTGGGATAATGAAAATTTAAAACTGATCATTGCTAAATCTGCTGAATTTTTCCGTTTAACCAAAGAAAGAGAGCGATTAGCACAAGAACTCGAAGAACGTAATCAACAGCTTGAAACTATGAACCAGGCGTTGGAAGCATCCAATCAGAAATTATCTGATTTTAACCATCAACTGGAATTACAAGTTCAGGAAAGAACCAAAGCATTAAGTTCATCGAACTCCCGGCTGGAAATGTTGTTGAAAAGCCGCAATAAAACTTTCAGAGATATTCTGGGGATGGTGACTGCGATTATTCAGCATCGAACTGGATTCCCCGCAGATCATGCTGAGCGGATAGCTAATCAGGCGAAATCCGTTGCCCAGCGTCTCAAATTACCGGAGACAGAAATCGGACATATCTATTTGTGTGGTCTCATGCACCAGATTGGCCTGATTGGTGCGCGGGATTCGGAAATTGAAATGACCAAAGTCGATCCGGAAAGTCAAATCCCGATTTCACCGAGCGCAAATGCGGTTGTCGGAGCAACGATTGTCGAACGAATCAAGCGTTTTGAGCCATTGGTCGAAATTATTCGTCATCAGGATGAACTCTATAATGGTCTGGGACGGCCGGATCATTTGCGAGGGCAGGAGATACCGATCGGCGCCAGAGTGATTAAGGTGATTAAAGATTATGATTTTTATGTTGCTTCACCTTATAACCCGAAGAGAATGACCACTCGCAGTGCGCAAGGCTACCTCAAACAACAGGCAGGTGAAATATATGACCCGCAGGTAGTTGAAGTGTACCTTGAGATGCTGAAACAGCCCAGCAAGGTCGAGGAAGGCGTCGAACTTTGTATCGGTTTGAGTGAAATTAAACCGGGGATGGTGATTAAACGCGATCTCTATCTGCCGAATGGCAACCTGATGTTAACTGCAGGCCATGCCATCAGTGCCGCTTTATTGTCTCGGTTGAAGTCAATCGAGAAGCAGACCAATATGCCGATTACGGTTTATATTGGTTGATGATACCGAACCTACGGAGCAGATTGACGAGCCGTTGATTATTGAGCAGCAGATTGTGGATAGAAATGATGTAGCGGCCCTTTTCCCTGACCCACATCCAATTGATGCGCATAACGAATTGCACCGGTAATATAGCTTTTCGCGGTTTCGACTGCGGCAGGGAGTGAATAACCCCGGGCTAAGTAAGAAGCAATGGCCGAAGCAAGTGTACAGCCTGTGCCATGGGTATTTGTTGCATGGATCCGAGGGGCGCTGAACATTGTTGTTGCTGAGGCTGTGATTAACCAATCATGACTGTAATGCGGGTCATCGGCATGGCCGCCTTTGAGTAAAATAGCAGGCAGACCGAGTTGTTGTAAATCCGCAATCATTGCAGGGCTTGCCCACATCTGCTTATCACCTGAGTTCTCCGTCGGATAACCAAGCAGCACTGCTGCTTCAGGAAGATTTGGCGTGATTAGATCAGCCATTGGCAGCAATCTGTCTTGTAATGGTTTCAAGGCTGCCGGACTCAGCAACGTCCGGCCACTGGTTGATAACAAGACAGGATCGATGACCAGATGACGGGGACGAACCGCCTGAAGCTTGTCCGCGACAGCTTCAACAATCTCGGCATTGGCGAGCATTCCTATCTTGACGGCCACAATGTTTAAGTCTGAAAACACTGCATCAAGCTGTTGCGTCACATGGCGGACAGGGAAGGGGAATACATCGAATATACCTTGCGTATTTTGAGCGGTAGATGCGGTCATCACAGAGCAGGCATAACTACCGGTTGCGGAAATAGTTTTGATATCAGCTTGAATCCCCGCACCGCCACTGCTGTCACTACCGGCTATGGTCAGTACAACCGGAATTGATGATGAGGAAGACGGGATCATATCTGTGTGTCCTTTTCGATTGTACCGTGGCGGAGGGCGGCAATTTTGCTGAGTGAAGATGATTTTAAACATCCAATCGATACGATATCAACCATCTCATGCTGACTGATATAACATTATTTTGAAAATAAGAATGACTCTCATATTTGTTTAGATATAATGCAGTCTCTTTCTGATTTTTAGATGCAGCAGCGTATTATCCGTTATCCACGATTTTAGTCAGAGAAATGGAGCCCGGGATGACAATGGACGGGGATACCTTGCTGTTCGTATTACCGATTTATGATAGAAGTTATGGTTCATCGAGCCATATGTCACCGGAGTTAAAACATGCAAGTCGATTTAATGCTTGAAGCCATTGCAAAACAGAGAGCGAATGAAAGAAGGCGTTGGACCGTCATTGGGACGATTCTGGCAATACTCGCTGTCTCGTTTATTCTCGATGTTGCTACCGGGCCGTCAATGCTTGATGTATCACAGGTCAGTAACGCATTATTGCAGTGGCTGGGTTTTTCTGTTTCAGTCGACCCGATGACACAAGTTATCGTCACCAATCTTAGATTACCGATTGCTCTGATGGCGGTGATTGTTGGTGGTTCGCTCGGTATCGGTGGTGCAGAAATGCAAACGCTGCTGAATAATTCGATGGCGAGTCCTTATACATTGGGCATGGCTGCCGCGGCAGGGTTTGGTGCTGCGCTCATGCTTTATATGGACTCTCTGGGACTGGAATCATACATTGCCGTACCGCTGGGGGCTTTCTTCTGCTGTATGCTTTCCGCCTGTTTTCTCTTTGCGTTGGCAACGATGCGCCATATCACTTCCGGACAGTTAATTCTGGCCGGGATTGCATTACTTTTCCTGTTCCAGTCATTGTTGTCACTGGTTCAGTTCGTCTCGTCTCCGGAACTGAGTCAGCAAATCTTATTCTGGCTATTTGGTAGCCTTTCGAAAGCAACGTGGACAAACCTGATTATTACCGCAGTGATAACGGTTATTTGTATGCTGATGTTATTGAAAGATTCTTGGAAACTGACCGCATTGCGGTTGGGAGAAGAGCGGGCTAAAAGCCTCGGTGTTCATGTTGCCCGTCTGCGGCTGAAAACCCTGTTTATTGTTGCAGTGATGACAGCAACAGCGACCAGCTTTGTCGGGATCATCGGTTTTGTCGGGATTGTTGCACCGAATATTGCCCGGATGCTGGTCGGGGAAGACCAACGTTTCTTCCTGCCGTTATCTTTTTTGATCGGTGCTTTCTTACTGTCCAGTGCGTCGGTTCTTTCTAAAGTGATTGTCCCGGGAGCACTGTTTCCGATTGGGATCGTCACCGCGATTATCGGGGTACCGTTTTTCTTCTGGCTCATTATTGGTAAAAGGCGTTCATAATGCTGCATGTGACTGACTTAAATTTAAATATTGATGGGTTAACTTTGGCGGATCAAATGGGGTTCAGCCTTCAGCCCGGCAAAGTAAGTGTCATCATCGGTCCGAATGGCACAGGGAAGAGCACATTATTGAAAACTCTGTTTGGCGATATTGTTCCTCAGTCCGGAGAGATCGTATTTGGTGACCAAAAACTTCAGCCTAAGCAAATTTCGGCCTGGCGCCAGCAATTTGGTTACATGCCACAGGATATTCGACTGGATGCCAGCCTGACGGTGACTGAAGTCGTCTTACTCGGTCAATTGGATGCATTGAGCCTGCGGGTTGATGATCAAATGCTGGAAGATGCGCTGGCTGCATTGGAACAAATCGGTTTATTACACCTGGCGAACCGGGATGTCCGGACTTTGAGTGGCGGACAATGTCAGATGATTCTATTTGCACAGGCACTGATGCGTCGTCCTGAAATTTTAATGTTGGATGAGCCGGTAAGTGCATTGGATCTCCATTTTCAACATGTCTTGCTGGACCATCTGGTTGAGCGGACGGAAAGCCAGCGTTGGGTGACATTGATGGTGTTGCACGACTTGAATCTGGCCGCGCAGTATGCTGATCATCTACTGGTTCTCAAACAAGGCAAGGTTGTTGCGCAAGGAAGCCCGCAAAAGGTATTAACCCCGCAATTAATTCGGGATGTGTATGGTGTTGATGCTGAAGTAACGCATGACCAGCTAGGAATTCCTTTTGTCCGGACATTACGTTCCGGTCGTGTCAACCGCGCAGCAGCATAATCACAGCTTCTTGATGAAGTTAACCGACTCTTAACCAAAATTTTATTACATTACGTGTGGATATAGACAATAGACACACGTAACCTGAAGATGCTTAGAATGATGATTCAGCAATCGGGTAAAAATTGCGGGTAAGAGGGTGAGCAGAATTTCAGATGCTGAAAGTATTACTTGTCGAAGATGATTTAGATTTGGCGACCGCCATCATCGATTACATGGCGCTTGAGGATATCGAAGCGGATTATGCAGCCGACGGGCAGATTGGTTATAACCTCATTACCAGCCATACATACGATGTGATTGTGCTGGATTTAAACCTGCCTAAAATCGAAGGGCTGATGGTTTGTGAGCGGGTTCGTTCTCAAGGCATCCAAGTCCCGATCTTGATGCTGACCGCAAAAGATACACTTGATGATAAACTTCGGGGATTTTCAAAAGGTGCAGATGACTATCTGGTGAAACCGTTTGAGATGGAGGAGTTGATTGCGCGGGTGAACGTCTTATCCAAAAGAAAGAGCGGACAGATTTCCAAGCTGGTTGTCGAAGATTTGGAGTTAGATTTGGCGGGCAAAGAAGTTCGTCGAGCCGGTGAATTACTGAAGCTTTCTCCTATCGCGACCAAGATTCTCGAAGTTCTGATGCGAGAATCCCCTTCTACGGTTTCACGGGAAAAACTCATCCAGACGGTTTGGGGCAGTGAACAGCCCGATAGTAACAGTTTAAAAGTTCATATTTTCAACCTGCGCAAACAGGTCAACAAAGAAGGTTTCCGCCCGTTAATTCACACCATTCCTAGTTTTGGTTTTGCTATCAAACCAGCGGAAGACTGATATGCAAATTCGTCGTAGTCTGAAAATTTATTTTCTATTTGCCGTGATTTCGGTCGGAACACTGGTCGTCCTCGTTTTTTCTACCTTAGCCGCAAGTTTCTTTATCCAAGGTTCTGATGTGACCATCCGTTACAGTATGACTCAGATGGCACGTGAAATCGCGAACTCAGAGATGCAACCCAATAATTTAAAGGGGTTTGCTGTGTATCAGCGTTGGGAAGATATCCCTGAGCTTGTGAGGAAGCATATCCCGAAATTGCAGAGCCATCAGGCTTTTGGCAAATATATAAAACGGGACAACTGGTTTGATATTCCGACCACCACCGCTTTTGTATTACGTTATGATGATGCGACACAAGGGACGTTCTACATCTCTTGGGTTTTTACGGATATCGTATCTCACCTTCGACAAAATAATGCCGATACCAATTATTATCTGCGCATTATGATCTACGCCATTATTGCGATTACCCTCTTTACATTGATTATGGTGGTGCTATTACACCGGATTGCTATTCCGATTGAGCGCCTTATCGGCTGGGCAAAAGAGCTCTCTTCCGGTAACCTCAACCGCGCAGCCCCCGATTTTTACTACAACGAGTTAAATAATCTGGCTGAAATTATTCATTCAAGTTTACAGTCAGTACAGACAACCCTGAATCGAGAGAAGCAATTTCTGTCTCATGCCAGCCATGAGTTAAGAACGCCTATTTCAGTGGTTCGAAGTAATAGCCAGTTGATGAAACGTCTCCTACAAAAAGAAGGAACCGAAGAAAAGCAACAGGAAGTGCTGGATCGGATTCTTCGGGCCGGCATGACGATGACCGAGTTGTGTGAGACGCTACTATGGTTGAATCGGGGTCAGTTTGACAATTTATCGACGGAGCCGGTGGATCTGGAAAAATTAGTACATCAGATCCGTTATGAACTGGATTATTTGGTTCGTGATAAAGAGATTGATATTACTATCGAAACTGAGCCCGCCAGTTATCAACTGCCTTTGGGCATGGTCAGAATTGTATTGGGGAATCTGATCAGAAATGCCTTTCAGCATACTTATCATGGTCAGGTAGAAATCATTCAGTTAGGGCAAACGGTGAAAATTAGAAATTACAGTGCTATCGGCGATACGGACGAAAGCCTTGGCTTCGGCTTAGGACTGCAATTAACCAGCTGTATTATCAAACATTATCAGTGGCCTTATCACGTTGAAGAGCTGGCAACCGGGAGAGATGTGTATATTAGCTTCACTGCTGTTGAGACGGATAGTGAATAAATCTCAGCAATGACAGATATAAAAAAAGCCCATCAATGATGGGCTCGGGGGCATAGGTGAGAGTTAATTAAGCCACAGCTTTGGCCTGCTGTTTGGCTTTATTTCTCACACCGAGAGCATAAGTTAATCCAAAGGCCGTGATAAACGAAATGGCCATACCAATAATATAATAGCTGAGTTTTGCCGGATTAATGGAAATAATTCCCGGTAAGCCTGCTGCGCCCAGTGCATGTGCTTTGACATGGAAAAATGTAATGAAAGCACTGGAGACAGCTGAACCGGTGATTGCGGCAATGAAAGGATAGCGCATTTTTAAGTTGACACCGAACATAGCTGGCTCTGTGATACCGAGCAGTGCTGTAATCCCTGATGGGATTGCAATCCCTTTCAGTTTTTGATCCCGGGTTATCATACCGACAGCGAGAGATGCTGCACCTTGGGCAACGTTAGACATCGCCGCGATAGGGAAGATAAATGTACCGCCGGTGACTGCAATATCAGCCAGAAGCTGTGTTTCAATCGCAATGAAACTATGATGCATACCAGTAATGACGAAAGGCGCATAAATTAAACCAAAAATTGCTCCGCCGATAAAGCCTGCCGATTCATATAGCCAGTTCAGTCCGTCACCCAATAAGAAGCCTAGATCTCGTGTAAACGGACCGACAACGGTAAAGGTGAGGAAACCGGTAATGAAAAGTGCCAGTAGCGGTGTGAGCAGGTTATCCAGTACTGAAGGAACCACCTTCCGCAGGTTAAGTTCAATCTTCGCCAGAATGAATGCGCAAACCAATACCGGCAGGACAGAACCTTGATAGCCGACTTTCTGAATCTCCAAGCCTAAAATATTCCATGTCGGGATTGTCCCGTGGACAGATGCACTACCGAATCCCCAACCATTGAGTAAATCCGGGTGAACCATCAACATCCCGAGAGCGGCACCGAGGAATGGATTTCCGCCGAATTTTTTGGTTGCGGAGAATGCCAGTAAAATCGGTAAGTAAACAAACGGAGCATTGGCAAAAGTATTGATCATGCTGGCAAGGTCAGCCAATCCGGGGTTTGCATCAATCAGCGACTGACCATCAATGAATAGCCCCTTGGCAGTGAGGACATTAAATATCCCCATCAATAAACCACCGGCAACAATCGCTGGAATGATGGGAACGAAAATGTCAGACAGGCCTTTGACCGCGCGTTGGATAATATTTTGTTTCTGAGCACCTGCTTGGGCAACATCATTGGTTGACATTTCAGCCATACCGGTGGCTTCAGACATAGCGGCATATACTTGGTTGACAATTCCTGAACCAAAAATAATTTGGTATTGTCCGGCAACTTTAAACTGGCCTTTAACACCTTCTATTTCACTGATTGCATCTTCATTAACCACAGATTCGTCTTTAAGTGCTAATCTCAAACGAGTTGCACAATGTGCCAGTGCTTGGATGTTCTGCTTGCCACCCAGATGCTCTAGCAGCTGTTTCGCGATGACTGGATAGTCCATAACTTACTCCGATTCTGTTATTGGATTATATTTCTTGTGTATAAATAATTTTATGTTTTGGGAACGTTTGCAATTTGGATTTTTGTCAATAATTAACAAATGGTCAAAACCATGTGGACTATTATGTGAGTCAGATCGCTAATGAGACGACGAATTATGATGAAAACAAGGGTAAAATCACGTTGTCACGATTGAGCGTGACATTTTATCCTGGTTTTTTGCAGACGCTGGGTATGATGATAATTGTATAAGGAAACAGAATGTCGAGTTTACATGATGTCGCAAGGTTGGCCGGCGTATCAAAATCAACAGTTTCTCGTGTGATTAATAATGAATATGGTGTCAAAGAAGCGACTAAAATCAAAGTATTAGAAGCTGTTTCTCAATGTGGCTATGTCGTCAATCAGGTTGCAAAAGACTTAAAATCTCAGAAAACTAATCTTATCGGTGTCATTGTACCGCGGGTGTCATCACACGCGACAGCGCAGGGTGTTGATGGTTTAACGGCCATTTTTGAGCCAGCAGGAAAGCATGTTTTGCTGGCGAATACCCATCAAAACCATAGTAAAGAGCTTGAATATATCCAGATTTTTAACCAGAAACGAGTTGAAGGTATTGTCTTTTTTGCGACTCATTTGGATATGCCATTGATCAAAGCCATTCAACAATCATCTGTACCCGTGGTGCTGATCGGGCAAGATGGATCTTTATATGATATCCCCAGTATTACCCATGATGACTTTCGCGTCGGTTATGAAGCCGGGCAGCGTTTGCTCGCGCGAGGATGCCAACAGATTGGGTTCATCGGTGTACAAACAGATGACCTTGCTGTTGATGAACTCCGGTCTCAGGGGTTGGAAAAATCGCTGCAAATGGCGCAGCAACAGGTTATTTTTCATGCTCATGGTGACTTTTCGATTGAATCCGGTTATCGGCTGGCACGTGAATTTTTACTGGCATATCCAGAAACTGACGGGCTGTTCTGTGCGACGGACAGAATTGCAGTCGGGGCGATTAAAGCCCTGAGAGAGATGGGGATCCCCGTCGGAGAGCAGGTGAAAGTGCTGGGGGTTGGTAACGATGAATTGGCGTATATCAGTAGTCCGGCACTTTCGACATTTAATTATGCTTTTGGCAAAGCCGGAGAAAATGCAGCGCGAATGCTGTTAGACCGAATCGAAGGGCGTGGCAGAGAAATGAGTAAAGTGGTACTGACCTTCGAAAACATTCAGCGTGAAACTTGTTGAACATCGCAGAGTTGTGTTGATGTTCACATAATATGAATTTGGTATGACCAATAAGTCGCGTTCTCTTGCATTTTTCGAATAGATCTATATTTTGAGAACGTTCCCAGAAATATAGGATTATCGATACATGTGCTTAGAAGACCTCATCGAGCTGGCGGGTGGCCTCAGTAATATCTACCGGGTTCTGCTGCCAGAACATCATGTTTCTCTCGCGGTCCGAAATCCGGATGTGATCAAGGATTTGCCTGCGGATGTTGTTCTTGAAAAAGTATTAGAAGAGTGGCATCTCACTGCCTTATCTGATGAGACAGTGAATGAAGAGGCGCTATTCGAACTGGGCAGATCCATAGAAGCACATCAAAGAGCACAGCTGATTGATTTGGCACAACCGGTTGCCTGTCATTATCGTCCGTCCTGGCATATCGCGCCGCCTCGCGGGTTATTAAATGATCCCAATGGTTTTATCTTCCATGACGGGCAGTATCATTTATTTTATCAGTGGTCTCCGGTTGGTTGTGCCCATACTGATAAATATTGGGTGCATACAAAGAGTGACGATTTATTGAACTGGCACTGGAATGATGTCGCGCTGACACCGTCAGACTGGTTTGATAGTCATGGTGTTTACTCAGGCCATGCTGTCAGTCTGGATAAAGCACTGATGGTCTTTTACACCGGGAATGTCAGGCTGGGTGCAGAGCGTTATCGCCAGACGATGCAGTGTGCTGCGATCTCACAAGCGGGAGAACCGCTGCATAAAATTGGTCCTGTCATTCGGGAACTACCTCCGGGCGTCACCGAGCACACACGTGATCCGAAGGTAATTTACAGAAATGGCAAGTGGATGATGTTTCTCGGAACACAAACGACTGCAATGCAAGGCCGTTTAGCTGTCTACCATTCCGAAGATTTGCACCATTGGCAATTTGATAATTTGTATGGTCATGAACTTGGTGATTTTGGCTATATGTGGGAATGCCCGGATATTTTCAGTGTGAATGGTCAGGATTGTTTCGTGTTTGCGCCGCAAGGTATCCCATCTGAAAGTGAATTCAACACCGTTCCACATCAAAATCGCATTGCGCAAGTATCATTTAACGAACGGGATGAAATCTCAATTTCAAAATTGCAGATTCTGGATCACGGCTTTGATTTTTATGCACCGCAGAGTATGGAAACACCAGATGGCCGCCGTGTGATGTGCGGCTGGATGGGATTACCCGACGAGCTCAAGCATCCCACTTGTCATTCCGGTTGGATTCACCAGCTGACTGCGTTACGTGAGCTTGAATTCGTCGGTGGTAAGATTGTTCAGCATCCGTTACGGGAGCTGTCAGCACTGCGGGGTGAATTACGTGATATCCAGTTAGACAATGCATCTGTCGATCTGAACACCAAAACATTTGAGCTGTTGACGGAACTTGAATGGGGAGCCCGGCTGCGCTTATTTGAAGATGACCAGTACAACGTTGAAATTTATCTTGATCCGATTAAACATCGTTTGCTGCTGGATCGCACCAATACGCAAATTGAAGAAGGGGATACCGTTCGCGAAGTTGAATTATCTTCCGGCAATGTTGCGTTGCAGATTCTGGCTGATAACTCTTCACTGGAAATATTTATCAATCATGGTGAAGCCGTGATGACGGCCCGGGTCTTTACGCCCGAGTCAGCCACACGACTATCAGTTAAAGATGCCACAGTGAATTTACAGGTTTACGAACTTCAGGCACCAACGGCACCTTATCGTGCATAGCATCTTTTGAAGAAGCGGGTGAAGCAGCAACTTCACCCGTTTTTATCTAACATTAGCTACCAATGAGTTCGAGTAGCTCATGACGATGTGGCAGGGCGGTCATGGCGCCTTTTTGTGTGGTTGCCAGACCGCCACAGCAATTACCCCATGTGACGGCATCAATGATCGTTGCTCGGTTTTTCCACTGTTCGAATTCAGATAAACGGCAGAGCATCCCTCCAACAAATGCATCACCGGCACCCGTGGTATCAACGACATTCACTTGACGGCTCGGCACTTTGAGTTGTTCGCCTTGGCTGACAACGAGTGTACCTTCAGCACCTAATGTGATAACAATCAAAGGGATGGAAAATTCAGCCAACGTTTCCAGACCGGCTTCAATCGTTTCAGTTCCCGTCAGTAAAGTCAGCTCTTCTGCGGAGAATTTGACCACATCCGCATGACGAACGACTTGCATCACTGTGGGAATCATCTCTGCAGGATTTGACCAGACTTCTTCTCTTAGATTTGGGTCAAAACTGAATGAGCCACCGGCTTGCTTGATCTGTTGAATAGCTGTGAGTGTTGAACTTCGGCTGGGTTCGTTTGCCAGCGCAATAGAGCACACATGCAACCATTCATTGGGTTGAAAATGCGGGATATCATCAGTGGTTAAAAATTGGTCGGCACTTGGCTTTACCATAAATGTGAAACTACGTTCACCGTGATCATCTAAATCAACGACAACAGTCGAAGTCCGCTGGGTCCGGTCAAGTGATAAATAATCGGTATTGACTGCTTCTGACGTCAGCGTTTGTTGCATGAATTTACCCATCGGGTCTAAACCGACGCGACCAAAAAATGCACTTTTTCCACCTAGACGAGCGATCGCAACAGCAACATTTGCTGGTGCTCCCCCCGGACATCTTAAATAATGAGATTCACCGTCGGGGATTAAATCAACGACAGCATCTCCGGTTAACCATATCGTATTCACTGTGATATCTCCTGTACATTATACGGTTATTATTTTACCTGAATCTATCAAATTGATCACGTGTTGTTATGACAATTATATGAATAAATTATACTTATTTATCAATGTCTTATTATTTCATTGTGTTGTTGATCGAATGTCATATCTATATGATTTTCGTAGTTGAGACTAGAGATGTAACTGGGTAGTGGTTAATGGATGGATAAATTATGCCATTGGATGAGTTATTGTTATTTTATTTATATTTACATGTGATTTGTTGATTATTTATGGGGCATTGAATGTGGTATTTTTATACTAAAAATACTATTGATATTATTATTTAATTTATTTTTAAACGGTGATGTTTAATATTATTTTATGTATAGATGGTGAATTATTAATATATTTAATTGCCATGTAAGTGGCCATTTATTGGTTTATTCGAATTATTTGAATATGAAAGCCAGAGATGGTGAGTGTTGAATCTGACTATCTTTTCCTATAATCCACTTACACAGAGATAAGGGGGGTTTATGGGAAAGCTTATTGAAGGTACATGGCATGATGTTTGGTACGATACAAAGAGCCAGCAAGGGCGTTTTGTGCGTGAGGATGCGGGGTTTCGTCATTGGGTCAGGCATGATCCCGATGCGACGTTTCAGCCAGAATCCGGACGTTACCACCTTTATGTCTCTCTTGCTTGCCCGTGGGCGCACCGCACCCTGATTTTCCGTCAGCTAAAAGCATTGAATGATCATATTGATGTCACGATTGTCTGTCCGGATATGATGTCTGAAGGATGGACATTCGGGATACCTGAGCCGCTTTTCGGCCATACCCGTTTGCATCAGATTTATACACGTGCAAAAGCAGATTATACCGGTCGGGTGACGGTGCCTGTCTTATGGGATAAAAAGACCAATACAATTGTAAGTAATGAATCGTCTGAGATTATTCGGATGTTCAACAGTGAATTTAACCATCTGACGGGGAATTCGCTGGATTTTTATCCGAAAGCATTACAAACAGCGATTGATCAGTGGAATGACCGCATCTATCCAAATGTGAACAATGGGGTCTACCGTTGTGGATTTGCGACCACTCAGGATGCTTATGAAGAAGCGTATGAAGCGTTATTTGAGGAACTGGATAAGATCGACGCCCATCTGTCGGGTAGCCGTTATCTGGTTGGTAACCAGCTGACCGAAGCGGATTGGCGGTTATTTACCACCTTGATTCGTTTCGATGCAGTCTATGTCGGGCATTTCAAATGTAATAAGCGGCGTATTGCGGATTATAAGCATTTATCCGGTTATCTGAGAGAGCTGTATCAAATACCGGGTATACAAGATACGACCGATTTTTATCATATTAAGCGGCATTATTACTTCAGCCATACAGGGATTAATCCGACTCAGGTGGTTCCCGCTGGTCCTGAGTTGGATCTGCTTGCTCCACATGGCAGGGCGCATCTCACTTAAGGGTAGAATCAATCACTGGCTCGTATGAATGTGTCATGGATGGTTTTATATAAAAAGCCCTCACTTCAAAATGAAGTGAGGGCTTTTTTACGAACCAGACATTAATTTATTTCTGCTCTTGGCTCGCCTGAATTGCTGTCAGAGCGATGGTGTAAACAATATCGTCAACCAAGGCACCGCGAGACAAATCGTTGACAGGCTTACGCATCCCTTGCAGCATCGGCCCGATAGAGACCAGATCAGCAGAGCGCTGTACTGCTTTGTAGGTGGTATTACCGGTGTTCAGATCGGGGAAAACAAATACTGTTGCTTTACCGGCAACCGGTGAGTTCGGTGCTTTTGACGCAGCAACATTTTCCATGATCGCGGCATCGTACTGAAGCGGACCATCAATGATTAAATCAGGCCGTTTTTCTTGCGCGATGCGAGTCGCTTCACGGACTTTATCAACATCCGCGCCCTGACCAGAGGTTCCTGTCGAGTAAGAAATCATCGCGACACGTGGCTCAATACCAAACGCAGCGGCTGAATCGGCGGATTGAATTGCAATTTCAGCCAGTTGTTCTGAATTTGGATCCGGGTTGATAGCACAGTCACCATAAACCAGAACCTGATCCGGAAGCAGCATGAAGAAAATTGAAGACACGAGCGAAGCATTCGGAGCAGTCTTAATCAACTGAAGGGGTGGGCGGATGGTATTTGCCGTTGTGTGTACAGCACCGGAAACCAAGCCGTCAACTTCACCTTTTTCCAGCATCATTGTGCCCAGAACAACAGTATCTTGCAGTTGTTCTCTGGCAACAACTTCGGTCATGCCTTTGTTCTTACGTAGTTCAACCAGACGTTCAACATACTGTTCACGCGCATCACTCGGGTTGATGATGGTGATACCTGTACCCAACTCAACACCTTGTTGAATGGCGACACGTTTGATCTCTTCCGGGTTACCCAGCAGAACACATTCTGCGATACCACGTTCAGCACAGATAGATGCTGCTTTGACGGTACGAGGTTCATCACCTTCAGGCAGCACAATGCGCTTGTTCGCACGACGAGCAAATTCGGTGAGCTGATAACGGAAAGCCGGAGGGCTAAGGCGACGGATACCCTGTGTACCTTCAGTCAAGGTATCGATCCATGGCCCGTCGATATGGCTGGCAACATGCTCGTTGACGAATTCGATCCGTTCTTTGTCATCTGCCGGTACTTCAAGGCTGAAACTCTGTAAGTTCAGCGATGTTTGCCAAGTATTTCCCTGTGCTTTAAAGATCGGCAAGCCGGATTCAAATGCCGGGCGACACAGATTCATGATCGTTTCCGGCATGTCGTAACCACCAGTCAGAAGCACGGCACCGATGTCAACGCCGTTCATGGCTGCTAATGCTGCTGCGACCATGACATCAGGACGATCTGCCGAGGTCACTAGCAGAGAGCCGGGTTTGAAGTGCTCAATCATGTTCGGGAGTGAGCGGGCACAGAATGTAATACTTCTGATCCGACGCGTATTGATTTCACCTTCGTTGATGATTTCTGCGTTCAGGTGTTTTGCCATATCAATAGCACGCGTCGCAATCAGATCGATACGCCATGGCACGCAACCCAGCACTCGAATCGGACTGGAGTTGAAGATTTGCATCACTTCAAGATTGGTCTGTTTGGCTTGATCCGTATCATCAAAAATTTCAGACAAATCAGGGCGCGTGCGGCCATCTTCATCAACAGGCGCATTGAGTTTGTTGATAATCACACCAGCAATATTGTTATTTTTGGTGCCGCCGAAGTTGGAACAGGCCACTTCAATCCGTTCTTTCAACTGAGTTGGATTATCTGTTCCCGGTGTGGCAACGAAAACGATTTCCGCACCCAGTGTTTTAGCAACTTCTGCATTGACTTGATTGGCGAACGGATGTTTCCGTGTCGGCACAAGACCTTCGATCAGGGTGACTTCAGAGTCTTTGTTGATTTGATTATATCTTTCAACAATGCTCTCAAGAAGCACATCCATTTTTTCACTACCAATGAGCGTTTCAACTTTGGACATCTGCATCGGTTCAGCGATTTTGATATCGCTGCTTGAACTTAAAATGGCTGAAGTCAGATCAGGTTGGTCTCCGCCGTGACGAGGCTGGGCGATTGGTTTGAAAAAAGAGACCTTTACACCTTTGCGCTCCATCGCGCGGATTACCCCAAGACTGACACTGGTTAAACCAACACCGGCACTGATAGGGATCAGCATAATAGTACGAGACATGAGTGAGTACCTTTAGCTATCGATTGCAATACAAACGGAAATTTGCTTGCAGAAAGGAACAAAGCTTAACGAATAGACATTGTTAAGCCCCAGAACAAAACTGGCTAACTCATTGAGTTAGCCAGTGTGACATTACAGACCTGCGAGTCTTGCAGTGTCTTCAGCGATGACCAACTCTTCATTGGTGGAGATGACCATGGCTGGAATTCGACTGTCTTCAGTGGTGATTGTACCTTCACCACCGAAGCGGGCTTTCAGGTTCGCTTCTTGGTTCACCTGAATGCCGAAGATGCTTAAACGATTCAACACCATTTCACGAATAGGTGCTGAGTTTTCGCCTATACCACCGGTAAATACGATGGCGTCCAGACGGCCATCCATACTTGCTGTGTAACCGGCAACGTATTTTGCCAGACGGTGGCAGAACACATCCATTGCACGAGTTGCATCTTCTTTTGTGCCGTAGTTGTCTTCAACATAACGACAGTCAGAAGTGACTTCAGTCAGACCTTGTAACCCGGACTCTTTGGTCAGCATGGTGTTGATATCATTTACTGAGTAGCCAAGTGCATCATGCAGATGGAAAATAATTGCAGGATCGATATCACCACAACGTGTACCCATGACAAGGCCTTCCAGTGGGGTTAGACCCATAGAAGTATCGACAGATTGACCGTTTTTGATAGCACAAACAGAAGCACCGTTACCTAAGTGGCAGTTGATGATGTTCAGTTGATTGGCCGGTTTACCCAGGCGTTCTGCCGCTTCACGCGTAATAAACAGGTGAGATGTACCGTGCATCCCATAACGACGGATGCCGTGTTCTTTATAGAGTTTGTATGGTAGTGCGTATAAGAATGATTCTTCCGGCATCGTCTGATGGAAAGCTGTATCAAATACAGCCACATTTTTCAGACTTGGGAATGCGTGCTGTGCGGCTTTAATGCCGATAACATGGGCAGGGTTATGCAGTGGTGCAAATGTGGCTGCCTCTTCAATGCCTTTTAAAACAGAATCATCAATCAAAGCGGATTGAGTAAACTGTTCACCGCCATGAACAATTCGGTGACCGATCGCTGCCAGATTATCTGCCAGTTCAGGTTTAGATGCGAGAATGGTTTCAACGATAAAAGCTAAAGCTTCTTCATGGGCAGCACCGTTTCCTAGTTGTGCTTCATGCTTACCATCCAATTTCCATTTGATTCGAGCTTCTGGGAGGTGGAGACATTCAGCAAGACCTGTGAGATGCTCATTACCATTTTCGGCATCAACGATCGCGAACTTAAGAGAAGAACTACCGCAGTTTAAAACTAAAACTAGCTTTGACATGAGTAACTACCTGTATAATCGGTTTAGATAAAAATCGGTTCCAAGAGTAATATGACAAAGAGGGTCATCAACTAATCTTGGTCAAACAAACATCAACTTACGTCTACCTATCGTGATTGACTTAAAGGTTACACGTTTTATTATCGCCTAAAGTAAGTTTCAAAGTTGCTTAAATAACAAATCGAGGCAACAATGAGAGTAAGGCGCGCAAAGGATAGCGATGTTCGGCCATTATAACAAAAAAATTTGAACAAATATTAATTTTGGACAAGATTTTACGGGATTAGTTGAAGATTTCAATTATTCTTATAGTTTGTCTGCCAGTGAGTGAGAAATGCCAATGAGCCATAACGCAGGATTGATTCATAATCTGAGAGATGGGCAAAAGTACATGGATATCTGGCCAATGCGCAAAGAGTTAGCCCCGATGTTCCCTGAACAAAGGATTATCAAAGCGACTCGTTTTGCGGTGAAGGTCATGCCAGCAGTGGCAGCGATTAGTGTGCTGACCCAAATGGTTTTTCACAATATCGGAGCCATGCCTCAGGCGATTGTCATTGCTCTGTTTGCGATCAGCCTTCCCTTGCAGGGGATATGGTGGTTAGGGAACAGGGCTAACACACGGTTGCCACCTTCGCTAGCCGGATGGTATCGCGAGCTACATCAGAAGATTGTTGAGACCGGTTTTGCTTTAGAGCCGCTGAAGGCCAAGCCTCGATATAAAGAGTTGGCGTCAGTATTAAACAAAGCATTTCGCCAGTTGGACAAGTCAGCACTTGATCGTTGGTTTTAATTACTGCCCATCGACATTTCTTCTGTTTTATATCCATAGCCTTTTTTCGCGAAAGGCTATGATATCTATTTTATATTTGCACCCTGCCTGATTGTGAATTATGTATATATCTATCACTATTTATTCTTCTGAGTGAATGAAGGCATAAATCACACTTCCCTTTACTGTAACTTGCTGGTAATAATGTTGTTGATTGCAACCTGTAACGCAGTAATAACAAGTCAAATACATTAAACACAACATTAAACACAACATTAAAACTTAATGCCTTAGATTTAAGGAGTCACGATGAAAGCAGGAAAACTTGCAGTAACCGCTGTTCTGGCCGGGGCGGCACTCATTTCCTCCACCGCTATTATGGCGAAAACGGCCAAAGTCGCCGTGTCACAAATTGTTGAACACCCAGCTTTAGATGCTACCCGCGAAGGGCTTGTGGATGGATTGAAAGCGAAAGGGTATATCGAAGGAAAAAATCTGGATTTTGAATATAAGACAGCGCAAGGGAATCCCGCGATCGCTGTGCAGATCGCCAGACAGTTTGTCGGTGAGCGTCCGGATGTTCTGGTCGGGATCGCTACCCCAACTGCTCAGGCTTTAGTTTCCGCAACCCGTTCTATTCCCATCGTTTTTACTGCGGTTACTGATCCTGTTGGTGCGAAGTTGGTTAAAACCATGCAGCATCCGGGAAAAAATGTGACGGGTCTGTCCGATTTGTCTCCTGTCAAACAGCATGTCGAGCTGATTAAAGAATTGATGCCGGACGTCAAAACTATTGGTGTTGTCTACAATCCCGGTGAAGCAAACGCGGTCAGTTTGATCGGGCTGCTCAAACAGAGTGTCAAAGAAAATGGTCTGAAACTCGTTGAAGCAACCGCACTGAAAAGTGCTGATGTTCAGTCTGCAACGCAAAGTATTGTTGAGAAATCTGACATTATCTATGCCTTAATCGATAATACGGTTGCCAGTGCCATCGAAGGGATGATTGTGACGGCCAATCAGGCGAAAACACCAGTTTTTGGTGCTGCAACTTCCTATGTTGATCGCGGTGCGATTGCAAGTCTGGGTTTTGATTATTATCAGATCGGTATTCAGACAGCCAATTATGTGGCTGAGATTCTGAACGGCAAAAAGCCGGGGGATATTGATGTAACTGTCGCGAAAGGCTCAGATCTGGTGGTGAATAAAACTGTTGCAGATAAGCTGGGTTTCAAGATTCCTCAATCTATTCTGGATCGTGCAACCAGTATTAAATAATCACAACAATAAACGGGCTGGCTGACCAGCCCGAAATGAAGTAAGCAGAAAGGGAGTACAGAATGTCTGCTTTTGCCTTTTTTGGAGCTCTGGAGATAGGGCTAATTTATGGATTGGTTGCACTTGGGGTTTATTTAACATTTCGAGTGCTTGATTTTCCGGATCTAAGTGTGGATGGCAGTTTTCCGATGGGGGCCGCAGTTGCTGCAACAGCGATTGTCGCAGGGATTAATCCGTGGATCGCAACCGGGTTAGCGATGATTGCCGGTGCAATGACTGGTTGGGTGACCGCTTTTCTCACGGTTCGGTTCGGTATCTTAAACTTGCTGGCCTCGATCCTGACTATGATTGCCGCATTTTCAATCAATATTCGCATTATGGGACGTCCGAATCTGGCGCTGATTGGTGAAGATACGATTTTGACACCATTTGAAGCCATGGGGGATCCCATGTATATCCGTCCGTTGGTTGTTGGTGTGTTGGTATTATTATCCGCTTTCTTTATTATTCGTCTGCTGAACAGTGATTTTGGTCTCGGTCTGCGAGCTACGGGCGTTAATGCACGTATGGTTGCGGCTCAAGGCGGCAGTACCGCATTTTATACCTATTTTGGCTTGGCGCTGTCGAATGGTTTTGTCGGTTTTGCCGGTGCTTTGTTCGCCCAGACCAACAGTTTTGCCGATGTGACCTCCGGTGTCGGAACTATCGTTGTCGGGCTGGCGGCTGTCATTCTGGGACAAACGTTAATTCCCGGAAGACGCATCTGGGTTGCCGTGGTCGCGGTGATTCTTGGTTCTGTGCTTTACCGTCTTGCTGTTGCATTTGCACTAAGCTCAGGCATGTTTGGTCTGCAAGCATCGGACTTAAATCTTGTCACGGCTGTATTAGTAGCAATTGCGCTGATCATGCCGCGTATGAAGAAGAAAATGAAAGCGAACCGGGCCGGAGGTGCAGCATGATTCGGCTGGAAAATATACAAGTGACTTTCAACCCGGGAACTATTCTTGAGAACCGTGCTTTGAAAGGCGTTTCTTTGACGGTACCTGAACATCAGTTTCTGACGGTGATTGGGTCAAATGGTGCCGGAAAATCAACGCTATTGGGCGCGGTGACTGGTGAAACACCAATGGTTGGCGGCAAGGTGTTGATTGATGATATCGATGTGACACGGCGGAGTGTTGATCAGCGTGCTAATTTCTGTGCGCGTGTGTTTCAGGATCCACTCGCGGGAACCTGTGGCTCGCTGACCATCGAGGAAAATATGGCGCTGGCTTACAAGCGCGGGAGCCGTCGCAGTTGGAAACATGCACTCTCTTCCAAACGTCGCCAGCTGTTTCAGGAGCGTATCAGTATTTTGGGGTTGGGGCTGGAAGATCGTCTCGGTGACAGCATCGGTCTGTTATCCGGCGGACAGCGGCAGGCCGTGAGTCTGGTAATGGCGACGCTTGCTGAGAGTAAGTTACTCCTATTGGATGAACATACGGCTGCGCTGGATCCACGAATGGCAGCATTTATTATCGACCTGACCAATAAAATTGTGAAAGAGTTTAATCTGACGGTGATGATGGTGACCCATTCGATGAAAGATGCACTGGCTTGTGGTGACCGGACGGTGATGCTCCATCAGGGAGAGATTGTCCTCGATGTCTCCGGAGAGCAGCGGCAACATATGGATGTCCCGGACTTGCTGGATATGTTTTCAAAAGTCAGAGGTGAGACATTGGCTGATGACAGTTTACTCTTGAGTTAAGTCTGTTTTTAGCAATTTCTTAAATGAAAAAGACGTGCAGTGAGCGCGTCTTTTTGTTTTGTTGTCAGAAATCAAATCAGACGATGATGGATGCCTTCATGAGTTACAATGCTGATATTTTTCACATTATTATGAGTTAACCATGGAATTGTTATCATAATATATTGAACCAATTAATTTATTTCATGTATGATGCCTCCATTTAGTATGGGGAATATCGATTAATATGAAAAAATTTTTATGGCTAATATTGGCTACTTTTATCCTGACTGGCTGTGCCGCGACATCTTCACAAAACCGCTATATTACGGTTCAGGATAATGTTGTTTCAGCGGATCCTTACAATACTCGGATTGTGCTCAGTGATGGATTTGTGTTAATGCATCAGGAAGACAGCAGTGAATTTCAGAAGTTTAGTAATACCTTTGATCAGGGAAACATCATCACGAAAAAGATGGTGTTTGATAAAGATAACATCGAAGTGCAGATTATCGATGAAACAACTGTCGATGTGAATTCTTACTGGATCCCTAGATCCCATTTGATGGGTGATAAGTATAAAAAATCAACTTTCTACCATGCCGGTAATAAATATTATATCCAACAGTTTGAGCAAGATGGTTATAAAATTGAAGGGTATACGACTGCAGTTGGACGTTATCAGTTGCAAGTCTATGTCATTTATCCGGAAGATATGGATGTCAACATCGATGATGTCCTGACTTTAACCGCAATGTAATGAGACAATTTTAAAGAGAAGTGCGTTGAGACGACGCACTTTTTTTATGCATATTTCAGAGCATATCCATCAATTTCATATAACAAAAATCAATTCTTATTATCTTTTCATATCAAATTTTGATATAAGTCGATGCTTTCAAATTTTTGTTGTCCCTCTTTGTATTACGCTTAAAGGAACAACACCATCACTGAGTGTATATCCGTTAATGAAGACATATTTTGCTGTAAAAGGGCGGCTTCTGACCCCACTCGTTTTTGCTTTTGCGCTCGTAGGAATACTGTTTGAAGGGCATATCAGACAATTGGAGAGAAAACTGAATGAAGAGTATGAAAGAATTGAACGGGAATTCTTTCGTGCATCCAAGATGTTGACCATTTTGGACTATAGTCTGAATAATTACATTAAAGTCCGTCAGTCTTTGAGGTTGGCACACACAACAGAGATAGTGAACGGTGTATGTCATATGCGGCCAAAACTGGCAGTTACAGATGATGGGGAAAATTCTCAAGCTCACTTACAGGCCCTTGAATACATTATCGTCGGTGATAAAGCGTTGTGTGACAGAAACAGCACGCTCCATCATGAAGTGGGATTCAGAATTGCTCTGGCACCGGTGATTTCATTGCTGCATGATTTGGATGAGTATCTGATTGGCGTTCATTATATTGATCCATCGGGTTATATCATTTCTTCTCCCGATACACTGTCGATTAATGTGACGGCAGATATGCTCGAAAAAATTCAATCCCCAAGCTGGGATGTGTATCAGAATCTGAGGGAAGACCAGCTGATAAAAGTTCGTGGGCCGACGGTACTTCAGGAACTGCAATCAACGGAAAGACTCGTTTCTTTGATGTTGCCTGTTTACGCGAACCATCAGTTTAAGGGGGTGATATCACTGAATATCATGCTCGACAAGTTGTTGAACGCGAATCAACGTCTTGCGGGTCGATTGCATTTTATTGATACGCAAACAACATCACTACCAGAGAATGCTTTCCAGCCTTATTCACTTCGGGATGCGGGAATCTCATTTCATCATACAGTTTACTACGATATGAATTGGTGGTACGAGTTCTGTCAGTTTGTCAGTCTGAAACGGAGCACCCTGATTCTTATCACCTTGATGTACCTATTGGCTGTGACATTCTTTTTGTTTATGAATACCCGTCATGCGAAAAGTTATTATGAAGGTCTGGCTGTGCGAGACCCATTGACAGGTTTACGTAATCGGCGTGGGTTTGAAGTGTTTCTTGAGCGGACACCACATCAGTCTTATGTGGCGATTGCGATGTTTGATATTGATGACTTTAAAGCGATCAATGATCACTTTGGTCACGATGTCGGGGATGATGTTATCCGCTATGTCGGTGACCAGATTCGCTGTCATATCCGTACTACCGACACGGTTGCCCGCTATGGTGGCGAAGAATTTGTTCTGTATCTGACCGCTGAACGTGAAAGCCATCTCAGGAAGACGTTACTCCGGATTAAAGATGCTCTGAGTGAAGAGTCTAAAGTAGTTGTGGAAGGCGGGTTTACGATTTCCGGCGGGGTTGAGATTGTCCCTTGTAGTGAGCTGTGTGATATTGATGCTATTTTGAAATCAGCCGATGAAAAATTATATATTGCCAAAGAGAGTGGTAAAAATCAGCTCATTTTCTAGGGTGTTGATTTTTGTGAGCAGTGTGTGATGACAGCGATTTCTACAGCTCAGATTGATGATGCTGAATCCGTTCAACAATAGGTTCTACGGTTGTCAGCGTCCGGATTTCCCGGAATAAAGCATTGGCCTGAGGGTATGCCTGTCGCAGATAGGAAAACCACTGTTTGACTCGGTTTGGATAGTATTTGCTCTTATCTCCGTTCACTTCACAGCGAGAATAAACCAGCAAAAGCTCGACAATTTGAGACCAAGAGAGCGGCGTATGATTGTGTTTGATCATGTTGCCCAGATTCGGACGATTTAATGCCCCGCGACAAACCATCAGGCTCTCAACACCGGTGACATCAATACACCGTTGCGCATCGGCTGCATCCCATATTTCCCCGTTGGCAATTAACGGCAGATGAGTTTTCTGGCGAATTTGCTGGATATATTCCCACTTGATTTCACTGGCTTTATAGCCACCGGCTTTGGTACGGGCGTGAACGGTCAGTTCATTGGCGCCAGCCTGTTCAATGGCATCGACAATTTCAAAACAGTCTTGCGGGTTTTCTAGCCCTAAGCGGATTTTCGCCGAAACGGGGATTTGCTCGGGAACGGCTTCCCGGCAGGCTTTGACGACCTGATAAATTAATTCCGGAAATTCAAGTAGTGCTGCACCACCTTTACTTTTATTCACGGTCTTGGCCGGACAGCCAAAATTCAGATCAATACCATGTGCGCCGAGTTCTGCGGCAAACGCAGCATTTTCTGCCATCCAGTCGGGATCTTGTCCGAGTAATTGAATATTGACCGGAACCCCTGAACGGGTGCGCGAGCCATGTTGTAGTTCAGGGCAGAGGCGGTAGTAGACATGTTTAGGCAGCAGCTGATGAACAACCCGGACAAACTCTGTCACACACAGGTCATAATCATTCATCTCTGTCAGTATTTCTCGCATCAGGTGATCGAGAACACCCTCCATCGGGCCCAGAACAATACGCATAAATTTCCGCTCTTTTATCAGGACGCGCGATTGTAATTGGCTCCGTCGCAAATGTCACGCCAGAATCTTTCTGCTGCGTGTCATTGATTTACGTTCTGGGTATAATGGCCATGACAGAAAAACAGGAACAATATGTATCATGACTTATCAATTGCTGAATATAACTGAACTTCCGAGCGACGAGTCGCCATTACTGATTGAAGGTGCGGTACTGGCAGCCAATATGGCTTGTCAGCCGTTGGAAGCTCATTTATGGATGTCTCATCTGGTGGCTGAACTCACAGACACAGCAGAGCAAGCTTTTACGGCTCATTATCAACAGCAGTATTCAGCATTACTGGCCCGGCAGTACTCCGTTGGTGACTTGCTGGATGTGACTGACCGCGAAGCATTGGCTGAGTTTGCGTCAGGGTTTATGGGAGTCTGGCCTTTAGTGGAGCCCCACTGGCAACGAGTCGCTGTATCCGACGGCACACAAAGAATGTTACAAGGGTTGTTGACGACGCTGATGTTAGCGATTGATGAAGCGGAAACTCGCCAGCAGATGAAAGATGCGGGGGTTGACGTACCGCCTTATCTGACAGAGATGGCTGAACACCTGGACATGATGATTCATGAAGTGGCTTGTGCCGCGGATGAACAGCAAAGTGGCGCCCGGTCACATCGTGTCAATCCTTATAAAACGGTCGGCAGAAATGATGACTGCCCGTGCGGTAGTGGTAAAAAATTCAAGCAGTGTTGTTTGAAAACGGCATGATTTAAATTGAACGTGACGGATGGCCGGTCACGCTGCATTTTTCGGCTGATAGATTTTTTTCGACATACACATGACAAAAAGCCGCAAATAATGGTCTATATCCATCAATAATCATTCACATTTGTTCAGCAACGGAGAATACATGAAAAAACTGGTTGCCTTCTTTCTATTGATATCAATGGCCTGTAGCTTTTCAGCACTGGCGGATCCGAAGGATGAATTAAGTGCGAGGCTTGCGTTAAATGATGGGTTCAGTGCTCATTTTCAACAGCAGGTTGTCAGCCCTGACGGGGAAGTCGTTTCTCAGGGAGAAGGGAAAGTCGATATTGCGCGTCCGAGTCTGTTTCGTTGGGAGACGGTTACCCCGGATGAGAACCTGCTGGTCTCTGACGGAACCACCGTTTGGTATTACAATCCTTTTGTCGAACAGGTGTCTATTTACAATCAGTCTCAGGCAACTGAGCAGACACCATTTGTGTTGTTGACGAGAAACCGAAAACAAGACTGGGAACATTATCGAGTTTCGCAGCAAGGCGATGATTTTACACTGGTGCCGACGACAACAGACAGCAGACAAGGTGAGTTTCATATTCGAATTGATCAAAAAGGTGTTGTCAAAGGGTTTGATGTGATTGAACAGGATGGCCAGAAAAGTTTATTCTCGTTTCAGCAAATAAAACTACAACGTCCGGATAGTCATCTGTTTCAGTTCAAGATTCCGGCAGGGGTCGAAGTGGATGACCAGCGCCAGTAGTTTCAAATAAGTTGTTTCAAAAAAGAGCAGTCGCTTCAAAGCATGACGGATGAGCATCATTGTGAATAACTATAGTTTGGATTTTTCAGGGGATGAAGATTTTCGTCCGCTTGCAGCAAAGATGAGACCCCAGCGGATCGAGCAATATATTGGTCAGCAGCATATTCTCGGTCCGGGAAAGCCCCTGCGCAGAGCGCTGGAAAGCGGCCATCTACACTCGATGATTCTCTGGGGCCCACCGGGAACCGGCAAAACTACATTAGCTGAGTTGGCAGCAAACTATGCCAATGCGCGTGTAGAGCGTGTATCTGCTGTAACCTCCGGGGTGAAAGATATCCGTGCTGCGATTGAACGTGCCCGGGAAAATCAGCTAGCAGGTTTCCGTACTATTCTGTTTGTCGATGAGGTGCATCGGTTTAATAAATCGCAACAGGATGCTTTTCTGCCACATATTGAAGACGGCACGATCACCTTTATCGGTGCGACGACTGAGAACCCTTCATTTGAGCTCAATAACGCATTGCTCTCCCGGGCGCGGGTCTACAAGCTGACATCACTCAATACACAAGATATTGCCGATGCTCTGCAACAGGCAGTGACCGATAAGGAGAGAGGGTTTGGCGGGATTGCCGCTGACTTTCAGGACCAGGTGCTAGATCGTCTGGCTGAATTGGTTCAGGGTGACGCCCGTATGGCATTGAATTATCTGGAACTGTTATATGACATGGCTGATGAAGATACGACGGGTAACAAGGTCATCAGTCTATCTTTGTTGGCGGAAGTCGCAGGGGAAAAAGTTGCCCGTTTTGATAATAAGGGTGACATATGGTACGACTTGATTTCCGCGGTTCATAAGTCAATTCGCGGTTCAAATCCTGATGGTGCGCTGTACTGGTCTGCGCGGATGATCGCTGCTGGCTGTGATCCGCTGTACCTTGCCCGTCGTTTACTGGCGATCGCTTCGGAAGATATTGGTAATGCTGATCCAAGGGCGATGCAGGTTGCTTTATCCGCATGGGATTGCTTTACACGGGTCGGCCCCGCTGAAGGCGAAAGAGCGATTGCACAAGCGGTGGTTTATTTGGCTTGTGCGCCGAAGAGCAATGCGGTGTACACCGCATGGAAGCAGGCTTTGGCGGACGCCCGTGATGAACCCGAGTATGAAGTCCCGTTTCATTTACGCAATGCACCGACGAAATTAATGAAAGAAATGGGCTATGGTGATGAATACCGCTATGCGCACGATGAGCCGGGCGCTTATGCTGCCGGAGAGCAATATCTCCCGCCTGAAATGGCCGGAACTTGCTATTATCACCCCTCGGAAAGAGGCTTGGAAGGAAAGATCAACGAGAAACTCAAGTATCTGGCTGAGTTAGACGCAAAAAGCACACGAAAGCGCTATGAAAAATAGCCACTTTTCGTTAATCTCTTATACCCAAATTGCTTCAGGTTATCTGTCAGGCTATCTGTCAGGGTTCTGGGCATGTCAATTTTCATGACGTTTTGTGCTGTTACCTCTGATTGGTACAGAACAGAGCGCTTTTTACAACCCATTAAGCATAGGATTAGCAATGCTGGATTCTAAATTACTTCGCACAGAGCTGGATGAAACAGCGGTAAAACTGGCGCGTCGCGGATTTACCCTCGACGTAGAGACCATTCGTCAACTTGAAGAGAAGCGTAAATCGATTCAGGTCGAAGTTGAAAATTTACAATCCACTCGCAACTCCATTTCGAAACAGATCGGTCAACTGATGTCAGCCGGTGATAAAGACGGCGCGGAAGCGATCAAACAGCAAATCGGTTCTCTGGGCAGTGATTTGGACGCTCGTAAAATCGAACTGGATCAGGTACAGAAACAGCTGGAAGATATTGCATTGTCGGTCCCCAATATTCCTGATGATGCGGTACCGGATGGGCTGGATGAAGAGAGTAATGTTGAAATTTCCCGCTGGGGTGAGCCGAAGCAATATGATTTTGAAGTCAAGGATCATGTTGATTTAGGTGAAATGGGGGACGGGTTGGATTTCGCCAGCGCGACGAAAATTACCGGTGCCCGGTTTATTGTCATGAAAGGCCAGTTTGCCCGTCTGCACCGGGCGATTGCTCAGTTTATGTTAGATCTACATACAGATCTGCATGGTTACACTGAAATGTATGTGCCTTATCTGGTCAATGCCGACACGCTGTATGGTACGGGGCAGCTGCCTAAATTCGGTAAAGACTTGTTTCATACCGAACCGTTGGTCGAAAAAGTGAATGATGAAGAGCCGCGTCGTTTGTCGTTGATTCCGACGGCTGAGGTTCCTCTGACGAACTTAGTCCGGGGTTCAATTTTGGATGACTCTGAGTTACCGCTGAAGATGACGGCACATACGCCTTGTTTCCGTTCTGAAGCCGGCTCTTATGGGCGTGATACCCGTGGCCTGATCCGGATGCATCAGTTTGATAAAGTCGAGCTGGTTCAGATTACCCGCCCTGAAGATTCGATGAATGCATTGGAAGAACTGACGGGTCATGCGGAAAGAGTGCTGCAGTTACTCGAGCTGCCTTACCGTAAAGTGATCCTGTGTGCCGGAGATATGGGATTTGGTGCTCGTAAGACTTATGATCTGGAAGTCTGGGTGCCTGCACAGGAAACATATCGTGAGATTTCATCGTGTTCAAACATGTGGGATTTTCAGGCACGTCGCATGCAGGCGCGTTTCCGCCGCAAGGGTGAGAAAAAGCCCGAGTTGGTGCATACCCTGAATGGCTCCGGTCTTGCTGTCGGCCGGACAATGGTTGCGATTTTGGAGAATAATCAACAAGCCGATGGCCGGATTGCAATTCCTGAGGTGCTGCACAAGTACATGGGTGGCCTGACTCATATCGGGTAAGTATTTTCCACCAACATGATGAATCATAGATAAAAGCCGGGCGTTTAGATCCCGGTTTTTTTATGGGTAATTTTCGGAATTGGATTATTCATCATAATCGCGGTGTTTGGCTGACGGTGAGCCGGTGTCACAAATCGTCACAGTCAGCGAAAAAAAATGAATATACTATTTAGATATACCAATGGGAGCAGGCGAAATTCAGGGATGGATTTTTAATTTTAACGATTTGAGATAATTGTGTTTTTATAAATAACTCAACAATGGTGAACTTCGATGATAAAGTCATTTTTAGGGTTATGGATTCTGGTTTTCGGTCCCTTATTTTTTCTACTCTATCCAAGTGATTTGAACCCAATATTATCATTTAATAATCATATCGAAGGGCAGCGCTATGAACGGATCTATCAAGGGACATTTACTTTGATCGAGTCCCGGCTTGATACGATCCCGATCGACACTTGGCCTGATGAAATAGAACAATTGAGTCAACATTTTGGTTATGCGTTGCAGTTGCTTGATATGAATCAGACTCATTTAGGCACTTTAAAATGGGATGAAATTGAGCAGCATCAGATTATTTTTTTCAATGAAGAACCCGAGTTTTTGATTAAGAAGATTGGCAATAGCCATTTCATCCTGAAAATATTTGTTGATTCTTCAGAAGAAGAAAAAATACGCCGAGGTGCAGAAGGAACAGTGTATTTGCTTCAGGAACAGTTTGCCGCCACTGAACAAGAGCATTGGCCGACACTGTTACGTAGCATGGCAAATTATTTTCCGTTTGATTTACAAATTGTCCCAGAAAAGCAGATCAATATCAGTCAAACCGAGCAGAACCAACTTGCGACCGATTCTTTTTTTTGGCGAACTAATTTCAATGATGAAATTACATTTTATATCCGACTGAGTGACGGAGCGTCTTTCCTGTTAGCCAATTTAATTCCGATGTCCTCAATTCACCCGTCGGTTATTATTGTGCTGGTTTTAGTGTTTGTCCTCTCAATTTCTGCGGGGATGTTTTTCTGGACTTATCCGCTGTGGCGGGATTTGAAAAACTTGTTGGCGGCAACATCGCGATTTGGTAGCGGTGACTTGAACAGTCGGGCAGTGGTATACAAAATTTCGATGGTGGCGACCCTAGGGAAAGCGTTTAACCACATGGCGGATCGGATTGAGCAATTGTTAAAAGGGCAAAGAACACTCACCAATGCAATTGCACATGATCTGCGAACACCCCTTTACCGACTCAGGTTTGCGTTTGAGATGTTAGCGAATGCTAAGACGGACAGAGAAAAGGAAAAATACCAGCAATCGATCTCTAAAAGTCTTGAAGACTTGGATAGTCTAATTAACCAGACTATGGTTTTATCACGTTACAGCGGTGACAGCCAATTACTCTCCTTTGCTAAATATCATCTCGCACAATTACTCGATGATGAGTGCTCGAGTGTTGTTCAACTCTATCCGGACATTCATTATCAATTGCAAATCGCACCTGAAGCGAGCGGAAAGCAGGCACTGATTGATCAGATGGCAATGAAAAGGGCGATCAGTAACTTATTAATCAATGCGTGTAAGTATGCCCGGACTACCGTGGTGGTGCGCTTATCATTTGTCAACGAGACAGATATGTTTGTGATTGATGTGTGCGACGATGGTATCGGAATTGATGAAAGCGATTGGGAGCGGATTTTCTTACCATTCGAACAACTGGATAACGCCCGAAGTCATGCGGCTTCCGGGCATGGGCTTGGGTTAGCGATTGTCAAACATATCGCACAATGGCATCAAGGTACGGTATGTGCAGGACGATCTGATTTAGGGGGGGCGCGATTTACATTCACTCTCCCAAGTCGGACGTAAGGATTGCTTAACGGAGAATTCACCGCTTTTGTCGGTGTGACTCATTTTATGATGAATTGACAGGAAGGTGGAAAATGACCCTTGAACGTAAATTAGCGACACTATTCCATTTAGATGATAACGGATGGGGCAGACATGCCAATCCGTGGAGTGTCTGGACCCGATATAGTGTATTACCGCTTTTTATCATTGCCGGTTTATTAAGGGAGTGGAATGGTTGGTTGAGTCTGCTGATTTTGGTGATGGCACTGGTATGGATGTTTTTAAACCCGATCTTATTTCCGAAACCGCTCTCGTTACAAAGCTGGGCAACGAAGTCCGTGCTCGGAGAGCAAATTTATTTAAACCGGGACAAAGAACCACTGCCTAAAGTGCATCAATTACCTTTATTTATGATTCTGCACTTGACGTCGACACTCGGACTGATATTGGCGGGGTGGGGTGTTTATCAGTACGATATACAGCTCTGTACTTTATCGGTGCTGATTACTTACCTTGCGAAAAGCTGGTTTTTAGATCGAATGGTCTGGTTATATTGTGATTTCAGTCGTGAACATCAGTCATCTGAGTAGAACCATCTATTTTTATTATAAAGCAACCTGATAAATGATGATTTTATATCTGAATTCGATAATTATCACTAAAATAAGACTTAAGATAATTTAGTTTTATGCAATATTATTATGACTTTATCTGTCTGTTTTTGTCTTAATTGAGCAACAAGTTGCTACATAAATAAAACGTGAAATCCATTAACTTATTCACCATAGTCAATAACTGAATGGTGAGTGGCAAATGAAACAATTAATACAAATTAGTGTGGTTGCATCAATGCTTATTTTAAGTGGCTGTAATCATAAGATAAATGAAAATAAAAATGAGGATAAACCGGTCGAACCAAGTATTTGGGTATCAGAGAATTATGGGTCCGCATTGAAAATTATGTCTGATTCGGTGATTCAGTATGAGTTTACTTCTGATTACTGTGTACTAACAAATCAAGAAATATTCAGCAAGGAAACGTTTCAAAAACGTTATCAGCAAGTCGGTGACCAATTCGTTAGCTATATTTATCCGGGTTTGAATGCTTATCCCAACGATTACACGATCAAATATGTAAAACATGCTGAATTACCAAATAGTTGCCTCACTAATTTGAGTGTTGTCAATGTGGCGGAAAACGATCCGATCCGAAACTTGAATATGTTTCTCCAGACCTTTGATCAATATTATTATAATTTAGATGTGCCCGGTATTGACTGGACGCTGATGAAACAAAATGTGCTTGGTGAGGTTTCTGAAGATTCAACGCGAGAGCAACTTTTCCATATGATGTCATCAATGATTGGTCCATTACAGAATGGCCATGCTTACGTATTAGATCAGGATAAACTGGCTCGTTTCAGACAGCAGGATCGACCGGTTTTATTCGACAGGCTACGGCAAGAATATATCGATGATAATGGCCTGGTTGCACCTTTCACTGAATCTGAAAATACGGCGATTCAAAAGTATATTGATGATAATGAGGCGCTTATTCGATCTATTATTGCCAATCAACTGAATCTGTCGGGTGGTTTGGGTGAGCATATTATCTGGGGAAAAGGAAAGAGTGATAATATTGGCTACTTATATATTGATGGATGGAGTGATTTTGTCGCGGGCAATGACCATGCTGAAACTTTAGCTGTATTCAGACAGACAATGAACCAAGTTATGGATGATTTTGCATTAACCGATGGAATGGTGATTGATCTGCGCTTTAACGGCGGTGGTTATGCTTATCTTGCAAGAGCTTTAGCCGAATATTTTGTTGATCACCAAACCTTAGGCTATATCAAGAGCGCCCGTGACGGGGCTGGATTCGAGCCCGAGCATGACATTTATCTTGAGCCACAATCCCCGGGTTATCGAAAGCCGGTCGCTGTTCTGATTAGTAATACGACAGCATCCGCTGCTGAGTTATCGGCACTCATGCTCAGTGCTTCGGATCAAGTCATATTGATTGGTGAAAGAACGCAGGGGATGTTATCGGGCAGCTTAGGTAAAACGCTCCCTAACGGGTTTCGCTTTGGTATATCGAACATGAAGACCTTATCAGCCGATCGGGTGGACTATGATCAAGTCGGTATTCCCCCGGCGATCACCACTTCATTTTTTGCGAAAAATGATCGCACCAATGGAATCGATACAGGACTTGAAGCCGCTTTTAACTGGATAAGACTTATGTAACGGATGTTAATGAATGCTAAATGGAGTTGAATATGAGCACCGATTTTATAATTAAAGCACTTGATGATAAATATTTTTCTCAGTATTTGCAGATGAACGAAGAACAACTGGCTAGGGTGAATGGCTGTTGGCTTACTGCTGATGAAAGCCCGGGTTATCCTTGTCGAGTGACGTTGCAAGAAGCTGAGGTTGGTGAGAAAATCCTTTTAATTCACTATCCGTATCATGATGTTAAATCGCCTTATCGCGCAACAGGACCTATTTTCGTTCGGGCGAATAAAACAATGGTTGAATTGGCGATTAACGAAATTCCTGAAATATTGCAGACGCGATTATTATCGGTGAGAGCTTATGATGTGAACAGTATGATGGTTCATGCTGAGACAGTGCAAGGCCCCGCTTTGGAAGACGTTATCCGCAATAATTTTAAAAACGATCAAGTGCACTATCTACAAATTCATAACGGCAATCCCGGTTGCTTTAATTGTAGTGTCTTTAGGGCTTAAGCAATCATTTTTAATTTGGCATATGGCTGACTGAAGGGCAATGAGTTATCAATTGCCCTTCATTTTTAAATATAATCCCTTCTTTGAAAATAAATCCGCTCAGACCATCTGCCTTTTTATTATTTTCTATATGGAATTGAAACCGCAAACAATTGGTATAATATGAAATTAATCTAATAACAAGTGTCAGTTTTTATCACTGGGTTGCATATCAATTGTAATTTTTCGAGAGCGGTTAAACAATATTGATACTTCAGACTGTGCTATAGGTATGATTTTATTATCTATTTATTCCGTGATCTATGACTGAAAATTCAATATGATCGAGTGATTGAATATATATCTTCGAGCAATAAGACAGATTCGAAAATGTATTGTTGGAGAGATAATGAAATTTACCCATTACGATCTTGATATTTGTGAACGAGGCCAGAAAATAGAAGTGACGTTGAAAGATAATACGGCCAATGTCCTTTTACTTGACGATGACAATTTTCAAAAATACAAGAAACGTCGCACTTATAAATATAATGGCGGCCATATGACAGATACAGTGAGTGTATTGCTGGTGCCTTACTCAGGGCATTGGCATGTAGTGGTGGATCGGGGAGGGTATGCCGGGACGGTTCAGTCGAGTGTCCGGGTGATCCCGTTGTAAAACGTGGGTTGTTCAGGAGACCGACAACACAGGTATTGTAAGTCTCCCATCGTGATTTGAGTTGAATTAGCCGATCAGGCCTTGTTTCGCCAGATATTCATCATAGGTGCCGTGGAAATCATTCACGCCATCTTTGGTAATTTCGATAATCCGTGTTGCGATTGAGGAAACAAACTGACGGTCATGAGAGACAAATAACAGTGTCCCCGGGTAGTTTTCGAGAGCTAAGTTCAGAGCTTCGATAGACTCCATATCCATGTGGTTGGTCGGTTCATCCATCAGCAGAATATTGGGTTTTTGCATAATCAGTTTTCCGAACAACATGCGACCTTGTTCTCCGCCGGAGATGACTTTCACTGACTTTTTAATCTCATTTTGTGAAAATAGCATTCGACCGAGAATACTACGTACGGTTTGTTCGTCATCACCTTCTTTTTTCCATTGCCCCATCCAATCCATTAAATTGAGATCTTCGCTGAATTCGTGGGCATGGTCTTGCGCATAGAAGCCAATATTGTTGTTTTCGGACCATTTGATCTCACCGGACATAGGAGTCATAACGCCAGCCAGTGTATTCAACAGCGTTGATTTCCCGATCCCGTTTTCCCCGATAATGGCAATACGTTCACCGACTTCGACCATCAGGTTGACATCGTTAAACAGAATGTTGTCACCATACCCTTGTTTGAGGGCGTTGACTTCGAGCGCATTACGGAACAGCGGTTTCTCCTGCTCGAAGCGAATAAATGGTGACTGACGACTGGAAGGTTTGACCTCTTCAAGCTGAATTTTTTCAAGCTGTTTCTGACGAGATGTGGCCTGTTTGGCTTTTGATGCGTTGGCTGAGAAGCGACTGACAAAGGTTTGTAGCTCTGCGATTTGAGCTTTTTTCTTGGCATTGTCAGCATGGAGGCGTTCTCTGGCTTGCTCGGCGGCAATCATATATTCATCATAGTTACCGTGGAACAAGCGGAGTTCACCATAATCCAAATCGGCCATGTGAGTACAGACGGTATTCAGAAAATGGCGATCATGCGAAATAATAATCATGGTACAGTTGCGAGCCAATAGCGTCTGCTCTAACCAAGAGATCGTATGCATGTCCAGGTTGTTGGTTGGCTCGTCGAGCAACATGATTTCCGGTTCGGCAAACAACACCTGAGCCAGCAATACCCGCAGTTTCAGACCCGGAGCGATTTCACTCATCAAGCCAAAGTGCTGGTCTTCCGGAATGCCCAGTCCGAGCAACAGTTCTCCGGCACGGGCTTCGGCTGAGTAACCGTCCATTTCAGCAAATTCTGTTTCCAGATCACCGACTCGCATACCGTCTTCGTCTGACATTTCGGGTAATGCATAGATGCGGTCCCGTTCTTCTTTGACTTCCCATAGCTCTTTATGACCCATGATGACAGTGTCAATAACGGAGAATGTTTCGAATGCAAACTGGTCTTGTCCCAGTTTTGCCATTCGTTCATTGGGATCTGTTGCAACACTCCCGACGGACGGTTCCAGTTCACCACTCAGAATTTTCATAAAGGTGGATTTGCCGCAACCGTTGGCGCCGATAAGACCGTAGCGGTTACCGTGACCAAATTTAATTGAGATGTTTTCAAATAATGGCTTATCGCCAAATTGCATGGTGATGTTTGCAGTTGATAGCACAGGAAATTCCAGATTGAGTGGTGAATATAAAAAAAGCTGGCCTTGCGGCCAACTGAATAGATAAGCGTCATATTAACAGATTATGTGATAGACATCACCCCTCGTGTAGCACATGACTATGATGATGTTACCGCACTGTGGTGAACACACTGCCATGGTTGATGTTGGGCTTTTCTTTGCCATATTTTCTCGTGGAAATAATAGGCGCAGGTATTGATACTCGGCTCAATCAGTGCCATAACCCCGCCGATCAGCCAGCTACCGGTCAGTAGATAGGTGACATTAAAGGCGACACTGAAATGGATCACCGCGAAGCTGGCAGTTTTAATATGGGGTGCTGCCGCATAACGTTGTAGCGGTGCATACTGAGACCATACTTTTTCATGGAAATAGAATGCCACGGTGTTGACCATGGGTTCGAGCATGGCAATTAAACTTCCCAGAATCACATCGCCTGTCAGAAGATAGGCCACGGTAAAGGCAATGCTGAAGTGAATGGCGGCGAAACTAATGGTCTTTTTCATAGGGTGTCCAACCTGAATCATCTGCTTTGATATCAATATTATTGATAATTATTATCATTCAGTATATTCGATTGTATCTATCTATAGGATAGGCAAAACCGCATATGAGCCGATCATGGGGAAGTGTTAACGCTGCGTACTACTGAGCGGCGAATATGCTTGTGAGAGTCAGTTATTGATAGTTTGACTGAGTGCGTCCGTCCTGCTTCGTGAGGTGCATCATAAGCGTGTATATCGAGATGTCATGAGCCCCAACAATCTGTCTGATTGTGATCCTGCTAACTCACCCGGTTATTTATTTTTATGTAAAATAAAACATTGTTTCAATTTTATGATTAAGTGAGTGTATGCGGTGTTGCGCTCTTTTTCTGCTTATTAAGGATAGTCAAAATGAATCAGTTGATGAAAAACATACTGTTGACGAGCATGATCACCCTGACCAGCTCAACCGTATTTGCTTACAGCAATGATGCCCAGACAGGGTCGGATTACGTCACGCAAGAAATCGATTCACCGGATAGTAGTTTCCCGCTGTTTTATGAAAAATTGAAAGCGGTGCGGATGCCGTACCAACTTGCTTGGCATGACGAATATAATCCGGAGATATGGCACAACATCGCGAAGGCCAAGGCGCAGGAAATTATTTTACCTTACCAAGATGACACACCATTTAATCCGCTGGTGATTGACCAGATTGATCGGGGAAGCTATATCGCCCAGAAAGTTGTGTTTAATATCAGCCATGAGAGCCGGGTACTGGCATTGATGTTAACCCCGAAGGGGGACGGGCCTTTCCCTGCGGCTCTATTTTTACATGATCACGGTGCGCGGTTTGATATCGGTAAAGAGAAGTTTGTGCAGACTTGGGGTGATGATGCGCGCTTATCGTCATCGCGGGAATGGGCGCATCGCTATTTTACCGACCGTTTTCCCGGTGATGAATTGGCAAAGCGAGGTTACGTCGTTTTATCCATCGATGCACTGGGGTGGGGGGATCGCTCCGTTGAAGGATTTAGAACCGACTCACAACAGGCGCTGGCCTCGAACTTATTTAATTTAGGTAGTTCATTTGCCGGCATCATTGCACTGGATGATTTACGGGCGGCGAAGTTTCTGGCTAGCCTGCCACAAGTGGATAAGTCACGAGTCGCATCTGTCGGTTTCTCCATGGGGGCATTCCGTTCTTGGCAAGTGGCAGCGTTATCGGATGATATCACCGCGAGTATTGTTGATTCATGGATGGGGACAATGAAAGGTTTGATGGTGCCCGGCAATAACCAGCTCAAAGGGCAATCTGCCTTTACGATGTTACACCCGTATATGGCTCGTTATCTGGATTATCCCGATGTTGCTGCCATTGCAGCACCGAAGCCGATGTTGGTGTTTGCAGGAGGTTTAGATCCATTGTTTCCCGTCGATTCTGTCCAACAAGCATTCGCTAAACTGCACCAGGTATGGCGAGCCAATGGCGCAGAAGATAAACTCAACACCCGAATCTGGCCGAATAAGGGGCATATCTTTACCGAAGATATGCAGGAAGCCGCGTTCAACTGGTTGGATCAACAGTTTGAGATGAATTAGGTAAAAACGTATTTATCACGGTGTCATGAACAGCGCGGGCTTACATTTCGCAATGAGATGCCCGCGTAATTTATGCTACGGCGTGATGTATACTAAAGAATATAACCCACCCGTTTATACACCTGTATCAGCACCAACGAGAAAATCATGGATAGCAGGGCGCAGCCGATCGCCATAGGCGTATTCTCCCACGGATGAATTTTGGTCAGGACACTTAAACAGAACGGATGAATCAAATAAATGGCCGTTGAAAAATGCGCCAGATACTTGTTGTTGGTGGTGCGCTGAGAACGCATGGCCAGCAGGAATAGTACCGGGCAGATCCATATCAGCGAAAGGTAGTTATCAAATACCCCGGTACGAGACGGCTGATTAAGGTTGAACCAGCTTTCCCCCAGTAACAGCCCGATACCGATGAGAGCTGCAATGTACAGTGTGCTGGTCGATGTTTGGGCAAACAGTTGATGTTTGCGGATAAAGAAACCGAGATAGAAGAACGGGAAGCCTAACAATAAAAAATTGCGATGGGTGAAGCCGATATTGAAGAGTTCATCGGCAAATGTCGAAGACATCAGATGATAATTACCGATGTACTGTATAACCACACCCAGCACAAAGCAGAGTAACGCAAGTTGTATACCTGTTCGGGTCCGATCTCTGAATACATAGGTCATCAGTCCTGCACCGAGCATACCAATCAAATACCATAAATGGTGATAGCCGACGATGAGTGTTTCAACGACAGTCATCATCCCGATGAAATTCATGGTGAGTGGCTTGAGCCAGAAATAAGCATAAAAGATGGTCCAGAACAGATAGAGTATCGCGACTCTTTTACTCCACTGGAGCAACTTATCTGTCGTCGCTATTGAGATGAAGTAATAACCATTGATGATAAAGAAAATCGGAACAGCAATTCTGAAAATACCGGCGGTGATGAGGTAGTATCCTTCGGTGGTCAGTTCACTGAGAAAATTGCTGTGGATACCGATGACCATGAAAGCTAAGACGATTTTGAAAATATCTAACGTTAAATTTCTGTTGTGCATAAGTCCGGATAAACTGATTGTGGTGGGGGACTAATGTACCATTCTGAGCAATGGATAGGGTTTTCATTGTGTCATTTCTCTGAAATAAGACACTCATGATGAGTTACTATCCGTTGCAGTCAGTTTATTCGTATGGCGCTTGAGAGTCAGAGTACAAGTTCAAGCTTTATTGAGCTCCTGACAGGCTTCTGTCCGGGCTTTGCGCAGATAGTAAATGTTGGCACCGGTAATAAACAGGTTTGCAAGTGTTACCGGCCATGAATCAATAATCAGACCGTAAGTGACGAATAGCAGGCAGCCGATACAGTTGACGATTCGTAACTTGACGATATCTTTCATTGTAAATGACAGCGCGACCATCAGTGATGCGGCGTAACCAATGATTTCTACTGTGTTTGCATTCATTATGTGACCCTTGTCTGATTTATTCGCGGGCACTATAACAGCACAAGATGTCGGTTCAATCCCTCGTCAAAAAATTTGGGAAGGGGAACGATAACGCAATCGTTTGACTGAACAAAATAAGGATTTGCTTTGGTCTTTCCGGAGAGCAAGCTGAGACCCTGAACACAACATCAGGCGCTGAAAAATCATTGAAGTCTTGCTTTTGGTCATTCTGACTTTTGATGGTGCTTTATGGTTATGTTTTTATTTTGTTATATTTTTGTTTAATTTGTGTTAATTATATGATGTTTTTGTGTAATAAAATTACATAAAATGCATTATTTAACATTTTTATAACAATTTTGTTGGTAAATTGAAACATTTGCGTGCGCTTATCACACTATTTAGCGGCGCTGAACAAGCGTTAATAATATACCTATTAGTATCTACGCATCTACTCACCACTCGGTAGATAATCCCTACAGATTATCCAATAAAGGATGCGGATATGAAAGAAATTACAAAGAAAGCCATAAAAATAACGCTATTAAGTTTGCTTTTCAGTTCAGCTTCAGCGCTTGCGAAAGACTATGAAATCGTAAACGTCGTTAAGGTCGCGGGTATTCCCTGGTTTAACCAGATGGAAAAAGGCGTATCACGAGCTGCTGATGTGTTGCACGTTCATGCGCGGCAATTAGGCCCGGCCACGCCGGATCCTGCCCAGCAAGTTAAAATTATTGAAGACTTGATTGCCAAAGGTGTTGATGCCATTACGGTTGTCCCCAACGATGTAAAGGTCTTAGAGCCTGTATTTAAGAAAGCAAAAGAGAAAGGAATTGTTGTTTTAACGCATGAGGCACCGGATGGTCATGGCGCTGACTGGGATATCGAAACGATTGATAACCAAGCATATGCCAAAGCGACGATGGATGAACTTGCTCATCAAATGGGTGGTAAAGGTGGCTATGCGATTTATGTTGGCTCATTGACGGTCCCCCTGCATAACAACTGGGCTAATCTTGCTATCGCTTATCAGAAAAAAGCTTATCCGGATATGTATGAAGTAACTGATCGTATGCCTGTCGCAGAAAGTATTGATGCATCTTATGCTGCGACAAACGATTTGATGAAAGCTCATCCGGATATGAAAGGGATCATTTCATATGGTTCATTAGGGGGGATCGGGGCCGGTCAGGTGATTAAGAAAAAACGTGCCAAGGATAAAATTGCAGTCGTTGGTATCATGATGCCGGGTCAGGCTGCGCCATACTTGATGACCGGTGATATTGACAAAGGCTTTTTGTGGAATCCTGCCGATGCTGGTTTCGCGCTTGTTGCCGTGGCCAAAGATATTCTCGATGGTAAAGATATATCAAAAGGTTTAGATGTTCCGACTCTGGGTAAGGCGGAGATTGATACACAAGCTAAAGTTATCAAGTTCAATAAAATTTTAGAAGTTGATAAAAGTAATGCGACGAAATTAGGTTTTTAACCGATATTTTGGGGGGCTATTGAATATAGCCCCGATGATCAATTGCCGAAGGTGAACGAATATGTCTGAAGTGCCATTTATCACATTGAAAAATGTATCTAAATACTTTGGTAATGTAAAAGCGCTGAATAAAGTAAATTTAGAGTTCAACATGGGGGAGGTACACTGTTTAGCCGGGAAGAATGGTTGTGGCAAAAGTACTTTATTTAAAGTGATTTCCGGTATCCATGTGCCGGAGCCCGGATCGGAAATAATTTTGAATGGTAAAAAGTATGAAAGACTGACGCCAGAAATATCAATTAGAAAAGGCATACAGGTTATTTATCAAGATCTTTCCTTATTTCATAATTTAACTGTCCAAGAAAATATTGCTATCCAAGAAAATGTGAAATCTCCATTTGGATTAGTGAATAAAGATAAAGCAAAAAAAATCGCCCTGAAAGCGATGGAGAAAGTTGGGATTTCTCTTCCTTTAGATATCACCGTTGATCAGTTATCTATTGCACAATGCCAAATCGTTGCGATTTGTCGGGCAATGGCTTCAGCAGCCAAATTAGTGATTATGGATGAACCGACCGCCTCCCTGACTCGTCACGAAGTGAATCAGCTCATTAAAGTAGTTCTGGATTTGAAAGCAAAAGGGATTACCGTGGTGTTTGTCAGTCACAAACTGGATGAAGTTATGGAGATCTCTGATCGAATTACCGTGATTCGTGATGGTGAAACTGTCGGGACATACAATGCCAATGAAACGAGTCGTGACGATTTGGCCTTTTTAATGACCGGGCAAAAGTTCGAATTTAAACCGCTACCGGCCTACAACCATCACGGAACGACGCAATTAGAAGTGAAGCATTTAACGCGTGCCCATGAATATGAAGATATTAATTTCTCTGTTCAAACGGGTGAAATTGTAGCGATCACTGGTTTGCTGGGATCTGGTCGAACCGAGTTGTGTATGAGTTTGTTTGGTATGACCCAACCTGATTCGGGCAGTATACTCGTTAAGGGAGAAGCCGTTTCTTTCAAGTCCAATCGAGATGCTATTGCATCCGGGATTGGCTATGTATCTGAAGATCGGATGTCCACGGGTCTGGTCATGGCTCAGTCCATTCACGATAATGTTATCTCCGCCATTTTCTCCAGATTGAAAAGCAATCATGGATTACTCGACCATGAGAAAGCCAAATCTTTGGTACGTCGATTAATTCAATCATTAAGTATCAAAGTTTCTGATCCTGAATTGCCTGTGACCAGCCTGTCTGGTGGTAATGCGCAGCGTATTTCAATTGCAAAATGGATTGCCGCCGAACCAGAGTTATTAATTCTGGATTCACCGACAGTCGGCGTTGATATTGCCAATAAAGAAAGTATTTATCGGATTATGCAAGATTTAGCTAAACAAGGGATTGCGATATTAATGATCAGCGATGAAATTCCTGAAGTTTATTATAATAGTCATCGCGTTTATGTCATGAAAGAAGGTCGGCTAACTCAAGAGTTTTATCCTGAAAATTGCTCAGAAGTTGAAATAATGGAGGCGGTCAATGCCTAGTCAATTAAAACTCTCTTGGATTACAAAGCAACATGAATTTTATTTATCGGTTTTGATTATTGTACTGATGCTGGGGTTGTCTATGACAACAACAGATTTTTTTACCGTAGGTAACTTATTTGATATGACTGTCAGCTCAGCAATTCTAGGTATATTGGCATGCGGGTTATTTGTTGTTCTGGTATTTGGTGGTATTGATATTTCGTTCCCGGGGATGACAGCGATATCACAATATATAACGGCATTATATATTTTGCATTATGGTGGTAATTTTTATCTTGCCTTTGCCATATCAATAATCGTCGGGTTTATATTAGGAACCGTCAACGCGCTGCTCGTCTATCGCCTTAAAGTACCTGCAATTATTATTACGATTTCGACACTGAATGTCTGGTTTGGTTTACTGATGTATTTCAGTCGTGGCGATTGGCTATATGGTTTCCCTGAATGGTTCATGAATGGCGTTGAGTGGTTCACCTTTACCGGTTCTGATGGGTATCAGTATGGGGTTTCTTTACCGATTATAGCCTTGATCGTTGTTGTCGCCTGCACCTCGTTGTTAATGAATAAAACCACGTTAGGAAGACAAATCTATGCGGTTGGTGGTAACACGGAATCGGCATCCAGAATGGGGATCAATATTTTCAGGTTACACATCTTTGTTTATGGCTTTATGGGGGCTGTTTCCGGGATTGCCGCTGTGATTCAGACACAAATCACCCAATCTGTCGCGCCGAATTCATTGATGGGATTTGAGCTGATTGTGCTCGCTTCTGTTGTATTAGGTGGGGCAAGTATGACCGGGGGAAAAGGGCGGCTGATTGGGGTCGTGCTTGGCGTTATCTTACTGGCCATCGTGAAGAATGGACTGACGCTATTGAGCATCCCATCTTACTGGCACACCGTCCTGACCGGGATCATCATTGTTGCAAGTATTAGTGCTACGGCGATGAATGAAAGAAAACAAGCATCGAAGGGATTGGCATGGAAATGATCATCAATAAATTGAAAATGTCGTCAGACAAAAATATTCAATATTTAATCTTTATATTAGTGGCAATCTTTTTACTGATGTTTCTGACTGCCGGTGGCAGTTTTTTCTCATTAGATAACATTCAGTCAATGGCTTATCAAATCCCAATTCTTGGTTTGTTAGCGCTCAGTATGGCTGTGTGTATGCTGACCGGAGGAATCAATCTTTCGATTATCGCAACCACCAATGCGTGTAGTCTGGTGATGGCCAGTATCATCAATGTTGCTCCCGATAATTTAATGGTTACCCTGATCGCAATACTTGCCGGACTTGTTACAGCCATCATCGTCGGTCTATTCAACGGTGGCTTAATTGCTTATGTCGGTGTATCTCCGATCCTCGCAACGCTGGGTTCGATGACGTTCATCAATGGATTGAATGTCCTTATCTCGGGCGGTGCGGTGATTTCCGGTTTTCCTGAGGCGATCCTGTTTATCGGCAATGGCTCTGTTGTAGGCGTTCCGTTGCCGTTAATTCTATTTGTTGTCTTTGCGCTCTCACTGTGGATATTGCTGGAACATACCGGACTTGGCCGGGCGATTTATCTGATGGGATCTAACGAAAAAGCAACGAGATTGTCCGGCATTGATACTCAAAAAGTGACTGTTTATGTCTATATTATTTCCTCAATGCTGTGCTGGGTGGCCGCCTTAGTGATGATGGCGAAATTTAACTCGGCTAAGGCCGGATATGGGGAGTCATACCTACTCATCGCGATTTTAGCCTCGGTGCTAGGCGGAATAAATCCTGATGGCGGCTTTGGTCGCATATTGGGTATCGGCTTAGCACTGATCGTCCTCCAGTCTTTAGAAAGTGGTCTTAACTTACTCGGCGTTAGTAGTTATTTAACCATGGCACTTTATGGCGGGATTTTAATATTTTTTATTTTTTTACAAAGAAATAGTCAGCGTTCATAAAAAGTGCGGGGTGAATTATGGGTTCAATTTATTTTATTGGCGTTGATGTTGGTAGTGGTAGTGCACGAGCCGGAGTGTTCGACATTTCTGGCCGGATGCTTGCAGAGTCAAAACGCAACATCATGATGTTTAAACCGAAAGCAAATTTTGTTGAACAATCATCAGATGATATTTGGCAATGCGTTTGCTTGTCGGTAAAAGATGCAATCTCGAAAGCAAATGTAGACCCGCATGATATTCAGGGGATCGGCTTTGATGCAACGTGCTCGTTAGTGGTACTCAATAAAGAAGGAAAACCACTCACCGTCAGCCCAACGGGGCGAAATGAGCAAAATGTGATTATGTGGATGGATCACCGTGCAATCACTCAGGCGAATCGTATCAATGAGACAAAACATAAGGTGCTTGATTATGTCGGCAGCCGTATTTCTCCTGAAATGGAAATGCCTAAGCTAATGTGGTTAAAACAGCATAAACCAACCACTTGGTCTAATGCCGGGTATTTCTTTGATTTACCAGACTTTTTAACATGGAAAGCGACCCATCGTAATTCTCGTTCGCTTTGTTCTACGGTGTGTAAATGGACTTATTTGGGCCATGAGGGCAAATGGGATCGTGACTTTTTCAAACGCATTGGTTTAGACGATCTGTTGCTGGATGATGCACAGAAAATCGGTAACGAGATTATTCCGATGGGACAGCCGGTGGGGAACGGATTAACGGCACATGCGGCCAACGATCTCGGACTGATTACCGGTACCCCGGTAGGGACGTCGATTATTGATGCGCATGCCGGTGGCATTGGTGTTTTAGGCGCCTCAAATATTAACAAGAATGCTCATGTCGATTTTGACCGGCGGCTGGCATTAATTGGCGGTACCTCTTCATGCCATATGGCGGTGTCCAAATCCGCCAGATTTATTGATGGTGTTTGGGGCGCGTACTACGGTGCGATGGTGCCAGATTATTGGCTCAATGAAGGTGGTCAGTCAGCCACGGGCGCGCTCATTGATCATATCATTACGTCACATCCGGTTTATCATGTGGCACAAGAGCGAGCCCAAAGTCATTCACAAACTATTTATGAGTATCTGAATGACATTTTATTAAATTTAGCGGGGGCAAAAGACCGAATCGCTTTCTTGGCGAAAGATATGCATGTATTGCCATATTTTCACGGGAATCGCTCGCCCCGTGCTGATCCCAGTTTAACCGGTGTGATGACCGGATTGCAGATGATTCAAACGGAAGAAGATTTAGCACTTCAATATCTGGCAACGATACAGTCAATTGCTTTAGGCACCAGGCACATTATTGAATCCTTAAATCAGTCTGGTTACTCAATTGATACGATCATGGCATGTGGTGGCGGGACTAAAAACCCCATATTCATTCAAGAACACGTCAATGCGACCGGCTGTACTATGTTACTGCCAGAGGAGAGTGAAGCGGTATTGTTAGGCTCTGCGATGCTTGGTGCGGTCGCTTCCGGTACTTATACCGATATTCCGACAGCGATGGCTTCAATGAGTCGAATTAGCAAGACGGTTATGCCACAAACCGAACTGATCAAATCTTTCTATGATTTGAAATACAAGGTATTTCTAGAAATGTATGCAGATGATATGAAATATCGGAAAATCATGGGAGAATTGAATATCTCATAATGATTTGTACGAAATCGTTGCTCAAAAAGCTTACATCCATCGGGTAAGCTTTTTGGATATCATCCGTATTGGCAGAATATGAACAAATTGCACATCATCAAACAGTACTGGCTGAACATCATGCTATTGATCCTTGCCGCGATCACGGTATTGTCACTATGGCCGCTTGCCACCTTACCGAATGTTCCGGGAACCGATAAGACCCATCATTTCATCGCTTATGCCGCGCTGATGTTTCCGGTAGCATTACGCCAACCCCGGAGATGGGGATGGATAGGGGTTGCTTTACTTGCCTACAGTGGTGGGATTGAGCTGGTTCAACCTTATGTCAATCGTTATGGCGAGTGGCTGGATTTGGCAGCCAACGGCGGTGGGCTGGTTTGTGGCTGGCTGCTAGCAATGGTGTTGAATTGCTTTGATTCGCGAGACGGATCAGCACAAGATCGATAATAGTGTCGTGGGTCAGATATGTCACCCAACCCACTCAGTGATGATTCAGCCGCTCGGGTCATTGAGAAAGCAAATCACTGAAAAAATAGTGCCGGTTGTTGTAAGGCCCGTTCAATGGCCTGAATCAACTGAGCCAAATCATCATCGGTCGAAAGGTAAGGCGGCATCAGATAAATCAATCGGCCAAACGGACGGATCCAGACGCCTTGGCGGACAAAGTGCGCCTGAATCTCGGCCATTCTGACTGGTTGATGGGTTTCGATGACACCAATGGCTCCGAGCCAACGGACATCTTTCACCATCCCGTACTGTTGCAGCGCTGGCAGATGAGTGGCAAAGAAATGCTCGATCTGCTGCACTTGGGTTTGCCAATCACCTGTTTCGATCAGACTTAAACTTGCCTCGGCAACTGCGCAGGCTAACGGGTTGCCCATAAATGTCGGACCATGCATAAAACATTGCGCTTCTCCGGAACAGACGGTTTGTGCCACGTGTCGAGTTGTTAATGTCGCTGATAACGTCATATACCCACCGGTTAATGCTTTCCCGACACAGAGAATATCCGGCTCGATCTGCGCGTGTTCACAAGCGAACAATTTCCCCGTTCGGCCAAATCCGGTGGCGATCTCATCAGCAATCAGCAATACATTAAATTGATCACACAGCTTTCTGACTTCCTGTAAGTAGCGCGGATGGTAAATCCGCATGCCGCCTGCACCCTGAACAATCGGTTCAAGGATCACGGCGGCAATGGTGTGATGGTGCTGTTCAAGCTGAGATTGAAAATCGTCGATATCTTGTGGATGCCACGGCTCGTAAAAGCCGGTTTGTGGGGACTCTGCGAAGAGATGTTCCGGCAGAAATCCCCGATACAGACGGTGCATCGAATTATCCGGATCCGTCACAGACATGGCGGCAAATGTATCACCGTGATAGCCGTGACGTAGTGTCAGGAAACGGGGACGGGATTCTCCGCGGCTATGCCAGTATTGCAGCGCCATCTTCAAGGCAACTTCAACAGCAACCGATCCGGAATCGGCAAGAAAAACATGCTGGAGTGACGGAGGAACCATTTGCAATAATTTTTGACATAGCCCGATAGCCGGTTGATGGGTCAGACCGCCGAACATCACATGCGACATGCGGGACAACTGTTCAGTGACCGCGCTGTTCAGCCGGGGATGGTTGTAACCATGAATAGCTGCCCACCAGGATGACATCCCATCGATCAACACTTCACCACTTTCCAGATGAATTTGATTGCCGACAGCATGACTGACCGGATAACAATTGAGGGGCGAGATAGTTGATGTATAGGGGTGCCAGATGTGATTTCGGTCGAAATCTAAATCTAATTTGTTCATTATTTAATCTATTGTAAACTTGGTGAATTTTATTTTGTTGACAGTGTAGCGCTTCTGTTTAGACTAGCCAACAAAAGTCTCTCTGATAAGAAGAAGGAATACACGTGGAAGTTCGTCATGATTGGACGGTTGCAGAAGTGCAATCTCTGCTCAATAAACCCTTCATGGATTTATTATTTGAAGCCCAGCAAGTGCATCGTCACTACCAACCGCATAACTATGTTCAGGTCAGCACATTGTTATCGATTAAAACCGGTGCATGTCCTGAGGATTGTAAATACTGCCCGCAAAGTGCCCATTATCGTACAGATGTGGATAAAGAACGTCTGATGGAGGTTGAGCGAGTATTGGATGCGGCTCAGAAAGCAAAAGCATCCGGCTCGACCCGTTTCTGTATGGGTGCTGCATGGAAGAACCCGAAAGCACGGGATATGCCGTTGTTAAAAGAGATGATTTCCGGAGTGAAAGATATGGGGCTGGAAACCTGTATGACACTGGGAATGCTCACCGCAGAGCAAGCGCAGGAGCTGGCTCATGCCGGATTGGATTACTATAACCACAATCTTGATACTTCCCCTGAATTTTACGGCAATATCATCACTACCCGAACTTATCAGGATCGTCTCGACACACTGGCACATGTCCGGGATGCCGGGATGAAAATTTGCTCCGGTGGCATTATCGGCATGGGGGAAAGCACGGATGATCGCGCCGGGCTGCTGGTGGAGCTGGCCAATCTGCCGACCCAACCGGAAAGTGTACCGATCAACATGTTGGTGAAAGTCAAAGGGACACCGTTAGAATCGGCTGAGGATGTGGATCCCTTTGACTTTATCCGTCTGATTGCGGTTGCCCGGATTATGATGCCGCAGTCTGCTGTTCGCTTGTCTGCCGGACGGGAGCAAATGAACGAGCAAATGCAGACACTCTGTTTTATGGCGGGTGCGAATTCTATTTTCTATGGCTGTAAATTACTGACGACGCCAAATCCGGCAGAAGACAGTGACATGCAATTGTTCCGTAAACTGGGAATTAATCGCCAGCAAGTGGTACAAAAACCGGACGAAATTCAGGAAAACGAGTTACTGGATCGTGTGGTTGAACGTGTTGCTGCGCGTCCCGGAAAAGATGACCTGTTCTATGAAGCCGGCATTTAAACACCGGATAACGACTGCGCTAGCTGAGCGCGCCGCGCAGGGACTGACCCGGGCACTGACTCCGCTGGCACGTCAAAATGAAGCGCAATTCGTTCATCAAGGACGGACATATCTTAATTTTTCCAGTAACGATTATCTGGGGCTTGCCACTGATCCGGCGCTGATCGCTGCGTGGCAGGAAGGCCTGAGTCGTTACGGATGTGGCAGCGGTGCCTCACCGTTAGTGACGGGGTTTCACCAATCCCATCAAACACTCGAAGCAATGCTGTGTGAGTGGCTGGGATATGAGCGGGCGATTCTGTTTAATTCAGGGTTTAGTGCCAATCAGGCAGTTTTGTTCACGCTATTACAACGGGGTGACTTATTACTTCAGGATCGGTTAAATCACGCCTCTCTGATGGAAGCCGGATCACTTTCGGCAGCCACGATGAAGCGCTTCCGTCACAATGATGTGAACCATCTCTCGACATTGCTTTCCACCGACCAAACCAATGTCGTGGTGACCGAAGGTGTGTTCAGTATGGATGGCGACTGCGCACCGCTTGCTGAATTGAGTGCTTGTGTGCAGCATCGGGCGGTCTTGATGGTTGATGATGCCCATGGTATCGGAGTTCTGGGACGAGATGGGGCGGGGAGTTGCGCAGCTGCGGAAATTCACCCTGATCTGCTGGTGGTCACCTTCGGTAAAGCATTCGGCCTCTCCGGGGCTGCGGTCTTGTGTGATCGGGACACCGGTGATTATCTCACTCAGTTTGCCAGACATCATGTCTATTCGACGGCAATCCCGCCGGCACAAGCTTACGCACTGAGCCGGGCGATTGAGATGATTCAGCGCGACCAATGGCGTCGTGACAAGCTCCGCCAGCTTCAGGAAATATACCATACACATCTCCCCAGACACGTCACTGCTTCACTGTCACAAACACCGATTCAACCGCTGATTATCGGCAGTAGTGAACGAGCTGTGCAGTTTGCGACAGCCTTGCGGGAGCAGGGGATTTGGGTCAGTGCGATTCGTCCGCCAACCGTGCCGGAAGGTACAGCACGACTAAGAATAACCTTGACGGCCGGGCATAGTGAGGCTCAGGTGCGTCAACTGGCGATGACAATGCAGCAAATTATGGAGGCTAGTGGTGAGTATTGAACTGATCCGACAGCCCTTATCAGCGGCTGTTTCCCAGCGAAAAGTGCGGATTGCCGCAGCATTTGGGAAAGCGGCACAAAGTTATGATCGCCATGCAGCTTTTCAGCGGGACGTCGGTCAGCAACTTCTTAACGAGCTACCGCAGGATTTACGGGGTTGTGTGGTTTTGGATCTCGGTTGCGGCACCGGATTTTTTTCGGAGCAGATACGTCAGCGTGGCGCAGAGGTGATTTGTGCCGATTTATCACAGCATATGCTGGAACACGCGAGGCAACGTTGTGGTAGCGCCGGGGTTGAATACTGCCACTGTGATGCAGAAGCGCTGCCTTTAGTTGATCACAGTGTTGATTTTGTGTTCTCGAGTTTAGCGTTGCAATGGTGTGAGTCGCTGGTGGTTGCATTGCGAGAAATCAAACGTGTTCTCAAACCTGCGGGGAAGGGCTATTTCTCTATTCTGGCTGCCGGTTCTCTTATTGAACTGGAACAAGCGTGGGCGGAAGTTGATTCAGCCCGACATGTGAACCGCTTTATCTCTGGGAATACGGTAAAAATTGCGTTAGCGCAAGCTGGGTGCACCCAGTATCAGATAGACTTATGTTCGTTCAGGCTTTGGTATGGTTCAGCAATGCATCTCATGAAAGATTTGAAAGGCATTGGTGCGACACATATTGACGAGCGGACGAATCGACTCATCAGTCACCGGATGCTTGCTCAGGTTGAGGTGGCGTATCAAAAATTCGCCAACCGAGAAGGGCTACTTCCTGCTACTTATCAGGTTTGTTTTGGGGTTATTCAGCAATGATCGACGCACTATTTATTGCAGGTACAGATACGGATGTCGGTAAAACGGTCGCATCAAAAGCGATCTTACAGGCGCTAGCTGCCAGGGATTTAAAAACGATAGGTTATAAACCCGTCGCGTCAGGATGTGAGAAAACGGAGTCCGGTTTCCGTAATTCTGATGCTTTGCATCTTATCAAGGTTGCGACCTGTCAGAGTGATTACGACAATATTAATCCTTATGCACTGGAATTACCGACATCACCACATATTGCTGCAAAACATGCAGGTGTTGCGATCGATTTTTCAGTATTAAGTAACCACTTAGCGCAGCATAAAGCGAATACAGATATTGTTTTGATTGAAGGGGCTGGCGGCTGGCGCGTACCCGTCTCAGATACAGAGTGTTTGTCTGACTGGGTGAAACAGGAACGCGTGCCCGTGGTCTTGGTGGTTGGTATTCAACTGGGATGTCTGAATCATGCTATGCTGACCGCAGAAAGTATTCGAGCCGATGGTCTGGAAATTGTCGGCTGGGTTGCCAACCGGATCAATCCGGGGACTGAGCATTATGCCGATATCATCGAAATGCTGGAACAGAAAATGAACGCACCAAAGCTGGGAGAGATCCCTTATGTACCCAGTGCGAAGCGTCAGGAGCTGGGACGGTTTATTGATGTTGAGCCGCTTCTCGTTTAGACGGAGCCATCACCGACTCGCTAATAACGATCAACATAAAAAATGCCGAGTTTTTCTCGGCATTTTTTATGGGTTGAAGGCATGTGCCACGCTTGGTGAAATAAGCGTTTGGTTAGCCTCCCCAGCTGCGGCTGGAAGAACCGAAGCTGCGACTTGAAGAACTTCCCCAACTTGATTTTGCTGAAGATGTTGAACCAAAACCACCGCGGGAGATTGTCCGGGTGACGGTTGGTTTGGGTTTCATTTGATCGCGATGAATCTTAACCGGATTGGTTCTATAACTTGAGCTGCCGTAATTATTCCCATTTGCGCTGCGCCACTGATGGTAATAAGGGCTATTCGGGTAATTGGAATAGAACATCGGTTGTGAATAGTAAGACCGGGGGCCGTCTAGCATTCTGGCAAACATGAACCCAGCCATTGCTGGCATAAACCAACTGTGATTATTCGGATCCGCACGACACATATCGACACCGAAATCGGCAATACAGTCATTGAGTGAATTGTATCGGGGCGCTGTCCGGGCAGATTCAGACACAGCGTTCTGATAAGCAGCCTTACACTCAGTGGTATGGCCTGAGTTATCGTTGATACAATCATCAACACTCTTATAAATAACGGCATCTTTACCGCTGTCACCACAACCGGACAGGGCAAGACCTGCGATTGCAACAGTAATCGGGGCATAAGCGGCACAACGCCAGTCTTTCTTCATGTGTGCCAGAACGACTTGTTTACTTCTCTTCATGATTCGGCTCCTAGTAGGTCATACAGGCCGCATTTAACAGACCGACAGAGATAGACATGGCTGCCATCAGAATGGCTGCTGGGATTTCTCCGCCTTCAATACGCTCTGCAAGTTTTGGCATAAAACCAAAGCGAACCACCAGAAAAGCGATAATCTGAGCAATCAGTGCGACAAGGCTCCAGACACAAAAATCAATGAGGTTTACTGCATTGCTGGCGGCACCGGCGAGTGCCAGAGAAAAGCCGATCATTGAACCGGATAAAGCAATTGCCGCAGCGGTATTTTTATCATCTTTGACCAGTTTCCACTCATCATAAGGGGTGATTCGTACATAGATCAGTTTAAACAGAATCAGAAAGGCCAGTGATATCACAAAGTAAAGTGAAAAATTACCTAATCCAAGGAGTGAATGACGTATAAGTTCCATAAATATATTCCTAATACAGCAGTAATAATATTATCCAATGATTTTAAAATCGGTCGGGGTGAGTTCAAAATAGGTACTTAACACTAAACAGTGTTCAGCTTTATGTTGATTGATGACTTCTTCTCCGGCTACCATCAGGCCCTCGAAATAGCCTGACTCCGTTTCTCGTTCATAAACCATGACAAACTGATCGGTTTCTGTGACCGAGCCGTCTTTATGCCAGGTTTTTTCTGTCATCGCGACGGGCACAATATTATCCCAGGCTTTTTGAAATTGATGGGATTCCAATGACCAGTCTGTTTTGACGATGCCACTTTCAAGCAGTGTCTGCCACTGATTCTCGGTATCGATCGGTGAGGTATCGTAGTAATAAAACATTTTGACTTCACGAACATCTGAGTCTTGTGTCCCTTCCTGCAATACTTGCACATAACCATCGTCGTCAGTGTAAAAACGCAGCAGACGGGTTTGGTTGTCTAGTTTGACTTCACCGACGGCTTGAATCAGTTGTGTGGATGAGACGCCTTCGATGATCAATTCTGGCTCGATTAATTTGAGTTTGAGGTCATCAAATTCAAATGCACCTCCCAGACGAAAACCGAGCACTTCAGGTGCTGTCGGCTCCGATGTTTGTGAATCAGTTATTTTATTCTTCAGCCAGCTAAACATGGTATCACCTTGGTTAAAATCACGACGCGCTGAATAACGAGCGCTTATTCAAGCAACGTCAGACAGACCACTGAAATTGATGAATGCGTTTTTCAGCGATATAAAATAGTTTGTCACCACCGCTTATTGATGTATTTAGTGGCGGGTTGAGTTCAATCCCTTGGCCGCGGTCAACAGCAATTAAAATTGCTTCATGTTGCTGTTTGAATTGCAGGAACAAGTTTTCAAGCGATGTTTTTTCTTGCCCGGACGGGTAGATGACAGAATATTGGGTCATCCCTTTTCCTGAGCTGAGTAATTCATGGTGAAGTGTACTTGAACCCGGGTCAACCGCAGCTTTCGCGAGCATTTCGACCGAAACGGAAGGAATACATTCGACATTCGGACAATGCTGTTTCAGAAGGGTACTGAGCCCCTCGTCATTGAAGTAAGCCAGAATGTGAGCATTCGGGTTCTGGCCTGAACAAAATAAAGCAGCGGAGAGTGTAATATCGTCTTCAGGGTTATCGATAATGATACAACTTGCGTGTCGGATTCCAGCGCGATCCATGCCTGCCTGATCGGTAAAGCTGGTCACGCGGACAAATTCTATCTCGCCGGGACGGGGATTTTCAATTTCCGGACGTACGCAAAGCACAATCGGACGTTGTGTATTCTGTTCGTTTTGTAACATATTGAGCAGGTGAAGGGTGCGTTGTTCATTCCAGCCCAATACTAAAATATGATCATTCACTTTAATCTTCCGTTTGCCAAGTAAACCACGTTTCCAGTACAGGATGAACAGCGTGGCGACACGACCGACCGTCAGGGCAAAAATTCCCAGCCCGACCGGAATAATGAACAATGCAACAAACCATTTACCCGCATCGGTCACGGGTGAAAAATCACCATAACCGACCGTTGAAGAGGTTACTACGAGGTAGTAGACGAAATCGGTAAATGACTGTGTGATTGCTGTCTCGCCTATAGCATTCAGTCCCAGCCAGCTAATCAGCAGATAACCACCAAATGCGAGAATAATATTCTTCTCGTTCATTTGGTTAATTTGTGTATATATCCAACGTCTTAATTGAATAAAGATAGGCATAATTGTTTTGAATTCTTTTGCTATGAGAGTCACTGAGCATGTGGCAGTTGTTCAGTACAACTGCCAACCTGTCAAAAGTGTGACCTTATGACTGACCACCTTTGAGGATGCGCTCAAGTTCATCACTGGCTGAACTTGTTCCGCCGGGAGTAATGCCGGCTTCTGCCAGTTTACGATCCAGACTTTGGCCGCTATTTTCTTCAGCCATTTCTGCGGCAGCTTCTAACTGGGCGCTTCGTTCAGCCTGACGTTTCTTAATCCGATCCAGAGATTCAACGGCAGTGTGCATTTTGGCATTGGCACCGACATTGGTTGCTGAAACAGCACTCTGGGCTTTTTGTACCGCTTCATTGGCTTTGACCACATCAATCTGCTGTTCCAACTGGCGGAGCTTACTTTTTGCCTGCGTGATATTGGTACGCATGACTTGCTCTGATTTTTTAAACTCTCCGAGATAGTTATTCTCTACAGAAGCATCATTTCTGAGATCGGCAACTTTTTGGGCACATTCCAGTGCGAGATCCTGCGCGCCTTTTTCCATTGCATTGCGAGCATGTGCTTCGTATTCTGCGATACCTTCTTCCAGAGAAGCAATTTTTTGCTCAGACAGTTTACGTTTCGCAACAATACCGACCAGTGCTTCATCTGAACGCTTCAACTCTGCTTTTGCTTCACGAATTTCCTGATCCAAAATACGCAGTGCTTGTTGATCGACTAGCGCTTCTGCGGTTTCGTTGGCACCGCCTTTAATAGCGGTAAATAATTTTTTCCAGACACTCATGATATTACTCCGTGACTAACTCTTCCTGATACAACTCGATAAATGCTTCAACATTACGAAACAGGGTTTCAACCTCAATGAGGATACTTTCTGCCTTGGACTGAGATGACAACGCACCGAAAGCGACGTAATAATCCGCTTGATTGATCTCGTTAATCGCAATGGTTGAGAGCGGGAACATCTTGTGTGTTTTCAAAATCAGCGCATTAAGTTGTGCCTGATCTTTGACATGCGCGGCTGGAAATAGCACCACTTCAGCAAGGATTTGTTCACCTGCAACTGCAATATAAGCCTGAATACCGTCAGCATTGGTGACAATCAGAGCATCGCCCTGAGTTTGAACTTGCCAATCGCCGTTGTGTTGAAGAATGGGCATCATTTCATGAATTTGCCACATAGGTTTCTCCTGTATGTGAAAGTACAATCAACTAAAGGTCAGGCGGTGATTTACAGCCTGAAAGACTGGAGCGTTGATGCATTTCATGTTGTTATCGATGGTTGATGTTACCTTGTCATTATCAAGGATAAACAACAACCCCCTTGATTGCTTTTATGGCTCAAAAACTCATAATATCCGCAGCTTAGCGGTTATATTGTTCAGTCAATAATGATATGGGGGACATAACGCGACATATCTTGTGTGACTCGCGAAACATCTTCCCGGATAGAAATCCCCGCGGCTTCCTGATTGACCAGCCAACTGCCGACCAAGGTATATTGCTGTCCGAACTTCGGTAACGGGTGGTATGCCTGATAGATGACGCCCTCATCACCATACGGGCCTTCAGTTCGGAGCGTCTGACGTCCGTTTTGAACAATCGTAATATTTGCACCTTCGCGGGCAAAAATGGGTTTAATGACATAATCTTTTAACGTGCCCAGATCTTTGTCATCGGCAAAATAGGCCGGTAAGAGGTTCGGATGATTCGGAAACATTTTCCATAGCAAAGGTAACAGCGCTTTGTTACTGATAATTGACTTCCACATGGGTTCTAGCCAGTTAACAGAAGCCGTTTGAATATTGGCTGCGTATTCTTCCCGAAACATGAACTCCCAAGGATAGAGTTTAAATATCCAATGAATCGGCTTATCGGTTAAATCGGTGAATTGCCCCTGAGTGTTGAGTCCGATGTCTTCGACATAAACAAAGGCTGTAGATAATCCGGCTTCTCTTGCACAGTCTTCCAGATATTGAACTGTGCCGCGATCCTCAACGGAGTCTTTACAACAACAGAGATGAAGAGTTTGGCCGGGCTGATAGGTCGCCAATTGTTGAAAGCGGCTGATCAGCAGCTCTTGCAGTAAATTACATTGATCCGCATCGCGGCGTATTTTGCCGTGATTGACCATGTCTTCCAGCCATAACCATTGCCAAAATGCCGTTTCATAAAGGCTGGTCGGGGTATCGGCATTATTTTCATACAGCTTGGCAGGTTGGGTACCGTTGTAAGCGAAGTCGACGCGAGAATACAGTGAGGGTTCACGTTTCTGCCATGAATCATATAAGCCTTGCCACATCGATTCCGGGATTTGGAATTTCTGGAGCCAGTATTCATTACCAACGACCGTATCGACAACTTCCAGACACATCTGATGGATTGCTTCGGTCGGTTTTTCTAAGTCATCTTCGATTTGTTTGAGTGTGAACTGATAATAGGCTGTTTCATCCCAGTAGGGTTCGCCATAAGCGGTATGAAATCCAAAGCCGAATTTTTTTGCTAAATCCCGCCAGTGTGGTCGTTCCTCGGCATTTAATCGAAGCATTATTCTATCGCTATGATCCGTTGTCGTTGGTGAAACTGTCCGAATAATGAGCACCCGGATAGATAAAAATCTCTAATATTCAGCTAATTGTATGAGTTTTACTGAGTATGCTTCAAGTGATTTATTCAATAGTAATGAAAATTATCAGCAGAGACGGTGATGACCTTTTGTGGTGAGACTGTTGTGAGAGGCAAATGTTCCGGGAAATATATGGGCAGAGGCCAATCATCGTGTCATAAACAAAAGCCGTCACTGAGAAGTGACGGCTTTGTATAGAAAATACTCACTAGTGTGTTGTCGGATAAGAGTATTGAGCAGACTTTGTATGTGATTGATGTTGTTGTTTATGCTCATATACCGGTTGGTCTATACCGAGCTGTTGTTTGGCTTCTTCTTCGGACAGACCTAAATGACAGCGTAATAAATCAATAGCCATTTGATAGTTGTTAGCTTCTGACATGACGGTTTCCTTGTTTATCATGTATGGAACGACATCGTACACGCTAAAAGTAGATGTCTTTCCGTCAATTGACAATAAGACTAAAGTCTAATGTTCTTATCATCGAATCATGATTGAACGTAGCCAGAGGCGTTGTTCGATGGTGGGTTTACACGGAGAATGATTGAAGGGATGTTGTCATCAAATGTTGCAATTTACCGCTTCACCTTGTTTTTGAAATAGACGACCATACTTTATGAATATATAGGTCAGTGCTGATGATTTTATGATCCATAAAAGACGCTGATGACTTTGTATAATAATGAATAATAGATCGTGACGACGTGAATGCAACGAACGATCAATTTGTGTATGTTTCTCATGGGAGAGTGAGTCATGAAACGCATTTTGTTATTTTTGGCAACCAACCTTGCTGTCATACTGGTACTCAGTATTGTCTTAAATATTGTGTATGCCGTGACAGGGATCCGAGCCGGGAGTTTGTCCGGATTATTGGTACTGGCCGCTGTGTTTGGTTTTGGCGGGTCATTGATCTCATTGCTAATGTCCAAAGGTATCGCATTGCGCTCGGTTGGCGGTATGGTTATTGAGAATCCACGCAATGAAACCGAGCATTGGTTGTTTGAGACCGTGAAACGTCAGGCGCAACAGGTGGGAGTCGGTATGCCGACGGTTGCAATTTATGATTCACCCGACATGAATGCATTTGCAACCGGAGCCAAGCGCAATGATTCGTTGGTTGCTGTTTCAACGGGGCTGTTACATAACATGACCCGGGATGAAGCTGAAGCGGTGCTGGCACACGAAATGAGCCATATTGCTAACGGTGATATGGTGACTATGACGCTGCTTCAAGGGGTCGTGAATACATTCGTTATCTTTATGGCACGCTTTATTGCCGGGATTGTCTCTTCCCGTGATTCAGATGAAGGCGAGAGCGGGAATCCAATGGTTTACTTTTTGGTATCCATAGTTTTGGAACTCGTATTTGGTATTTTGGCCAGTGTCATTACGATGTGGTATAGCCGTCGTCGAGAGTTCTATGCGGATGCAGGCGCGGCACAACTGGTCGGTAAACAGAAAATGATTGCTGCGTTAGAGCGTTTGAGAATGAGCCATGAATCTCAGCTGGAAGGTTCCATGATGGCATTTGGCATCAATGGGAAGCGTTCTCTGACTGAACTACTCATGAGCCATCCACCATTAGAGAAAAGAATCGCTGCATTACGTCAGTTATAATATGAAGGTGAGATTCTCTTCGACCTTCAATTTAAACGTAAAAAAGGCTTCCATGCGGAAGCCTTTTTTGATTCAAGCGAATCCATGATTCAGAGTTTGTCTGTTAGTTCGATCGCCAGACCGATATAACTCGCAGGTGTCATCTGTTTCAGGCGGACTTTCTCTGCTTCGGGAATGTCGAGTCCTTCGATAAACTGACGCATTGCTTCTCCGTCAACTCGTTTGCCGCGAGTGAGTTCTTTGAGCTTTTCGTAAGGCTTTTCGATACCGTAACGACGCATGACCGTCTGGATTGGTTCTGCCAGAACTTCCCAGTTTTGGTCTAACTCGGCCAGTAAAGCGTCACGGTTGACTTCCAGTTTGCTAATACCTTTCAGGGTTGAACTATAAGCGATCACGGCATAACCGACACCAACACCGAGGTTGCGAAGTACAGTTGAGTCGGTCAGGTCACGTTGCCAGCGTGAAATCGGCAACTTTTGCGCTAAATGCGTGAATACGGCATTGGCTAATCCAAGATTGCCTTCTGAGTTTTCAAAATCAATCGGGTTGACTTTGTGCGGCATGGTTGAAGAACCAATTTCACCCGCGATGGTTTTCTGTTTGAAATGACCCAGTGCAATGTAACCCCAAATATCACGATCAAAATCAATCAGGATGGTGTTAAAGCGAGCAACCGCATCGAATAGTTCTGCGATATAGTCATGTGGCTCGATCTGGGTTGTGTATGGGTTCCATATCACACCAAGAGACTCGGTGATAAATGATTCACTGAACTGATGCCAGTCTAGTTCAGGGTAGGCGGATAAATGCGCGTTGTAGTTACCCACGGCACCATTAATCTTTGCCAGAATTTCAGTATTCGCAATCTGTTGGTACTGACGTTCCATACGATAAGCAACGTTCGCCATCTCTTTACCCATGGTACTCGGTGATGCCGGCTGACCATGTGTCCGGGAGAGAAGGGGAATATCGCGATGCTCTTCTGCAAGTGCCCGAACCGCATCAATAATTTTACGGATTTCAGGAAGAATGACGGTATCTCTGGCTTCTTTCAGCATGAGCGCATGAGATGTGTTGTTGATATCCTCAGAAGTACACGCGAAATGGATAAATTCGCTCACAGCATTCAATTCAGGATGTGGCGCTACTTTTTCTTTCAGGAAATACTCAACCGCTTTAACATCATGGTTCGTGGTGCGCTCAATCTCTTTGATTCTCTCTGCATCCGCTTCACTGAAGTTGGCTGCAATCTCATTCAGAATATTGTTTGCTTCTTGACTGAAGGCAGGGACTTCTTGAATGCCGGGGGTGTTGGATAGCTTCTGTAACCAACGGATTTCAACGATAGTTCGATACTTTAGGAGGCCATATTCACTAAAGATACTGCGTAACGCAATCGTTTTACTTCCGTAACGGCCATCTACCGGTGAAACAGCAGTCAGTGCTGACAGTTCCATGTTTTTCTCCTGAATATTGATATTGAGTTAGATTTGAGAGTGAATTAGTTCGCCTGATTTGCGATATATTTTAAATTCGGGCTAAAAGAATTCTAGCCTGTTCGACCATTTTCTTCCGGCCAAAAATAAGATGACGGCGTTTGCCACCGACTTGACGCCATAAAACCGCGCTTCTGATCCCGGCAAGGAGTAAAGCGCGGACTTTATGTTGATTTGAGGTTTGCTGTAACACGGATGGTGTACCGGTCACTTGAATCCGTGGACCAATCGGGCTGATGACATCCAGATAAACACTCGCGATATTACTCATCATCTGTTCATCCAGTATCTCAAAATGAGCCGACTGGCGCTCGAGCATTTCGAGGCGATCACCGAGTTGCGACATGGCATCGCGACGGCTGTTCAGTTTACGTTCCAAAGCCATCAGGCTAATAATATAGCGTGTCAGTTCACTACCGGACGGAGTGCTGTCCAGCCCGTTTGTCAGGCATTCGAGCCCGAGTTTAAGATTCTCTTCGCGTCCGAACACATCAATGGTACTCGTCGGATTCATGTTCAGAATCGCTTTAATTGAAGTTTCAAAGGCGTCAGAGTCACATTGACCGTTCTTCGCAATCTGTTGTACCAGAAATGCTGCCTGACAAATTCCTGCAAAAGCGATTGTGCGGTCATAATTTGTGTTCGCCACGTAAAACTCCTGAATCTTATAATGTCGTGTATGGAATTCTTGTTTCGATGACCCCGCCACCGAGACAAACATCGCCAAGATAAAATACAGCGGACTGTCCAGGGGTTACTGCGATTTGAGGCTCATCAAAAATGACTTTTAGTTTACCATTATTGGCAGGGATGATAGTACATGGGATATCCGCTTGACGATAGCGCGTTTTCACGGTGCATTGCAGCGGACTTTCCGGTATGAGGCGATCAACCCAGTGCAGTTGCGATGCCACTAATCCTTCAGATTTGAGCAGAGGATGTTCCGCCCCCTGAACTGCAATCAGCACATTGCGTTGTAAATCTTTTTCGGCAACATACCAAGGTCGCTCATTACTGTCTTTGAGCCCACCGATGTGAAGCCCCTTGCGTTGTCCCAGCGTATGGTACATTAGCCCTTGGTGTTCACCAATGACTTTACCTTCCGGTGTTTCTATCTTACCCGGTTGAGCAGGAAGATAACGTGATAAGAAATCGGTAAATTTTCTTTCCCCGATAAAGCAGATTCCCGTGGAATCTTTCTTTTTCGCAGTAATCAAACCTTGTTCTTCAGCGATTTGACGAACTTGCGGTTTTTCCAGTTCACCAACCGGAAACAGGCTTTTGGCAATCTGTTCATGACTCAGGGTATACAGAAAGTAGCTCTGGTCTTTATTTTTATCTAAGCCTCTTAACATTTGTGGTTTGTCATGACCCGACGGGAAAGTCCGGCGGACATAATGTCCCATAGCGATGTAGTCGGCATCCAGAATCTCTTCAGCAAATTCCAGAAAGGCTTTGAACTTAATTTCTTTGTTACACAGAATATCGGGATTTGGTGTTCTTCCCGCTTTATATTCGGCAAGAAAATATTCGAATACATTATCCCAGTATTCAGCAGCAAAATTGATCGTATGAAGATAAATACCCAACTTATCGCAAACAGCCTGAGCATCGGCCAGATCTTCTGCCGCAGTACAGTATTCTTCGTTATCATCTTCTTCCCAATTTTTCATGAACAGGCCTTCAACTTGATAGCCCTGTTGTTGAAGAAGGTAAGCTGAAACGGATGAATCGACCCCGCCAGACATCCCGACAATAACTTTCTTCTGTGCGTTTGCTTCTCGGTTTTCTAACATCTCTCAATACCACTTGTTCTGTTGAGGTCGCTGATTCTATCAGAAAGAATGTAGCGGTTACAGCTTCATCTAGAGCAGTCATTTTGAGGGATTGATGACAATCTGAACTGGATGTATTTCACTCAGAATCAACTCATTTTATGAGGTGAATTGAAGTTGGATGATTATAGAAACGTTATCAATATATTATAAAAATGAAGGAAGTGAGTATACGAATATACAGCGTGTGTCCTTTTTTGCAGGAGATTTTACTATGTATAGGATAGCTTGATATTTTTAGTTACAAAAAAAGAGATAAAAAATAATCATCGAACGGTCATAAACTATATGTGATTGTTATAAAAATAGTTGTTCAGAGTCAGGATGATGTGATGATGTCTCATCATACAATGATGATTTATTTGTCAAGTTTATATTGGGTCAGAAATATTGAAAAATATGGAACGGAGATAATAGTTTTATAAAATTAACGTTTAATTGCATCTGAATTCACGCGCTATATTTCATATGTTTGTGTCAGAGTCACCTTATTTTTGATGTGAAATCGATTACTGTTGTTTGGAGCCATTGCCGAGGACTATATTGGCGGCTAAACTTACGCAGTCTTTTAATTTACGATAATTTAAATATGAAGTTTCCCGGCCAGCGTAAGTCAAAACATTATTTTCCTGTCGACGAGCGAGATCTGCTCATTTTACGAAGCTCCCAACGCAAAACGACACCTCATACACACGTGATTGGTATTGACCAAATACTTGTTGATATTGAAGCGGTAGTTGATGAGGATTTAATTCAGCGGTATGGATTGAGTGTTGGGCACTCTTTAGTTATTCCGGATGAAACGGCTGAGTTACTTTATTCTGAATTGGTTGAAAAGCGTCTGATTACCAATGAATATGCTGGTGGTACAATCGGAAATACCTTGCATAACTATTCTGTATTGGCTGATGACCGTTCGACCTTATTAGGTGTCATGTGTAAGAATATTGAGATCGGCAGTTATGGTTATCGTTATTTGTGCAATACCTCCAGCCGGGTGGATTTGAACCATTTACAAGGGATTGATGGCGCAATTGGGCGCTGTTTTACATTGATTACTTCAAGTGGCGAACGAACTTTTGCTATCAGTGAAGGCCAAATGAATCAACTTCACCCAGAAAATATTCCGGAGCATATTTTTCAGTCGGCTTCTGCTTTAGTTTTAACGGCATATTTAATTCGCTGCCAACCGGGTGATCCAATGCCTCAAGCAACAATGAAGGCGATAGAATATGCGAAAAAATATCATGTTCCGGTGGTATTAACGCTGGGGACAAAACATGTGATTGAACAGGATCCGGCCTTTTGGCAAGACTTCTTAAAGCAGCACGTCACGGTGGTTGCGATGAATGAAGACGAAGGCCATGCTTTAACCGGAGACGCTGATCCGTTGATGGCTGCAAATAAAGCCCTTGATTGGGTTGATCTGGTATTGTGTACGGCAGGACCACTTGGTTTATTTATGGCAGGATATACAGAAGATGACGCCAAACGTCAGACCAGTTTGCCTTTATTACCGGGTAGTATCCCAGAATTTAATCGTTACGAATTTAGTCGACCGATGATGAAGCATTGCTGCACCCATCCGATCAAAGTGTATTCACATATTGCGCCTTATATGGGCGGACCTGAAGTGATTAAAAACACCAATGGCGCCGGTGATGCTGCATTATCAGCGTTATTACATGACATGGCGGCAAATAGATATCATAAAATGAATGTGCCGAATTCAATTAAACATCAATATGATTTTATTACTTATTCTTCGTTCTCCCAAGTCTGTAAGTATTCTAATAGAGCAAGCTATGAAGTTTTAAGTCAGCATTCACCGAGATTATCGAAAGGCTTGCCAGAAAGAGAAGATAGCTTGGAAGAAGCATATTGGGAACGATAACAAAAAATAATTTGGTGAAAAAAGTAGATAAAATGTTTCGCTAAGAATAATTGGTTTCGCATAAAGGTTCATATAATTACTCTGAATGAGAAACAATAAAAAAGGCTCCATGAGGAGCCTTTTAATATTTATGTCGCTGGAATTAGAGCGCAAAATCATCCAGAGACTTGCCTTCATCAAGGGCTTTTTGAATTACAGATGGTGTACGACCTTGACCTGTCCAGGTTTTTTCTGCGCCGTTTTCATCGATATATTTATATTTCGCTGGGCGTGGTGCACGTTTACCTTTTGTCTTACCTTCGGTGGAAAGTGCAGAAATTAACGCGTCTACATCGATACCATCTTGTGCAATTTGTTCAGCAATTTGAGCCAGTTTTGCTTCTTGCTTTTCTCTTTCTGCTCGTTCTTGTTCCTCTGATTCTCTACGTTCTTCAACGACAGAGGTCAGTTTTTCTAAAGCTTCCTCTAACTGAACGAGTGTTAAATTACGTGCATAGGCACGTAAGCTACGAATATTCAGCAGAGTTTTAGTTAGTTCCGACATTTTGTTATTCCCACAACTTTATTTAAACACAATGTAATAATAAACGCAGATATTTATTATGACAACATTAGCGAACTAATAATATATAAAAAAACTGGCAGAATCGTAAATTATTGTAAATGCCTATGTCAAATTATCATTAATTACGATGGATATCATATATGAGCTTGATTTGTTAACTTGAGTTATTCATTGGGATTAATACGAAGTCTATTGCGTGGTGACTGCCCCCTTTTTGATTTGAAGAAAGGATAAAGCTATTGCAAATGGTTCCGGTATTTGTACAATGGGCGCGTTCTAATTCGGTCATCAACATATACTGCCGTTACGCTGTCGAAGTGGTAGTGAATTGTTCTAGTCCGTGTAGAGGTGCAATCAAGATAAGTAAATCAGGGTAGGGTGATGCCAGTAACCTTGATTAAAAGGCTTTTTTGCCGAAGTAAACGTGTTTATCAGAGACCGTTTGCTGGGGTTGTTCTCGAATAGGGGCAACACTGCCATAGTCTATTATTTGTTGTATAACTATGGAGCGCTACTGTAGGACTGGGTGAAACTAGATTGCTTTTCACTTGGTTCATCTTTGAATGCCATCGACAGGTTGTTCATATAATTACAATGCAGTAGGTCTCTTACCATATAAATTATTGGTTATTGAAGATCATGACATTAGTTGATTTTTCCTCCTCCTTAATATCTCTTTTTCCACCCGTTGTTGCGTTGGGTATGGCAATCCTGACCAGACACGTGCTGCTTTCTCTAGGCGTTGGCATCTTGTTAGGAGCCTGTCTGCTGAACGATTATTCTTTGTTTTCTTCATTAGATTATATTCAGGGTAAAGTTTATACGCTGGTCATTGAAGATGGTGCAATTAACAGTTGGAACATGAGCATTATCGGTTTTCTTCTTCTGCTGGGGATGATGACTGCAATTTTGACGCTTTCCGGTGGAACACGTGCGTTTGCATTGTGGGCTGATAAAAAAGTGAAAGGCAAAAAAGGGGCACAATTGCTGTCTGCTTTTTTGGGTGTTTTTATTTTTGTCGATGACTATTTTAATAGTCTGGCGGTTGGCTCAATTTCTCGCCCGGTCACTGATCGATTCGGGGTTTCACGCGCAAAACTTGCGTATATTCTTGATTCAACTGCCGCTCCCATGTGTATCATCATGCCAGCTTCCAGCTGGGGCGCATATATTATGACCATCATCGGTGGGATTTTAGTTTCCCACGGTATGACCGAATATACACCGCTGAATGCTTATGTTGCGTTAATTCCGATGAATTTTTACGCCATTTTTGCTTTATTAATGGTGTTCGCAATGATCATTTTTCAGTTAGATATCGGTCCGATGAAACATCATGAACACAGTGTTTCATCCGGAATCGGGCGCAATGATCAGGCAACTGAACTTAAAGATGAACTCGATATTCAGGAGAGTGAATCAGGGCGAGTACGTGATTTAATTGTGCCGATTGTGGCATTGGTAATCGCGACTGTCGCTGCAATGATTTTTACTGGCTGGCAGTCGCTGCAGGCGGCTGGTGAAACATTTAGCATCTTAGGCGCGTTTGAAAATACGGATGTAGGGATATCTTTAATCGACGGTGGTTTAGTCGGGTTATTGATAGCGCTGTTTTCGGTATTCAGACAACGGATGCCGTTGAATATTATCCTGAAAACGTTGTTTATCGGAATGAAATCAATGTTCGGGGCAATCTTAGTGCTGTTTTTCGCATGGACGATTGGCGCGGTCATTAAAGATATGCAGACAGGGCTCTATCTCTCGTCCATGGCGCAGGGTAACATTCCGGTGCATTGGTTACCGGCAATTCTGTTTGTATTGTCGGGGTGTATGGCATTCGCGACCGGTACATCATGGGGAACGTTTGGTATTATGCTGCCGATTGCCGGGGATATTGCCGGTGCAACCGAACTGGCACTGATGATGCCAATGTTGGCGGCGGTGCTGGCAGGTTCTGTCTTTGGAGATCACTGTTCACCAATCTCTGACACAACGATTCTGTCGTCAACCGGGGCGCGGTGTCATCATATTGATCATGTTTCAACTCAACTTCCTTATGCGTTGCTAGTGGCGTTTATCTCGCTGATTGGCTATATCGTTTTAGGGCTGAGCGATTCCGTTAGCTTATCCTTACTGGTGACATTGGCCGTATTTGCCGTCATCTGTTTTGGCTTTCGTATCCGACAGCAATCTCAACATAAGTGTTCCGGTGATAACTGATGTCCGAAGCGCTTATCGGGTGCGATTGGTCTTATGAAGATTATTTGCATAAAAAGTCAAAAGAGGGGTTGCAAAATCCCTCAAGCTTGTATAGTGTGAAGAAAACTTGATAGGCAAGTTAAAAATTTTTCCAAGTATGCGCGGTCTCATTATGAAAAACAGTTTTGTTGTAAACATTCATCACCATCATCATCCCTAAGTTATCTTTCGGGAGATGAGCGCATACCCGGGAGATAAAATTCTCCCGGAGGTGAAATGAAGATATTCAATGAACCCTCGGGAGTAATTCCGAGGGTTTTTTTATATGTTTTACATTATGAAACAGCAGATATTCAAAAAGTTGAATGGATACTAAATAGAACAATGGTTGACAAGGAATTATTTATGCAAGCACAACAACGCCTGAGAATTGCAGTCCAAAAGAAAGGCCGCCTGAGTAAGGAATGTATGGCGCTCCTGAAGCAGTGTGGTGTGAAGTTTAATGTGATGGGAGAGCGTTTGGTCGTCCACTCACTCAATATGCCGATTGATCTGTTGCTCGTTCGTGATGACGATATTCCGGGATTGATTATGGATGGGGTCGTGGATTTAGGGTTTGTCGGCGAAAACGTACTCGAAGAGGTTCGTTTGGATCGGCTGGCACTGAATGAACCGAATGAATTCGTTTCTTTAAGACGTCTGGAGTTCGGCGGCTGCCGTCTGTCGATTGCAATTGATAAAGATAAAAGTTACAACGGCCCGCAAGATTTGAATGGGATGAGAATCGCGACAACATATCCTCATCTGCTAAAAGCTTATATGGATCGTCAAGAGATCCCATTTACAACTTGTATGTTGACTGGCTCGGTTGAAGTCGCCCCCAGAGCAGGGCTGGCTGATGCAATCGCTGATTTAGTCTCAACCGGGGCAACACTCGAAGCCAATGGTCTGAAAGAAGTTGAAGTGATTTTTGAGTCAAAAGCGACATTGATTCAGCGACGTGGTGATTTTGCTGCAGATAAGGTTGCTTTGATCGATAAGCTACTGACTCGGATGCACGGTGTTCAGCAAGCGAAAGAGTCAAAATATATCATGTTGCATGCACCGGTCGATAAACTGGCAGAAATTAAACAATTACTGCCCGGAGCGGAAGACCCGACGGTATTGCCGCTGTCAGCTGATAAATCAAAAGTTGCGGTGCATTTGGTGAGTTCCGAGAATTTGTTCTGGGAAACAATGGAACATTTAAAAGCCTTGGGTGCCAGTTCGATTCTGGTTCTGCCGATTGAAAAAATGATGGAGTGATCATAATGAGAACGGTTGTATGGCAATCTTTAAACAAAGACCAACAAGCATCAGTTTTGGAGCGTCCGGCTATTATTGAAGGTGCAAATGTCACGGCAGCTGTCGCTGAGGTGATTGAGCAAGTTCGTCTCAACGGTGATCAGGCTCTCCGGACGCTGACAGAGAAATTTGATCGCGTGAGCCCTGAAAATATTCGGGTTTCGGCTGAGGAAATTCAAGCAGCTTCGGCACGTCTGTCCGAAGAGATGAAGCAGGCACTGGATCAGGCTTACGCAAATATTACCAAATTTCATAAAGCACAGATCTCCCAACCGATTCAGGTTGAGACAATGCCTGGTGTTGTCTGTGAACAAATAACACGTCCTATTAATACTGTCGGTTTATATATCCCGGGCGGGAGTGCGCCGCTTCCTTCAACGGTTTTGATGTTAGGCGTGCCGGCTCGAATTGCGGGTTGCCGGAAAGTCGTTTTGTGTTCTCCGCCACCGATTGCCGACGAAATTCTCTATGTCGCCAAACTGTGTCAGATTGATGAAGTTTATAATGTCGGAGGCGGGCAGGCGATTGCAGCGATGGCTTATGGCACAGAATCTGTTGCCAAAGTCGATAAAATTTTTGGGCCGGGCAATGCTTATGTGACGGAAGCCAAACGTCAGGTGAGTAATGATTTTCGCGGTGCTGCGATTGACATGCCGGCAGGGCCTTCGGAAGTGATGGTCATTGCTGATGAAACAGCCGACCCGGACTTTATTGCCGCAGATTTACTCAGTCAGGCCGAGCATGGCCCTGATTCTCAAGTGGTGCTTGTGACACCATCACCGATTATTGCTGATCAGGTCACCGATGCGGTGAAATCTCAACTCAGTGTGCTTTCCCGCGCTGCAACGGCTCAAAAAGCGTTGGCATCCAGTCTGGTGATCATTTCTGAGTCGATGACGCAGGCTGTTTCGATTTCTAATATCTATGGTCCGGAGCATCTGATCGTTCAGACCAAGAACCCACGGGAACTGTTGCCCTTACTCGACAATGCCGGCTCAATCTTTTTAGGCCGCTGGTCACCGGAGTCTGCCGGTGATTACGCATCCGGAACCAATCATGTTTTACCCACTTATGGTTATACCAAAACCTATTCCAGTCTTGGGTTGGCTGATTTTAGTAAGCGCATGACCGTTCAGGAACTTTCCGACGATGGGTTGCGTCAGCTGGCTCCGACAGTGGTAACGATGGCAGAAGCCGAAGGATTGGATGCACACAAACGTGCCGTGACTATTCGCATTGAAAAATTAAATCGGGCGGAATCATAATGGAAAAACTGGCCAGACAACAGGTTCAAAAATTAACCCCTTATCTCTCCGCCCGACGTATCGGCGGCAGTGGTGATGTGTGGCTCAATGCCAACGAATCACCTTTTGATAATACCTATCAACTGAATTTGTCCGGATTGAATCGTTATCCTTCCTGTCAGCCGGAAGGGATGCTCTCTGCTTATGCCGCTTATGCCGGTGTTCAACCGGAGCAAGTTTTGACAACGCGGGGAGCAGATGAAGGCATTGAGCTGATCATTCGTGCTTTTTGTGAGCCGAATGAAGACGCGATTCTTTACTGCCCGCCAACATACGGCATGTATGCTATCAGTGCTGAGACGATTGGAGTAGCCAGAAAAGTGGTGCCGCTGACATCCGACTGGCAACTGGATTTGCCAGCTATCGAAGCCAATTTAGATGGCGTCAAAGTGGTGTTTGTGTGTAGTCCGAATAATCCGACGGGTAATTTAGTCGCTCGGGAAGACATTGTGGCACTGCTGGAGCTGACCAAAGACCGCGCCATTGTCGTGATGGATGAAGCTTATATCGATTTTTGCCCACAGGCTTCGACGGTTGATCTGTTGGAACAGTACGAGCATCTGGCTATTTTGCGCACGTTGTCGAAGGCATTCGCGTTAGCGGGCTTACGTTGCGGATATACACTGGCCAATGCCGAATTAATTCAAGTATTACTCAAAGTCATTGCCCCTTATCCTGTTCCTTATCCGGTTTCTGAAATTGCTCAGCAAGCGCTGTCAGAAAGTGGTTTGGCGCGGATGAAATATCAGGCCTTGGAAATTAATACCAATCGCGCATATCTTCAGGCCGGGCTCTCTGCTATTCCCGGGGTGACGGTATTCGATGGCTGGGGAAATTATCTGTTGGTTGAGTTTCCTGATGGTGATGCATTATTCCAGGCTGCATGGGATAACGGGATGATTTTACGCAATTCACCGATTGAAAACTGTGTCCGGATTAGTGCCGGTAACCGGGAAGAGTGTGAAAAAACCTTAGCGTTTATTCGCCGCTTTTATCAGTAATGGATCGACCAGTAACAGATGGAACAAGAATGGACCGTTTGACCGATAATAAAAGGATGTCTCTGTGAGCAAACAACAAAAGATTTTATTTATTGACCGGGATGGCACGTTAATCGTTGAACCACCGATTGATTTTCAGGTGGATCGCCTCGATAAACTCAAGCTTGAACCAGATGTCATTCCCAGTCTCTTGTCACTCCAGAATGCCGGATATCGTTTGGTGATGGTGACCAACCAAGATGGCCTCGGAACAGAGAGTTACCCCCAAGCTGATTTCGATGCCCCGCACCAAATGATGATGGATATTTTTACCTCACAAGGGGTGATATTCGATGATGTACTGATCTGTCCGCATTTTGAAGCGGATAATTGTAGCTGTCGTAAGCCTAAACTTGGTTTGGTCAAACCGTATTTACAGGAAGGACGGGTGGATTTTCAGCGTTCCGCAGTGATTGGTGACCGAGCCACCGATTTGCAGCTCGCTGAAAATATGGCAATTCGCGGTATTCAATACAATCCACAGACAATGGGATGGAAGGCGATTGTTAAACAGCTGACTACAGCGCCAAGAACGGCAGAAGTGGTTCGTCGGACTAAAGAAACGGATATCGCCATTACCGTTAATCTCGATGAAGCGGGTAACAATCAAATCGCAACCGGGCTCGGGTTCTTCGATCATATGCTCGATCAGATTGCTACCCATGGTGGATTCAGTCTCTCGGCTCAGGTTCAAGGCGATCTGCATATTGACGACCATCATACGGTGGAAGATACCGCGTTAGCTTTAGGGCAGGCGCTCAAAGAAGCGTTAGGGGACAAACGCGGGATTGGTCGTTTTGGTTTTTCACTGCCAATGGATGAGTGTTTGGCACAGTGTGCTCTGGATCTGTCCGGTCGGCCCTATTTCAAATTCGATGCCCAATTCTCTCGCGAGCAAGTCGGTGACTTTTCAACGGAAATGACTTACCACTTTTTCCGCTCGCTGACCGATACTTTGGCTTGTACGCTGCATCTCTCTTCTGCGGGTGACAATGACCACCATATTATTGAGAGCCTGTTTAAAGTATTTGGCCGGACACTGCGTCAGGCGATCAAAGTTGAAGGGAATGAATTACCCAGTAGTAAAGGAGTGTTGTAATGACGAAGGACAAAGTTGTCATTATTGATACCGGGTGCGCCAATGTGTCATCCGTACGGTTTGCTGTCGAACGACTCGGCTATTCGGTGACGATTTCCAAGCAACCGGAAGTGGTGCTAGCCGCAGATAAACTGTTTTTGCCCGGTGTCGGGACAGCGAAAGAAGCGATGAAAAATCTCAAAGAACGAGATTTGATTACGTTAGTGAAACAGATTGAGCAACCGGTGTTAGGTATCTGTCTGGGAATGCAATTGCTTGGCAAATTCTCTGAAGAGAAAGTCATGGATGGCAGTGATACGGTCGAATGTCTCGGTCTCTGTGACGGTATCGTGAAACGGATGGATAGCGGTGCGTTACCGCTGCCACATATGGGGTGGAATACCGTGAATGCAACCGATAATCCATTATTTAAAGGCATTGAAAGCGGACATTATTTCTATTTTGTACACAGCTATGCGATGCCGGTCGGGGATTACACCATTGCCGAGTGTGATTATGGCCAGCCGTTCAGTGCCGCCATTCAAAGTGGTAATTATTACGGGGTTCAGTTCCACCCGGAGCGTTCCAGTAAAGCCGGTGCGAAATTGATTCAGAACTTCTTAGAACTCTGAGCAGCAGACAAGGGATATTGTTGTGATTATACCTGCATTAGATTTAATTGATGGTCAGGTTGTCCGCCTGTTTCAAGGGGATTACGGACAAGTGACTGAGTATAAAGTTGACCCGGTTGAGCAGTTCAATCGTTACCATCAGGCTGGTGCTGACTGGTTGCATCTGGTCGATTTGACCGGCGCGAAAGATACAGCAGCCCGCCAGTTAGACTTGATCGCCCGATTATTGGCGGGAACGCCTGCCAATATTCAAATCGGAGGCGGGGTTCGTGCCGAGCAAGATGTTGTCGATCTGCTTCAGGCCGGGGCGCAACGGGTGGTGGTCGGGTCTACTGCTGTCAAGCAGCCTGAAATGGTCAAGACATGGATGACAACCTACGGCCCGGAAAAAATTGTACTGGCGCTGGATATTAATATTGACGCTAACGGGCAACGCCGGGTGGCAATCTCTGGGTGGCAGGAAGATTCCGGAGCCACGATTGAATCCTTAATTGAAGATTATCTGACCGTCGGCTTGAAACATGTATTGTGTACCGATATTTCACGCGATGGCACATTGAGTGGTTCGAATGTCGATCTGTACATTGACCTTTGTCGTCAATATCCGCAAATTGCATTTCAGTCTTCCGGGGGCATTGGCTCTCTGGATGATATTCAAGCGCTAAAAGGTTCTGGGGTGGCAGGTGTGATTGTTGGCCGGGCACTATTGGATGGTAAGTTTACCGCAGAGGAGGCATTTGCATGTTGGCAAAGCGAATAATCCCATGTCTTGATGTCAGAGATGGTCAGGTGGTCAAGGGCGTACAGTTTCGTAATCACGAGATTATCGGTGATATCGTGCCTCTGGCACAGCGCTATGCTGAAGAAGGTGCCGATGAGCTGGTCTTTTATGATATTACCGCATCCAGTGATGGCCGCGTGGTGGATAAAAGCTGGGTTCAGCGGGTGTCTGAAGTGATCGATATACCGTTTTGTGTTGCAGGAGGGATTCGAACCGCTGAAGATGCAGCCCGTATTCTGGAATTCGGTGCAGATAAGGTGTCGATCAATTCGCCTGCTTTAGCCGATCCACAGTTGATTACTTCCCTTGCGGATCGATTTGGCGTGCAGTGTATTGTGGTCGGAATCGACTCCTATTTTGATCAGCAGACCGGTCAATATCAGGTGTATCAGTTTACCGGTGATGAGCACCGCACCAAAGCAACCCAATGGCAGACGCAAGATTGGGTACAGGAAGTTCAGCGACGCGGTGCCGGTGAAATTGTCTTGAATATGATGAATCAGGATGGGGTGCGTCAGGGATATGATATTCAGCAGCTCAACATGGTGCGTGAAGTCTGTGATATTCCCTTGATTGCTTCCGGTGGTGCGGGCGAAATGGTGCACTTTGCCGAAGCATTTTTACAGGCCAATGTTGACGGTGCATTAGCTGCATCAGTATTCCATAAGCGGATCATTGATATTGCCGAACTCAAACAGTATTTAAAATCAGAAGGGATCGAGGTGAGATTATGAGTGGTAGCGAAACACTGGCATTCCTTTCAGAGCGGATTGACTGGGAGAAAGTCGAGGGGTTGGTTCCTGCGATCATACAGGATTTTCAGTCAGGTCAGGTGTTGATGATGGGGTATATGAATGACTCTGCACTGGAAAAAACCGTATTGACTGAACAGGTCACGTTTTTTTCGCGGACGAAACAGCGCTTATGGACCAAAGGAGAAACCTCCGGCAATGTGTTACAGCTGAAAAATATTGCACTGGATTGTGACAATGACACGTTGCTGGTTAAAGTCGATCCGGTCGGGCCGACCTGCCACACCGGGACAACCAGTTGTTGGGATGCCGATCAGCAAGAAGAATCACAAATGGTGTGGCTTCACCAGTTGGAGCAACTTTTGGGTGAGCGCAAACAAGCCGATCCCGAATCTTCCTACACTGCCAGTCTGTACGCCCGTGGCACCAAGCGTATTTCGCAAAAAGTGGGCGAAGAAGGCGTTGAAGTCGCGCTTGCAGCGACGTCGGGCGATAAGGCGGAACTAGTTTGCGAGTCTGCCGATTTGGTCTATCACCTGTTGGTGTTGCTACAAGATCAGGGTTTATCGATGAACGATGTTATCAATAAACTCAAAGAGCGTCATCGATAGCCGAATTTGGTTATCAACGGAATCAGCGCCTTAAGAAGCGCTGATTTCTTGCCACTCACCGGGTTGCAACGATCCTAATGTCATCTCTCCAATCGAATAACGAATCAGACGCAGTGTCGGGTAGCCAATATGTGCTGTCATCCGTCGAATCTGACGGTTGCGTCCTTCAATAATCGTGATCGATAGCCAGGTGGTCGGAATCGCTGCCCGAAACCGAACCGGTGGTGTGCGTGGCCATATCTGAGGCTCAGACATGATTTCAACGATTGCGGGAAGCGTCGGGCCATCTTTCAGTGTTACGCCACGTCTGAGTTGTTCCAGATCTGATTCTTCAGGCGCTCCCTCAACCTGTACCCAATAAGTTTTGGGAGATTTGGACTTCGGTTGTGTCAGCTTAGCCTGTAACTGACCATCATTGGTCAGAACCATCAAACCTTCACTGTCTCGATCCAAGCGACCGGCAGCATAAATATCTTTGATCGGAATAAAATCAGCCAGCGTCTGGCGACCCTCACCGTCAGTAAACTGGCTCAGTGTGTCATAAGGCTTATTGAACAAAATGACTTTCCGGGTTTCGGGTGTCTGCTGCGGTCGTGATTTTCTCTGTCCGGAATGATTTGCCCGCTGAGAAAATTTTGCGTTTTTTGACTGCTGACGAGTGGAGCGACGCAACGATGAGGAGTTGCGTGACGGGAAAGACATGTTAACTTCCTTGCAAATTTGTAAATGAACTGTATTTCTGAGTTTTCACAATGTTGAGTTTAAGCTATTATTTGCGCGCTCTGATACGATTATGAAGTGTGGATAATAGACTATTTCTTCAGTTTCGTTTAATTATACTCAATCAGCCTGTCATTCGATAGGCCGTAATATACCCGGATTGCTTTTGGTACGATGACGCTCAGCAAGTCGTACAGAGTGAATAAAAATTACCACACGATGATCCGAAGTCGTTTGGGTATGGCAATCATCCACTCACGAATCCGTATCGGATATTTGCGAAGATCTTCCGATACGGCTGGGTGGTTCATTAAGAGTGGCCTGAACAATCACTCAGGACATCTCAGATATTCACATAACTAACTGCCACAATCACATGGGGTTGTTAAGAACAGATAGGGAAAGTTCATGCCTACAGACAAACCTACCATTATTTATACGATTACGGACGAAGCACCCGCTCTTGCAACTTATTCTTTATTGCCCATTATCAAATCTTTTACCGCATCGTCAGGAATTAAGGTTGAAACCCGGGATATTTCACTGGCCGGGCGTATTATCGCTAATTTCCCTGAATGCCTGACAGAAGAACAGCGTATCGGTGATGCTTTAAGTGAGCTGGGTGATTTGGCTCAAACACCGGAAGCCAACATCATCAAGTTACCTAACATTTCAGCGTCGGTTCCTCAGTTGAGAGCTGCAATTAAAGAATTACAGGAAAAAGGGTATAACCTGCCGGATTATCCTGCAGAACCAAGTAATGATGCTGAAGCTGCGGTAAAAGCGACATACGATAAGATCAAAGGCAGTGCAGTGAACCCTGTGTTGCGCGAAGGAAACTCTGACCGCCGGGCGCCTTTGTCTGTGAAGAACTATGCGAAGAAAAATCCACACTCAATGGGGGCATGGTCAGCCGATTCGAAATCACATGTAGCATCCATGGAAGCGCAGGATTTCTTTGGGACTGAAAAATCGCTGACGATTCAGGGTGACACTGAAGTTTCCATTGAATTTGTGGGTAAAAATGGTCAGACCAAGGTTTTGAAAAAACCATTTGCGTTACTCGATAAAGAGATTATCGATACCTCGATCATGAGTCAAAAAGCTTTGAATGCATTTTTTGAGCAGGAAATCGAAGACGCAAAAGCGCAAGATGTTCTGTTTTCTCTGCATATGAAAGCCACGATGATGAAAGTCTCTGACCCCGTCATTTTTGGTGAAGCAGTCAAGGTCTTCTATAAAGACGTGTTTGCTAAATACGGTGAGTTGTTTGAGCAGTTAGGTGTTGATGTCAGCAACGGTTTTGGCGATGTTTACGCGAAAATTCAATCATTGCCGGCCGAGCAGAAAGCAGAAATTGAAGCCAGTATTCAGGCTGTTTACCAGAGCCGCCCTGAACTGGCGATGGTTGACTCTGACCGCGGTATCACCAACTTGCATGTGCCGAGTGATGTGATTGTCGATGCGTCGATGCCTGCCATGATTCGTGCATCCGGACAGATGTGGGGACCTGACGGCCAGCAGAAAGATACCAAAGCTGTGATTCCGGATCGCTGTTATGCCGGTGTTTATCAGACTGTGATTGACTTTTGTAAAGAACACGGTGCGTTTGACCCTTCCACAATGGGCAGTGTACCAAACGTTGGTCTGATGGCTCAGAAAGCGGAAGAATACGGTTCACATGATAAGACATTTGTCATCGATGATGACGGTGTTGTGCGCGTGGTTGACCGTGACGGTCATACATTGTTGGAGCAAACCGTTGAAGTCGGTGATATCTTCCGGATGTGTCAGGCTAAAGATGCACCGATCCAAGATTGGGTCAAACTGGCAGTGACTCGTGCTCGTTTATCCCAGACACCAGCAATTTTCTGGTTGGATCCAGAGCGTGCTCATGATGCTGAGTTGATTAAGAAAGTTGAGCAATATTTACCGGAACATGATACCTCCGGACTGGATATTAAAATCATGTCGCCAGTAGAGGCGACTCAATACACGCTCGCACGGATGAAAGACGGTCAGGATACCATTTCTGTGACTGGTAATGTGCTGCGTGATTATCTGACGGATCTATTCCCGATTTTAGAATTGGGCACTTCGGCAAAAATGCTGTCTATCGTACCGTTGATGAATGGCGGTGGCCTGTTTGAAACAGGTGCCGGCGGCTCAGCACCGAAACACGTCCAGCAAGTGCAGAAAGAGAATCACCTGCGTTGGGATTCATTGGGCGAATTCTTGGCATTGGCGGCATCGTTAGAACATCTTAGCGTGACGATGAACAACAAGAAAGCTCAGGTTCTTGCTAATGCGTTGGATAAAGCAACCGGTGTATTCTTGGATGAAAACAAGTCACCTTCACGTAAAGTGGGTGAACTGGATAACCGGGGCAGTCACTATTATCTGGCGAAATATTGGGCTGAGGCACTGGCAGCACAGACTGATGATGCTGATCTTGCTGCTGAATTTGCACCGATTGCACAACAGTTGTCGGCTGAAGAAGAGAAAATTGTTGCTGAGCTGAGTCAGGTTCAGGGTGTTGCCGGAGATTTGGGCGGATACTATTTACCTGATTTCTCTAAGGCTGTACAGGTGATGCGTCCGAGCCAAACATTGAACGCCATCATTGGACAGTAAACGCGTTGTCGGTCAATATTCTCGATTGACCGACACGTATAAATAATGAAACCCGCCGTTGGCGGGTTTATTGCAACCATGTATAGACATGTTTGGCAGCGACAATGACTATTTTTTACTTGGCTTGTTGAGCCTCGATTGGTACAACGGCGCTAGCGTGGAAGCCTTTTGGTCCTTGTTCAATCTCATATGACACATGTTGACCTGCTTTTAAGGTACGATATCCATCCATCTGGATCGTGGAGTAGTGAGCAAAAATGTCGCCTTCTCCTTCTTCAGAGCAGATAAAACCAAATCCTTTGGCGTTATTGAACCATTTTACTTTACCGGTAGCCATGCTTTACATCCCTCATGCATTTTGTTACTGATGTTGTCGACAAGAAAACGTTACTGTTTTTTACAATTTTGTTTTCACTGCTGTGAGCTTTAATTCAGCGCTGCTGCCAAATTAACCAGTCACTAATTGTCCAATTTAAACAATCAGAGGTGACAGTCAATAGAAAAAGTGTGTAAACATCGACATCTTTGCAACAAATTGCGTTATTGTTTACATTTCTATAACTACAATAAGCAGACATCAGTCGTGAAAAAGTAGTCGCATCGATTTCGTGATTCGAATTAGCAATCTTTTATTTGCAGCGATACAATTGGTGCATTAGTCTCTAAGTATGAGATGTTTTCGCTTCGGCGCCCGGAACTTCATATCAGTTGGCTAACAAACATAGTTCTATTGCTAGAAGCCTAAATAATTAATCTAAATGGAAAACTCTCTGATTCACAACCGTTATGAGTAAAAATTTTGAATGGGTGGCTCCAGACTCAGAATTACTGGAGAAGGAAAAGACAGCAGTGCAGCCCCCATCTATGTATAACGTGATTTTGATGAATGACGATTATACACCGATGGATTTCGTGATTGAGATACTGGAGCGATTTTTCGCGATGGATATTGATCAAGCGACTCAAGTGATGCTGAAAGTGCATTACGAAGGGAAGGCGATTTGTGGGACGTATACTGCTGAGGTGGCTGAGATGAAAGTGACACAAGTGTCACTCTATTCGAAGAAACATGAACACCCATTGCTTTGTATCATGGAGCGAGCTTAGTACTTGCCGAACAACAAGGTTGTTCCTTAAGGGGGTCCCAATGCTTAACAAAGAACTAGAATCTAGTTTGAACAATGCTTTTGCCCGAGCCCGGGATAAAAGACATGAGTATATGACTGTCGAGCATCTATTGCTTGCATTGTTAGAGAATGGAGCAGCGAAAGAAGCGTTAATTGCTTGTCGAGCGGATCTGGATGCTTTGCGTTCAGAGTTGGATGTGTTTATCGACAAAACGACACCCCTAATCCCGGAAAGTGACGAAACGCGGGAAACTCAGCCAACACTGAGCTTTCAGCGTGTATTACAACGCGCGGTATTTCATGTTCAGTCTTCCGGACGAAATGAAGTGACCGGTGCGAATGTTCTGGTTGCAATTTTTAGTGAACAAGAGTCTCAAGCCGCTTATCTGTTGAAAAAACATGATATTAGCCGCTTGGATATCGTCAACTACATTTCTCACGGTATTACCAAAACCTCAGGCTCCAGTGATGAGTCTGCCCCTGATTCTTTCGGTGCTGACAGCGCGGAAGATACGCCGTCTGAAGAGCGTCTGGAAAATTTTGCCAGCAACCTGAATCAGTTAGCGAAAAATGGTCAGATTGATCCATTGATTGGCCGAGACTATGAACTGGAGCGGACTGTCCAGGTTCTATGCCGTCGCCGTAAAAATAATCCGCTGCTGGTTGGTGAAGCCGGTGTCGGTAAAACTGCCATTGCTGAAGGGCTTGCCTGGCGAATCGTCGAAGGACAAGTGCCGGAAATTATCAAAGACAGTGTGATCTATTCACTTGATATCGGTTCTTTGTTGGCAGGAACAAAATATCGTGGTGATTTTGAGAAACGCTTTAAAAATATCCTCAAACAACTGGAAAAAGAAAAAGACGCGATTCTGTTCATTGATGAGATTCATACCATCATTGGCGCCGGGGCTGCTTCGGGCGGACAGGTTGATGCCGCGAATCTGATTAAGCCGCTCCTGAGTAGTGGTAAGTTACGGTGTATCGGTTCTACGACTTATCAGGAATACAGTAATATATTCGAAAAAGAGCGTGCGCTTTCTCGCCGTTTCCAAAAAATCGATATTGCAGAACCATCTTTGGATGACACCACGAAGATTTTGATGGGACTGAAAGCGAAATATGAAGCTCACCATGAAGTGCGTTATACCAATAAAGCGCTTCGGGCTGCGGTTGAGTTATCCGCGAAATATATCAATGAACGGCACTTGCCTGATAAAGCAATTGATGTGATTGATGAAGCGGGTGCGAGAGCGCGTTTGGTGCCTGCAAGTCGCCGTAAGAAAACGGTTGGTGTTTCGGATATCGAAACCATGGTCGCGAAGATGGCTCGAATTCCTGAGAAATCACTGTCTTCTTCTGACAAAGATGTATTACAAAGCCTTGATCAGAAAATGAAGATGTTGGTCTTCGGACAGGATAATGCGATTGATGCACTGAGCGAAGCAATCAAATTATCGCGGGCCGGACTGGGAGCGGAAAATAAACCCGTCGGTTCATTCTTGTTTGCCGGTCCGACAGGGGTCGGTAAAACGGAAGTGACCATTCAGCTATCGAAATTGCTGGGGATTGAATTGCTGCGGTTTGATATGTCTGAATATGGTGAACGTCATTCTGTCAGCCGTCTTATCGGGGCACCTCCGGGTTATGTCGGATACGATCAAGGTGGGTTATTGACTGATGCAGTGATTAAACATCCTCATGCGGTCGTATTGCTTGATGAGATTGAGAAAGCGCATCCGGATATTTTCAATCTGTTACTACAAGTGATGGATAATGGGACACTGACGGATAACAATGGGCGTAAAGCGGACTTCCGTAATATTATCATGGTGATGACCACTAATGCTGGTGTCGCTGAAACGGTGAAAAAATCAATTGGTCTGATTCAGCAGGATCACAGTCATGATGCCATGTCTGAGATTAAGAAGGTCTTCAGTCCGGAATTTAGAAACCGTTTAGATAATATTATCTGGTTCAATGCGCTGGATGAGCGTGTCATTCATCAGGTTGTCGATAAATTCGTGGTTGAATTGCAAGCCCAACTGGATGCTCGCGGAGTGTCGCTGGAAGTTTCTGAAGAAGCAAGACACTGGCTGGCACAGAAAGGTTACGATAAAGAGATGGGTGCACGTCCGATGAGTCGAGTTATTCAGGAGAAACTGAAAAAACCACTGGCAAACGAATTATTGTTTGGTGCTTTAGTGGATGGCGGTACAGTGAAGGTATCTCTGAAAGACGATGAACCTGCATTCGAGTATATCGGAGCAAAAGAAGCCGCAGTTCATTAATGATTGCTGAACTGGTGTGATAAAAAACGGAGCATTTTTGCTCCGTTTTTTTTGGCAGACTGCTTGAGGGATTAACGGGCGCGGAAGACGATACGGCCTTTAGATAAGTCGTAAGGCGTCATTTCAACCGTGACTTTGTCTCCGGTAAGAATACGAATGTAGTTCTTACGCATTTTTCCTGAAATATGTGCAGTAACGACGTGACCGTTTTCCAGTTCAACACGGAACATTGTGTTAGGTAATGTATCAAGGACTGTTCCTTGCATCTCAATTACGTCTTCTTTAGCCATTTAATCCTCTTCAAAATGTGGCGAAAAATCCGGCATGTATTTTGCCGTCATCTCTGAAAATAGTAAAGTTGCGCGTATTCTACCCTTGCCAACGTTGATTTACTAGCCTTTGATGCGGTTGAAAGCGTGTTTTATAATTCATGGCCGGACATTCATCGATCTGATAACCCAGATATAGCCAAACTTTTTGCTGCTGGTGGCAATATTGAGCCTGCAATAGGACAGCGAGCGTTCCCAGCGAAAGCTTCTCATCGGGGTCATAAAATGTATAGAAAGCGCTTGCGCTTTGGGGTAACAGGTCAGTGACAGCTACCGCAACGAGTTGTTCTGCTTTATAAATATGCAGGTAGACTGTTTTAAGCCAACTACAGGAAGAAAACTGGGCAAAGTCTTCCCGGTTAGGCGGATACATACTGCCATGACGATGACGTTGGTTAATATAGCGTTTGTAAAGAGGATACCAGTCAGGATCCAGACTTTCTTTGACTTCCCAGCGAAACTGATTTGACTTATTTAACAGGCGCTTTTGACTTCTGCTGAGATGAAGCGCTGTGATCGACACCCGAATTGCCTGACAAAGCTGACAGTTGTCACAATGCGGTTTATAGATGGTATCACCACTTCTTCTGAATCCATTCGCGAGTAACATTTCATATTGAGCGGGGGTATGGAGATCGCCATCCATGGCAATTGCGACACGCTCCTGTCGCTCTGGTAAATAGCTGCATGGATGGTTATGGCTTAATCCAATTCGTATATTTTGCATAAAATTTGATCAATCTGCTTATCAGTTTAATGATATCCATTGTGGATAATAACAGTTGGGATCTATCTCTTTATATTTAAGTTTGGATAATGTTTTCATAAATTGATCGCGTTCAAGCGTTTCAGCACCCAAAGATGCCAAATGAGGATTCATGACCTGGCAATCGATCAGTTGTCCGCCGTGTTGAGCAAAGTGCTGACAAAAGGCCCATAATCCGATTTTTGAGGCATTGGTTTTTAAACTGAACATGGATTCACCACAGAAAATCTGTCCGACTTGAATCCCATATAAACCACCAACGATTTCTGAATCCTGCCAAACTTCAATCGAGTGACAATAGCCTAAGCGAGATAACCGTTGGTAAGCCGCTTTCATTTCAGGTGTCAGCCATGTTTCTGATGGTGGGCGAGTATCAGCACATAAATTTATGATTTTATCAGTACACTGATTCATACTGATGGCATAGCTCGCTTTTCTCTGAAATTTACGGAGACTTTTAGCGGGTTTAAATGTCTTAGGTGAGATAATCGCTCTTGGTGACGGGCTCCACCACAGAATCGGCTCTCCGGGACTATACCAGGGAAAAATGCCAGAACGGTATGCGGCAAGAAGCCGATCCGGATGGAGATCCCCGCCAAAGGCAAGTAACCCGTTTGGTTCGTCCAGGGCTTGATCGAGTGGTGGGAATGAATATTCATCCTTGGCCAGTTCTGGGAGATAGATTGTCATATCAATTCAGTTTGTCGGAGATCTGTTTATGCGCTTGTTAATTCTGATCTTATTGGTTTTTCCTCTGATTGCAAATGCTGCTTATGAAAGAAATGTTGCGCGTCCGGTTGATAAAGTTGTTTTTGGTCAGGTCGAGTCTGTCCGCTATTTTTCCCAGACCGAAGTAGTACATGCCCGTGCCAATGGTTGGGAAACCTTCATCGGTGCAGTTGCCGGCGGTATTATCGGCCATCAATTTGGTGATGGACATGGTCAGTCACTGGCGACGGTTGTCGGCTCGATTGCCGGTGGGAGTATTGCCCGGCAGCATGCGACCCGCGCTTATCAGAGAGAAGATAAGGCGGTTGAATTATTGATCAAAGTTGAAGGTGAGCAGTATATCGATGTGATTCAGGAAGTTGATCCCAACATGATTTTTACCCGGGATGATCGGGTTCGTATTCTTTACTTCCATGATGGTGTTCGCGTCGATAAAGTCTATTAGTCTCAGAAAATCGATGCTAAAGAGGTCGTTTTTATGACGAATTGATGTTTTTGATACTAGTTTTCACTCAGGAATTTCGATAGTCTCACAGTACGAAAAATTTTCACTGCTCATCAAAATGAACACGAGTGGTGCAAGGAAAACAATCTTTAAATGGAAAGCCTTACATTACAACCGATCAAAAGTATTCAGGGTGAAGTCAATTTACCCGGTTCAAAGAGTGTATCCAACCGAGCGTTACTTTTAGCCGCCTTCGCTAAGGGAACGACACGTCTGACCAACTTGTTAGATAGTGATGATATTCGCCATATGCTGAATGCATTGAAAGCTCTGGGCGTATCTTATCGTCTTTCTGACGATAAAACGGTTTGTGAAGTCGATGGATTAGGGCACGCTTTCCAATCTGACAATGATGTGCTGGAGCTGTTTCTCGGCAATGCCGGTACAGCAATGCGTCCTTTAGCTGCGGCGTTGTGTCTGGGTAGCGGTACTTATACGCTGACCGGTGAGCCACGCATGAAAGAACGGCCGATTGGTCATTTGGTGGATGCCTTGCGTCAGGCTGGTGCGGATATTCAGTATCTGGAAAATGAAAACTTTCCGCCACTTCGGATTCGTGGTACGGGTTTAAAAGGCGGTACCGTTCGCATTGATGGCTCAATTTCCAGCCAGTTTTTGACAGCATTTCTGATGTCAGCACCGTTGGCTGACCATGAAACACGGATTGAGATTGTCGGCGAATTAGTATCGAAACCTTATATCGATATTACGCTGCATATTATGGCGACATTTGGTGTCTCCGTTACCAATAATGATTATCGGGAATTTATCATTCAGGGTGGGCAGTCCTATATATCACCCGGTGATTTTCTGGTTGAAGGCGATGCTTCTTCGGCCTCTTATTTCCTTGCCGCCGCTGCGATTCAGGGTGGTTCGGTGAAAGTCACAGGGATTGGTAAAAACAGTATTCAGGGAGATATTCACTTTGCGGATGCGCTGGAAAAAATGGGCACTAAAATTGAGTGGGGCGATGACTATATCTGTGCTCACCGCGGTACGTTAAAAGCCATCGATATGGATTTCAATCATATTCCTGATGCGGCAATGACGATTGCAACGACAGCGCTGTTTGCCGAAGGAACAACAGCAATCCGTAATGTGTATAACTGGCGGGTGAAAGAAACTGATCGTCTGACCGCAATGGCAACGGAGCTCCGCAAAGTCGGTGCTCAGGTTGAAGAAGGCGAGGACTATATCATTATTACCCCGCCGGCTGTTTTACAACATGCGGCAATTGATACCTATGATGACCATCGTATGGCGATGTGTTTTTCACTGGTTGCTTTGAGCGAGACCCCCGTAACCATTAACGACCCGGGTTGTACATCGAAGACGTTTCCTGATTATTTTGAGCGTTTGCAAGGTTTAAGTCATTCATAATGACAAAACCAGCAGCGATGTCAGCAGGTGTACCCGCAATAGCCGCTTACTTGATGTAGGCGGCATAAATTGACGATATTCATGCTTCTATCGTGTTTCGCTGGTTTCATCCTGAAGCGTAAATTCTTTCGACAATTGGTGAGCTAGATATTTGAACATGTTAAATACGGCGGTTGTTTTTGCCGTCGGTAAACCTTGCTCATCAAGGAAATAGTTGCCTTTAAATACCAGAACGCCGTCTTTTTCTTCAACTGAGTCAGCACGCATTCCTTCAATGTAATGTTCATGTTCCTGAATCAATTGATTGGCAATCATGAGCAGATCTGCAGTGGAAATGGCTTTTTTATCGTTCATTTGTCCCTCCTTTCATCCGAGTTGGCTCATTTTATACTGAAATGACTCTGATATGCAGTTTTTGCGAGAAAGTGCTCACTGAGAAGCCAGAATAATGGCGGTTATCATGGCTTATTCTGTGACTTATCCCATAGAACGGTGGATTTTTTTCGAGAGATGTCGAGAGTCCATTTAGTATACGCAGGCAGTTAAAGATGGCCGTTTGAGAATGGGTTCTATTATAGAAGACGGTATCCTGAGCGAGATTACCTGAGTGTGTATCTGAGTTTTAGACTAAGCTAAAATTCAATTCGGACAATTGTCGAGCAATTAAGTATCAATTTGCAAAAACAGGTTGATCTTCTGGTTATCTCGCTCGATAGTAAAAAGAAGTCTAATTTTGAGTGTAATTGCGGCCAAGTTCGCATTTGGATTAAGGACATTTGAGTCAATTATGGGTAAATCACTGGTTATAGTGGAGTCTCCAGCCAAAGCTAAAACGATTAATAAATATCTTGGCCGAGACTATATTGTGAAGTCTAGTGTCGGTCATGTCCGAGATCTTCCTACCTCTGGTCAAGCAAGTTCAACCAAAAAATCAACACCTGTTTCAACGAAACATTTAAGTGCAGAAGAGAAAGAACGTTTAAAAAAAGAGAAAGAACGCAATGCGCTGATTAAAAAAATGGGTGTTGATCCTTACCATGGTTGGGAAGCAAATTATCAGATACTTCCGGGCAAGGAAAAAGTCGTTTCTGAACTTCAGAAGTTAGCTAAAGATGCTGACTGCGTTTACCTCGCAACGGATTTGGACCGTGAGGGGGAAGCGATCGCATGGCATCTGCGCGAGATTATCGGTGGAGAAGAGGACCGCTACAAACGCGTTGTCTTTAATGAAATCACCAAAAATGCAATCCAACAGGCTTTCCACGAGCCTGGTGAACTGAATATGGATGGCGTGAATGCTCAGCAAGCACGTCGTTTTATGGATCGTGTTGTGGGATTCATGGTTTCTCCGCTGCTGTGGAAGAAAGTTGCCCGTGGTCTGTCGGCTGGTCGGGTTCAGTCTGTTGCGGTCAAGCTACTGGTTGAGAAAGAGCGAGAAATTAAGGCGTTTGTACCGGAAGAGTTTTGGGATATTCACGCCGATACCCAAACTCCGGATGGCAATGCTCTGCGACTGCTTGTTGCACAGAAAGACGGTGTGGCATTTAAGCCACTGAATGAGCAGGATGCCAAAGCTGCGGTGAGTGTGCTTGAATCGGCACAATATGAGGTGTGTAAGCGGGAAGACCGCCCCACATCGAGTAAACCGTCTGCGCCATTTATTACCTCGACATTGCAACAAGCCGCAAGTACGCGTTTGGGATATGGTGTAAAGAAAACCATGATGCTCGCGCAACGTTTGTATGAAGCCGGATATATCACTTATATGCGGACGGATTCAACCAATTTGAGTGCTGAAGCAGTCGATGCTGTCCGGGGTTATGTGCAGACCAATTTCGGCGCAGCCTATCTACCCGACAGCCCGAATGTGTATGGCAGCAAAGCGGGGGCACAAGAGGCTCATGAAGCGATTCGGCCTTCGGATGTCAATGTTCTGGCTGATGCGCTGGAAGGGATGGATGCAGATGCGCATAAACTGTACACCTTAATCTGGAATCAGTTTGTTGCCTGTCAAATGACACCTGCCCGCTATGACTCAACCACAATTAGTGTCAAAGCTGCTGAATACACGCTGAAAGCGAAAGGGCGTATTCTGAAATTTGATGGCTGGACTCGTGTTCAGAAACCATTGGGCAAGAATGAAGATCAAATTTTGCCGGGTGTACAAATTGGTGAAAGGTTGTCTTTAGATGCGTTGGATCCAAAGCAACACTTTACGAAACCGCCGGCGAGATATACCGAAGCCGCACTGGTAAAAGAGCTTGAGAAGCGAGGGATTGGCCGACCATCAACTTATGCGTCGATTATCTCCACGATTCAGGATCGTGGCTACGCAAAAATTGAGCAACGACGCTTTTACGCAGAAAAAATGGGTGAGATTGTTACGGATCGTTTAGATGATAGTTTTAATGATCTGATGAACTATGATTTTACCGCCCGCATGGAAGAGAAGCTGGACCAGATTGCTGAAGGAAATGCGAAATGGAAAGGTGTTCTTGATAACTTTTTCAGTGATTTTTCCGTCTCCCTTGAGCAGGCTGAACAACAGGAAGAAGACGGCGGCATGAAGCCGAATCATATTGTTCTGACCAATATTGAGTGTCCGACCTGCTCCCGGCCTATGGGAATTCGTACGGCTTCGACCGGAGTATTCCTTGGCTGTTCCGGGTATGCTTTACCACCAAAAGAGCGTTGTAAGACGACAATTAATTTGGGGGATGAGGACGGCGTCATTAATGTCCTTGAAGAGGATGTTGAAACGGCTGCCTTGCGGGCGAAAAAACGGTGTCCGATTTGTGAAACCGCCATGGATGCTTATCTGATCGATGATAAGCGCAAGTTACATGTTTGTGGTAACAATCCGAATTGTGACGGGTATATCGTCGAACATGGTGAGTTTAAGGTCAAAGGATACGACGGGCCTGTTGTTGAATGTGACAAATGTGGTTCAGATATGGTGCTGAAAAACGGTCGTTTCGGTAAATATATGGGATGCACCAATGAGTCATGTAAAAATACCCGGAAAATTCTGAAAAACGGTGAAATAGCGCCACCCAAGGAAGAGCCGGTGCATTTCCCTGAATTACCGTGTGAGAAGTCGGACGCTTACTTTGTTTTACGTGATGGTGCATCCGGACTATTTATGGCTGCCAGTAACTTCCCGAAATCAAGAGAAACCCGGGCACCGTTAGTTGAAGAATTTGCGCGTTTTGAAGAACGAATTCCCGACAAGTTTAAATATTTGGCTTCTGCGCCGGCTCATGACCCCGATGGCATACCCGCTGTGATTCGGTTTAGCCGTAAATCGAAAGAGCATTATGTGCGTACCGAAGTTGATGGCAAACCGACCGGTTGGACGGTTCTTTATGTCGATGGTCAATGGCAGATCACAGATAAGAGAAAAAAAGTGAAATCATAATGAACTAAGGCAGCGATTCGCTGCCTTTTTGTATAGAGAAAACCCCCAGCTAGGCTGGGGGTTCCGTAAAGCTTACAGCTATAAGTCAGTTATATAACCCCTTTCAATTTGATAAAAACGTCTTGTGGTCTGGCAACTACAAGAGTTAATTAAGAATTGAAAGGGGGTCCCAATGGGGGACGAAAAGAGCTTAGCGCACACGCGCTGGAACTGTAAATACCACATAGTCTTTGCACCGAAATATAGAAGGCAAGTGTT